>JAKFYK010000051.1 GCA_021730905.1 Betaproteobacteria bacterium | reverse complement strand
TGCCTTCTTCGAGGTAATTCAGCGCGTCGCCCATGTTTTCCTTGTCGACTTCGTACTGATTGAATTCGGCATCCATGAACACGTACGACGGCTCGGCAAAGTACGAATAAGTGACTTCCTTGCGCTCAAGCACTACCACGTCGAACTTTTCGTCCGCGCGGTACACCGTCTCCGTGCCGGTACCGGTGAGCAGATTTTTGAGCTTCATCTTGACCACTGAAGCATTGCGGCCCGATTTGCTGAATTCGGCCTTCTGCACCACCATCGCGTCCTGACCCACCATGATCACGTTACCGGCTCTGATTTCCTGAGCTATCTTCATTGCTTGTTCCTTCTCGCGTGCCGCAAAAAATTGTTGGAAAGCGTTGAATTATATCATTTTTTGACAGAATTGAACCAGATTGCCGGCCACGTCACCGTTGCGCAAGAGGCTGTTCTGCCATTGTCGAAGACGTTGAAGTTGCGCCGGAATTTCATGGCAAAAAACACGCCACGCATCGGCGACCGGCGGCGCGCCCGCCGCGCCATTCCATGCACCCCACAAGCCTCGCACTGCTTGCGCAGCCGGTGCCGACAAGTCGTCGCCATAAATATTCAGAAACGCATCCAGCTTTACAAGGTGCGCGCTGGCATCCTGCGGGTAGATATGCCACACAAACGGCCGCCCCGCCCATTGCGCGCGCACGAAAGAATCTTCGCCGCGCACGAAATTAACATCGCAGGCCCACAGCAATTCGTCGTAATCTGCCTGCGGCACAAAGGGCACAAAACGCAGTTCGAGGCTTCCCTTGCGCAGCCGATGGCTGCCACTGCAGTGAAACGCGTCGCGCACATGCAGCGCCAGCGGCCCTTCCGGTATCGCCGCCACCATCGGCGCAGCGCCATCGGCGAATGCGTCCAGCAGCGCCTGAACCGGTGCGTGCGGATAGGCGAACAGAGTTACCGACGTTGCGTGCGGCGGCACATCATCAAATCCCATGCGCGACCACCAGGCACGCTTCGCCCGCGCATCAAAAGCATCACGGCGCGCCAGCAGATCGGCCTCACGCAACACGCCTCCGGTGCCGTCCGCAAATCCCGGGAAAAAGAAATACCGCTGCATGCCCGATTGAGGGTGCGGCGATAGCAAACCATGATGATCGCGCACCCAGGACTCCGCGCTCAGATATTCCAGCACAATCCACAGCGGTTCCTGCTTGCGAGCCGTCATGGCGGCCACATAGTTTTGCGGCAATCCGCAACCAAAGGCCTCGATCACCACATCCGCAGGAGACGAAAATCCCGATTCATCCGCGGTCTGGAAAATTTCCACGCCTTCCACCGTCTGCCGCGGCGCATCGGCGTTCACCTGCGGGCACAGGGCATTCAAACTGGCCATTTGGTCCACCCACAGGCGCACCGCCACGCCGTGTTCAGTCACGAGCTGCCGCGCCAAACGCCAACTCACGCCGATATCGCCGAAGTTATCTATGACACGGCAAAAAATATCCCAACGGCGCAGATGCAGAGCGTTCATGCGCAGGGATGATGCTGACGGACGCCGAAGCGTGATGAAATCAGCACGACCGAACCGCTAAGCGCCCAGCACCTGTTGCCTGATCGCTTCGCGCTTGGGCAATGCATCCGGCATCACCTCCACCCATCGCAGCCCGGCGGATTCGCCACAATCGCGCGCAAACGCAACCAGCGCCGCAGCATTGCCTTCGCGCGCGCCGCATTGCACCACCGCAACCGCCTTGAATGATTTGTCGCACACCACGAAATCGGCCACTGCGCCTGCCAGCCGGCGCTCCCGTGCCTCGCGCTCGAAACCACTCATCGTGGAAGGCACATCGACAAACGCCGCAATACTGACTTGTGCCAGCACTTCGTAATCGGGCAGGTTGGCTTTCAGCAGGTAGTAAAGCACCGTCTGCGGTGGCGTCAACAGGCGCGCGCGCACCGCATAATTTGTTGACGGCCGCGACGGCATGCTTGCCGTGGGCGCCGGTGCGGGTGCGGAAATGGTTGCCGGACGTGCTTCCTCCGTCACACCCTCCGTGGCTGGTTTGCTCAGGAATTCCTTGAGACGTTCGCTGCTGGCCGCCTCCCGCGCCGCGACTTTCCGCTGGTAATTCCACACGATAACCGCAATGGCAATGACGGGAGTCAACCACAACAGCAATGTCAGCATGCCTACTCTCCGGCAGCAGCGTGCGCGGATCCTATCAATCGCAGATTCGGTTTAGACGACGCAACACTACGCAAAGTACCGGGGGCGATGTGCAGATAATGCCTGCCCAATGCCGCAACGCTGACGCATCCGAGCAGTGCCAGCACACGGTCAATTTCCTCGCGATAGATCTCGATGGCGCGCGCCGCACCCGCGCGGCCGCCCGCCGCCACACCGTAAAGCGTGCCGCGTCCGATTTGCACCGCGTGCGCGCCGAGCGCCAGTGCTTTCACGATATCACTGCCGCGACGGAAACCGCTGTCTACCAGCACGGTTACGCGCTTGCCCACGGCATCGAGGATTTCTGGCAGTACTTCGATCGGTGAAACCGCGCCGTCGAGATTGCGTCCACCGTGATTCGACACGATCACGCCGTCCGCGCCGCAGTCGGCGGCGTTGATTGCGTCCTGTGGATGCAGCAAGCCCTTCACCAGCAGTTTGTGCGGCCACAGCTTGCGCAGCGCGCGCAGGTCGTTCCAGTTCAGGGTATCGTTGCGCAGCGACGAACGCCCCATTGGCGCAGCGGTGATTCTTTGTTTCAGCTCCGCGGGATAGTTCTCATACCTGGGCATGCCCGTGGTTAGCATGTAGCGCGCCAGCACATTCACCAGCCAGCGCGGATGCATCAACACGTCGGTCACGTTTCTGCGGGTAAAGGTAAATGGAATAGTGAAGCCATTGCGCAGATTGAATTCGCGATTGCCGGGCGCGGCATTGTCCACGGTGACCACCAACGCTTCATAGCCTGCCGCGCGTGCGCGTTCCACCAGCTTGTGCGACAGCGACTTGTCGGGCCACATGTAGAGCTGAAACCACAGTGTGCCGCCGGCCTGATCGGCAACTTTTTCCATCGCCGTCATCGAGCCGGTGGCCAGCGTAAACGGAATGCCCGCTTCCGCCGCGGCGCGCGCCAGCGCGATCTCGCCTTCGTGCCACATCAAGCCCGCGGTGCCCGTGGGCGCGATGACAATCGGCATTTTGTGCAGCTTGCCGAAAAGTGTGACAGCCTGACTGCGCGCGGATACATCGACAAGCGTGCGCGGCTGCAAACGAATACGCTCGAACACGCTGCGATTATTGCGTAGCGCGACCTCATCTTCAGTGCCACGGTCAACGAATTCGAACAGCCCCTTGGGCACGCGCCTTAACGCGATCTCGCGCAAATCGAATATGTTGTAGCAGCCCAGCGTGTCGCCCGCTTTGCCTGCCTTGTCCACCATCGGGGCCTCCCTTGCAAGACAATATTCTACGCTGCGGCACGTTCACGCAGGCGGCGGCGATCCAGCCACCATGCCAAGGCCGGCAACGCCAGCAATCCGCCGGGCATGACCAGCACCACCAGGTACGGACTCAGTGTCGATATGCGCTTGAGATGAGCCGCGAGCTGCTCCTTGTCCTCGCGTGTCCATTGCTGCTTGTTGCGCGACTTCATGAGCAGGGGCATCAAACCGCGCACCTGGCTGATTTCGCTTACCAGCCGGCGCCGTTCGCGCGCGGAAAGGTCGCGCATGGATACGATAGCGCGAGTAGTGGATTTTCCAATTTTTCCGAGCCTGGACATTATTATTTAACTATTTGTTTTTAAATGATTAATAAAACCCGTCTCGCGCGCCCATCTGCCGATAAAACGCCATGCACGCCACGCCCCCCACGCGTACCCTGCCACGCGCAACAAATGCCGGCGACCCATCAACGCAGCGACAGCGGCGACAACGCCCATCGTCCACGGATGCGCTCTTGCATAACATCCAGCATCGATTATCTTATCGGCCACCGCGCATGGCTTCTTGAGCCGCTCGCCGTACTGCGCGAGTTGCTCACGCTGGTGGCCGACGCGCGCCAGTATGCGTTCCTTGCGCAGCGCGAGCGCTATCTGCTGATCCGCTAACATTACCTAATCCGGGGGCGCCAAACGCTCGCGGTCTGCGTCCAGTTGCGCGAGACTCGCGGCAAACAACTTGGATTTGATACTCGCGCGCCGGTTTGCGGCAGCGGCGCAACAAAGTCCCACAATCAGGTACGCCGACGCAATCAATCCGGTCGCCAGCACGCGGTGCGTATCCCAGAACAGCAGGATCACAAACAACGTAAATACCAGAACCGCCAACACCAGAAAAAAAGCCGCGGCAATCGCCAGCACGGCAATGCCAGCAAGCCGCAGCTTTTCTTCCTCGAGCTCGACTTGCAGCAATTCAAGCCGCGTGCGCGCTGTGCCAACCAGCGTCGCCAACAGGTTGCGTAGCGAGCGAAACAAACCACCCTGCGACGCGCCGCCTTTTACGGTCCCTTCGGTCGTGCCCTCTGGCGACGGATCTTCCATCGAGTGACCCGCTAACGTTTAGCGGCGGCCGATCAGCAGACCGATCACCAGTCCGACGCCCGCGGCAATACCGACAGCGTGCCATGGATTGTCATGCACATACTCATCAGTGACTTTCGCGGCCTGCTTGGTTTTGTCGATCACGACTTCCTTGGTGTCGGCAAGGCGATCCTTGGCTTTATGCATGTGCTCCTGCAGGCGCTCGCGAAGAATGCCTATTTTTTCGCCGGTCTGGCTGGCGGTGGCGCGCAGCAACTCTTCGACGTCGGAATAAACCGTTTTAAAATCCTGCACAATTTTGTCTTTGGATACATTGGCTTCGCTGGTCATGGAAGGCTCCGTGCTGAGTGGGGTTGTGGATAAGGCGCTTGAGGGGACTACGTTACCGAGTTTTCCCGTTGAAATCAAATGGTTTTGCACTGCAACAGACATTCAGTTGACCTGGGTATTGGCTTCTTTCGCCACGCGATACCAGGCAGGGATTCGCACCGTAACAGACCGCTAAACGCCTCCGGCGTTCCGCCGCCTTGCCACCCATCGAACTCACAGCCTCCAGTAAGCCGGACTCGGGGTGAGCGTGGGAATATCCGGCGCAGCCGGCGGGCACCAGCCTCCCGTCACCGCGAACACCTTTCCCTTGTCGCTTTTGGCCCGCCCATGCAGCAACACCGTAACCGACCCAGCCAGTAACACGCTGTATCTCGCCCGCCATTGCGCCGCCACGCCCGGGCGATGTGCTGGGCACGACCAAACGCATGGGACGGTTCGGAAAGTCTGCCGTATCCGCAGGCGAGCGCTTCTGCACGCTTGCAGCAGAACCACATCACAGCGCGGCGATCATGCGCATAGCCTCGTCAGGCGCTCCCGTTCTCCGATGGATTCGGCTTGACGATGATCTTGGCAGAATGACATCATCGATTCGCGTTTCCGCATTCACCCCAACCAAGGAGTTTCCATGAGCGATTACAAGAAACGCCGCAAACGCGGCATGGCCCTGCTGAAAAAAATGGGCCGTGAAGAATTGATGCTGGATCAGAAAGCGCTGTACCCGGATCTTTATGAAATGTCCGTCGGGCATCTGTTCGGCGACGTGTGGGCGCGTCCCGGACTCTCCCTGCGTGACCGCCAGCTGGTGACGCTCGCCGCCAACATCGCCATGGCACGGCCCACCGGCAATTATTCACATTACCGCAGCGCCAAGCATATCGGCATCACGCACAAGGAAATCTGCGAAGTGATGATCCAGGTCGGCCACTACGCCGGATGGCCCGCAGTGTCGAACGCGGTGCGCCAATACACCGCCGTGCTGGACGAAGAAAAAGAAATCAAACAGGGCAAGAAGCGCAAGCCCACGCTGGTGTAGCCGCGGCCTACGTCACGCCGATCCGCGCAAGCAACGCCCGCGGGTCGGCATCCACTGTCAGCATTTCCCGGTATTCCGGAAGCAGAAAGCCCTGCGCTTTCGCATGATCGAGATAGGAAACCAGCGCATCGAAAAATCCGCCGACGTTCAGCAGCCCGCAAGGTTTATCGTGAACCTTGAGTTGCTGCAACGTCAGAACTTCAAACAATTCGTCGAGTGTGCCGTAACCGCCGGGCAAAATCAGAAACGCATCCGCGAGTCCTGTCATCATGACTTTGCGCTCGTGTATGGTTTCAACCATATGCAGTTCGCTGAGGCCGCGATGCATGATCTCATTTTCCATTAACAACTTGGGCGCGATGCCGATCACATGGCCGCCCGCCGCCAGCGCAGCTTCGGCCACCACGCCCATCAGGCCGACTTTGCCGCCGCCAAAAATAATGCGGCAACCCATTTGCGCGAGCAGCCGTGCCATCTCTCTCGCGGCTTCGGCATACTGTGGATCGTTGCCTGCCGATGTACCACAGAATACACAAACGCTAATCATTTAATTCAATAAAAACAAATGCTTACCACAATCCCTTCAAGCGCCCGCCATCCAGATTCAGCGACACGCCTGTGATGTAACTCGAGCGCTCCGAACATAAAAAGACAATTGCGTTGGCGAGTTCTTCGGGCTTGCCGAATCGATTCAGCGAATTCTTGCGCGCGGCAAGGCGGCGCGCTTCTTCCTCGGTTTTTACCTGGAGTTCCTGTTGCAGGCCCTGCGCATTGCGTTGCCACAGATTGGTGGCGACCCAGCCCGGACACACGGCGTTGACCAGCACATTGTCTTCACCGAACTCGGTGGATAGCGATTTGGTGATGTTCAACAAGCCGCTGTTGGTGATGCCGCTGCCGAACATGTACGGATCGGGCTCCTTGCCCGCGCCGCCGATGATGTTGACAATGCGTCCCCACTTTTGAGCTTTCATGATCGGATGCACAAGACGGATCGCGCGCAGGAAACCGAAAATTTTGGTTTCAAACTGCTCTTTCAAACCTGCGTCGGTCATGGCGGCGAAGCGTCCCGAGTACATCTGACCGGCATTGTTAATCAGAATATCCACCGTGCCGAATTTCTGTTTGGCGGTATCTACCAGCCGCGCGATGTCAGCTTCTTTGGTCATGTCAGCAGCAACCGCATGCACTTCACCGCCCGTTTGCTTGGCGAGGTCAGCGCGCGATTTTTCGATAGTCTCCGCGTTGCGGCCGCAGATCATCACGCGCGCACCCTCTTCCAGAAACTGCCGCGCGGTTTCACGCCCGATGCCGCGGCTCGCGCCGGTGACTATGGCTGCCCTGCCCTTGATGCCCAAATCCATTTCACGCTTCTCCCGTTGATCAATGCCGTTATTCGACTTTCACACCCGAACTCCGCACGATCTCGCCCCAATTGCGCGTTTCGCGCGCCAGATACTCGGTGAATTCCTGTGTGGACATGCGTCCCGGAATCGCGGCATTCGTCGCAAGAATTTCTTTGACTTTCGGTTGGTCCATCGCACGCATGGTCTCCGCATACAAGCGGTCGACTATCGCGCGCGGCGTTCCCGCCGGCACCCATAGCCCCGACAGAAAACCGAGATCGAAGTCGCCCAGCGTTTCCGCCAGCGTCGGCACGTCCGGAATCTGCGCTGCGCGCTTGGCGAACGACTGAGCGATCATTACCAACCGCCCGGATTTGGCGTGTGCCAGCGAGGCCGGTATGGTGGAAAACGACATGAACGTTTCGCCGCTCATGACCGATGAGGCCGCCGGTATGCTGCCCTTGAACGGCACGTGCAACAAATCGACACCGCCCAGTTTTTGCATGCGCACCGCGGCCAGATGCGTAATCGAACCCGCGCCCGACGAGGCGTAACTCAATTGGCCCGGACGCGATTTTGCGAGCTTGATCAATTGCGGCAGCGTACGCACCTGCGGCGCAGGGTTCGCCACCAGCACCATCGGCGAACCTGCCACCAGCATGATCGGCTGAAAATCCTTCAGCGGATCATAGGGCAGCTTTGAACCATACATTGTCGCGGAGATACAGTGGCTGGCGATGTCGGTCATCAACAGCGTGTAACCGTCCGCCGGCGCCTTGGCCGCAAGCGCCACCCCCAGCGTGCCGCCCGCGCCGGGCCTATTGTCGATCACCAATTGCTGGCCGAAAACTTCGGATAAATGAATGTTTACGGCGCGCATGATGACATCGGTAATGCCGCCCGCCGGCCACGGCAGCACAATGCGGATGCTGCGATTGGGGTACGTTTGCGCAGCGACTGGTTCCGCACACAACAACAAACCTGCCACAGCAATCATCAACGGTGGTACGATTTTTTTCACGGTGCTCTCCTCCAGAAAACACGAGAGCGCATTGTAACGCACGTTACCGCGCACGCTAACATTACTATCCCAACACGCGTATTTGCGACACAATCTGCACATCAACAGGAGCATGCGAGATGAAGATCGGATTTATCGGCCTGGGACAGATGGGCCGTGGCATGGCATCGCGGCTGATCGATAGCGGACATCAACTGGTGGTGTGGAATCGCACGCGCGCGGCAACGGATGCTTATACCGCGCGCGGCGCGGTGGCAGCGGATACGCCCGTCGATACACTGGATGCTGATGTCGTGCTCACCATGCTCGCAGACGACGCATCGGTAGAATCCATATGGATCACGTCGGGCCTGTTGCAAAAAATGCCGGCAACCACGGTACATCTCAATATGGCGTCGGTAAGCCTGCGCATGGGCCAACAGCTCGACAACCTGCATCGCCAGCACGGCTCGCTGTATGTGTCCGCCCCGGTATTCGGACGCCCGGAATTTGCCGTGCGCGGCGAACTCGATATCGTGGCAGCGGGCGCACCCTCCGCCATCGCGCGCTGTGAGCCGCTGTTCAAGGTACTGGGCCGGCGCTGGTTTAACGTGGCTGCTGAAGCGCCCAAAGCCAACGCCGTGAAAGTCGCGCGCAATTTTTTGCTGGCGACGATCATCGAAAGCCTGGGGGAATCGTTCGCGCTGGTCGAACGAGCAGGTGTCGATCCGCAGGTGTTTTTCGACATCGTCACCGGCACCGCCATGAGTTCGCCCGCGCACAAGAACTACGGCCGACTGATGCTGGAGAATCCTGCGAATCCAACGTTCACCCTCAAGCTCGGCCTGAAAGATGTCGAACTCGCGCTGCAAACCGCGGGCGATCTCGATATACGGCTGCCCACAGCGGATCTGCTGCGCGAGCAGCATCTCGCCGCCATCGCCAACGGTTACGGCGAGCGCGACTGGGCGGCACTCGGCACCTACATCATGGATAGCGCAGCAGGGAGAATTGACGCACAATCCACGCCGCAGCTGCGCTAGCTCGATAAACCCAATAAGGAAAACATGAAGAACCGTTACGATTGCAGCAAATGTCCCGGCTACTGTTGCAGCTACGATCAAATTGAAGTCTCGGAACACGATATCAAGCGGCTGGCCAAACATCTTGACCTCACGCCGGAAGTTGCAAAAAAGCGCTACATCAAGATTGACGAAGGCAAAACCGTGCTGCGTCATCACAAGGACGAACACTACACCTCGATGTGCGTGTTCTTTGATCGCGAGGCACGACGCTGCACAGTGTATGAGGCACGCCCGCATCCCTGCCGCACCTATCCCTATGGCGCGACCTGCGGCTACTATGATTTCCTGAAGTTCGAGCGCGAGCATCAGGGGGACGACGAATTCGTGGCGACCACGCGTTAGCGCCCGCAAGCCCGAATCGCGTAGAATCATTTGCCACGGACGAATAGGGAGTAATTCTGTTTAACCGCGGCCAATTTGATCCCAACCCAACCGCAGGGAGCAGCCTATGTTTGTAGCCAACGCCAAGCGACTCACGCTCGCCGGCGCGCGAAAAATGATGGCCACCGCGATGGCCATCGCTGAAAAGGAAAATGTTCCGATAGCCGTCGCGATTGCCGATGCCGGCGGCCACCTGCTGGCGATGGAGCGCATGGATGGCGGGCGTTTTCACACGGTTCACTCCTCCACCACCAAGGCGGTGTGCGCCGCATCGAACAAACGCCCGACCACCGCCAAAGGCGCGCAAGCGCAACCGCTCGACACCACGCACGCCATCGGTCTCGCACTTGCCGCCGGACCGGAACGCTGGACGGCAATGGAAGGCGGCTACCCCATCATTGTCGATGGCGAGTGCATCGGCGGCATCGGTGTGTCCGGCGGCAACTGGGAGTTTGACGATCGCGTGGCACGCGCGGCGGTAGAGAGTATCGGTGCGGGCTATCTGATAAATAAAAAATAATTAATAAAAACAAATAGTTACTTCATATGACCTTCAAACCCATCAACGTCGCCTGTCTCGGCATGGGCTGGTGGTCGGACGTGCTCGCCGACGCGATAAAAAAGTCGGACAAGATCAACATCGTGTCGTGCTACACGCGCTCGGAAGAAAAACGCAATGCGTTCGCCAAAAAATATTCTTGCGTTGCCGCGCCAAGTTACGAAGCGATCCTCGCCGACAAGAACATCGATGCCATCATCAACACCACGCCCAACAGCGTGCACAAGGAAACCACTGTCGCCGCAGCACAAGCGGGCAAGCATGTGTTTCTCGACAAGCCGATTGCCAATACGGTCGCCGACGGCCGCGCGCTGACCGAGGCGTGCCGCAAAGCGGGCGTGGTGCTCGGCATGGGTTATCAACGCCGCCGCGAAAGCCAGTTCCGCTGGATCAAGCAGCAGATCGACGCCGGCATCTTCGGCAAACTGGTCAACGCCGAAAGCAACATCAGCCGCGACCGGCTCGGCATGATTGATTTGAATTCATGGCGCTATCAGGCTTCAGGCATGCCCGGCGGCGTGATGCTGCAGATCGGCATTCACTATGTTGACGTGCTGACTTACCTGATGGGGCCGGTGAAAGCCGTCAGCGGGCGTTTCGCACAACTGGTGTTGCCCGGCGATAATCCGGACATCGCAAGCCTGATCCTTGAACACGACAATGGCGCGCTTACCACGGTAAACGCGAGTTACGCCTCGGCATCCGAGTATTATCTGATGAATATCTATGGCAAAGACGCGAGCGCCTATTACGATCTGCACACCGGCCTCAGATGGCTGAAACGCGGCGAAGACAAACCCACGCCCGTGACCACGCCGAAGATCGATACTTTCGTCGATGAACTGGAAGAATTCGCCGCCGCCGTGCGCGGGCAAGGCGCGCCGGAAGTCGATGGCGAAAAAGCCACGCTGTCGCTTGCCGTGATGCGCGCGGGCATACGTTCAGCGCAGGAAGGTCGGCGCGTGGAGATTGCAGAAATAGTAGCGGATCCGCGCGCGTAATTTTTTTGAGGGGAGCACATAATGAATACCGGTAATCGCCTAACCTCACTGGCCGTGCTGGCCGGTCTTTTCCTGACCGCGCCGGCACTCGCGCAGGAACCCTACCCCAAGCGCACCAACATCGAAATGACCGTGCTGTTCCCCGCTGGTTCGTCCGCCGACGTCACCGCGCGCCTGCTTTCACAGGGCATGTCGAAACTGCTGGGCGCCAATGTCATCGTCGTCAACCGTCCCGGCGCGGGCGGCGCCATCGGCTACAAATATGTCGCCGGACGCAACGCCGACGGCTACGCGATGGTATGGAACTCCAACTCGGTTTCCACCGCCTTCCATTCGGGACAAATGAACATCGACTACAAGGAATTCGATCCGGTAGCGCGCGTGCTGATCGAAACGCCGCTGATCGCGGTGCGCGCCAGCGCAAAATGGAAAACCTTTAAGGATCTCATTGCGGACATGAAATCACAGCCGGGAAAAATCACTGTTGCCAATTCGGGCATCGGCAGCCACACGCACATCACCAGCGTGGCCCTGTTCAAGACCGCCGGCACCGAGGCCAACGACGTGCCCTACGCCGCGGCGCAGGTGGTGCCCGCGCTGATGGGCGGCCATGTGGATGTGCTGGTGCTGCTGCCCGGCGCGATCGCCGGCCAGTTGAAGGCCGGCACCGTGCGCATCCTCACCGTGGTCTCCGCACAGCGCGACGCACTGCTGCCCGATGTGCCCACGGCGCTGGAACTCGGCCACAAGGTCGCCCTCGACGCATGGCGCGGCATTACCGTGCCCAAGGGCACGCCAAAAGCCGTGATCGCCACGCTGGAAAACGCGATACGCCAGACCGTGCAGAGCGCGGAATTCACCAGCAGCAGCGAAAAGCTTTACGTAAAGCCCGCGTTCATGCCCGCAGCCGAATTCGGCGCATTGATCGCGAAGGAAGATGCAGAGCTCGCCAAACTCATGCAGATCATCGGCCTAAAAAAGTAGCCCCGCATGAATATGGCTAACACCCTTTGGCCGGGCAAAAAACGCATCGCCGTCATCTTCAACGTGTGCCTTGAAGCGTGGTCTGACGGCAAGGCGCCCGGCATCAGCCCGATGGGCAATCCGCTGCCGCACGGCGTGCTCGACAACACCGCGATTTCGTGGGCGGCGTACGGCGCGACACGCGGCATCTACCGCCTGATGGAGTCGTTCGCGCGCCACGACGTGAAGGCCAGTGTCATGACCAGTGCCGTGCTCGCCGAACGCACACCGCAGGCTGTGAAAGCCGTCGGCAATGCTGGCCACGAAATCCTGTCGCACTCGTACGCGATGGACGTGATGCCGGCAATGATGCAGGAAGACGAGGAATGCAAAAATATCCGGCGCTGCACCGATTTGCTGCAAAACGTTTCCGGCAAAACGGTCAAAGGCTGGTTGAGTCCGCGCGCCACGCCCAGCGTGAATACGCCGCGCCTGCTGGCCGAAGCAGGTTACGTTTGGTACGGCGACACGCTGGCCGACGATCTGCCCTGGATAGAAACGCATGGTGGAAAGAAAATCGTGGCCATTCCGCTGTCCACCGACGTCAACGACATGCCGTCGATGAAATACGGCGCACCGCCGCGTGCCATGCTCGACACCTTCGATGAGCACCTCAATATACTGCTCAAGCATGAGCGCGGCCCGGCAATTATCGATGTCACCACGCACGCGCACATCTTCGGCCGGCCGCGCGGCGCTTACTATCACGAGAAAATCATCGCAGCCGCGGCCAAATCCAGCGAAGTGTGGATAGCCACGCGGTTGGATGTGGCCAATGTCGTGCTGGCGCAGAGCTAGTCACGACGAGGAGAGACCATGAGACGACTTGCACTCGCATTGACTGGCACCCTGCTCGCCGCAATAACGCCACAGCTGCACGCGCAAGGTTACCCGGCGCGTTCAATCCGCATGGTCGTGCCGGTGCCGCCTGGCGGCATCATCGATGTCGTGGGGCGCCTGCTCGGACAGAAGATGACCGAGCAAACCGGACAAACAGTGATCATCGACAACCGCACCGGCGGCCTCACCAGCGTGGGCAGCGAAATGGTGGCGCGCAGTCCGGGCGACGGCTACACGCTGCTGCTGCAATCGCTGCCGATGGTGATTAACCCGTCGATGCTGGGCAAGATGTCTTATGACTACGAAAAAGACCTGGCGCCTGTTTCACTGGTGGTGACCTCGCCCTATCTGCTGGTGGTACATCCGTCGGTGCCGGCGAAGTCGATCAGGGAACTGATCGCGGTGGCGAAAGCGCAGCCGGGCAAAATCACTTATTCGTCGTCCGGCAACGCCAGCAATCTTCACGTCGCAGTGGAACTCTTCACGGGAATCGCCGGCGTGAAGATGCTGCACATTCCCTACAAGGGTGGCGGTCCGGCGCTCACCGCCGTGCTCGGTGGTGAGGCCGACCTCAGCGCGCTCGCGGTCAGCGCGGTAATGCCGCACGTGAACGCCGGACGCATGCGCGCGCTGGCCATCACCAGTCCGAAACGCCTGCCCGCGTTGCCGCAGATACCCGCTGCCGCCGAAGCGGTGCCGGGCTACGATTTCGCCAGCTGGGTGGGCGTGATGGCGCCCGCCTCCACACCGGCTGCACTGATCAGCGCCATCAACGGCATCGTCGTCAAAGCGGCTCGCGCGCCTGATCTGCTCGAGCGCTTTACCAAAGATGCCACCGATGTCGTCGCGAATTCGCCCGCCGAATTCCGCACCTTCATACAGTCCGAAGCCAAGCGCTGGGCGAAGGTCGTCAAAGACAGCGGCATGCGTGCCGACTAAGCTATAAATTATAACTATTTGTTTATAAATGAAAATTTCTGAATTCCTATTGCAAACGCTGGAACACAACGGCGTCACGCATATCTTCGGCAATCCCGGCACCACCGAACTACCGCTGGTCAAAGCCTGCGAGCAGCGCAGGAAACTCAAATACGTAGTCGCACTGTCGGAAGTTTCCGCCGTGCCGATGGCCGATGGTTACGCGCGCGCGACGCGCTCGCTCGGCGTAGTCAATCTGCACGTAGCACCGGGTCTCGGCAACGGCATGGGCACGCTCTACACCGCAGGCATCGCTGGCACGCCGCTGCTGGTGCTGGTAGGCGGACAGGACCGGCGCTTTCTGCACACCAACCCGATTTTGTGGGGACCGGTGGAAAAAATGGCCGGTGCGGTGTGCAAAGCAGTTTTCACGCTGAACACCACCTTCGACGCCGCCGCGAACATCCGGCGCGCGCTGCGCACCGCGCTGACACCGCCGTTTGGTCCGGTAGCGCTAATTTGTCCGCCCGATCTGCTGGAAACAGAGATCAAAGCAAAGCCCTCCGCCGTTACCCCCACGTCATTGGCTGCGCTTGCGCAGGTACAAGTCAGTGCCTACGCAAAATTTCTCGCGTCCGCGAAAAAACCCGCCATCATCGCCGCCGAAGATGTGCACTGGGACAATGCCAGCATCGAACTCGACAAACTCGCCGCAGCACTCGGCGCGCCGGTGTATGCCGCGCCCTACACCGGCGTGCTGCCGGTGGCCGCATCGTCGGCCCGTTACGCGGGCTATCTGCCGCCGAGCCTGAAGCAGGTCGCGGAACGCCTCGCCGCGCACGATGCACTGTTGTTCATCGGTGGACGCGGGTTGCGCAACACGCTGTACAGCGAGGCGCATTTGCCGCAAAAGAAAGCGTGGCTCGGCCATGATGGATCGGCCATGGCGCCGGATGGCGAATATGCGATTGCGACGGCTGCAAACCTGAAAACGTCGATTGCAGCCATCACCGCGGCACTGGGTAAGGTTGCCGGAAAAAGTAGACCTGCGCGCGCGTCACTCGACTTGCCCGCGCGCGACACGCGAGTGCTGCACCCGACGCGGGCGATTCACGCATTGCTCAGACAATTCAGCGACGCGATCTGGCTTGATGAATCCGGGCTGTCTACTTCCGACGTGCGCCAGTGGATGCAACTCAAGGCCGGCGAATACCTGATCAACGGCAGCGGCGGCATCGGCTGGGGACTCGCCGCATCCGTAGGCGCAGCGATCGGGAAAAATGCGGGCCGCAACAAACGCCAGATCGTGGCGGTGATCGGAGACGGCTCCGCGCTATACGCGTCCGAGGCCCTGTGGACGGCAGGACATCACGGCACGAAAATTTTGCTGGTGATTCTGGCCAATCGCCGCTATGCGACGCTGAATGAAGCCGCCTCGCGGATCGCCGGAGGGCCATTGCAGTCGTTCACGATCGAGCCGCCGGTGATCGATTTCAGCGGTCTGGCGCGGCTGTACGACTGGCGCTATCTCGCTGCATCCAGCGAAACGCAAATGGATGCCGCGCTGGAAAAACTGGGCGATAAACTCAAACAAAATACGCTGCTTGAACTCAAACTGGATCCGGCGCTGAAACCGGTTACCGCATCACGGCACTTCTAGAACCCGCCTGCGCCTGCATACAGGCTCACGCGGCGTGCCAATCTCCCGCAACAGCGCCCTCTTCGAATTCCCGCACCGCCGCCGCCAGGCGTTCGATGTCGCGCGCGCTCATCCCTTCGTGCGCCGGCAGGTAGCATAGCCTTGTCAGCGCGCTTTCCGCCTTGACGGCACGCGTGCTGTCATGTGCCGCGGCAACCACGGCCATGCTCGACGCGCCGCGGGTCGCGTCAAAACCCCTCGCGTGCAAATGCGCTATCAGCGCATCCGCCCGGGGATGTACGACGGGGAATACCCAGTGCGAGTGCCATGAGGCCAACGCGCCGGGCCGTTCCAATGCCGGCAGAAAATCTGCCAACTGCGCGGCCAATTGCCGCGCGCGCGCACCGCGCCGCGCAACCGACGGTTGCAATCCCTGCGCAATACGCCGCCGCAGCATGGCCAGCAGCGGCAGCGCCGGCCGCCGGCGTATTTTCGCGAAGAACTCACCGCCGGCGAAACCGCGCAGAGAGGTTGCGAGCACGCGTTCGCGGTCCACGCCAAGCAGTTTCAGCATATTCACGAACAATACATAGAACGGGCGGTAACCCAGCGTCACAAAAAACGCATACTTGAGAAGGCGTGCAAAATACGGCACGCGGCGTTGCAACGGCCAATCCAGCATATAAACGCGCACACGATCGCGCAGTGCCGTATCGCGAAACGTCATCACCGCGCCGCCCAGCGCGGTAGCGGTTTTGATCGGACCAAAACTGAACAGACACACATCGCTGGAAATATCGCCGCGCCAGCCGTCGCCGGTGTAGGCCTGCGCGCAATCCTCAAGCAGCACGATATTGTTTTTGCTGCAGAAATCAACAATATCCCGCATCGGCATGCGGCTTCCAAACAGATGAGCGACGAGCAGCACGCGCGTGCGCGGCGAGACTGCACGCTCCAGCGACGCGCGTGACACAGCCAGCGTTTGAATATCGAGATCGACGGGCACGGCGACCAGCCCGTGCGCTTCGATGATGCGCGCCATATCGCTTATCGTCACTGCCGACATCAGCACTTCGCTGCCGGCGGGAAGTTGCAGAACGCCGAGCAACGCATCCAGCCCGCTGCGCACCGACAGGCATGCCAGATTGGCGCGCACGGTATGCCATGCGGCCTCGACACTGGCGGCGACCCGCGCTGCGTCACCCGGCGTGACGCAGGCTATCATGCCGCTGGCCAGATCAACCCATCCGATATCGATGCGCTTGCGGGGAATCATCACCGTGGCCGTGCCAGCCGTGGAACTTTATTGCGGCGGCGTGAAATCCGGCGGCTGGGTTTTCACAAACGAAGGCCGCGCTGCGATGGCAGCATGCCACACCGCAAGCTTCGGCGCCGTGCTGCGCCAGTCGTGCGGATAACGGAAATCGACGTATTGCAGTGCCACACCGAGTATCAGATCAGCAAGACTGAAACGCGTGCCGACGAGAAATTCTCCGCTCTTGAAATTGTTCTCGGCCAGTGCAATGCCGCGCTGCACACGGCTTTCTTCGCGCGCCATCTTGTCGCGCAGTTGATGCTCCGGCGGACGGCGCGTCTCGAAAATGCGCTGTATCGCGGCATCGATAATGCCGTTGCCCAGCGCCTGCCAGCGCTGTGCTTCCCAGTAGCCGACGGGATCGCGCGGCGTGAACGAACGGCCATCGACGTGATCCAGGAAATGCACCACCAGCACCGAGTCGAAAATGAAATCGTTAGGGGCGATTTCCAGCACTGGAATCTTGCTCAGCGGGTTTTTTTCGATGATCGGGCTATTCTCACCCCATGGATCCTCGACTACAAATTCCACCGGCAGGCTTTTTTCTTCGATCAGCACGCGCGCCTTGCGCACATACGGCGAAGTCGGCGATCCATACAGCTTCATAATGCTCTCCCTTGATTGCAGATTGATGGCGAAGCGCTATTCTACTCCCGCAAGGTTACCCGGTGGCTTCCACATGCTGTGCCCTTTCCGCATCGTCCGATTTTCGCTACGATTCGGTCTCTGGCGTTATCGCGCATTTCAGAGGCACCCCCATGATTACCGTTACCCGTATCGGCAAACACCTTGGCGCCGAAATTTCGGGCGTTGATCTATCCCGGCCACTGGACGACAACACGTTTGCGCAAGTCGCCAACGCGTTCTTCGACAACGAAGTCGTGTTCTTTCGCAATCAGGACATCACGCCGGCGCAGCAGATCGCGTTCACGCGCCGCTTCGGCACCCTCGAAGCCCATGTGCGCAAGGAAAGCCGGCTCGCCGCGCACGACGAAATCTTCGTGCTGTCGAACAAACTCGATGCCAACGGCAAAGCCATCGGCGCACAGGATGCCGGCCGCTACTGGCACAGCGATCTGTCGTACAAAAGGGAGCCGAGCATGCTGTCGGCGCTGTACTCGGTGGAAGTGCCGCTGAAAGACGGGGTTGTGCTTGGCAATACCTATTTTGCCAGTACTACTGCGGCCCACAACGCCCTGCCGGAAGCGATGAAACAACGGGTCGCGGCCATGCGCAACGTTCACAGTTATCGCGAGTATCGCCTCAAGAACTACGCGGCACAGCAGGACGAAGAACGCCGCGGCATCCGTACCGTGCAGGAGCACGCGCCGACACCGGAACAACTCGCCAGCGTGCCTGACACTGAAATGGATGTGGTTCGCATCCATCCGGTGACCAAACGCAAGGGGCTGTTCATCAACGAGGGCCATACTTCGCATCTCACCGGCATGTCGCGCGCGGAAAGCGATGCGCTGCTGGCCGAACTGTATGCGCACATCACGCAGCCGGAATTTATCTATGGACACAGTTGGCGCGTGGGCGATCTGCTGATGTGGGACAACATTGCCGTGCAGCACAAGGCGACGTTTGACTACGACCCGCTGCCGCGATTGATGTACCGCACCACGGTGCGCGGCCCCGCCGTGGTCTGAAAGGGGATCCGGCATGAAATCCATCAACATCCTCTCCGCCACCGGCATGCTCGGTTCCGGCTTCAAGGAAGAAACCCTGAAACGCGCGATGGCGCTGAAACCCGATTTCATTGGCGCCGACAGCGGCTCTACCGACCCCGGCCCGCACCACCTGGGCTCCGAGGAAACACAATTTTCAGATGCCGCCTACAAACGCGACTTGCGATTGATGATCCTTGCCGCACGCGCCGCGAACATTCCAGTGATTGTCGGCAGCGCCTGCACCGCCGGCACCGATGCGCAGCTTGAGCGGTTGTGCAGTATCACGCGCGAGATCGCGCGCGAAGACAAGCTCAACTTCAAACTCGCGGCCATCTACAGCGAGCAGGACAAAGGTTATCTCAAGCAAAAGTTGCGCGAAGGCAAAATCAAGCCACTCGCCAACGCGCCGCATCTCGATGAAACCGTGATCGACCGCAGCGCGCACATCGTCGGCATGTGCGGTATCGAGCCATACATCGAAGCCCTGAACAACGGCGCCGAAGTCATCATCGCCGGACGTTCCAGTGACACCTCGATTTTTTCGGCGATGCCGGTGATGAAAGGCATCAACCCCGCGACGGTATGGCATGCGGCGAAAATCCTCGAATGCGGCGCGGCGTGCGTGGTGATGCGCAAGTATCCGGACTGCATGTTCGCCACGGTCAGCGACGATCATTTCATCATCGAGCCGCCCAACCCGGATTACCGCTGCGATCCAGCGAGCGTGGCCTCGCACAACCTCTACGAAAATTCGACCCCTTATGAACTGGTCGAACCATCCGGCGTGTGCAATATGTTCAACGCCAGATACGAAGCGATTTCCGATCGCGCCGTGCGTGTTTCCGGCAGCACGTTCAAGCCTGCCGAACGCTACACCATCAAGCTTGAAGGCGCGGAACTGGCGGGCTATCAAAGCCTGATCATCGGCAGTGTGCGCGATCCGGTCATCCTGCGGCAATTCGATTCCTGGATGGAAGGCCTGATCAAGGCGGCCAAAGACCGCATCGCCGCGGTGATGGGCGCCGCCATCGAAAGCCAGTATCGCCTCGATGTGCGCGTGTTCGGCAAGAACGCCGCAATGGGCCCGCTGGAGCCCGAAACCACCATCGGACACGAACTCGGCCTGCTGTTCCAGATCACCGCCGACTCGCAGAAGCTCGCCACCAGCCTTGCGCGTTCGGTCGGACATATCGCCGTGCATTACCCGGTGCCGGAGTGGACCGGTCTCATCACCGGCATTGCGTTCTGCTATTCGCCTGCGGAAATCGACCGCGGGCCGTGCTATCGATTTAACATGAACCACGTGGTCGAGCCCGCGTCGCCGCTGGAAATGTTCAGGATCGAATCTGAGAACGTGAGGTAGCGGCCATGAAACTCTGGGAAATCACCAAACTCATCCGCAGCAAAAATGCCGGCCCGTTTGAGCTGACCTTCGATGTCATCTTCAAGGATCGCGCGGGCTATGAAAAAGTACGCGATGCGAAACTCATCAACGCCGACTGGTTCGGCAAAACCTATCGATTAAAACCGGAAGCGGTGGTCATCATCAACTACGATGCCGCCAACGCCATCAAGATCACCATTCCGCGCCCGGTCATTTCCGGCGACATCATGGATACCGATGTGTTTGGCGGACAGCAGTACGGGCCGCTGGTGGAACTGGATGTTCCGGCGTAATTTCATAAGCATTTGTTTTTAAATAGTTTATTTACACTCTATGTCATCAGCAAACGGTCTGATCACGGTAAGACTGCATCCCACCGCGTCAGAATACGAAGAAGAATTCAACGCGTGGTACAACCTCGAACACGTGCCGCAGGTGACTGCCTTGCCCGGCGTCGTGCGCACGCGGCGCTATTTCTGTGAGGGCGCTGACATCCGTTATCTCGCGTGGTACGAAACGGAAAATGAAACCGTTGAAGCCGGCCCGCATTTTCAAAGCATCGTTACCGATCCGACAGCGTGGTCGCTGCGGCTGCGCAAGCTCTACGGCAACAACCGCGAGCGCATGAATTTCAAGCTGATGTGTGACGTGGGCGACGCGCCAGCGCCCGACGCGCCGTGGATGTATATCGTGCATACCGATATTCCCGATCACATCGTTGATGAATACAACGCGTGGTACGATAAGGAACATCTGCCGCGCTGCGTCGGCATTCCCGGCGTGCTGCGCGCGCGACGCTACCTGTCGGTGGCGTGCACCTCGGGCAACATCGGGCCGAAATATCTGACAGCCTACGAACTCACCGGCCCCGATGTGTGGGAAAGCCCTGCCGCCCTCGCCGCGCGCAAAACACCATGGACGGAGAAAATGCGCTCGCTGTTCAGCAACACGCGCCGAGCGCTCTACAAGCTGGTCGCGCCGACGGTGACGCACGAACAGGCTATCAGGATGCAGCGGCCGCCTGTTCCCGCAGCATGAGCCAGAGCGACAATCTGCTGCTCACGCGTATCGACGAGCGCGGCAACGCCGGCCGCATCGCCTATCTCACCGTTAATAATCCCACTCGGCGCAATGCGCTGGGCATGGCGGGCAAGCGTGCGATTGCCGAAACTTTCGATCGCCTCGCGCAAGACGGCAAGCTGCGCGCCGCCGTCATCACCGGCGCAGGCGACAAATCGTTCATCGCCGGCGCCGACATTCACGAAATGAAAGACCTCACGCCGCAAGAGGCCGAGGTCGAACACACACTGACGCATGTCGCCAATGAAGCGATCCGCGCGTTTCCGGTGCCGGTGATTGCGCGCATCAACGGCTATTGTCTCGGCTTCGGCATGGAACTCGCCGCGGCGTGCGATATGCGCGTCGGCGTCGAGACCGCCAGGTTCGGCATGCCCGAAGTGCGCGTCGGTATTCCATCCGGTATGGAAGCGGTGCTGCTGCCGCGACTGATAGGTTGGGGCAAGGCCGCCGAACTGATTTACACCGGCGATATCATCGATGCGCAGGAAGCGTATCGAATCGGCTTTCTGCAAAAACTGGTGCCCGCCGCTGAACTCGATGACGCGGTTGAAAAATGGATCGCTTCCATTCTCCTTGGCGGCAAACGCGTAATGCGTTTACAAAAAACCTTGCTGCGCGATTGGGAAAAAATGTCCATCGATGAAGGCATACACGCTGGCATACGCGCCTGCGTGGAAGCGCGCAGCACCGACGAACCCAAGCGCATGATGGAAGCGTTTATCCATCGCAAAAAACCGCTCTAATCATATAAATAATAATCAATAAAAACATGTACTTACTAGAACACGACGCAAAAGAACTACTGGCGCAACAAGGCATTCCCATACCGGACGGAACGCTGCTGGAAAGTACCACAACACTCAACCCCGCAACACTTCCCGCCGGCCCGTGGATCGTCAAAGGCCAGATCACTGCGGGTGGTCGCGGCAAAGCCGGCATCATCAGGAAAGCTGCCACCGCGCAGGAAGTCAGCGCACATGTGACGGCGATACTCGGCACACACGTCAAAGGCCGCACCGTCGAATCGGTACGTATCGAACAGCAGGTCGCCGGTGCCAGCGAGGCCTATATCAGCCTGATGGTCGATGCCGCAGCAGGCGGCGTGCGCGTGATCATGGCGGCCGAAGGCGGCATGGAAATCGAGGTGCTGCCGAAGGAAGCGATCCGCTCGGAAGTCGCCGCGCCCGATGTTGCCGCCATTGAACGTTGTGTGGAAAAGCTGGCCGCATCCTTCAGCGGCGCAAAAGCAAAAGCGCTCGCGCATGCGGGCGCACAACTCGCGCATGCGTTCATGGCATGCGAAGCAATGCTGATCGAAATTAATCCGCTGTTCGTGAAAACCGACGGTTCGTGGGTCGCGGGCGATGCCAAGTTCGTCACCGACGACGGCGCGCTGGAGCGGCAGGACGCCACCCGCGCCATGCTTAATGCGCGCGCTGCCGCCTATCCCGAAGCGGCGCTGAAACTCGAACACGGCTGCGATTACGTGGTGGTCGATCCTGCAGGTGAATTGGGTCTGCTCACCACCGGCGCGGGCCTGTCGATGATGCTGATCGACGAACTGCGCGCGATAGGCATGAAGCCCTACAACTTTCTGGATGTGCGCACCGGCGGCCTGCGCGGCGAGACCACGCGGCTGGTCAAAGTGTTGAAATGGATCAGCGAAGGCCCGAACATCAAGGTGATGCTGATCAATATCTTCGCCGGCATCACCGAACTCGGCGAATTTTCGCGACTGTTGGTGAAAGCGCTCTCCGAAGCACCAGAGCTAAAAGTCCCTGTCGTGGCGCGTCTCGTCGGTAACGGCTTGCCAGCGGCAAGAGTAGTGCTGGGTGCGGCAGGCATTGCGGTGTATCCCGATCTGGATGAGGCGCTGGCGGAGGTGCGCCGCCATCTCGACAATCACCCAACGCCGGCGGGAGGCGCGAAATGATCAACCCCCGCATCACTCGAACCACTCCCGTCCTCGTGCAGGGCATCAGCGGCCGCGCGGGCCGCATGCACAGCCGCCTGATGAAAGAATACGGCACGAACATCGTCGGCGGTATTTCCTCGCGCAAGGAGGTCGCCGAAATCAACGGCGTGCCGCTGTTCATCGATT
>JAKFYK010000152.1 GCA_021730905.1 Betaproteobacteria bacterium | reverse complement strand
GGTTACGGTATCCGCATACGACAAGGTGTCTTTCAGCATCCCCGCGAAAAATATTTCGTCCCCGACCCCTTGTTCGTTTACCACCAGTAATGAGCCTTGCAGCTTTTGGCCCTCCCATAGCGGCGCCAGAGATTCGATATGCTGCTTGTGTTGCATGGTCAGCCAGCGCCATTCATATCCCTCCCATCCGCGGGCAAAGTCGCCCAGCAGTAAACGGCATAGCGACAGGTTCCACCGCCCCTCTGCATAGTCGGGCTTGAGAGCCAACGCATGGTGGTAGCTGTCAAGTGCTTCGTCAAACCGCCTGAGGTCCTTGAGTACGTTGCCGCGGCTGCTGTACGCCTCCGCGAGGTCCGGCTTGATGCTTAACGCGCGGTCGTGGCTTTCGAGCGCTTCTTCGAGCCGCTTCAGGTCTTTGAGTACGTTGCCGCGGCTGTTGTGCGCCTCCGCGAGGTCCGGCTTGATGCTTAACGCGCGGTTGTGGCTTTCGAGCGCTTCCTCGAGCCGCTTCAGGTCTTTAAGCGTGTTGCCGCGATTGCTGTACGCCTCCGCAAAGTCCGGCTTGATGCTTAACGCACGGTCGTAGCTTTTCAGCGCGTCCTCAAATCGCTTCAGCTCCTGTAGCGCAAGGCCGCGATTGCAATGCGCCTCCGCAAAAGCAGGCTTTATCTGCAACGAGTGGTCATAGCATTCCAGCGCATCCCCAAATCGCCTTAGCTCGTGCAGCAAGAGGCCGCGGTTGTAGTGCGCCTCCGCAAAGTCCGGTTTGATGCTTAACGCGCGATCGTAACTTTCAAGCGCTTCATGGCGTTGCTGGAGGTCTTTGAGCACATTGCCACGATTGTAGTGGGCCGCCGCAAAGTCGGGGTTGATCCGTAATGCGCGATCGTAGCTGGCGAGCGCTTCATCCAGTCGCTTGAGGTCTTTGAGCGTATTGCCGCGATTGTAGTGGGTCTCGGCAAAATCAGGCCGGTACCTTAACGCGCGATCGTAGCTACCGAGTGCTTCATCCAGTCGCTGCAGTGCCTGTAGCGTCAGGCCGCGATTGCCGTACGCCTCCGCATAGTCAGGTTTGAGCTTTAACGCACGGTCGTAGCTTTCCAGCGCTTCATCAAACCGCTCCAGCGCCTGTAGCGCGAGGCCGCGGTTGTAGTGGGCCTCGGAAAAGGCGGGGTTGATTTTGAGCGCGCGGCCGTAACACGCAAGCGCCTCGTCAAGTTGCCCCAGGTCTTTGAGCACATTGCCAAGATTGCTATGGGCTGACACATCTTTTGGTTTTGCGGCCACCGCACGCCCAAACAATGCCACTGCCTCCTGCATGCGTCCCGTCTGCGCGGTTATCGCACCCAGCAGATTCAGCGCATCAAGATAATCCGCCTTGGCGTAAAGGATCAGCCGGCACTGGTGTTCTGCCTCGATCCAGTTGCGGCGCAGGTATGCATCTACCGCTTGTTGCATGGCTTGTGGCAAGCCCCGGACGTTGCTGCCGCTGGATGCGCCTGCCGGTGAATCGTGCGGCTTATTATGGGTGGCCGGTCGTTTGCGTTTGGACATTACTGTCGTGGCGACGATATTACGATGATGTATTGTGCCCGTTTTCTGTATTTTTCGTGCAGGGAAACGGCAGGGACTCCACTACTTCACGCAGAGGAAGTTGTTCCGGCGGCTCGATAAGGTTTGCTTGCGCTGCCGCAACGCCCGCTTTCCAGCCGTGTCAGCGGCGGTCGGGCGCGCTGGAATAAAGGGTTTCCAGACCGCGCGTAAAATTTTCAATATCAAACAACGGCGCGCTTTGCTTTGCGTCAGCGATGCGCTGGCGTACCCGGTTGAGCGTTGTGCTGTCGTTGGCCAGACGAAATGCCAACGCTTCGTAGTCGTCCAGCGTATGGGTGATCAGGTCGGGCAGTCCGCACGCGGCAAGTATGCTGCCCGACACCCGCGATGCGAAAGTTTCGCCGCACAATCCCACCAGCGGACATTCGTTCCAAAGCGCGTCGCTGGCGGTCGTGTGTGAGGTGTACGGAAACGTATCCAGCGCCAGGTCCGCAACGCGATAGCGCGCCAGGTGCTGCGCCAACGGCAATCGCGGCGCGATGACCAGGCGTTGTGGATCGATGTCGCCGTCGCGCAAAGCGGCGCGAAGATGGCTGGTCGCTCGCGGGTTGTCTTCAGGCAGCCACAGCACGCTGTCGGCGACACGCCGGAGAAGGCGCATCCATCGCGCGAATATTTCCGGGCTGATTTTGAACGCCTGATTGAAGCAGCAAAAGACAAAGCCGTGTTCTGGCAGTCCGTACTGGCTGCGGGTCAGCGGCTCGGCGTGGGCGCGCCTGCGATCATTGGGCTGATAACAGTGAGGCATTCGCAGTACCCGCTCGCGGTAGAAATGCTCGTGTGCGGCTGGAATGATGAAGTCGTCGCCGATGATGCAATCGATGAAGTCGGCCCCCATGGTTCCCGGATAGCCCAGCCAGTTGATCTGTATCGGGGCGAGCCGCTGTGCCAGCAGCCCGGTGCGCGCACCCAGCGTGTGCGCCTTGAGATCCACGATGATGTCCGGTTCGACATCGCGTATGCGCCGTGCCGCGATGTCATCCGGATCCCACGCGATGTCGATAAAGTGTTCGCAGGCCTGGCGCAAGCGCGCGCGCATGGGACTGTGATCTTCGGGGCCGAACGAGAACGCGAAGATTTCAAAGCGCTCCCGGTCATGCAATTCCAGTACTTCAGCGATCAAATAGGCTGCGGCGTGTTCATGAAAATCGGACGATAGGTAGCCGATACGCAGGCGGCGGCCTTTGCCGTCGCGTAATGGCAGGGGTTGTGCGCGGATAGCGCCATATTGCGCCTTGGTCCAGCGTTCCGTGTACTCCCGTTGCTCCTGCGCCGTGGTGGGCTGATACAGCAGCGAAAAAGGCGATGAAACCGCGCCGCCTTGCGCCAGTTCCGAATGCAGCCGTTCCCACACCGGCGCCCACTCGCGCCAATCGCAGGTTCGCTTCAGTTCACGCGCATACATGCCGAGCAGGATGGTTGAGCCGGTGGCATCGACGCCGTGCTTGATGGCCGACAAGGCACTATCGACATCCTTGCGCACAAAATGGATTTCCACCAGCACGGCGTGTGCATCAATGTTGCGGGGATCGATTTCCAGTGCGCGCCGTGCCGCGGTTTGCGCCTCGTCCAGCGATTGCAGATGGAACAGCGCATTGGCCAGTTGAGACCATGCTTCCGCGTTTTCCGGCTCGGCATCCAGCACCGTTTCGAGATGGGACGCAGCCTCCTTTGGCCGCCCGAGGACGCGGCAGAGGCCGGCCAACCCTTCGTGAGCGGCGACCATGCCGGGGGCGCACTTCAGCGCTTTCTCGTACCAGGCACGCGCTTCATCCATTTGTCCCTGCAGTGCGCAACTTCTGCCAAGGTTGGTCATTGCGGCGGCGTGCGACGGATCGATCTCCACTGCGCGGTGGAAACACGCCAGGGCCTCGTCGTGGCGTTCCCGGCGCTGCAGAATGATGCCCAGGTTGACGCAAGCATCAGGGTGGCGTGGATTTGCGGAGATGGCGCGGGTAAACCGCTGTTCCGCTTCGTCAAGACGATCCGCGTTCAGCGCCAGCACACCCAGATTGAAAAGCGCATCCGGATGGGCGGGCGAATTTCGCAGAATGGACTCGAATTGCGCGACCGCAGACGCCGCGTCGCCGGCTTGCGCATAGGCCTGCCCCAGGTTGATCAGGCAATCGACATTGGCGGGATCCATGGCCAGCGCCCGTTGCAGTACCGGGATCGCTTCCGCTGCGCGGCCTTGATGAATCAATGCCGAACCCAGCCGCATGAACACCGACGCGGGCGCACCCGGCAGCGAGGTGGTTCGGCGCAGCACGGGCTCGGCTTCCGAAAACCGGCCGACCATCATCAGAGCCAGCCCAAGATTTTCGCAGGCAGTGCCGTTGTCCGGATCGATGTCCACTGCCTTTTGCAGCGAGATGACAGCCGCTTGCGGGCGGTTGGTCATCAGTTGTGTCAATCCTAACAGGCATAGCGCGCCCGGATGTCCCGGCGCGCGGCGGACAATATCTTCCGCCAGCGGCGACGCACCCGAAATGTCGCCGGCACGCAGGCGCGCCCACGCTTGCTCAAGCCTGCGGTCTATCAGCGCTGACATGGTGAAATCGGATTCATCAAATTGCGAACGTCAAAACAAAGGCAGATCTCTAAATACCGGCAACTGCCGCCTTTTGCAAGCATCGTCCGGGCGTCGGGTTAGAATTCGACCCATGGCACGTGGCATGCCCGTTGCGCGTCGCTGAAGATTCGATATTGGGAACCAAGGCAGTGTTGACATGATCAGGGTATATATTGGTTTTGACCCGCGTGAAGCGGTCGCTTACAGCGTTCTGGCCTATAGCATCAACGCCCGCGCTTCACAGCCGGTGTCCATCGCGCCGCTGATGCTGAGCCAGTTGCAAGGCGTGCTCACCAGAGCGCGCCATCCTTTGCAAAGCACGGATTTTTCGTTTTCGCGGTTCCTCACGCCGCATCTTTCGGATTATGCCGGGTGGTCGGTGTTTATGGATTGCGACATGCTGGTGCTCGAAGATATCGCGCGCTTGTGGGCGTTGCGCGACGACCGCTATGCGGTGATGGTGGTCAAGCACGATCACGTGCCCAAAGAAACGCAGAAGTTTTTGGGCGAGCCGCAAAGCAAGTACGAAAAGAAAAACTGGTCGAGCGTGATGTTGTTCAACAACGCGAAATGCAAAGCGCTGACGCCGGACTATGTCAACACTGCGTCGGGGCTGGAGCTGCATCAGTTCAAATGGCTGGCCGATGATAGTCTGATCGGCGAGTTGCCCGATCGCTGGAATCATCTGGTGGGTTACAACCCTCCGCGCCCCGACGCAGCGCTGGTGCATTACACGCTGGGTGGCCCGTACTTCAGCGAGTACGCACGCTGTGAGTACGCGCAGGAATGGTGTCGTGAGCGTGACGCCATGCTCAGCACCATCGCGACCATGCCCAGCAAAAAATCTTAGACAAAACAACTGCATAGCCATAGAATCGGACGCAGCCCGCGCGGCCCCATAGTGGGGCAAAAGCGCGCTGCTCCGCTATGGAACCGGACCGCAAGACCAGTACTGACGTCCACGACTCGCTAGAGCGCGTGATCGACTTGCTCCACAGGCACGATGCGCCTGTGGCGTCATCTATGGATGCGTCGGGTGCGCCGAATCCCACGCCTGAAGATACCGCACGGCGCCAGAAAATCCTCGAAGAGCTGCGGGTCCTGCTTGATCCGCTGCATCCCGCTGATGTGGCCTACATACTCGAAGCCCTGCCGCTGGTACAGCGGCTGGTGGTGTGGGATCTGGTCAAGGCCGATCGCGACGGGGAAATCCTGCTCGAAGTTTCCGACGCGGTACGCGAGACCCTTATCGAGCACATGGACGATCAGGAGTTGGTCGCTGCCACCGGCCAACTCGAAGCTGATGAGATCGCGGACCTCGCGCCCGACCTGCCCAGCGAAGTTATCGAGAATGTGTTCAAGCTGTTGCCGCCGGAAGAACGCGAACAGTTGCGCGAAGCCATGTCCTATCCGGAAGGCACCGTCGGCGCGTTGATGGATTTCGACATGGTACAGATACGCGAAGATGTAACGCTCGAAGTCGTGCTGCGCTACCTGCGCCGCCTGGATGAATTGCCGGACCACACCGACCAGTTGTTCGTAGTGGACCGGGCTGAGCAACTGAAAGGCCTGGTGCCGGTGAACCGCTTGCTGGTGACCGATCCCGATGTGGTGGTCGGTGACGTCATGACCAGGGACTACGTCAAATTCAATGCGGATGACGATGCCGCGGATGCCGCTGCTGCGTTCGAGCGCTACGATCTGGTGTCGGCGCCGGTAGTGGACGATGCCGGCGCGTTGGTCGGGCGCATGACAGTTAACGCCGTGGTCGATTTCATGCGTGAAAAGACCGATAGCGAAATGCTGACAGCAGGCGGCCTGCGCGAGGATGAGGATCTGTTTGCATCGGTGTGGAAGAGCGTGCAGAACCGCTGGGCGTGGCTGGCGATCAATCTGATCACCGCATTTGCTGCATCGCGGGTCATCGGTATCTTCGAGGGTTCCATCGGAAAGCTGGTTGCGCTGGCCGCGCTGATGCCTATCATCGCGGGCATCGGCGGCAATTCCGGAAATCAGACGATTACCATGATCGTGCGCGCGCTGGCGTTGGGGCAGATCACGCGTGAAAACGCCAGAAAACTCTTTACCAAGGAATTGTGTGTGAGCGCGCTCAATGGCCTGATCTGGGGCGGGGTGGTGGGTATCTTCGCTTTCCTGATTTACCACAACTGGCAGCTCGGGCTTGTAATGATGCTGGCGATGGTGCTGAATCTGCTGCTGGCGGCGTCGATGGGCGTGCTGATACCGATGGCGATGGACAAACTGGGACGCGATCCCGCCGTGGGGGCGAGTGTGATGATTACCGCCATTACCGACAGTGGCGGTTTTTTCATATTTCTGGGGTTGGCAACGCTGTTTCTGGTGTGAGGCACGCTTTCCGGGCTCATCACGGGCACCCCTGGTGCTACGGAATAATTCACGGCTGCCAGTGTTTGCCATGAGAAAGCACGCATGATCCGTAGGCGTCTTCGCTTGGCGCTTGCGCCGGCGGGATTTGACCAGCGGTGGTTATCGCAAAACAGCAGGAGAGCGGATTGGACGATTTTGGCACGCAAACGGTACTGGTGATTCCGCGCCTGCGGCGATATGCGCGGGCGCTGACCGGTGACCGTTTGATGGCCGACGATCTGGTTCAGGATACGCTTGAGCGGGCGTGGAGCAAACGCCATCTGTGGCGGCGGGGCAGCGATCTGCGCGCCTGGATGTTTACGGTCATGCACAATGTGTATGTCAATCAGGTGCGCGCGCGCGTAGCCGATATTACGATTCCCCTCAACGGAGAGGCGTTTGATATTCCGGCTCGCGGCAGTCCTGGCGACATGCTGGAGGTTGCCGACATCGACGCGGCGTTAAGGCGCCTTCCGGATGAGCAACGCGAGGTGTTGCTGCTGATTGCGCTGGAACAACTGAGTTACAGCGAAACCGCGGGTGCGCTGGGTATTCCGGTTGGTACGGTAATGTCGCGGTTGTATCGGGCGCGCGAGCGCGTAAGGGTGTTGCTGGGAGACGCGCCTGCTGCGGGCGTGCTCAAGGTGGTGAAATGACCAAGCCGGATATTACCGAAGCGGATTTGCAGGCCCATGTCGACGGGCAACTTTCCACGTCAACGCGCGCAGCGGTTGAAACCTGGCTGCGGGATTATCCTCAGGATGCGGAGCGGCTGGCGCATTACCGCCGTCAGCAAGAAGCGTTGCGTGGCACCTATGATGGGGTGCTCGATGAGGCGGTGCCTGCGCAGTTGACAGCGGCCGTTCGAGGCCGGTCGCGGTTCCCGGCGCTTCGCTATGCGGCGGTGCTGGCGTGGATCGTGCTCGGCGGATTGATCGGCTGGCAGTTGCGTGGCATGCAGGCTGAAAATGGACGCGGTGTTCCGTCTTTTGCGCGGCAGGCGGCGGTCGCGCACGTGGTTTACAGTCCGGAAGTGCGTCATCCGGTTGAAGTCGGTGCCGATCAGGAGGCCCATCTGGTGGCATGGCTGTCCAAGCGCATCGGCGCGTCGTTGCGGGTCCCGCATCTGGGCGGGCAGGGTTATGCGTTGGTGGGCGGACGCCTGCTGCCCGGCTTGCCCGATGATCGCGCACCCGTTGCGCAATTCATGTACCAGGATGCGAAAGGCCAGCGGCTGACACTTTACGTGCGTGCCGATGCGGATCAATCACGCGAAACGGCATTCCGCTTTGCCCAGGAAAAAAATATCGGCGTGTTTTACTGGGTGGATCAAAAACTTGGCTATGCGTTATCGGGCGAGATCGAAAAAAACGAATTGCTGCGCGTCGCGCACGCGGTCTATCGGCAACTCAATCCCTGATCGCGGTTGCGTGGTTTGAGGTGTTCTGCGTCACGCGGATGCAGCACCACCAAAATCCTCGCCCTAAATTCATTGCCCATACCATGGCGGCAGGAATATATATAAGTATTTGTTTTTAAAGAAAATTTTTATATCATGTCAGAGAGGTACGCACGACCCGTAGCGCTAATACGCCCACTGAAAAACTACGATGCAGTACTGGAGAAAAATAAAGCGGAGGAAAGGGAAGGGAAAGGAAAAACAAAACCGGAAGAACTAAAAACAACGGGGACTGAAAATTCCAGTCCCCGTTGCGAAATTACTACTTCTTAGCTGCTTTTTTCTTTGCTTTTTTCTTTGCTTTTTTCTTCGCTGCCATTACAGTCTCCTTTAAAGTTAACTTTGGCATCGTTTGCTACGGATGTTTCTCCGCAGCCCCATCCATAATTCGTCGAACGTTGCGCAACTTGCCGCGTCATTCTGCCGACGAACACGCAAAAACCGCGTGAAACACCAGCGAAACCATGCATGGTGCGCCAATTCTATTCCACAGCATAAAAAAAAAGCAACAACTTTATTGACTTTTTTTGGGGATGATGTTCCGGGTTGTGTGTTTCGTACAACACCCGAATCGAAATAAAAATCACCGTACGGCACTGCAACATCAACGCTCGCATCGTACCGATGCATTCATTGACTCGCTAATGCAAGCTGATTTACGGCAACAGCACCTCGTTTGCAAACAATTCAGGTACCGTTTCACGCTTGCGAATCACATGCATGGCGGTGCCGTCGACCATGATTTCCGCCGCGCGCGGGCGCGTGTTGTAGTTGGAACTCATACTCATGCCATAGGCTCCGGTACAGCGTATGACGAGCAGATCACCCTCGTGGATCGCCAATCGGCGTTGATAGCCCAGAAAATCGCCGCTTTCACATACCGGGCCGACGATTTCCCAGGTTTCAGCGTGATTTTCAGCTTGCAACACCGGTACGATGTCGTGCCAGGCGTCGTATAGCGCGGGGCGCATCAGATCGTTCATCGCACTGTCCACCACCGCGAAATTGCGCGCTTCGCCGCGCTTGAGGTATTCAATGCGGGTCAGCAGCACGCCGGCATTGGCGGTGAGAAACCTTCCCGGCTCGAACAGCAGTTTCTCGCTGCAACCGGCAACGCTTTTTAGAATAGCGGCAGCATAGGCGCCGATCGACGGTGGATTTTCTTCGGCTTGATACTGCACGCCCAGCCCGCCGCCGAGGTCGATATGCGAAAGCAGGACGCCGTCCGCGCGCAGGTGCCGTACCAGTTCGATTACACGCTCGGCGGCCGCGGCAAAAGGCGCAACATCGGTAAGCTGCGACCCGATGTGGCAGTCGATGCCTTCGATCTTCACGTGTTTGAGTTCACGCGCGCGCCGGTACAGCGCGAGGGCGTCGTCGTAAGCGACGCCGAATTTACTCTCCTTGAGGCCGGTGGCGATGTAAGGATGGGTCTTCGCATCGACATCAGGATTTACGCGCAGACTTATCGGTGCAACCTTGTTTAACTCGCCAGCAATCTGGTTGATGCGCACCAATTCCGATGCGGATTCGACGTTAAAACATAGAATTCCGGCATTCAGGGCATCGCGAATTTCGGTTGCAGTCTTGCCGACCCCGGAAAAAACGACTTTGCGCGGATCGCCGCCGGCCGCCAATACGCGCGCGAGTTCGCCGCCCGACACAATGTCAAAACCGCTACCCAGCCGTGCAAATAAATTGAGTATCGCCAGATTCGAATTTGCTTTCACGGCATAACAAATCAAGTGCGCATGCTCGGCGAATGCGGCGTCAAAGCCGTGGTAAGCGTCGGTCAGCGCTGCACGCGAATAGATATAGCAGGGCGTACCGTACTTGGCGGCAATCTCCCGCAGCGGAACGTCTTCCGCGTGCAATGCGCCGTTTCGATAAGCGAAAGCACTCACTTCGAATCGGGCTTGGCAGTATCCGGCGCCGTCGTTGCCGGCGCAGGCACCGGTTTTGGCGCTACCGCGTCCGGCTTGGGCTTAGGGTGGGACAGAGGGGTCTTGTAGCCGCACGCCGTCAGCGCCATGGCAAAGGCAAGAGCAAATGTCAGCGAGAGCGTGCGCATGTGCGATCCGGCGGCAAATAGACCATTAGACTGAATGAACTGCAAAGTTTAGCACGCGCCACGCCGCTCAATCCACGATGTAACGATGCGCATCGCGGCGAATTTCCCGGCGGCGTGCCGCATAATCCGCGATCTCATTTTCGACCACTGCCCAGAAGCGCGGTGAGTGATTCATTTCGCGCAGATGTGCCAGTTCATGTACCACCACGTAGTCGATCAGCCGCGCTGGCATCTGGATCAACCGCCAGTTCAGCAGGATGCGTCCGCTGGCGTGGCAACTGCCCCAGCGCGTGCGCGCGTTCGACAGACGTACATCCACAGGCTCAATATCCATCGCCTGACGATAGCGTGCGACCCGGATGGCGAAGTCTGACAACGCCTGCGCACGCAGCCACGCGCGGGCCAGGGCGGCAATATTTTCTGCCTGGGCCCGCTGCGTCGAGACCAGCAACGTGCTTTCATGGCGAGCCACGCCTTCGGTGCCGGCAGCGATGCTGAGTTGCAGCGGTCTGCCCAAAAACATCAGTATTTCCCCGCTTTCCCAGCGGCGGCCCGGTCTGTGCTTTTCTCCCCATTCGGCGAGTTTGCGCGCTACCCAGCGTGCGTGCTCGCGCAGCACGGTTTCGATTTCACGCATCGATATGCGCAGCGGCGCGCCGATGCGCAGTCCGCGCTCGTCTACCGTTAGTGATATGCGCCGTCGTCCGTGGCTGCGGTGCAAAACGTAACTGACGGCCTGTCCGTCCAGCACCGTGGAGCACGCCACCACAGGACGCGGCGACAGCGGCGCGAAGGGCAGCTCAAGCTGCGCGCGTATCTGATTCGCCATAAGAATCCAGTTTAGGCATTTCGGATTCGATCCATTCTTCAATGCGCTGATTCAGCTCCGCCGCCGTCAAACCCTGCGGCGCGATGGGTTTTCCGATGCTGACCGTTATCAGCCCCGGACGCTTGATGAATGCGTTCTTGCGCCAGCACGCTCCTGCGTTATGGGCCACCGGCAGCGCCAGTGCGCCGGTCTTGACCGTCAGCCACGCGCCACCGGGATGGTACGTGCCGCGCGTGCCGGGTGCAATGCGCGTGCCTTCGGGAAAAATCACGATATAGAAACCTGCAGCCAGCCGCTCGCGGCCTTGTTCGGCCATCTGGCGCAACGCGCGTGCCCCGGAGCCGCGATCGATGGCGATGGGCGAGAGCATCGCCAGGCCCCAGCCAAAAAATGGTATCCACAGCAGTTCGCGCTTCATGACCCATACCTGTGGCGGGAAGATGGTTTGCCAGGCGAGCGTTTCCCACGCGGATTGATGTTTGGACAGTATGACGCAAGGCTCGCGCGGCACGTTGTCCGCACCGATGATGCGATAGCGTACCCCGCAGACCAAACTGGCGGCGCCGGTGATCAGCCGTGACCACGTCGTAATGATGCGATAGCGTGTGAGACGCGGCAGTGGAAATGTCAGCAGCGCGATGACCGCAAAAACGGGCGTGATGACGATCTGGAACAACAAAAAAAAACAGGATCGCAGAAAAACCAGCACGGTCAGTCTGCGAGGGTATCCACGACCGCCGCCAAATCCGCAAACACCCGGGTATCCGGCGGTAATTTTCCGGCCCGCTGCGTTTTCTTGCCGTTGCCGGTCAGCACCAGCAGGGGTGAAGCGCGTACCGCCGCCGCAGCTTCGAGGTCGCGGATGCTGTCGCCAACCATGGGAACGCCCTCCAGACTGGTGTTCAGACGGTGCGCCATGTCCTCATACATGCCGGTTTTGGGTTTGCGGCAGCGGCAGTTATCGTCCGCAGCGTGGGGACAGAAGAAAATCGCATCGACCCGCGCGCCGGCCTGCGCCAGCGCCTGGTGCATCTTGCTGTGGATGGCGTTAAGCGCTGCCATATCGAAAAATCCGCGTCCAATGCCCGACTGGTTGGTGGCGACCACTACATGAAATCCTGCCTGATTGAGCCGAGATATAGCATCAAGGCTGCCGGGAATGGGGCGCCACTCGTCGGGGCTCTTGATAAATGCCGCGCTGTCGTAGTTGATGACGCCGTCGCGGTCGAGAACGATCAGTTTCATGCGGCGAGTTTGGAGATGTCGGCGAATCGATTCATTGCATCTCTTAGATCACCAAGCAAAGCCAGCCGGTTTTCGCGAAGTTTATTCTCTTCGACCATGACCATGACTTTGTCAAAAAACGAGTCGACAGGGCTTTTCAGCGGTGCAAAAGTTTTCAGATAACCGGTGAAATCCCGAGAGTCGAAAAGCGGTTTTGCAGATCGAATGGCGACTTGCAGGGCTTCGAAAAGTGCGATTTCAATCGGTTCCTTAAGCACCGAAATATCGGCGTTAACCTTCAACGTTTCGCCTTTACTTTCGGCTTGCCGCAGTATGTTCGCGATTCGCTTGTTGGCGGCAGCAAGACTGGCTGCTTCCGGAAGTGTGGAAAATGCGCGTACAGCCTCAAGCTGTTTGAGAATGGAGTTTGCTTGGACAGGATTTTTGCTGAGTATCGCTTCGACCTCGTTTGCTGTATAGCCCTGTTCCTGAAAATAGCCACGCATTCTTTCAATAAAAAAGTTTTGAAGATCGATTTGTGCCTTACCGGCAAATGGTTCAAATGCCGCGTTTACAAGATCATGTAACGACGCCGACATCTGTTTTTCAACAAGAATTCTGATGACGCCGAGGGCGGCGCGGCGCAAACCAAAGGGGTCTTTGTCGCCCGTTGGGGTCTGACCGATACTGAACAGACCGGCCAGCGTGTAGAGTTTGTCAGCGAGTGCAACACAACAAGCCACCGTACTTTCCGGCAGCCGGTCACTGGCGAAGCGCGGCAGATAGTGTTCCGCGATGGCGTCGGCGACGATAGCCGGTTCGCCGTCGTGCTGGGCATAGTAGCGGCCCATGATGCCCTGCAATTCTGGGAATTCGCCCACCATACCGGTCAGCAGATCGGCCTTGGCGAGCCATGCTGCGCGTTGCGTGTGTTCCACCAGTAACGGATCAGTACCGATCAACCGTGCGATTTTGCCCGCCAGCAATTGAATGCGTTCGACACGTTCGAGTTGGCTGCCGAGTTTGTTGTGGTACACCACTTTGCCAAGCTGCGGCACACGGGATTCCAGCCGTACTTTGCGGTCCTGTTCATAGAAAAACCTTGCATCGGCGAGTCGCGGACGCACCACGCGCTGGTTGCCTTCGATGATGTTTTTCGGGTCGGCTATCTGCATATTGCTGACCACCAGAAACTTCTCGGTGAGCCTGCCCGACTTGTCGAACAGCGGAAAGTATTTCTGGTTGGTGCGCATGGTGAGGATCAGGCATTCCTGCGGAACCGACAGGAATTCCGGCTCGAAGCCCGCCATGTACACCACGGGCCATTCGACCAGCGCGGTGACTTCGTCGAGCAGTGTTTCGTAATCTCCGAGCGAACAGCCGAGTTCTGTCGCTTTGGTCTTCAGTTGTTTGTCGATTTCTGCGCGGCGTTCCTCGAAGCTTGCGACGACCTTGCCTTCGGCTTTCAGCCGTGCTTCGTATTCATCTGCAGATTTCAGTTGGATGTCGCGTGCACCGAGGAAACGGTGGCCATGCGTAACGCGTCCGGCGGTCAGTCCCAGCACGGTAATATTGATGATGTCAGTGCCGTGCAGTGCTACCAGTCCGTGCGCGGGTCGCACGAACTTGACGGTTTCGGTGCTGTTAGGCAACTGGTAGCTCATTACCTTGGGGATAGGTAATTTCACGATGGCTTCTTCCAGAACCTGCTGTAGCCAAGGAACCAAACGGACGCCGGGCAAGACCTGATTGAGAAACACCTGCTCTGCATTGCCTTCCAACTTGCGCTCAATCTGGTCGACAGAAGCGCCTTCTTTCTCCAGCCTTTTTGTCAAAGCTACTGTTGGCGCTCCGTCCGGGCCGAAAGCGACTTTTGACGGCATCAGTTTTCTTAATTCTGTACGGTCTGCAGATTTTTCCAGTACTTCAGGAAACAATGCTGCCAGCCTGCGCGGAGTAGCCAAGACACGAGGTGGCCGCTGCACTCGGTCAACCATTAACTGCGCCCTGACTAACCCGCTTGCGATTAGGTCTCGGAACGCTTCGCCGAGTCGTAGCAGTGCCTTCGGCGGCAGTTCCTCGGTAAACAGTTCCACCAGCAGCGGTGCACTCTTGACACTCATCGTGCCGCGCCCGTGCGCACCGCTCGCGCCTCTTCAAAATCTTCTTTAGAAACAAACGCTTGTAATGCATCGTCGCTGGCACGCTCAAAACCACGTGCCTTGCGTGAGGCGTAATAGGCATGTGCCGCTGCCCGTGCCAGCGTGCGCACACGGCCGATATAGGCTGCACGCTCGGTGACCGAAATCGCGCCGCGCGCATCCAGCAGGTTAAAGCTATGCGAGCACTTCATCACCATTTCATAGCCTGGGAGTGCTAAGCCTGCTTCAAACAGCCGCTTGGCTTCGGATTCGAATTGCCCGAACTGCTGGAGCAATACATCGACGTTCGCTTGTTCAAAATTATAGGTGGATTGCTCGACTTCGTTCTGATGATAGACGTCGCGATAGGTCACGCCCGGCGCCCATTGCAGGTCGAACACGCTTTCGACGCCCTGCAGGTACATCGCCAGACGCTCGAGGCCGTAGGTGATTTCGCCCATGATCGGCTTGCAGGGTATGCCGCCGACTTCCTGAAAATACGTGAACTGAGTGACCTCCATGCCGTTCAGCCACACTTCCCAGCCGAGCCCCCATGCGCCCAGTGTCGGCGATTCCCAATCGTCCTCCACGAAGCGGATGTCGTGTTGCAGCGGATCGATGCCGATTTCCCTGAGTGATCCAAGATACAAATCCAGAATATTCGTGGGAGACGGCTTCAGTACCACCTGATATTGATAGTAATGCTGCAGGCGATTGGGATTTTCACCGTAGCGACCGTCTTTCGGGCGGCGCGACGGTTGCACGTACGCGGCATTCCACGGCTCAGGGCCGATGGCGCGCAGAAAGGTCGCGGTGTGAAACGTGCCGGCGCCGACTTCCATGTCGTACGGCTGCAGCAGCGTGCAGTGGTTGCGATCCCAATAGTGATTGAGCGTAAGGATCAGTTGCTGAAAGGTCTGCATCGCGAGTTTCGCTGTAAACCGCGAATTTTACAGGGAATTCTGCGCGTTGCGAGACGTGAAGGCCGCAATCAACAACATACCCACGGCAATGAGCAGTGCAGCATAATTACCCCAGCGTACAAACGGTGTGGTGCCTTGATAGCCGGGCACGGTGTGCGTCACCGTGGCGGTGGTGAATTCCGGTGCTGCTTTGACCACCTGTCCGCGTGTATTGATCACCGCGGTGACGCCGGTATTGGTGGCGCGCAGCATGTAACGGCCCGTCTCCAGCGCGCGCATTTGCGAGATCTGCAAATGCTGCTGCGGGGCAATCGAACGGCCAAACCAGGCTACATTGCTGGCATTCACCAATATCGTGGCTTGTGGCAACTGGCGGATGATTTCCTCTCCAAACACGTCTTCGTAACAGATGTTGACGGCTACGCGCTGGCCGGCGACATCGAGCGGCTGTTGATCAACGGTACCACGGGAGAAATCCTGTAACGGAATTGCCAGCACGCTGACGATCCGGCCCAGCAGTGGGCGCAGCGGAATGAATTCGCCGAATGGCACCAGATGATTTTTGCGATAGCCCTGCGGATTCGCGCCGCCCGTGCCACCCAAGGCAATCACGCTGTTGAAGTATTCACCGGACTGCAACCGCTCCGGCACGCCGATCAGCACCGCGCCGTTGTTTGCGCGCGCGTGCGTGGCCAGTTCATTGAGGTAGTCCGAGGGTACCTGATGCAAAAACAACGGTAGCGCAGTTTCCGGCAGAACAATCAGCCGGCTTTTGCTCGCCAGCGTCATCGCGCGGTACGCATCAAGCGTGGCGATCATGCGGTCTTCGCGCCATTTCATGTCCTGCGCCACGTTGCCTTGAAGCAGGCTGACGGTAGTTGCGGTTCCGGTGGGCGCGGCCCACTCGATTTGCTTGAGACCGAAGCCGAGCAGAAATAGCGCAACAACAAGGTACGACGCGTAGTGCAGCGCGAACGGCTTGCGTGCGGCCTGAATGACAAGCCCCCCGCTCACAACAGCCATGATTAACGTAATACCGAATACGCCGACTACCGGTGCAAAGCCCGCCAGCGGACTCAAGGGTGCTTGCGAGTAACCCACGGCGAGCCACGGGAAACCGGTGAAGATCCAGCTACGCGTCCATTCGATCAATGTCCAGGCAGCAGGCGCGAGCAACGCCAACTTGACGGCTTCGCTACAGCGCACGCGTGCAACGATATAGCCGGCCACAGCGGGAAACAACGCCAGAAACGCGCAAAACAGCAGCGTGGCCAGCGCTGCCAGCGGCAGCGGCATGGCGCCGAAATTGTGCAGACTGATGTAAATCCACGACACGCCTGTGAGAAAAAGGCCGAATCCAAAGAGCCAGCCGAGGGTAAATGCACGCCGTGGCGTGCTGGCACTGGTCCATAGCCAGAACAACACTGCAAGCGTTATCAGCGGAACGGGAAAAAGATGAAACGGTGCGAAGCCGAGTACGGTTGCCGCGCCGGCGACAAACGCAGCGATGCGTGCGAAGCTATAAGACTGGAACAAAGCGCTGCGCGCGGGTGTGAGCGCGCTCATCATCAGGATTTTTTCTTGACGACCTGCAACAGATGCAGCCGCCGGCCGTCGGCACGCAGCACTTTGAACGACAGATTATCTATGCTGATCTGCTCGCCGCGCTTGGGTATGTGCGCGAAGCGCTGGAGCACCAGACCGCCGATGGTATCGAACGCTTCATCGTTGTAGTCGGTGCCAAAAAACTCATTAAAATCAGATATTTCCGTGAGTGCCTTGACGCGGTATTGCCCGCCGCGCTCCTCCACGATTTTTTCATCCACGTCGTCGATATCGTGCTCGTCTTCGATATCACCGACAATTTGCTCGAGCACGTCTTCAATCGTAACAAGACCCGCAACGCCGCCGTATTCGTCCACCACGATGGCGATATGGTTGCGATTGGCGCGAAATTCCTTGAGCAGCACGTTGAGCGGTTTGGATTCGGGGATGAACACGGCGGGACGCAGCATTTCGCGCACGTTGAATTCTTCTTCGCCCGCGTAATAGCGCAGCAAGTCTTTCGCCAGTAGGATGCCGATCACATTGTCCTTGTTCTCGCCGATCACCGGAAAGCGCGAGTGCGCGGTTTCCATCACCATCGGAATGAACTGATCCGGCGATTCGACAATGTCGATTACATCCATCTGCGTGCGCGGCACCATGATGTCGCGCGCCTGCATGTCGGAAACCTGCAGCGCGCCCTCGATCATCGCCAGCGCGTCGGCGTCGAGCAAGTTGCGTTCAGAGCATGAGCGCAGCAGCGTAATCAACTGCTCGCGGCTTTCCGGCTCGCGCATCAGCATCGCCGAGAGTCGGTCAAGCACGGAAGGTTTTTCGGCAGGTTCGGTCATGATTTGAGAAGAGAAAAACGTCAGGCATCAGGCGCATGGCCACGCGGGAACAATGCGCATTATCGCACCTTGCGCGCCACGCCTTGTTTCGGCCCGGTGATGACACGGTACGGATCAGCATACCCCAGTTTCGCCATGATCTGTGTCTCGCGGCGTTCCATCACTGCTGCGTTTGCGTTGTTTTCGTGGTCGTAGCCCTGCAAGTGCAACACGCCGTGCACCGTAAGATGCGCGTAACGCTCGGCTATGGGCGTTTTCAGTGCGCGTGCCTCGCGCGCGACCACCGGCGCACACAACGCGAGATCGCCTTCGAGCGGCGGCCTGTCATGGAATACGAATGTGAGCACGTTGGTCGCATAATCCTTGTTTCGGTAGCCACGGTTCAATGCGCGTCCTTCCGTCTGGCCGACAATGCGCAACGTAATACGCGCATCGTGATCGAGCGCCGCATGTACCCATTTGCGAAAATGCGCGCGCGATGGCTTTCCCCTGGCGGAACCTGCGTACTGTACCGCGAGACTTAATTGTGGCCGGCGTAACGGGCGCGGCCGGCGCGCAGCCGTCATGGCTGGTCTGTGTCCCTGGGCGTTGAAACTTCCGTACCTTTGCGTTTGCGTCCTTCATAGGCATTGACGATGCGCTGCACCAGCGGGTGACGCACCACATCTTCCGCGCCGAAGTAGGTGAAGGCGATGCCGCGTACGGTTTTCAGTATCTCGTGCGCATCAATGAGGCCGCTTTTCTGTCCGCGCGCCAGATCGATCTGCGTCACGTCGCCGGTGACCACCACGCGGCTGCCGAAGCCGATGCGCGTGAGAAACATTTTCATTTGTTCCGGCGTGGTGTTCTGCGCCTCGTCGAGTATCACAAAAGCGTGGTTGAGCGTGCGACCGCGCATGAAGGCGAGCGGAGCGACTTCGATCGCGCCGCGCTCGAACATTTTCGCAACCTTGTCGTAGCCCATCAAATCATACAGCGCGTCGTAAAGCGGGCGCAGGTACGGATCGACCTTTTGCGCCATGTCGCCGGGCAGGAATCCCAGCCGCTCGCCCGCCTCGACCGCTGGACGCACCAGCACCAGTCTTTTTACCGCGTCGCGCTCAAACGCATCGACTGCACAGGCGACCGCGAGATAGGTTTTGCCGGTGCCCGCCGGGCCGATTCCGAACGTGATGTCATGGGTCTGGATTTTTTTCAGGTATTCGACTTGATGCGGCGTGCGGCCCTGCAAATCCGCGCGGCGCGTGATGAGCAGCGGTTCGCCGGCCGCGGTATGCGTACCGGGCGTATGCGAAGCCTGAACCAGACCGAGTTGCAGGTCTTCAGGATGAAGCGCATTGCCGGCTTTACCGTAAAACGTTTCCAGCACGCGCGCCGCGACGCGCGTTTTTTCCGGCGTGCCGGTGAGGGTGAAATGCTCGCCGCGCCGTGAAATGGCGACTTCGCAGGTGTTTTCGATCTGGCGCAAATTCTCATCAAGCGCGCCGCATAGATTGGCCAGCCGCAAATTATTGACCGGCGTAAAGCTTATTTCCAAGTTATTGTTTTTCAAGTGTTTTTCAGGCGGCAGCCTGTGTGCCCTCGGTTATGGCGCCACGCAGTGAATAATGCAAAGCTTCGGTGATCGTAACATCAATAAACCGGCCGATCAGCGATGCCGGGCCGGAAAAATTGACCACGCGGTTGTTGCCGGTACGTCCGGCGAGTTGCTTCTCGTTCGCGGCGCGGCGTGCATGGCCGGTGACCAGTACGCGCTGGCGTGTGCTGATCATGCTGCGGCTAACGGCATGTGAGTGGGCATCGACCGCAGTTTGCAGTCGTTGCAGGCGCGCGAGTTTTTCTGTGGTCGGAGTTTCATCCGCAAGATCGGCTGCTGGTGTGCCGGGACGGCGGCTATAAAGGAAGCTGAATCCGCCATCAAACTTGATGTCGCCGATAAGCCGCATCGTCGCCTCGAAATCGGCGTCCGTTTCGCCTGGAAAACCCACGATGAAATCGGATGAAATCGAAATATCCGGGCGTCTTTCGCGCAAGCGGCGAATGATGGATTTGAATTCCAGAACAGTGTAGCCACGCTTCATTGCTGCCAGCACGCGATCCGAACCCGACTGCACCGGCAGGTGTACCTGGTTTACCAGCTGCGGAATTTTTGTGTAGGCGTCGATCAGGCGCTGCGTGAATTCCTTCGGATGCGAGGTCGTATAGCGGATGCGTTCGATGCCCGGAATTTCTGCAACGTATTCGAGCAGCAGAGCGAAGTCGGCAGTTTCCCCATCGTCAGTGCGGGCGCGGTAGGCATTGACGTTCTGCCCCAGCAGTGTGATTTCCTGCACGCCCTGCAGCGCCAGTTCGGCGACTTCGGTGAGCACATCGTCAAACGGGCGCGAGACTTCCTCGCCGCGCGTGTAGGGCACCACGCAGAAAGTGCAATATTTGCTGCATCCTTCCATGATGGACACGAAGGCTGTCGCGCCTTCGACGCGCGCCGGCGGCAGATGGTCGAATTTTTCGACCTCTGGGAAAGAAATATCCACTTGCGGCTTGCCGGTTTTGCGGCGCGCCTCGATCAGTTGCGGCAGCCGGTGCAGGGTCTGCGGGCCGAACACAAAGTCCACGTAGGGCGCGCGCGCGACGATGGACGCGCCTTCCTGGCTTGCCACGCAGCCGCCCACGCCGATCAGCACATGCGGATTGCTGCGTTTGAAATGTTTGACGCGTCCGAGATCGTGGAATACTTTCTCTTGCGCTTTTTCGCGCACCGAGCAGGTGTTGAACAAAATTACATCGGCGTCGGCGGGGTTTTCCGTTGCCTGCATGCCATGCGACGCGCGCAACACGTCCGCCATTTTGTCCGAGTCATACTCGTTCATCTGGCAGCCGAAGGTCTTGATGTAGACTTTCGCCACGCAACAGCTCTTCGGATTTATCGCTTGGCCTGGTCGAGGCGCGCCCGCTCTTCGGGCGTCAGGAGATATATGCGCTGGATGTCGCCGTTCATATCCAGTTGAAACAGTACATCCGCGTTGGCAGGCAGGCTCTGGTGCAGAATCGTGCGGTTGCTGGCATCGAAGATAATCCCGCCCGGAGCGAGCTTTGCGGCTTGGCCATTGATGATGACCACCGGCAGCGCGCGTTGCTCACCGGTAACGCCAAGCTTGCCGTTGGCCGGCAGCAAACGTTGCAGTTGCGCGTAGCCGATTTGGGCGGTCGCGAAAACCGCCGCCAGCACAAATAATTTCAATAAAAGCAATATCTTACGCACAATTAACGATACCACAGGCGATGCTGTCAGCGCAATCGCGCGGCACGGTTTATGGTCTGCGTGGCGCGTCAAGGTCCAAAAAGCGACAGATGGGAAACAAATTTTCCGCAAATATGCGATTTGACCGACGGATCGGGATGCTGGCCAAGTGATGGTGACTAACCATGGCGCGTGCCGGAAGGCGCCTCCTGTGGGACAATTTCGCCATGGAGAAAGTGATTTGGCCGGGCGTTCCGGGCCGTAGCGTTGCCGCGGCGCCGGATATTCATCGCCCGGGCGTCATGGCAACGGCGTTTTTCGCGCTATACGTTGTGCTGGACTGGCTGACGTACGTGTTTCCTGCGCGCTTTGGGGTCACGCCTTTCAATCCGGAAGCTGCGGTGGCCATTGCGATGCTGATGTTTTGCGGCGTGCGGTATGTACCGCTGGTTTTTCTGGCCGTGCTGTGGGGCGAATATGTGCTTCCAGTGTCGCCACGGCCGCTGCCGCTGGTTTTGATTAACGGCGTCATACTCACCGCCGGCTACGTGGCGATCGCGCATTTACTTATGGGCTGGTTTCGCATTCGTATCGAACTGGATACCCGGAGGGACGTGCTGCGTTTAATGGGCGTGACACTGGCGTGCATGCTGGTGTTCGGCGTGGCGTACGTAGGCGTACTGGTATTGTTCGGTTTCGGTCCCGCTGATCGTTACTTCAATGGCGCGCGCCGATTCTTCATCGGCTACAGCGTCGGCGTCCTGGTGGCAGCACCGCTGCTGTTCATGTTATTCAGCCAGAAGCGGCGCAAGCAGTTCATGGAGCTTCTGCGTTCGCATGAGGCCTGGGCGCAAATCCTGACCATATTGGCGTGCGTGTGGTGGGTGTTTTTGCAGGACCAGCAGGACCACATCCGGAACTTTTACCTGTTATTCATGCCCCTCATCTGGGCGGCAACCCGCTTCGGGATGGCAGGCGCCGCGAGTGCGCTGGTGCTGATTCAGGCCGGTGTGTTATCGGTCCTGGTCCTCAGTGGCTATCAACCAATATCGGTGTTCGAGCTGCAGTTGCTGTTGATCGCATTAGCGATTACCGGATTGCTGCTAGGCGTGTCCATCGATGAACAGCGGCGTGCTACCGACGATTTTCGTGAATCGCTGAAGCTCGCCGCAGCTGGAGAAATGGCGGCGGCCATCACCCATGAACTGAATCAGCCGCTGACTGCGCTGTCGGGGTATGCCACGGCGGGACAGCTGATCGCGGCGGCGCCGAATCCGGATCGCGCGCAACTCAACGACACCATGCGCAAGCTTCTGGAGGAATCAAAACGCACGGCGGCGGTGGTGCGCCGCCTGCGCGACTTTTTCCGCTCGGGTGCGACGCGGCTGGAAAGAATCTCAATAGCGGCACTCGCAGAGCAGGTGGTGGCGTCGTTGCGTGCCAAGGCCGACGCGGCGCGCGTCACAGTGACCTGTTCGGCCAGTGACAATATTCCGCCGGTGCTGGTGGATTCCGTTCAGATTGAGGTGGTGTTGCGCAATCTTCTGATGAACGCGATCGACAGCGCAACCAGCGCCAACCCGGCGGGCGGCATCGTTGATGTAAAGATCGAGGTTAACAAGGGTGGTGAGGTCGTGGTTGCGGTGAGGGACAGCGGATCAGGCATTCGGGCGTCCGATGTGGATCGTCTGTTCGAGTCGTTCGTGACGACCAAAACGTCCGGCATGGGCATGGGGCTTGCGATCGGCCGTGCCATCATTGATGCTCACGGCGGACGGATCTGGGCTGTCCCCGGCGATACCGGTCTGCTATGTTTTACCCTGCCGCCTGACATGCCGTCGGATGCAGGAACAGGAACCACCCGCTAATGGAGAAAACAGTCGCAATGAAACAGCATACGGAAGTCCGACGCGCGCAACTTACGGTGTTTGTCGTGGACGACGACCCGGCGATCCGCGATTCCATTTCGTTGTCGCTCAGTCTGCGCGGATATCACATCTCCCAGTTTGCCAGCGCCGAGGATTTTCTGGATGCGTTTGATCCGGCATGGATGGGTTGCGTGATCGCCGACATCCGCATGCCTGGCATGAGCGGTCTGGAGCTGCAGTCGGCGCTCGCTACGCGCGGTTCGAAACTGCCGGTGGTCATCATTACCGGGCACGGCGACGTAAAGTCCGCGCGCGCCGCTTTTCGCGGCAGCGCTATCGATTTTCTTGAAAAGCCGTTTGATGACGAGCATTTGATCAGCGCCATCGAAACAGCGTTTGAGTATGAACTCGGGCGCATGAACACCATGGCGAGCAAAGCGAAACGCGAAGCCATGCTGTCGTCGCTGTCGCCGCGCGAACGCGAAGTGATGACCTACCTGACCAAGGGCCTGCACGCGAAGGAAATCGGCGAACAACTGGGCATCAGCCACCGCACGGTCGAAGTGCACAAGGCGCATATCATGGAGAAGATGGGCGTGCGCAGCGTGATTGATATCGTGCGCCTGAGTGAAGGGGTGGCTGAATAGATGCACATGGTGCTTTATCTAGAGATGGCGTACTGTGCGTAAAAATCACCGACTGATTTGTAACCTCTTAATTCCAAATCTATTTTTTGCGAGATCACCCTGCCGCCGATTGACAAATTACCACTAAGTCCGGACAATGCCGCCCTCTTTGGTGATATAGCTCAGGTGGTTAGAGCGCAGCACTCATAACGCTGAGGTCGGTGGTTCAAATCCACCTATCACCACCA
>JAKFYK010000089.1 GCA_021730905.1 Betaproteobacteria bacterium | reverse complement strand
TCAACGTCGATGAACGCAAGGCCATCGCGCGCGGCGGCGCACAGCCGGTTCCGGTATTGCACAACGCGGCCGCAGGCTGGATCGAAGCGGCCGGTGCGCTGGCCGATGCGCCGCTGGTGATTACCGTGTCGCACGCCGCCCGGCAGGAACTGCACGCATCGGGACCGCACGTAAAATACGCCGTCGTGCATCACCTTCCGCGCACGCCGGCAGCACACCCGGACGCGCGCCGATACTGGCGCGAACGCTGGGCACTGCCGCCGGATGCGCGCGTCATCGGCATGATCGGCGCGGTCAAGCCACAGAAAGATTATCCGCGAGCCTTGCGTTTGCTGGCAGCGATGCGGAATCGCCGCGATGTCTATCTGGTTATCGTCGGAGGACCGGTCGGACGCGACGGCCCGCTGGCATGGGGCGCGCTGCTGACACTTGCCCGCTATCTCGGCGTGGAAGCACGTGTGCGGCTGCCGGGATTTGTGCCTCATGCTGCGGACTGCCTGCCCGCGTTTGATATGCTGCTCAACAGCAGTCGTTACGAAGGCCTGTCGATCGCGACGCTCGAAGCGCTCGCGGCCGGTTTGCCGGCAGTGGCCAGCGCGGTGGGGGGGCAAGGCGAGATTCCGGCGCCGGGACTCGCGTTGATGACGCCTGACGCCACCGACGCGCAGTGGCTGAACACCATCGGGTACGCGCTCGATCATCGACCGCAGGCGCCCGCGTGGCGCGGTTTCCCTGCGCACCGCGTGTGGACGCTGTTTCATCTCGCGCGAAATTGCGACGCACAACCCGGCGTGCTGTTCGTCACTGCGAATCTCAATGCCGGCGGCGCACAGCGTTCGCTGTGCAATCTCGCGCTCGCCCTGCACGGATCGATGCGCTTTGAAATCACCGTGTGCGGCGATTCGTCCAGCGATTACTTCCTCCGCAGATTGCAAAGCACGGGCATTCCCGTGCACCGCAGTTCGACCACACGCGATTGTTTTGATCACGTCGAAGCAATCGTACAGTGCGTTGTGACGGAGCGTTACGCGACGATCTGTTTCTGGAACGTCGATGCCAAAGTCAAGCTGCTGCTGGCCAAGGCACTCGGCGCGACCAACGCGCGGCTGATCGACGTATCGCCCGGCGGCTACGCGTTCGAGGAAATGCAGGCCACGCGTGATTTCCAGCAATGGATCGCCTATGGCGAAGGCGAGTACTACGCACGGCTCGATGCGCTGGTGCTCAAGTATCGCGGTGACGCGCCGGCTGCCGCGCGTGGCAAGATTAAAATCATCCCTAACGGCGTGCCGCTGCCGCCGCGCTGCGCGACTGCCGGTGCCGTGCCACGCATCGTGGTCAGCGGGCGCATCGCTCCCAGCAAGTTCGTGCTGGAAATCATCGCTGGCATGCGCCTGCTGTGGCACGATCATCCGCGCGCGGAACTGCACCTGTTGGGTCACGCCGAGCCGCGCCACGCGGCATACGGCCGTGAGATAGTGGCCGCTATCGGCGCCGAACTCGGCTGCCGCATATTTCTGCATGGCGCGGTGTTCGATGCACCGCAACGTCTGGGCGATTACACGGTGGCACTCGTCCTGGGCGAGCATCAGGGCAGCCCCAATGCGGTACTCGAAGCACTCGCGGCTGGCGTACCGGTGGTGGCCAACGATTCCGGCGGCACGCGCGAACTGGTGGCCAATGGGCGCACCGGCGTGCTGTTGCATACACGCGATCCGGAGGCAATCGCGGCGGCGCTCACGCGCGTGATCAAAGATCCGAAATTCGCGCAACACCTGTCTGCCGCCGGCCGCCGCCACGTAGAAAGAAAATTTTCCATGCTGCAAATGGCGTCATCTTATCGTAAGCTGTTCGAATCCGGCTGGAGGAATCGCTGATGATCAGATTGGAAATTCAGGTACCCGAAGCGCGCGACCGCACCGCGATCGCCACGCTAAGGCGCGGGACAAAACAGCTTGAGCAAGGCTTCGCCGCTGCATCCGCCAGCACGCAAATCGCGTCGGCGCGCGGCAATCCCGGCTGCGATCCACTGCGCGCATGGGGGCATCCGCCGACGGGTGGATACCGCCTCATCAATCACCGTGCATCAAACAAGGGCTATTCCGGCGAGTACGGCATGCATATGCTGCTGTTCGAGCCAAGGTCAGGCTCGGCGCTCGATGCACAGGCGGCAGGACGCGTCGGACTGCTGGTCTATGGCGGCCCCGCCGGACAGGATAAGCGTATGCGCCGCACTCAGGGCGGCGTGCGCATCAGCAACGAGATGCTGGGGGCTATCATCAAGCAAGTCGCTCACGAGGACGAAATTACGCTCACTATCGAAACGTTGCGCAAACCCTCATGGTGGCAGTTCTGGAAAAGTATGCCGGACACGCCGCCGCTATCAAGCACCGCGACCAAGGCTTATTCTGCGCCGCTCGATGAAATGAGCATCATTCTCGAATTGATGAACGGCGCTGTGCGCCGCAGCGGGAGTGGTTACGCGCCGGACGAGCGCCGCGACCGCGACGACAACCGTTGGGATGACCGCTCACGTTCAAGCAGCAGTTCGGATTCGGATACGTTTCGCGGCGGCGGCGGACAAAGCGGCGGCGCCGGCGCGAGCGGCGGCTGGGACAGCGCCACCACTGCGCGCGGCGTCGATGCATCGGGGCGCATCGTTGCGGGGGCGGCAATCGGAGCGGCCGCGGCCGTCGCTGCAAGTGCGGCGGCAAACTCGGCCGCTCAGGAATCCGCCGACACGCATCGCGCGGCATTCTCAGACAGCGGCAGCAACGGTGGCAGCGCGACAGGCTTCCACAGTTCAGGCTCGGAAACCAGTTCCACATCCAGCAGTACCAGCACGTCCTACTAACCTGTTCTCCACCGTGGAAGCCAATCGCATGAGACTCATTACAGACTTCGCGCTGCTCGCTATCGCTATCTGCCTTTGCGCTCCCGCGCATGCGCAAATCGCGCCCAAGCGTCCCATACGCTCCATCGTCGCCTCGCCGCCGGGGGGCCCGTCGGACGTGCAGATGCGGCTGCTGGTGCCCAGGATGAACGAGGTGCTGGGACAAACCATCGTCGTCGATAACCGCCCCAGCAACAATGGCGTTGTGGGCTCGGAATTGTGCGCGCATGCCGCGCCCGATGGCCTCACCATCTGTGTCGGCAACAGCGGCACGCACGCCATCAACGCCACGCTGTATCGCAAGCTGCCCTACGACATCATCCGCGACTTTCAGCCGATCAGCATGATCAGCACCACGGGACTGGTGCTTGCGCTGAATCCCAAGGTACCGGTCGGCAGCCTGCAGGATCTGGCGGCACTGGGAAAAAAGCAGCCGGGCAAACTCAATGTCGGCATTCCCGGCGCCACCGGCCAGTTCGTCGGCGACGCGTTGTGGAAGCGGCTGGGCATTTCGATGAATAACGTCAATTTCAAGGGTAGCGCGCCCACCGAAATTTCGCTGATATCGGGCGAGGTGGATGTCGCCATGCTGACGCCGCTGGCCACGGTGCAGCATCTCAAGTCGGGACGCATGAAAGCCATCGGCATCTCCAGCAGCAAGCGCGTCGCGCTGCTGCCCGATTTGCCGACGATCAGCGAACTGGGCGTGCAGGGCTACGCGTTTGAATTCTGGAACGGTATTTTCGCGCCCGCGCGCACGCCGCCGTCCGCCATCAAGACCATCCACCATGCCATGCTGCAGGCACTGCAAACGTCCGAAGTGCGCGAACGCCTGACGCAACTCGGATTCACACCGGGCGGCCAGTCGTCGGAGGATTACGCCCGCTTCGTAAAAGAAGAAGTGCAGAAGTACCGCGAGCAGATTATTGCGTCGGGTGTGACGCTGCTGTAGCCAGAAAGGAAATTCAGCATGCCCGCATCGAAGCTGCCTGATGGCGAACTCGCCTTCAGCTATTTCCCCGGCAATTACCGCTGGTCTCATGGCGTGCTGCTGGCACTGGGCGGCGCGCCGTGGGGCGGCGGCGAGATCGATGAAATCAATCGTGTCGGATTACGCCTGAAGGGCAAGGAAGGCGACGATAGCGCATGGTTCAACGAATGGGCCGGCGAGGCCGAGCGCATCGAGACTATCGGGCACATTGAGGAGAAGAAAGGACACAAACTCACCGCCGCGGCATACCTGTTCCGCGCTGCGCACTACTATCAGGTCGGCGAACGTTTCATGCAGCCCAAAACCGCGGACAGTCAGGCTGCCTACCGGCGCGCCGTCGATGCGTTTCGCAAAGCCGCGAGCCTGATTGCGCGGCCATGCATCGAACATGTCGAAGTCCCTTATGAGGGCACCAGCCTGCCCGGCATTATCGTGCATGCCGACCCTGTACCGGGCCGCACTGGCAAAGGTCCGGTAATGCTGTTCCTCGACGGCTTCGATGTCACCAAGGAAATTCAGTACTTTCGCGGCATCCCCGATCTCGCGGCACGCGGCATTTCATGCCTGCTGCTGGACGGACCGGGCAACGGTGAGGCCATCCGTTTTCGCGGCTTAACACTGCATCACGAGACCGAGCGCCACGCGGGCGCCGCCTATAATTATCTCGCCGCGCGGCCGGAATTTGATCCGAAGCGCATCGGCATCATGGCGCTGTCGCTCGGCGGTTACTACGCGCCGCGCGCGGCATCCCTGGATCAGCGCTTCGCCTGCTGCATCTCGTGGGGCCCCGAATGGGACTATCACTGGAAGTGGCAGCACCGGCTCGAACGCATCGAGCGCGGGGAGATTCTCTCGCTGTCGGTGCCGTGGCATCACCTGCTGTGGGTATTCGGCGTCAAAACCAAGGAAGAAGCGTTCAGGAAACTCGAAGGTTTCAAGCTTGATGGTGTGATCCAGGAAATGAAATGCCCTTACTTGCTGGTCTATGGCGAAGGCGACCAGCAATGCCCGTTCGAGCACGCGCGCAAATCAGTCGATACCGCGGGCTCCGCGCGCAAGGAACTGAAAATTTTCACGCGCGAAGAAGGCGGCTATCACCACTGCCAGGTCGATAACGTCAGCATAGGCACCGCTTACATGTGGGACTGGGCGGCCGAGGTGCTGGAAGCACAGCGGTAGATAACACGGCGCCCGGCTCCCGATTTAACTTCCGCTAGGTGTCACTGCAGAATAACGCTATGGTGCGCACCGGCCTGGCCAGGCAAAACCAGCGGAAACGCTGGTTTAAGTCGGCATCGCCGCCCCGCCAGCACGGCCGTGTTCAGACGCAATGAGATTGCGTTAGTCATGGAACCCTCCTCCTATATCGTGTTTGACGAATATCGAAATACGGACTATAAAACTAAGTATATGGACTACAATTTCATATGACGAACTTGAAATCAAGCGGTGAGTTCCCGACCAACAATGTTTTTGAGTTGCGATGCAGCCCGATGCAGACGTAAGAACGCCAGCCACTTGGGCGGCGCGTGATGGGGAACGAACGGGACGATAAGGACCGCAGATCGTAGTTGTCTGTGAAAGCGGTATGCGCGGGTTTTGCACCCGGCAAATTCAAGGGAGGCAGTCAGGGCAGTGTAAAGAAACAATCAATTAAGGAGGAGATCGCGATGAACCGTACAACAACCATGATGGCAGTTGTATTTCTACTGGCATGCATAGTGCCGGGCACGCACGCGGCAGAAGCAAATTATCCAAACCGGTCGATCAGGTTCATTGTGCCGTTCGCACCCGGCGGACCCAGCGACGTTCTATCGCGCCTGGTCGGCCAAAAACTGGCCGAAAGCCTGGGACAGACGCTGGTTGTCGACAACCGCGGCAGCGTGGGCGGCATAGTCGGCTTCGAAATCGGCGCGAAATCGGCACCGGACGGCTATACCCTGCTGCTGGCCGCCAATAGCCTGCTCACCATCAACCCGCATGTTTTCCTGAATCTGCCGTATGACCCGCAGCGCGATTTGCAGCCGGTCACGCAGCTCACCACCGGCGGCAATGTGGTGGTGGTTCATCCTTCGGTGGCGGCCAAGTCCATAAAAGAATTCATCGCCCTCGCCAAGTCCAGTCCGGGAAAAATCAATTACGCGACGACCGGTACCGGCAATCTACTGGGCATCGCGAATTTCAAGCTGGCGGCCGGTATCGACATGGTCGCCGTCGCCTACAAGGGAACGGGACAGGCGGTCATCGATCTTGTCGGCGGGCACGTGCAGTTTTTTTTCATGAACCCGCTGGTCGCCATAACGAACGTCAATTCGGGCAAGCTGCGTGCACTGGCCGTGACCTCTCTCACTCGCAACCCGGCCTTGCCAGACACGCCGACCGTCGATGAATCGGGAGTGCCCGGCTTCAAGAACATCACATGGCATAGCATTCTCGTGCCTGCCAAGACCCCAAAACCCATCGTGGGACGGCTGAACAGCGAATTGGTCAAGATAGTGCACCTGCCGGACATGAAAGAGCGGTTTCAGGGGCAAGGGCTCACGCCTGTCGGCTCGACGCCGGAACAAATGAGCACGCTGATTAAGGAAGAGTCAACGGAGTTCGGAAAAGTGGTCAAGCAGATCGGGCTCAAACCGCAATGAAAGCACGCAGCCTACTTAGAGTGCCTAACATAATGAAACCCATCCCAAACCCATCCTGTTCAAACTGCAAGCTGACCTCGTCAAGACCCTGAAGCTTTCCATCACGCTCAATAGCCTCACGGAGCATGGCGTTGACGTCGGGGTGACCACGCCCGAGGAATTCGTAACCCATGTGCGCGTCGAAGCTGCGAAGTGAAAGAAAGTGGTGCGTGAGGCGAACATCCCCATGCAGTGATGCTATCGCCACGCAACGAGTGTTAGCAGTCCCTAGACCACGCGCTCCAGCGGCATTTGAAACAGCCGTATGCGTTCATCGGCGCGGCGGGCTTTTTCGTTGGCAGCAGTTATCAACTGAATCAACGCCGCCAGCGGCGCCTCGTCCTCGAATGCAATCATCAGCACCGCGTTCGTGCTGGCGTAACTGCCCGTGCCGATGTGAGGTTCCGTGCCATGACCTTTACCTTTCACGTGCTCCCAGCGCGTGTAGTAGTCAATGCTTAACATTTTCAGCATGCCCGTGACCTGCGCATCGACATACTCGTTGTACACGACAAACGCCATTTTCATAAAGCCTCCCTTCCAGTTCCATGGTTGCCTCCAGAGAACGTAGCACCGTGCGCGCAGCCGCCGTCTGATCTGGATCAAAGGGTACGTGATGAGGAGGTGGAACTTGTAAGTATATGTTTTTTTGACACTTCCATGGTGAGCGCATCGAACAAGGCCGGTACGCGCTGCGAGATGAATCGGTCTAAGAACACCTGCCCGGCGACGACGCGAAACCATGGATCATGCGCCGGACGAATTCACCGCGGGGATCCGCACCGACCTTGTAAAATGGAACAAGGTCATCAAGGATGCCGGCATCACCGCAGAGTAACGCTCATGAAAACCAAGCCCGAGAAACCCGTGCCCGCGGTACCTTTCGCCACGAAAAGTCAGCGCAACAAAAAGTACCCGGCCGCGCCTGCATCGAATGCCGCGTTTAACGCGCAAAGCCGCCGTGTGCTGGCACAGCATTACCGTGCGAAATACGGCGTGAAGTAAGCACGCCCGCGCGCACCCACGCTACAGAGAGAATCCCATGAAAGCCCCGCCGTTCGCCTACGCACGGGCGCGCAGCCTGTCCGAAGTGTTCGACTTGCTGGAACGCCACGGTGATGCCGCGAAGATACTTGCCGGCGGCCAGAGCCTGATGCCTGCGCTCAACATGCGGCTGTCGTCTCCAGAACTGCTGATCGACATCAGCCGCCTCGGTGAACACGCCGGCATCCAGGTAAAAAACGGCCATGTGCATATCGGCGCGCTCACCACGCACAGCTACATCGGCGAGTCGGCCGACATTCGCAAACATCTGCCTCTGCTTACGGATGCCGCGCTACATATTGCGCATCCAGCGATACGCAACTCCGGCACCTTCGGCGGAAGTCTTGCGCTGGCCGATCCGGCAGCGGAATGGCCGGCATGCTGCGTCGCGCTCGATGCGCAGATCGTGCTCGCCAGTAAATCCGGCACGCGCCGTGTGGCTGCGCGCGAATTTTTTCAGGGACTGTACGCCACCGCGATGAAGCCCGGCGAAGTGCTGACCGAAGTGGCGATACCCATTCCCGGCGCAGGCTATCGCCATGCGTTTCTGGAACTGGCGCGGCGGCGCGGCGACTATGCGATGGTCGGCGTCGCGGCGCTGGCAAAAGTAGTGAACGGTGCGTTCACCGATGTGCGGCTCACCTATCTCGGTGCGAGTGAAAAACCCGTGCTTGCCACAAAAACTTCACAAGTATTTGTTTTTAAAGGTTTTTCAGAAAATTCATTAAAAGAAGCCCAGCAGATGCTGGCGGAAGAACTCAGTCCATCCGCCGACTTGTATACCTCCGCTGCCACCAAACTGCATCTCGCGGGCGTGCTGACCGCGCGCGCGATGCAGCAACTCGCCGCGTGAAAGCATCGCATATGGACACCATCATCGAAACGACCTTCATGCTCAACGGCGAATCCGTCACCCGCCGCATTCCCGTGCGCCAGAACCTGGTGGATTTTTTGCGCGAGGAAATGGGACTCACCGGCACGCACATCGGTTGCGAACACGGCGTGTGCGGTGCATGCACCGTGCGCGTGGACGGCAAGATCGTGCGCGGCTGCCTGATGCTGGCGGTGCAGGCCGAGGGTCGCAGCGTCGAAACCATCGAAGGCCTGTCCGACAGCGGCGAGATCGCCGACCTGCAGGGTGCGTTCCACAAGCGCAACGCGCTGCAATGCGGTTTCTGCACGCCGGGCATGCTGCTTACTGTACAGGACTTGGCCTTGCGCAATCCGCAAGCTACACGCGAACAAATCCGCGAACATATCTCCGGCAACTATTGCCGCTGCACCGGCTATCAGGCGATTGTCGATGCGGTAGAAACCGTGCTGAGTGCGCGCCAGGCGCGATCATGAATGCCATCAACGATGCGCTGCCGCCGTTCAACGCACGCGTCACAGCGCAGCCGTTTACACCCGAGCGGGTGTTGCGGGCGCTGGGCAGAGTGTAATTCCCAATCGATTAGTCCGGCATCAGCGCAAACGTCCACACCGATCCGCCGCGCTGTATGTTTTCGGCCCTGAGTCTGACCGACGTGCCGCCCGCAATACCCGACAGCACCGACACATACTGCCTGCCTTTGTGGGTGTAGGTGATCGGTTGCGCATTGACGGCGGAACCGGTTTGAAATCTCCACAACACCTTGCCGCCATCTTCGTCCATCGCGATGAACTCGCCGGTCTGCTTGCCGGTGAACAAGAGTCCGCCCGCGGTCGATAGCGTCCCCGCCCACATGCCGATATCGGCATCGTGCAGCGGTATTTCCCACTTCGGTTTGGCGGTCAGCGGATCCATGGCCACGTAATAGCCAAAAGGGTCGCCGGGTTTGAGCGGGACGCGCGAGGTTTCCGCGCCGGTGTAGCGCTGGCCCGGCTTGTAGTCGAGCAACTTGGGGTTGTACTGAATCATCATGCTCTCGTCGAGCCGGGTGAAGTACAGCAGCCCGGTGCGCGGATTGAATGCCATCGGCGGCCAGTTTTTCCCGCCAGTAGTGCGCGGCCACAACTCCACTTTCTCGCCCGCGCGCAGGCGTTTTGACACTTCAGAGAATACCGGACGGCCGGTCGCGAGATCGATGCGCTCGGCCCAATTCACCTTGACGAACGCATTGGCAGCGATGACTTTGCCGTTGGTGCGGTCGAGCACGTACAGAAAACCGTTGCGATCTGCGTGCATCAACACCTTGCGCATCACGCCGCCGATTCTGATATCGGCGAGCACGTTTTCATTGACACCGTCGTAATCGAAAGGCTCCGAAGGCGTCCACTGATAATGCCAGACAATTTCGCCGGTCTTCGGGCGCATCGCGATCACCGCGCCCATCCACAGGTTGTCGCCCGGGCTGCGCGCGTTCGGATCCCACGGGCCGCCGTTGCCCGTTCCCCAGTACACCAGATCGAGCTCAGGATCGTACGAGCCCGTCATCCACGTCGACGCGCCGCCGCGCAGATACGCATCGCCTGGCGGCCAGGTTTCGCCGCCTTTTTCATCGGGACTGGCGGTGGTGTGGCGACGGTAGAGGCGCTTGCCGGTTTCCGGATCGTAGCCGTCAACGAAACCGCGCACGCCGAACTCGCCGCCCGCCATGCCCTGCATCAGCACGCCGTTCGCGACGGTGGGCGCGGAGGTAATCGAGTAGCCCTCCTTCCATTCGGCGAGTTTCACTTTCCAGATTTCCTTGCCGGTTTTCGCGTCGAGCGCTTTCAGATGCGCATCGATGGTGCCGACAAAAACCTTGCCGTTGAACACCGCCACGCCGCGCGTCGACAGCCCGCAGCACACCACGCGCGCGGTAGCCGGATCCCAGTCGGACACCGACTGCCACAGTTGCCGGCCGCTGGCGATGTCGATGGCCACCGTGCGCCGGACGTTGGTCACGTACATCACGCCATCGTAAACAAACGGCTGCGCCTGCTCGCCGAAATCGTTATTGAGCGAGAGATTCCAGACCGGCACCAGACGCCGCGCACTGCGCTTGTCGATCTGGTTAAGTGCGCTATAGCGCTGCTGGTGATACCCCATGCCGTAGGTCAGCACGTTCTCGGTATTCTTGCCGTCGTTCTTCAGATCATCCGTCGTTTGCGCCGCCGCCACTGCGCTTAACAACAGCAACATCCCGCCGATCAAGCAATGCTTCATGGGGTCTCCTCGATAGAGTTCGCAAGAATTTTAGCGCTTTTCTCCGGACAGCGGCCATTGACGCAGTCACTCGTCTTGACCGGCAAATCCGCCCTGTCATAATCCGGAACCCGCATAGTCACTCAGCGCGAGGATACGCCATGACGATTCATTCCCTCCAGCACATCGCGTTGACTGTGCCGGATGCCGCCGCCGGTAAACAGTTCTACACCGATTTCGGGATGACGGCGCACGAGGACCGCAACCGCGTCATCATGCGTTGCGACGGCCGCGATCAGGATCAGATCATCCTGGTCGAAGGCGGAAAAAAACGGCTGCACCATATCTGCTTTGGCGCACGCGCCGAAGCGATCAACGACATCACGCAACGGCTGGAACAAAACGGCCACAAGCTGGTGGATGCGCCACGCGAGTCGCCGGCTGACGGTATCTGGTTTCGCGACACCGACGGCGCACTTGTGAACGTGCGCGCGGTACAGCCCGCGCCGTGGCTGCCTGCCGCGGAATGGAAAATAAACAATCCCGGACATCTCAATCGCTCCGGCATCGCGGGCCACCCGCCGCGCGATATGGCAGTGCGGCCGCGGCGTCTTGGCCACACGCTGCGATTCACGGCGGATCTGGACAGACAAACGGATTTCTACACGCGCATCGTCGGCATGCGGCTTTCCGACCGTTCACCAGGCATCGTGTCGTTCATGCGCAGCGGCGAAGGCGGCAGTGACCATCACGTGCTGGGGTTCATCAAATCGGATCGTCCCGGCTACCATCATGCGAGCTTCGAAGTCGCCAATATCGACGAACTCGGCGTGGGCGCCTGCCGCATGCTCGACAAGGGCTACCGCAACGGCTGGGGGTTCGGACGGCATGTGATCGGTTCGAATTTTTTTCACTATATCCGTGATCCCTGGAACAGCCTGGTCGAGTATTTCTGCGACATCGACTACATTCCCGACGGACTGGAATGGACACCCAGGGATTACCCGCCAGCGGACTCGCTCTATGCGTGGGGCCCCAACGTACCTGACGATTTCGGCGCGAATTTTGAAGAAAGTACGTAACAACTTTGACAAGCAGACACGCTCACCCGCGTCATAGCCAAAACAAAACAACGGCCTGAACAGGACGATTACCTGGGCGCCGGCGCATAATGGGTATCCGACGTTGGGCAAGCAGCGCAAATCATCCCCGGCAGATAGCGGCAAGGGCCAGGCGCGTTGAAAATTTCCTCTTTGAGTGCAAACGCCACTGGAAAGACATCGCGATGTTCATCTCCGGAGGTGCAGTCGGTATCACGGCCATCGTTGCCGTGCTGTGGTGCGCAACGGCGTTTTCCGCCGACACTAAGCAGGTCATCGCACCCACTGCCGGTCTTTCGGCATGGCCCGCCAATATCAAGGCGCATTTCGATGCCATCCGCGCGCTGCCGGGCACGCCCAAGGAACCGGTGATCGCTGCCATCAAGAAGTTCGCGAAAAATGGCACTGCCGCGCGTCCCGCACTGGTCGCTCTCGCTTCCGATACAGCATTGCCTGAACCTCACCGCGCGATGTCGGGCATCATGAGCGCGCATTTCATCCGCTACGACGTGAGTGCGTTGCGCGCAATGGCCGAGGCCGACAAAAACCCCTTCGCGCGGCGCGAGGCCATTGAATTACTCGCTGATGTCGGCGGGCGTCAAATCAGGGACTTTCTCGGCGGCCTGGGAAAGAGCGACGCGACGCTCTCCGCCTATATCAATAAAGTTCTCCCGCGCGTGCCCGCAACCGAGGCGGTATCCGAGGACAACCGCAGAATGCTTGCGAATATTTTGCTTCAGCCCGCGAAAGGCAAGCTGTCGGCTGCTGTCTCCATTGCCCTTCTCAACGAAGGAAAGACCACAGTGGACACCTGGCTGGAAGCACTGGCCGTTTCACCCGTTGCGGATGACGACACGCAGATGCACGCGGCATTGGCGCTGGTTAAAATTCACAAAGACAGCGTGCCGGATCTGAAAGCGCTTTGCGCGCGCGGCAAGCACCGCTTTGTGCGCTACAACGCCATACAGGAACTTTCCAGGAAAGGAGCGGCAGGCGACGCCGTGCTGCGTGAACTGCTGGTGACGCCCGATGAACCCCTGCGCAAGCAAATTGAAGCGCGGCTTGCGAAAAAATGATTTTGGACAGGCAATCTAATCGGCCAACCTCGTTTCAAGCCGCGGCATGGACAGCAGCTCTGCCTTGGGTTCCCTGACAGGCTTTACGGCGCGCAGCTCGCAAATCATTTCTTTCACGACATTTCGTTCGTGTTGAATCCTGGCGAGTATTTCCTGATGGCTCAAGCCTGCGCAGCGATGCTTGTCCACCCTGAACTCGATCCTTTCGGGTTGCCAGTCGGCGCGGTAGCCGTAGTCTGCACGCCAATAGACTGGCTGTGAAAAATATCCAAAACTGTGGCTGAAATAGGCGCGCACATGCGTCGGATCCTCCCAGGCGTCGTCACTCCCGCCGTGCGGCACACGGATCACCGCCATAGCCCCGGGGATTGCAATCCGCCAGAGTTCCTGCATCAAACCGAGGCTATCCCGAACATGTTCGATGACATGGGACAGCAGAAAAAGCTCCACGGTGTCGTCGGGCAATTCGATTGGGGTCTCGTGCAGCTTTTCCAGATTGCAGACCAGATCAACTCCGGGCAGAGGCGCGGAATCCAGGTTAACCCAGCCTTCCATTATATTTCTGCCGCATCCGACGTTTAACCGATAGGGGGGCTTGACGTGACTTATGCCTTCATTTGAACGAGCCTCGCCATCTTCACTACCCGACGACAGGCCGCGACTGAACAGTTGTTTCAGTATCGACATGGTCAATCCGGATTCATCGGCAACTTCCACCGCCGGAACAGCATACCCTGATGCCGACTGACGGTCGAAATCCGGTATCGGTCACGAACGTTCCCGATACGCGCTCCCGAATAACGTTTCCGCTGAAAGGGCATGATCGTCGCATCAACCGCGCTTCAATTCCTGCACCGACTTTACCAGTTCACCATCCGCGCGCTTCAGCGCCCGTGTCACTGAACGCGTGTTGCCGAAGGTCGGCACATATTGCGAGTGTTTGCCGGCGCCGCCGGTGACGATGACGATCAGGTCTTCGGGCTTCGCCCACATATGCACGGGCGTATCGAGGGGTGCATGGGCAAACTGCTCGGCGAGCTTGCGGCGAAAGCGGCGCTCGATGCCTTCTTTGGAAAACTTCGACAAGGGAATCGTTGCACGATCCCACAGCCATTGCCGGACATCGGCTTTGCTCATGCCGCCGCCCGCGACCGTTGCGGCGTGTTCAGGGCCGAACGCCATCACCGGCTGCCCGGCATAGTAGGCATTGTTGGAGCCGGTGTTGGCCATGGTGCCCGCCACCATCGTCAGTATGCCTTCGGCGGTGATGCTTTCGTGATCGTTGACGTTGTGCGGGCTTTCGGCGGCGACCACCGTCACTGTGCTCGCTGCTCTGGGGAATCCGAGTTCAACATGCAGCGGCTCCCATGGACTGTTGTCTTCGTTCTCGGCCACGCAAAACGTAAACTTCGCCGGCGTGCCCGCGGTCGCCATGTCACCCGTGCCGGGTATTGCGGCACCGATGTTCACCAGCGCCAGGCGCACCGCGCGACCGATCACGGCGTTAGCGCGAAAGTAATTGCCCATCACATTATGGCCGGAATTGATACCGACCTCTTTCGCCACCGGGCCATTGAAAATCAGCATCGGGGTGCACGGATGCGTGGTGGCCTGCGTGCCATAAAGATTGTACGGCTCTTCGGCCATCGCCTCCAGCGCCAGCAGCACCAGCGGAAAATATTCCGGCTTGCAGCCCGCCATCACCGCGTTGGCCGCCACTCTGATCGGCGTTGCGGCGCCGAAGCGCGGCGGGATTTTCACCACCGGCCGCTCGAAATCGCGGTCGCAGTAAGCGAGCATGCGCTCCACGCGCTCCGGCGTCGGCGGAATCACCGGCAAACCGTCGCTCCAACCCTTGGCGCACAGATAATCGAAAACAGCTTCCGGATCATCGTCGCACTCCACCATTGCGCCGGGCGCTTTCAACAGGGCGGCAAGCGAACTCATGAGCGTTTCTCCTGCTGTTTATCCTTGACGACTTTGAGCAACTGCGGCAACGCCACCGCCGCGCGTTCAACCACTTTTTCCATATTGAGTCCGCCCAGCGGATGCTGGATTTTCAGCAGCGGCAGGTCAGGCACGCCAAATACTTTCGCCTGCGCCGTGCCGAGCTTCATGAAGGTATCGGAACACACCACCGCGGCAATCAGACCGCGCTTGGTCAACTGCGCCATGTCGTGGACACTCCACGACGTGCATGAGCCTCAATCGGCCATCGCGCTGATAACGAGATCAGCCTCCTTCGCCAGATCATCGAGCACCTGGTCCGTCGCCGGGCGGCTGGACGCGGGCTTGCGCCGGACCACCACCGAATCGACCTTGAATTCCTTCTTAACACCTTCGATGATGAGATTCAGCAAATGGTCGGCGTTGGCTTTGCTGTTGTCCAGAATGCCGAGACGGATGCCGCCGCTGCCCAGCGTGCGACTGGCTTTCAACTGCGCGACATCTTCTATCGGCGCATCGGGTACTACGAGAAATATCTTGCCCATACCGGCTCCTTGTAAAAATTCCCTGCCCTATCAAAATTCTAGTCGAGTTTGATTCCCGTCTGCTGCTGAACCTTTTTCCACTTCGCAAGATCGGTGCGCAGGCGCGTTGCCAATTCTTCCGGCGTGCTTTTGACAACTTCGGCACCCAGACGATTGAATGCATCGCGTGTGGCCGGAAGATCGAGCACCTTGATCAGTGCGCCGTAAACGCGCTGCACGATGTCTTTCGGTGCCGCCGACGGCAGGAAGATGCCGGTATAAGTCTCGGCCTCGAAGTTGCGCACGCCGGCTTCCTGCATGGTCACCACATCAGCCAGCGTAGCCGACCGTTTGGCCGATGCCACCGCCAGCGCGCGCAGCTTGCCGGTCTTTACGTGCGGCGCGGAAGTGGACACCTGATCGAAGATACATTGTGTCTGTCCGCCGATCAGATCGATCAATGCCGGACCACTGCCTTTGTACGGTATGTGCGTCAGTTTGACACCGGTGATCACCTGAAATAGCTCGCCGGTAAGATGGGTATTGCTGCCAGTACCGGCCGAGGCCATCGTCACCTGCCCCGGCCGCGATTTGGCGATCGCAATGAATTCTTTCGCCGTGTATGCGGGCAGCGACGGATGCACCACCAGCAGCAGCGGCACGATGGATACCATCGACGTCGGCACAAAATCGCGCAACGGATCATAGGCCTGCGTGGTCGCGAACGCCGGATTGACCGTGAGCGATCCGCTTGAACCGAGCAACAAGGTGTAGCCGTCGGGCGCTGATTTCGCCACCACCTCGGTGCCGATGCGCCCGCCCGCGCCACCGCGATTTTCCACCACGACCGGTTGTCCGAGTTGTTCCGTAAGCCCTGGCGCAACCGTGCGCGCCGTAATGTCGATGTTGCCGCCGGGCGCGAAAGGCGCGATCAAGCGGATCGGGCGGTCGGGATAGGCAGCGAACGCAGTACCTGTAATCGCCAGCAACAACGCAGCGAACAACCGTCGGAACAGCATGTGAACTCCAGTGGCCAAGCCAAATGAACCGTCGGAGATGTTAGCAGCAGCACGTGATCGCCACAAACCGGCTCCGCGTTGACGAGTTCCCGCTTTACGACATTACGACCGCGAACGCCGCAGATGCGGCCCGCGCACAGCGGGCTTGGCGTGATGCTGCCAGCGCAGCGCATGAGGCCGTTGTTCGTAAACCGCATCGAACAGCGCTTCAAGCCTCGGATGCGTGCCACGCATGCCGTCGATCACCGACTTGGCCCAATCAAAATATTCGATCTGGCGTTTGAGCGGCCAGCGCGCAGGCGGATTGACCGCCACATCGCGCAGATTGCATATCTTGTCGGCCAGCTTGACCAGGCGCGCCTTGCGCGTCAGATGCGGCCCGTGCTTGACCTGAAGCTCCTTGCGCTTGTGCTTCTTGAGTTTCTTGTTGTCGGTGACTTCGAGCACGATATCGCGGACTTCACCCCCGAACGCTGCCGCAAGCTCATCGGGCGTGGTCTGCGTGTCTTCGAGCGTGTCGTGCAATAACGCGGCGATCAATACCGTGGTATCCCTCACGCGGCCTTCCTGCACCAGCACGTTGGCAAGATCGATGGGATGATTGATGTAGGGCGAGGCTTCGGGATCTTTGCGCCGCTGGTGGCGATGCTTCTCCGCCGCAAAGGCGATCGCTTTCAGCAACAGTGCATGTCTGAATTGCATGTCTCGGTCTCGAAACCGTAACTATATGTTTTTATTAACTATTATATCATTTACCCTGATTTACTCAACGCGCAGGATAGAATGCCGCCCTTCTGCATAAACGTCTGACGTGAGCCGCGCGATGACCCGCACACCCGACACGCTGGCGCAGTTGCGCGAACGCCTAGCCGCATTTGCCGAGGAACGCGACTGGGACCAGTTTCACAACCCGAAGAATCTCGCGATGGCGCTCGCCGGCGAAGCAGGAGAACTGGTGGAACACTTTCAGTGGCTCACCTTTGATGAGGCCGCCAATCTGTCACCGGCGGTGCGAGAGGAAGTAGCGCTGGAATGCGCGGATGTGCTGCTGTTTCTGGTGCGTCTTACAGACAAGCTGGACATTGATCTGGCGGCGGCTGCCAAAAAGAAGCTTGAGCTCAATGCGCTGAAATATCCAGCGGAAAAATCGCGCGGCAAGGCGACGAAGTATGACAAACTCTAAGGATGGTGAAGTGGTGAAGATGTGAAGGGGTGAAGGTGGTACCCCATTCACATCTTCACTCCTTCACCCCTTCACGGCTTCAAAAATGCTCTCCTACCGCCACCTGTTCCATGCCGGAAATTTCGCTGATGTGTTCAAGCACGCGCTGCTCACGCGGCTGTTGATTGCGCTGAATCAGAAAGACAAACCGTACTTTTACCTCGATACGCACGCCGGCATCGGCCGCTATGATCTATCGCACCCGTGGGCGCAGAAAGGGCGTGAGTATGAGAGCGGCATCACAAAACTATGGGATCGCAAAGACATCCCGGCGGCGCTGAAGCCGTATCTCGATATCGTACGCGGGGAAAACCCCGATGGACATGTGCGCTACTATCCCGGCTCACCGCTGATCACGCGCCGGCTGATACGGCCCATCGACCGTATTGCGCTCACTGAACTGAATAAAACCGATTTCGCGGCCCTGCATGACCTGTTCGCGCGCGACCGCCGTGTCACCGTAAAGTTGATGGACGGCTATCAATCGCTGAAAGCGCACCTGCCGCCGAAAGAGCGGCGCGGACTGGTATTGATCGATTCGTCATTCGACCGCGCCCGCGAATTTGCCCGTCTTGCAAAAGCGCTGCACGAAGCACACACACGCTGGGAAACCGGCACCTACATCATCTGGTATCCGTTGATGGGCGCGGGCGTGATCCGCGGCTTCGAGCGCGACATCGAAGCCACCGGCATCCGCAAAGTGCTGCAATTCGAGTTTTCGATATTGCCGGAAGACGCGTCCACCATACCCGGATGCGGTATGATCATCGTCAACCCGCCATGGAAATTCGATACGGAGATGCGCACGCTGTTGCGGTGGCTGTGGTCGGTGTTGAACGTAAAAAGCGCGGGCGGCGTCAAAGTGCATTGGCTGGTACGAGAGTGAGCCGGACCCAACGCATTATTTCATCCCGTTCCAGAATTTCTCGATGCGTTTGTAGGAAACCGGATACGGCGTCTTCAGTTCCTGCGCATACAGCGACACTCGCAGTTCTTCAAGCTGCCAGCGGAACGCACTCAGCCGGGAATCGATCGCGCCGGTTTTCAGCTGCCTTTCCAGTGCTTCCTCATACCGTTTCCACCAGTCGCCGATGCTGGCGGCGTGCTTCGCATCGCGCTCGGCATCGCGCGGATATTTGTCAAGGCGCTTCTGCATGGCTTGCAGATAGCGCGGCAGATGCGTGAGCTGCTCCCACGGTGTAGCGGCAAACCAGCCCTTGTAAACCAGCCGCGATAGCTGCGCGCGCACATCGGCAGTCGGCCGTGCCAGCGGCCCTTTTGCCGCATTGGCCGCGCCCAGTTGCAATGACACCTGATGATATTCAGCCGCGATAGCGGTCAGCAGGCGGCACGCGCCCTCGCTGACCGCCGGCAAACGCGTGCGCGCGCGCTTCAACTGTGCTTCGTAGTCCTTTTGCGTGCGCGGCAGCGCATCCTCGCCGAGGAACGCGCGGTCGGTGATCGCGGCAATCACGTCTTCGCGCAGATCATCAACCCCTGCCACGCCGCGCAATTGCATCGACGCCTGCTCAAATCCGCGCAGGTTTTTCTCCAGTTGCTTCATTTGCTCTTTGAGCGCGAAGCGCATCAGGCGCGTGACACCCAGGCGCATCGCCGCATCCGCCGCCTGTTTCACGTCAAACAGCCGGATCGCGACACTATCGCGCTCGTCCACCAGCGCCGGATAACCCGTGAGCTTACGGCCGTTGCGGGTAAACGAAATCTGCTCGGGCAGATCGCCACAATCCCACACACGAACGTTGTCGCGCTCGATGCCGGTTTCGGCCTTGCCCAGCGTGCCGAAGGTAAGCTGCGCCGCCTGCCCCAACTGCAGCTTGAGCGCCGCCAGATCGCGCCCGCTCGCCAGTTCGCGCCCCGTGTCATCGATCACCCGAAAATTCATATTCAGGTGCGCTGGAATGTCGGCACCGTCCCACACGTCGGCCGTCACGGGTTGGCCCGCGCGTTGCCGCACAAAGTCCGCCAGCGCCACGGCAAACGGCTGGCGCGTATCACATGCACCCAGAAACGCCGTTACCTGTTCCGGCAGCGGGAACAGGTTGCGGCGCAACGTTTTCGGCAGCGCTTTCAGATACGCTGAAACTTTGTCGCGAGTCATGCCGGGCGCCAGCCAATCAAACGGCGTGTCTTCCAGTGTGTTGAGCAGATGCAGCGGCACCGTGACCGTCACGCCGTCGAGCGGGTGCGCCGGCTCGAAACGGTAACGCAGCTTGTAGGTAACATCCCCCACACGCAGGGTTTCGGGAAATTGCGCTTCGGTGATATCCATCGCCGCGTGGCGCATCAGGTATTCACGCGTAAGAAATAACAACTGCGCATTTTTCTTCTCAGCCTCGATCCGCCATTGCTCGAAGGCCGCGCCGTTGTGGATGCCCGGCGGCACCAACTCGTTAAAAAAAGCGAACAGGGTATGTTCGTCCACCAGCACGTCGCGCTTGCGCGCCTTGTGTTCGAGCGCTTGCACCTCTTTCATAACTAATTGATTTTGGACAAAAAATTTAGCGCTGGTTTGATAGTCACCTTCGACCAGTGCACGCCGGATGAAAATCTCCCGCGCTTCCACCGGGTTAACCGGACCATAGTGCACGCTGCGCTTGGGCACGATGGTCAACCCATACAGCGTGACGCGTTCATACGCCGTCACCATCGCGCGGTCTTTTTCCCAGTGCGGATCGAAGTAATGGCGCTTCACCATTTCGCCGGCGATGCGCTCGATCCAATCCGGGTCGATCTTCGCCACACAGCGCGCATAGAGCCGCGTAGTTTCCACCAGCTCAGCGGCCATCACCCATTTCGGTTGCGCCTTGCGCAGCACCGAGCCGGGGAAAATCGTGAACTTGATGCCTCGCGCACCGAGGTATTCACCTTCGTCGTTCTTGAAACCCAGATTACCCAGCAACCCCGCCAGCAGCGCGCGATGGATTTGCTCAAACGTCGCCGGGATTTCGTTTTCGCGCAGGCCCATCTCGCCGGTGAGCGCGGCAAGCTGGCCGTGAATGTCGCGCCATTCGCGCAGCCGCCGCTGCGATAAAAAATTCTCCGCTAATTGATCAGCTAACTTGCGGTTGGATTTTCTGTGCTTGATAGCCTCGTCAAAAAATGTCCACAGCTTCAGGTAACCCATGAAATCTGAACGCTCATCCTGAAACGGCTGATGCGCGCGGTCAGCCGCTTCGGCACGGTCAAACGGACGGTCACGCGGATCCTGCACTGACAGCGCGGAAGCAATAATCAGCACTTCGGCGAGGCAATTCTCCTGTTTCGCGGCAATGATCATGCGCGAAATGCGCGGATCAATCGGGAATTTGGCGAGTTGCCAGCCTACCGGCGTTAACTGGTTTTCATCGTCCACCGCACCCAGTTCCGCCAGCAACTGATAGCCGTCGGCGATCATGCGCGGCGGCGGCGGCTCCAGAAACGGAAAATCCTCCACGTCGCCAATCTTCAGCGACTTCATGCGCAGGATCACCGATGCCAGCGACGAACGCAGGATTTCCGGATCGGTGAATTCGTCGCGCGCGGCAAAATCCCCCTCGTCATAAAGGCGGATGCACACGCCCGCAGCCACACGCCCGCAGCGCCCGGCACGCTGGTTAGCCGAGGCGCGCGATATCTTTTCAACTTGCAGCAGTTCGACTTTGTTGCGATAGCTGTAGCGGTTTACCCGCGCAAGGCCCGCATCGATTACATAGCGTATGCCGGGCACGGTAAGCGAAGTCTCCGCCACGTTGGTGGCAAGCACGATACGTTGCCCGCTGTGAGGCTTGAACACGCGGTCCTGCTCCTCGAACGACAGCCGCGCGAACAACGGCAGTATCTCCGCGCCGCTGGGATGATGTTTGCGCAGCGCCTCGGCGGTCTCGCGTATCTCGCGCTCGCCGGGCAGAAATACCAGGATATCCCCGCCCGTTCTCTCACGCGCCAGATCGTCCACGGCATCGAGGATCGCCACCTCGATATCTTCGTCCTCTTGCAGCGCGCCCTTTTCCTTGGTTTTGTCTTTGGTTTTCAGCGGACGATAGCGCACCTCCACCGGATACATTCGGCCGGAAACTTCGATCACCGGCGCATCATCAAAGTGCTGTGAAAAACGCCCGGCATCGATAGTCGCTGAAGTCACAATCAACTTAAGATCCCGCCGTCGCGGCAGCAACCGCTTCAGATAACCCAGCAAAAAATCGATGTTCAGACTGCGCTCATGTGCTTCGTCGATGATGATCGTATCGTAGCGTCGGAGCAGCGGATCACCTTGCGTCTCGGCCAGCAGTATGCCGTCGGTCATCAGCTTGATGTAGGTATTCGGCGACACCTTGTCGGAAAACCGCACCTTGTATCCCACCGCCTGACCGAGCGGACTTTTCAGTTCCTGCGCGATGCGCGTCGCCACCGTGCGCGCGGCGATGCGCCGCGGCTGCGTGTGCCCGATCAGGCCGTTGACGCCGCGCTGCAACTCCAGACAGATTTTCGGCAACTGTGTGGTCTTGCCCGAGCCCGTCTCGCCGCAAATAATGACTACCTGATTTGATGCAATAGCGCGCGCGATATCAGCGCGCCGTGCCACCACGGGCAGATCGTCGGGATAGGTGGGCTGCGGCAGATTGCGCAGGCGTTGTTCGGCGTCAGGAATGCTCACGGAAGATCACAAGCGAGGGGCGCGGCGCATTGTAACCCAGCGCCTCGGCTTCAACTCCACTCTTATAGGCAATAATATTGTTTAAAAACAAATACTTATATGATATCCATTATTCTATTCTACGTGTGGCCGTAGTGCTCCACGTCGCCATAGGCGCGCCGCATACTGCGGGGGGCTTTGAATTATTTTATGGGTATGCCATACCGGATGAAACCGGGTACTGACAAATCTGTCTGGCGATTTTTTAACGCCAAAGCTAACCGGGCGCCGGGTTCGGCGGCTGCCGGCAAAAAGCGACGTGTTTGAAAGCTAACCTCTGCAGCGGACCAACAACATTTCGCTTTCTATCGGGTCAGACATCATCTGCCATCACGTGTTGTGCCCACTTGATCTCCGCAACCATCTTGTCGCCTTGTTTTATTCCAACGCGATAGTGAAAAGTACAAATAGACTTCAGGATCTCTCCCGCTTGGGCGGCGGATCGATCGGAGAAGATGTCCCACTGCGGCATCTCCTTGACCACCTTCAACTCTGACAACGCTGAGTGGATGGCCGCAACGTCTCGATCGAGTTCCGCCCAATCCACGGCGCCGGCAGGCTCGTGCGTGAGTACGTTTCGAGTCCCCCGGATTGAATGCAGACGGGAACGATCGGCAAGCTGGCTGTTGTCTGCGAGGTAGTCGATGCGTCCTTTTAGATCGGTTCCGTACGGTTTCTTGGGAACGACAAGTCCTTTGTCGTCGATCCAAGCTCGGAGGGTGTGATCGAAGATTGCCACGGCCTTGACTTGCAAGAGGGAAGGCAGAAGCCGCTCCACGACAGGATTTTTCGCCACAGGTCCTGGGTGATCCAGGTATCCAATCGTATAGTTTCGAGCGAACATCAGATCGATCAGGAAGTGCCGCCACGCATTCGGAACATCCGTGAGCGATACCTCGGACATAGCTCAATCCTCCCGGGCCGCCGAAATCAATATAGATCGCACCGCTCTGCGGAGTAACTCCCCACTTGCGGTCTAACTTGGCGACAAAAATTCATGGAAACCCCTTTTGGAACAACTCAGGTCTTGACCTGTGGATTCAGGCTGTAAAGCCCGGTAATCTTCGTCTCTGCCAGCACATGCCCCTTGATGGCGGCGCGCACATCACCGCCGGTAAAGATGCCGCTGACGCCGCATGTTGCCACGTCCAGCGCATACAACGTGAACACGTAGTGATGCACGATGCTGTCGTTCCACGGCGGGCACGGGCCATCGTAGCCGAAATAGTTGCCCGACATGTCCTTGTCGGAGGCAAACCACATCGTATAGTCGTTAATGCCCTGGCGCGTTCCGCGCGGAGCGTTCGGGCCGGCTTTGCCGCGCGTGGTGATGCCGCTCGAAAATTCGCCGGCTTTAATCTCTACAGACTTCGGATCAAGATCGACCAGCACCCAGTGAAAAAAATCAATGCGCGGCAGCGTCGCGGGGATGGTGCGGCCCTCCTGGTTTACATCATCAGGCTTGCTGGGCACATCGTAGTCGTGGCAAATCAGCGCCAGCGATTTCGCTTCGGCGGGCACATCACTCCACGCCAGTTGCGGATTGCGATTCGCGCCAAACGTGCAATGCGTTTTCGCATCCGGTGCGCAGAAGGCATACTCAGCGAGGATGGCGCTGTTGTCCCTGAAGCTGCTACTGGTGATTTTCATGGTTTTCTCCTCTCGCACTTACAAAAATACGCGGCGGAAATTATAGCGCGCCGGCGGCGGGCCCCGTAGCGGGAGCATACTTGCGCAACGCGGCCTCGCGCGCGGGCTTGTCCAGCCGCGCCAGCGTTTTCACCGCCGCAAAAAACCTCGGCAAATCGCCACCGTGCTCGCGCAGCATCGCCTCGAAAGCCGGAACATTTTGCGTGTAAATGGCAACGGATGCCAGCAGCGCGTTATTGGGCTTCTGTGCGAACCACCGGTCATAGCCGGCGAAGCCGCCCCACGATGCCTTGAGTTTGCCGTAGTCGCGCTGCATGTCATCGAAGAGCTGTTGCTTCGACACGCGCATGGCATCGGGGGCAATCCGTTGTTTGTAGAGCGTGTCCAGCCGCGCGCGATAGGCCTGCACCAGTGCCACGAAATCCGCGCGGTAGCGTTGCCTACTCTCGAATATCCGCCGATCCTGCGCACTGCCGTTTTCTGCCAGCCAGCGCCTGAGTCCTTCGCGTTCGACGGCGACGGCGAAGGATTCATTGAACACCGAATCATCTTTCACGTACACCACCTGATGCGACAGTTCGTGAAAAATAAT
>JAKFYK010000045.1 GCA_021730905.1 Betaproteobacteria bacterium | reverse complement strand
GATTCCCAGCAGGAATTTGCAAAAACGGTGCGCGATGAAATCGCCAAGTGGGGCAAGGCGATACGCGACGCAAAGATAAAGGTCGAGTAAGCATGAAAATTCTGGTGTACGGCGCCGGCGCGATCGGCGGCTATCTTGGCGCGATTCTGTCAGCGGGGGGCGAAGACGTGACGCTGGTGGCACGCGGCGCACAGTATGATGCGCTGTCGTCGCGCGGCATTATTCTGGAAGGGCCGAAGAGCGGACGGCCTGATCCCATCAAGGTGCGTGCAGTTCGCCCCGGCGAGGAAAAGCCGCCGTATGATTTGATTTTCGTCACACTCAAATCGCATCAACTGGTGTCGGCGGCACCCCATGTGCGCGCATTGGGAGGGGCGGATACCATGTTCGTGTTTCCGCAGAATGGTATTCCCTGGTGGTATTTCGACGGCATCGAGTCGCGCTACAAGGGCACCAAGCTGACGACGCTCGACCCCGACGGCGTGCTGTCGCGCACGTTTGAGTCGCCGAATATCATCGCCGGCATTGCGTTCAAGCCTTCTGATCTGGTCGAGCCGGGGCGTATCCGTCTGGCCGATTCCGATGCGGACTCCATGACCATCGGTGAGATCGACAATCGCATGACGCCGCGCCTGCAGGCCATCGCCAAAATCACCAGCAACGCGGGCTGGCCAGGCAAGCCGGTCGAAGATATCCGCAAAGGCAAGTGGACGAAGCTGCTGTCAAACGCGGTGTGGAATACGATGGGCTCGCTGACGCAGACGAACGCCAGGGAAGCAGCGAATTTTGAATCGACGGAGAAGCTCGCGGTGGCGATGACGCGCGAGGTCATGTCGCTGGCCGCAGCGGTGGGCAGCCCGCTCGATGTGGATGCGCAAAAACTGGTGACGAACAGCAAGAACCGCGTATCGTTGCCGCCTTCCACCTTGCAGGACGTGCGCGCGGGCCGCTCGCTGGAACTCGACGCCATCATCAATGTGTTGCTGGAGATCAGCCGGCTCACCGGTGTGGCGACGCCGAACCTCACGGTGATCGCAGCGTGCGCGAATCTGCTGAATCAGCGCATCACCATGGACGGCGTGGCAATCAGGCCGGTAAAGTTGAAATAAGTTCTAGTTATCTGTGCCAGTCGCGGCATTGCATCGCTCGGGCGACGCACTGCCCACCGCTACCGCGAAATCTTCTGCCAGCCCCACGCGACCGAGTCATACGGGTCGTAGCGGCTTGCCCGTCCGCCCAGACAGCGGTGCAGAAAATCTTCCGTCTTGCGCAGAAACGCGAGCCGGTGCACCCACCAACTCGCGCCGTGGCCCATATCCGGGATCGGCAGGTATTCGACCGGCTTTCCGGCACGCCTGAGCGCATCGACCATGCGGTCGGACTGGTCGATCCGCACGCGCACGTCTTTCGCCCCGTGCACGATCAGCAGCGGCCGCTGCAGTTTGAGCGCGTGAGTCAGCGGGGACTTGCGCGTCATGTCCTCGCGGTCCATGGCAATGGCCGGATTGCCGACGTAGTCGTGCCACATCGACAGATCCAGCGTCCAGTACGGAGGGAACGATTCGATCAGTGACGCAAGATCGGTAGGGCCGCCCAGTGAAATCCCGCAGGCGAATTCCTGCGGTGTCATCGTCATTCCCGTCAATGCGGCGTAGCCGCCGTAGCTCCATCCCATAATGGCGACGCGGGCCGGATCGGCAATGCCGCGGTTCACCGCCCAGCGCACGGCATCCAAAAGATCTTCTTGCATCTTGCCTGCGAACTCGCCTATCGCGGCAGCGAGAAAATGCCTGCCGTATCCGGTCGAGCCGCGGAAATCCACTTGCAGGACCGCGTAGCCGCGATTCGCGAGAAACCGCGCATTGTCCGCGTCTTCCGACCGGTAGGGATTGCCTGTGCGCATCCACGGCCCGCCGTGCACCAGCAACACCATCGGCAGCCGCTTCGCGGTGACGCCGCGCGGCAGCGTGAGATAGCCGTGCAGCTGCAGACCATCGCGGCTCGCGATCGTCACCGGCTGCAGTTCCGCCGGCGGCTGCGCGGCGTCTTCAGCGGCATCCTCTGCAAGCAGGGTATAGGCGCGGCGCGGGCGGTCGAGCAGGTAGTAGCGCCGTGTCGTGCCGGTGTAGATCCATATGATCATGCGCTTCTCGGCCGCGTCAGTGCTGACCATCTCGAGGGCAAAGGCATCGCTGCCCTGCGCTTTCAGCAGTGGGTCAAGATCTTCGCGCAGCGCAGGGTCGAGGATCGATGCCTGCGGCAAGCCAGGCTGCGTGTATGCGATCAGCGGGGCGCCGCTCACGCGGCTCATCGTGACCTTGCCGACATCCACACGCGGGTCTTCGAATACGACTCTCTCCCACCGCAGCTTGGGATGCGCGGCAACCAGCGCGATGCGGTCGCGGCCACGGTTGGACAACGCCCAGACGATAGTACTATCCGCGTTGGTGCCCAGCGCGTTGAAGGTTTCGTCCGGCTTTTTCAGTAGTTCAGGCTGACGCTCCACGCGCGGCTTGCTGCGCTCTTCTGCCGTGCGTTGCGCCTCGCGCGATGGTTGCCAGCCCTTGAATCTGCCGTCGCGTGTGGTAATGGGCGCCACGCCGTCGCCGGGATTCTTGGCGACCAGCGTTTCCTGGCGTGTGTTGAGATCGATGCGATAGAGATCGAATAATTTGCGGTCGCGGCGGTTGTGATAGACGAGCAACTGTCCGGGGTCGGTGGCGAGAATCTGGTGAATGGCCGCCCTGACCCCCGGATAGGGCGTCAAATCCACCGCGTTTGCGGCCGGATCGTCGGTGTCGAGCATGAAGATGTGTGTGTTTTCGGCCCCCGAGGTGTCGCTGCCGGTGGACAGCAGCCGGCGGCTGTCAGAGGTCCACTGGAAATTGCCGCTCAGAACCTTATACCGGCGTACCTCGCCGGAATCATTGTTGCGCACGAACAGTGCGCTGCGCAGATAAGAGCGCCCGATCCACGCCAGCTTGCGGCCATCCGGCGAGAGCTGATAACCGCGTTGCCCATCGGGGTGATAGGCAAAACGGTGCGCCTGAATGAGCGGCGGCAGTTGGGCACCCTTAAGTGCTGGATGATCGGCCGGCGCAGTGCAACCCGCCAGTGCGGTAAGCACGACCAGCGCCGCTAGTGCGGGATACACGAAATGTCGAGCGCAAGGCAGACGGTTGGGCGTTGACCGCAACACTATGGTTCCAGGCACCACAGATTTGATGACAGGGCTGTCACTTGATCCTGCAGAATTCTGCCGCGTTTTGTCTGCCGGGAGACGTTTTTGCAATTTGTTGTATCAGGCAGCCACCGCCGGGCGGATAAGGCGCGGCGGTGCGCACAGGTTTCACTGGAAAATGTTGATCATGCGTGAACATGCGGTAGAGGAACTCAAAAAATAACAACAAAACAAATAATTGCGGACATGGAGTCTCACGTCTGGCGCCTGTCGCAGCTTTGGCCACCGTAGCGCCTACGTTAGCAGAAAGCGGGCAGCCCGGTGGGCGCATTAGCGCCCATCGTGGCGGGTTCGCCGGCTGCGTGTGCATGCTAAAGTGGGCGCATGATTTACCGGGCAATGACTACGCGGAGCATGCATTTGAAATCTCGCTTGATGATTTTCGTTAGTTCGCGCGGCGCCTTATGCGCTGCGTTGGGTGCTGCAATGTGCGTGGCCGTTTCTGCTGCGGCGCAAACCGCTTCGACAGGCTCAGGACAGGCCTATCCTGTGCAGCCGTTACGTGCGGTCGTCGGCTATGCAGCGGGCGGCGGCGCCGACGGCATGATACGCGCCATCTCCAACGAACTGGGCGAGGCGCTCGGGCAGCCGGTGGTGATTGACAACCGGCCCGGCGGCGGCACGGTGATCGCGACGCAGATCGTCGCCACCAGCAAGCCCGACGGGTACACGATTTACGTGGCCGATCCCGCGCTGATATTCAATCCGTATCTGCTTACCAAGGTGCCGTACGACGCCGTGCGCGATTTCGCGCCGGTAGTTGCGGTGTCGTCATCGAGCAGCTCCATGCTGGTGGTGCACCCGTCTTTTCCGGCGAAGAGCGTCAAGGACGTGGTGGCGATGGCGCGCGCGCAGCCGGGCCAGCTCAACTATGCCTCGGGGGGCAACGGCACGCTGCCGCATGTCCTCGCCGAAATGATGAAGGCCGAGGCGAAAATCAACCTGGTGCACGTGCCGTACAAGAGCACGGGATTGGCGATCTATGCGGCGACCAGCGGTGAAGTGCCCATCGCCATGGGCGGCCTGTTTGCGGTGAAAGGGCTCGCTGAGACCGGCAAGCTGCGGCCGCTGGCGATCGCCAGTGCCAAACGCAGCCCCATGATGCCGCAGGTGCCGACGTTTGCCGAAGCCGGCTGGCCCGCCATTGACGGCGCGAGTTATCGTGGGTTGATCGTGCCTGCCGGTACTCCGCGAGATGCGATCCTGAAACTCAACGCGGCGACCAACAAAGTGTTGCAGATGCCGGCGGTGCGCAAACGATTTACGGACAATGATGGCGAAGTGCTCGGCGGCACGCCGGAAGAATACGGCCGGATTATTCGCGCTGAACTGGACAAATGGGGCAAGGTTATCCGCAATGCGGGCATCAAGGTGGAGTAAATCATGAGCTATGAAATCTGTGTGTTCGAACCGGGTTATGCGGCCGACCGCGACACCGCGTACGCGGCGTGGAATGATCAAAAATACTGGGATACCTCGTTGCCCGACGGCGACCGCACGGCGAAGAAATGGAACGTGAAGGATTTGCTGGTTGCATTCGATAGCCGGCTGCGCTGGACAGAGCCGAAAGCCCCCAAAACCGGGCTCGTCGCAAAATGGCTCGGCAAGCCTGCGCTGGTGCAGCGTTGCCTGCATATTTACCTGGAAGCCGATTACGGCGAAACAGCGATTGACCTGTTCGATCAGGCCATCGAAATCACGCTGCCGTGGGAATCGCCACGTAATGAAGCCGAAAAACAGGTGCGTGCCCTTTGGAGATATCTTGAGTATTTATCCGCATCAGGCTGGAGCACGATCTATGACACGGAGCGTGATGTGCTGCTGGACCTTAAGACTGATTTTGAGACGGTAACGGCGCGCTATCTTAAAAATCTCGATCCGGACGACAAGGAAACCGGTGCGGAACCCAGCGTGGCGGCGCCTAAGCCAGCGTCCGCGGGTGGCCGGAAGCGCGACAAGCCTTTTACCGGCAATGTGGATTAACGCTACCATTAGTGGGATATCTGCTAATTTATAAAATAATAATATCAATAAAAACAAATACTTATATAAGAACTGTCAGTGCCGCATGGTATGATGCGCGCCATGAAAGCTGCACTAAAGATTACCGACGAAGGCGCCAAAGATATTTTCAGCCACCGCAAGTACTGGGCGGCGCGCTTTGGCACGGCACCGTACCTGCCGATGTCGCGCGCGGAAATGGACGCGCTGGGTTGGGACGAGTGCGACATTATCATCGTCACCGGCGACGCGTATGTCGATCATCCGAGTTTCGGCATGGCGATTGTTGGGCGTTTGCTCGAAGCGCAAGGGTTTCGCGTTGGCATCATCGCGCAGCCGGATTGGCACAGTGCCGATGCCTTCAAGGCGTTGGGTCGGCCGAAACTTTTTTTCGGCATCACCGCCGGCAACATGGATTCGATGGTCAATCGCTATACCGCCGACCGGCGCCTGCGCAGCGATGATGCCTACACGCCGGAAGCCGAAGGCGGCAAGCGCCCCGACCGCTCGGTAATTGTTTACAGCCAGCGCGCGCGCGAGGCGTACAACGATGTGCCCATCATCATCGGCGGCATCGAGGCGAGTCTGAGGCGCATCGCGCATTTCGATTACTGGTCGGAAAAAGTGCGGCGCTCCGTGCTGATCGACGCCAAGGCCGATATGCTGGTTTATGGCAATGCCGAGCGCGCGATCGTGGATATCGCGCATCGTCTGGCGGCGGGCAGAAAGCCCGCGGAGATTACCGACATACGTGGCACATCGTTTGTGCGTGCGGTACCGGCAGACTGGATAGAAATAGATTCCACGCGCATTGATCTGCCGGGCGCGTTGAATCCGCCGGTCGATCCCTATGCTTCTGAAGCGCAGAAGATGTCACAAGTGTCCGCGAGCAGTGGCGGGAATATCAGCGCCGCTGGAACCGCGCAGGTTGTGCGCTTCATCCGCGAAGTCAAAAACATTGATCGTGCACGCAGCGTGATTCGCATGCCGTCGTTTGATGCAGTGGCCGGCGACCCGGTGCTCTACGCGCATGCCTCGCGCATACTGCACGTCGAATCCAATCCCGGCAACGCGCGCGCGCTGGTGCAGCGTCACGGCGAAAGAGAGGTCTGGATCAATCCGCCGCCGATTCCGCTCACCACGCGCGAGATGGATGCGATTTACGAGCTACCCTATGCGCGCCAGCCGCATCCTTCGTATGGCAAAGCGAAGATACCGGCTTACGAAATGATCCGTTTTTCGGTGACGATACAGCGCGGCTGTTTCGGCGGCTGCACGTTTTGTTCGATTACCGAGCACGAGGGCCGCATCATCCAGAACCGTTCGGCCGATTCGATCATCAGCGAAATCGAAACCATACGTGATACCGTGCCAGGATTCACCGGCGTCATTTCCGATCTCGGCGGTCCGACGGCAAACATGTATCGCCTTGCGTGCAAAAGCAAAACCATTGAGTCCGCTTGCCGCCGGCCCTCATGCGTGTTTCCGGGTATCTGCCCCAATCTCAATACCGATCATGCGCCGCTGATCGATTTGTATCAGCGCGCACGCTCGTTGCCGGGAGTGAAAAAAGTGCTGATCGCTTCCGGCGTGCGCTACGATCTTGCCGCTGAATCTCCCGAATATGTGAAAGAACTCGCGCAGCATCACGTCGGCGGCTATCTGAAGATCGCGCCTGAAGCCATCGGCGAAGGCCCGCTGTCGAAAATGATGAAGCCCGGCGTCGGCACGTATTACAAATTCAAGGAACTGTTCGACATGTATTCGAAAGAGGCGGGCAAGGAGCAATACCTGATTCCGTACTTCATCGCCGCGCACCCCGGCACCACCGACGAGGACATGCTTGAACTCGCGCTGTGGCTGAAGCAGAACGGCTTTCGCGCCGATCAGGTGCAGGCGTTCCTGCCGTCGCCGATGGCCACCGCCACCGCGATGTATCACTCCGGAAAAAATCCGCTGCGCAAGGTCACGCGCGACAGCGAAGATGTGATCATTCCCAAAGGCCTGCGCGTGCGCCGCCTGCACAAGGCGTTTTTGCGTTACCACGACGCCGAGAACTGGCCGGTCCTGCGCGACGCACTGCGGCGCATGGGCCGTGCGGAACTCATTGGCAACAGCAAGCGCCATCTGGTGCCTGCTTATCAACCCGTGGGTACCGGCAAGCAGCCTGAAGGCGCACGCCGGCCGAACAAGTATCAATCGTTTCGCACGCAGCACACGGGCTTGCCGCCTGTGCCTGTGGCAACGGACAAGAAAGTTCGCAAGCCAAACGCGAGATCACCGCGCGCGGGCCGCTGATTTACCGCTGTGTTTAGGCGCCCTGTGCCGCTATGCCGACGCTGCGCTCGCGCCATGCCCGCACCGTAGACATCACCAGCAAATCCAGCACGCAGTAAAACACGCCCGCCGCCAGCGGCGGATTGGTGGTGGTGAGCCCGATCCACGGCACGTCAATGGCCCATGTCCAGTTGCCGATCCACGTGCCGTAAATTTCCATGGTGAGCGACAGCACGAACATCACGGAGTAGAGCTTGCGCGCGTGACTGAAAATCATGGAGAGGATGAGTATAGCGAACAGCAGCACGCCGAACGTGTCGATGCCGGGCACGGCCAGCAGCAGCACGAACGGTGCCGCGGCGAGCGGCACGAACCAGGTGATCCAGTCGCGCAGGCGTTCCGCGATGATGATGCCGAGCATCAGCAGCAAGGCGTGGCCCGGCGGCACGAAGGCCGGAACATTGTTGAGCCGGTAGTCGTAGATGCCCCACACCAGCGACAGAAAACATTCGCCGAGCGTGGCGTAAATCACGCAGGCAGCGAGCATGATTTGCTCCTCGCGCGTCGCGCGTCGCCCCCAGTGCAGCAGCAGAAACCACAGGCCCGCGCTGGTCAGCGTTTGTCCCCAGAACGGCACGAACTGGTCGAAAGCAAGGCCGAACACGATCACGGCGCAGATCAGCACCGCGCGCCAGTTGTCACGAGTGTTGCGGGTTTCGGTGAGCATGACAGGGTGCGATAATAGCAAAGCCGCGGGACACAGTCCCGGTCAGTCCACTTCGCAACACTTCAAACCTTCAATATCGAACGGAGCCGCCATGAAAACCTGCTGGATCAAATCCGATGATAAATCCACCGAGCTCGAATACCGCGAATTGCCCATCCCCGAGCCCAAGGCCGGCGAGGTCGTCATTCGCAATCACGGTTCGTCGCTCAATCGCGGCGAACTCATCGTCGGCAGCGTAGTGCACGGCGGCCCGCTGAAACTCGGCGGCGGTGATGGTGCGGGCGTGGTGCATGCGGTGGGCGCAGGCGTTAGCGGCTTCAAGGTGGGCGACAAAGTGTTCGGGCGCGTGATGGGCGGCTGGGCCGAATATTGCGTCGCGCGCGCCGAGCAGCTGATGCCGATGCCGGAGCGGCTCACGTGGGAGCAGGCGGCGTCGGTGGGCGTGGCGTTTCTTACCGCGTATGAACTGATCTTCGCACCGTACGGCAAACTGAAAAAAGGCGAAACGCTGCTGGTGGCGGGCGCGTCGTCGGGCGTGGGCGTGGCGGCAGTGCAGATCGGCAAGGCGCTGGGCGCGACCGTGATCGGCACCTCCGGCTCCACCGACAAGCTGGCGAAGCTGAAGGCGCTGGGCATGGATCATGGCATCCAAACCCGCAAACCGGATTTTGCGGCGAAGGTAAAAGAACTTACCGGCGGCAAGGGCGCTGATCTCGCCATCAATCTCGTCGGCGGATCGATTTTCGCGGAACTCGTGCGCTCGCTCGCGCGCAAAGGGCGCATCGGCATCGTCGGTTATGTAGACGGCGTGCACAAGGCCGAAATCGACCTCACCGCGCTGCACGCCAACCGCTTCGAGGTCTACGGCGTCTCCAACAGCAAAATGACCACCGAAGAACGCGCCGATGCGATGCGCAATTTCATCCGCGATGTGCTGCCGATGCTCAACGATGGGCGCATCACACCGGTGGTGGACAAGGTGTTTGCGTTTGATCAGTTGGCGGCGGCGAAGAAGTATATGGAGTCGGATGCGCAGATGGGGAAGGTGGTGGTGAGGGTGCAGTGAGAGACCGCGATTTTGACTGCCACCGATCCGTGGACTTGCCCGACGTGCAACGGCAAGGTTTCCACGCCTTATTGTTCGCAATGCGGCGAAAGCCCGCTGGGGGTGAGCGATCTTACTTTTCGGGGGCTGTTCGGGCAGTTTTTTCATGCGCTGAGCAGTGTTGATGGCCGCCTGATACGCAGTTTTCGCTGCATGGTGAATCAGCCGGGCGTGTTGACGCTGGCCTATGTACGGGGACAGCGCGTTCCCTACATAGGGCCGTTTCAGCTATTCGTGATTGCCAACGTGCTGTTCTATCTGGTGCAATCACTGACGAACACGAACATTTTTTCTTCGACGCTCGACTCGCACCTGCATCATCAGGACTGGAGTGCCTACGCGCAATCGCTGGTCGCAAGTCGTCTGCAGTTGATGCAAACCACGCTCGAAAGCTATGCGCCGATCTTCAATCAGGCGGTGTCGTTTAATGCGAAGTGGCTGATCATTCTGATGGTGCCGCCTTTCGCCCTGTTGCTGCCGATCCTGTTTCACGGGCAACGCCACCCGTTTGTGACTCACTTGGCGTTTTCCCTGCACCTTTATGCATTCCTGCTGCTGGTGTTCTGCGTTTCCATCGCAGTTGCGGCTGTTGATGTTTTGTTCGGCGGCGCCGGGTTGAAATCCGCACGCATGGACAACATTCTGTCTGTGGTGAATCTCGCCGTTTGTGCGATCTATCTCTACCTGGCTGTCGGCACCGTCTATGGTGCAAGCGGCGCGGCGCGGGCGATCAAGGCGGCGCTGCTGGCTGTGGCTGCAGCCGCACTGGTGCTGGGTTACCGGTTCGCGCTTTTTCTGATTACTTTGTATACGGCTTAACGCGTTGGGTGTAACGGATAGCGCCAAATGTGAATGTCGCCTGTGGCGAACCACGTGCTGTAGCGGGGTGAGCGGGGTTAGTAAATATTTAATAAAAACAAATACTTATAATACGACTACTTTTGTGGCCTGCCTTGCATTCATCACCGACCCACCAGTAAGCGCGGTTGCGCACAACCAGAATATCGGCGCGAGTCCGATGGCTGCGCCCAGCGCGCCGAACAAGGTGGGTATGACGACGTGCGCGCCGTAGCTCACGGCCAATCGCATCGCTATGCCTTCGGCGGCGCGGCCGGCGGGGGCGGCGTTGTAGGCCAGCGCCATTGACAGCGGCTGTCCGCAGCCGACGCCGAGGCCGATCACGAACGACAGCAGCATCAGCAGCGCAGGCGCGATGGTGAACGGCACGAACACGAATCCGCATGCAGCCACGGCGAGCGCCCCTGCGATCATGCGCTGCACGCCCCAGCGAGCGGTGATTGGCGGGATGGCCGCGCGCGTGATCAACGCGGCGACGCCATAGGCGCCCATGATGTAGCCGATGGTGGTAGCGGTGAAGCCGATGTTGCGCATGTACACCGGCATGTAAAGATTGAACAAGTCCCAGCCCACCATCACCACGGCATTGGTGATCAGCGCCGCGCGCATCGCGGGCAGTTTGAGCAGGTCTTTCATGCTGCGTGGGCCCGTCGCGGCGACCTTCGGCTTATGTTGCGGCAACAGATGCTGCCCTGCCAATAACATGGCGAGTGTCAGCACGCTGACCGCGGTGAGCAGCAAAAACGCGCGCGGGTGCTGCCAGTGGTCGATGGCGTAGCCGATCATCACCGGTCCCAGCACCTGGCCGAAAGATTCGCCGATGGCGTAGTAGCTGAAATATTTGGTGCGCGTTGCCGCGGTGGCCAGCATGCCGACATAGTTTTGCGTCGCCAGCACGAACAGCATGCTGGTAAATCCACCGAACGCGGCAGAGGCGTACAGCGCGGGCATGCCCGGCCACAGATACGGCAGCAGCATGGCGAGCGCATAGCTGCTGAGGCCCGCGTACATCAGCACGCGGTTGTCGAAGCGGTCCGCGATGCGGCCGGCGGACACCGCCAAAAAAAACGGGAAAATGCCATGCAGCGCGAACAGCAGTCCGGTCTGGAAAGGGCCGGCGCCCAGATCAACCGCGAACAGCGTGACCAGAACCCGATTGCCCTTCATGGCGACGAAGAATACCGACGTTAAAACGAGAACGAGCGCGATGGGCATGAGCGTTTCGATTATATCTGCCGCGTGCGAGTGAAAGCGCGTTGCCGCAAACTTTCAGGCATATTGCGGACTCAGCGATGCTGCGGTGATAAGATTTAACTTTTGGTAGTGCGCAATCGGAGTGCTGGATGAAGCCAAGGTGTAAGAGTTGGATCGCCGCTGCCGCGCCGTTGGTGTTGCTCGGCGCGAACGCATGGGCGCAACACGACGCTGCCAAGGACTACCCGCGCAAACCGATTCGCATCATCATCGGTTTCACGCCTGGCGGCGGTCCCGACATCACTGCGCGCTACATCGCGCAAAAGCTGACAGAATCGTTGAAGCAGCAGGTGATCGTCGATAACCGTCCCGGCGCCGGCGGCACAGTGGGTGCGAATCTGGTTGCAACCGCGAATCCCGACGGCTACACGCTGCTGTCGGTGTCGTCGGCGCACGCGGTGGCGCCGGCGATTTACGCGAAGCTGCCGTACGATACGGCAAAAGATCTGTCGGGCATCACGCAAACCGCGGTGTCCAAATATGTGCTGGTGGCGGCACCCGCGCTGGGCGCGAAGACGCTGAAAGATTTTCTCGTGGCGGCAAAAGCCAGACCGGGGCAACTCAACTTCTCCTCAGCGGGCGTGGGCAGCGGCACGCATTTTGCCGCTGAACAGTTCAAGGCCGCGGCCGCGATCAACATCGTGCACGTGCCGTTCAAGGGCATACCCGAAGCGCTCACCGAAACCATCAGCGGGCGCGTGCATCTGTTCATGGCGCCGATCGCCAATGCGCTCAACATGGTGAAGGAAGGCCGGGTGGTAGGGCTCGGCGTGTCTTCATTGCAGCGCGACGCACTGCTGCCCGACATGCCCTCGCTGGCGGAAGCAGGGCTGCCGGGTTTTCGCGCGGATTTGTGGTTCGGCATGCTTACCTCATCGCAATCGCCCAAGCCGGTGATCGCGAAATTGAGCAACGAGATTCGTCGCATTCTCACCGACGCGGAAGTAAAGCAACGCTGGTTGCCTATCGGCCTGGAGCCGCGCCCAACCACACCGGGCGAATTCGACAGAATCGTCGCCGACGAAATCGCGACATTCATCAAAATTGCGCGCGCCGCCAACATCAGGGCGGATTAGAACGATGACGATACGTGCCTTGCAGCAGGTGATCCAGTCCGTGCCCACGTCGGATGGCGCCGGCGTCAAGCTGCGCCGCAGCCTCGGCAGCCAGCGCGGTCTTTACGTCGATCCGTTTCTGATGCTCGATGAATTTTCGACCGACAATCCGGACGACTACATTGCAGGATTTCCCGCGCACCCGCATCGCGGCTTTGAGACGGTGACTTACATGCTGGATGGCCACTTGTTGCATGAGGATCACCTGGGCAATCGCGGCGATCTCAAAAGCGGCGGCGCGCAGTGGATGACCGCGGGGCGCGGCATTATTCATTCCGAAATGCCGCAGCAGAGCGCAGGCCGCATGCGCGGGTTTCAGTTGTGGGTCAATCTGCCTGCGAATGAAAAAATGAAGCCCGCGTGGTATCGCGACATCGAGCCGGAAGAAATTCCGCAGGTGACACTGGCCGACGGCGGCACGGCGAAGGTCATCGCAGGTGCGCTCAACGTGGCCGGCGTGGAGACGTCCGGTGTGATCACGGGAATTACCACCGATCCGCTGTATCTCGATGTGGATTTGCCGAATGGCGCGCCGTTCCATCATTTTATGCGTGACGATTACAGCGCATTTATTTATCTCTATGAAGGCGCGCTGCAAGTGGGCGCGCCGGGCGCCACGCGGGCGCTGAAGACCCGCTGTGCCGGCGTGTTGTCTGCCGGCGACCAGATCACGGTGACGGCCGACGGCGGCAGCGCGCGTTTCCTGCTGATCGCCGGCAAGCCGATCAAGGAGCCGGTCGTGCAATACGGCCCGTTTGTGATGAACACGCGCGAGGAAGTCGAGCAGGCGGTGCGCGATTATCAGAACGGAACGCTAACGACATGAGTGTGAATCCGCAAACGCTGACCGAACTGCTGGCGCGGCGCGTGGCGGCGGGCGGTGTCGCCATCATCGACCGCGATAAACCGGTCACGGCAGCTGCGCTCGACGAAGAAAGCCGCCGTGTTGCGCAGGGCCTGCACGATCTCGGTGTGAGGGAGGGCGACCGCGTGGCGCTGTGGCTGCCCAATGTACCGGCGTGGTTCACGTGTTTTTTTGCATGTGCGCGGCTGGGCGCGATAACCGTTGCAGTCAACACGCGCTTTCGCTCGAGTGAAATCGCCGATATCGTCGGACGCTCCGGCGCGAAAATGCTGGTCTACTGGCCGGGTTATCGCGACATTGATTTCGATGGCATTTTGCGGGACACGGGCGTTGCGGCGCTGAAAGAACTGCAATCAATCGTCGCTTACAGCGAAAGCGGCCAAGGCGACGATCGGCCACCGCGCCACGACATTCTCAGTCAACCGGTGATTGCATACCGCGATCTCGCGCAGCGCGCGCCGTATGCGCACGATCACGCGCGTCCCGATCTGGGTTGTTTGATTTTCACCACGTCGGGCACCACCAGGTTGCCCAAGTTCGTGCTGCACCATCAGGCCTCCATTGCCAGCCACGCCGCCGAGGCTGCGCGCGGATTTGGTTATGGCGATGCCGATGCCTGCACACTGCTTACCGTGCCGATGTGCGGCACGTTCGGCATGAGCAACGCATTGAGTCCGCTCGCCGGGGCGCGGCCGCTGGTGATGATTCCGACGTTCGACGCAAAGCAAGCGGCGCGCGCGATCAACCGCTACAAGGTCACGCATTTCCCAGCGAGTGGCGACATCGTGGCGCAATTGCGCGACATTTCCACCGAGCCGGTTCCGTTCCCGACAGTGCGCATGGTGCTGGGCGTGCGCGCGGGCCAGGCGCGGCCCGCCGACGCGCGCGGGTTGCGGATGGTGGGCATCTACGGTTCCAGCGAAATGCAGGCGGTGCTGTCACGCCAGCCGCTGGACGCGTCGCCGGAGCAGCGCGAAATCGGCGGCGGCAAATTGATTACCGCCGCGACGCAGGTGCGCGCGCGCGACACTGAAACCGGGAAAATTCTGCCGCACGGCGAACACGGCGAACTGGAGTTCAAGGGACCGAGCTGCATGATGGGTTATTACGGCAACCCCGAAGCCACGGCGGCGGCGTTCACCGAAGACGGATTTTTCCGGAGCGGCGATCTGGGGTATACGGTGGCTGAAGGCGAGTATGTGTTTCTGTCGCGCATGGGCGACGTGTTGCGGCTTGCGGGATTTCTGGTGAATCCGCTGGAGATTGAGGCCGTGCTGGATGCGCATGCAACGGTTGCATCGAGTCAGGTTGTCGGCATCGACGGCCCGCGCGGCCCGATGCCGGTGGCGTTTGTGGTCCCAAAGAACGGTGCGGGCATAGACGCAAGCGCGCTGATCGCGCACTGCAAAAAGCAAATCGCGGGCTACAAGGTGCCGCAACATGTGCTGCCTATCGACGCGTTTCCGTTCACGCCCAGCGCGAACGGCAATAAAATCCAGAAAGCAAAATTGCGCGAGATGGCGGCAGCGGCATTGCGGCGCGCGTAGCGCACGCCGGCGTTTTCCCGTTACTTCGCGAATCCCAATTCGCGCAGCAGCTTTGCCGCCACTTCGCGTTCGGCTTCCAATTCTTTGCGGAAAGTCGCGGAATCCGCGAACGCGTCCGCCCAGCCGTATTGCTCCAGCGCCTTTTTCCACGATTCGGTTTTCATCAGCTTGCCGAGGCGTTCGTCCCAGAATGCAACGACCTCGCGCGGCGTGCCCGCAGGCGCGAACAACCCACGCCAGTGGAGGATGTGCATGTCGATGCCCATGCCGCGCCAGTGCGGCACGCCCTTGAGTTCGCCGCCCTGCGGCGAGGGCGCGGAGGTCGCGATCAGCCGCGCCTTGCCGGTTTTGACCTGCTCGATGGCTTCAGACAGCGTGGTGGAAATCACCGGCACGTGCCCGCCGAGCAGCTGAATCATCAGGTTGCCGCCGCTTCTGAACGAGGCGATGCGCAGTTTTTTGTAATCTGCGCCGACCAGCAGGGCTGGACGAACGATGTTGAAATAATCGTTGCTGGGCAGCGAACCCACGCCGAATGCCATCGACGCCGCGTCGCCCTTGATCTGGTCAAGAATATCTTTCGCGCTGCGCTGCGGCGCATCCGCGCGCATTACCCACACCAGATACTCAGTGACCAGGCGCGCGACGGGCACAAAATCATCTACGCCCAGCGCAGTGGTGCCGAGGATCTTGTTCTGGTAGATGCGGTTGCTCTCCACGTACAGCACATGCGCATCGCCTTTTTTCTGATGCACGTAGTTTTTTGCGGCATCGCCTGCTGCACCCTGTATGTTATTGATGACCAGCGGCTGGTCGATGAGTTTTGCCTCGTGCAGCGCGCGGTCGAGCGCACGCCCCGCGGCGTCGAGTCCGCCGCCCGCCGCGCCGGCGGCCACGACTTCGATGCGCCGCGTCGGATACGCGGCCTGAGCGCACGTGGCTGCCAGCAAACAGCCGGTTAGAATTATCAACCTGGTGCTTCTCATTTTTGCGTTCCAGCTTATGTTGGCATTCCCATTATAATCACGCACGCATTTTTTCGAGACCCTATCCGTCCTTGTCATGATTCCAGAGAATCCAACACTGGCCATCGCCGAGCGCGTGTGCCCGATCACCTATGCGGATCTGAACGCCGAAACAGTGGCGATGGTGAAGCGACTGATCGCCGACGGCGTGGCCGTGGCGATCGCGGGCAGCGCGGAAGAACCGCCGCACATCCTTGCCGACTATATGGCCAATCAGGGCGGCGCTCAGCGCTCGACCGTATGGGGATTCGGCTTCAGGAGCACGCCGGCGCGGACCGCCTATGTGAATGCTGCGTCCATGCATGTGCTCGATTTCGAGCCGATGTCCAATCCGCCGACCCATGCGGTGTCGCCGACGGTGCCGGTGGCGTTCGCGCTGGCGGAGTCGCGGCATGCTGACGGCCGCGAAATCATCGCGGCGTGCGCCAAGGGCTTCGAGATGCAGGGCCGCGTGCTGGCGGCGGCCGATCCGCAGCGCGGCTCGTTGCCGTTTCATACCCCGGGCGTGATCGGTGTGATGGGCTCTACCGTTGCGGCGGCGCACCTGATGAAGTTGAATCCGTTACAACTCACGCATGCCTTCGGCGTGGCGACCTCGCGTTGCGGTGGCCTGTCCGCCAACACCGGCTCAATGGTGAAATGCTCGCACTGTGGCAATGCGGCTGCTGCGGGGACGGAAGCGGCGGCGCTGGCGGCGCGCGGCTTTACCGCCAATCCCGATATTTTCAGTGCGCCGCATGGTTATGTGGCTACTTTTTTCCCTGCGCACTTCGACTATGAAGTATTACTGCAGTACGGCAATCCGTATCGCTGTGTCGATCCCGGCATGGCGATCAAGTTTTATCCGTCCAAGTATCCGACGCATTTTGCCATTGCTGCGGCGCTGGAGGCGCGCACCGCATTGAACAATTTGGGCGACGCGACAAACATTCGTTCCGTGCGCATCGTCACGCCGGAAATCACCGATGCCAATCGCCCCAGGCCGTACAGCGGGCTCGAAGGCAAATTCAGTTTTCAGTATGTCGCCGCGGCGGCGCTGCTCGACGGCGTGATCGACAGCAAAACGTTTACCGATGAACGCCGGTTGCGCCCGGACATGGTTGCCCTGCTCGACAAAATCACTGTCGAACAGGACGCGAGTATTTCCACAGACACGCGCCGCATGCACGTGACGGTGGAAGTCAAAATGAATGACGGTGCCGTGGCGAGCCGCACCTGCCGCAAGCCTCCGGGCACGTGGGGCGAGCCGATTCCTGCTGAACTGCATCGCGCGAAGCTGCGCGATTGCCTGGGTGCGCGACTCGCTGAGCCCAGGCTCTCGCAGGTGCTGGAGATGCTGGACCATCTTGATAAACTGGCGACACCCGACGTCGCAGATTTATGCGCGTTGCTGGCGTGTAAAGCGGAATAAGGGATTCAGATGCCGATCGCGTCAGTAGCAGGCGGCGAGATTCAATATGAGGATGTGGGCGCGGGCGAGCCGGTGGTTTTCGCCAGCGGATTGAACGGCGTGGGGCGCTATTGGGCGCCGCAGGTGCCGCTGTTCTCAAAACATTTCCGCGTAATCACTTATGACCAGCGCGGCACCGGCGGCAGTGACCGCATCCAGCGTGAGTTCTCGGTCGATCGAATGGCCGAAGAACTCGTGGGGCTGATGGACGTGCTGAAGATCGAACGCGCGCATATTGTCGGCATGTCCACCGGCGGCGCCATCGGCCAGACGATAGCGATCGAGCATCCCGATCGTGTCATGAAACTTGCGCTGTGCAGCACCTGGACACACTGCGATGCATGGTTCCGGCGATTGTTTCACGCGCGGCGCGACCTGTATCTGCAGGCCGGGGCGGACCTGCATTCGCAGTTTCATCCGCTGTTTTTGTATTCGCCCGATTACGTCAACGCGCACGATGCCGAGATCGAAGAGGAGCGCCAACGCGCGCCGACGAAATCATCGCCCGTGGAGGTTTCCGTTGCGCGCATCAATGCGCTGCTCCAGTTTGACCGCCGTGCCGGTCTGCCGCGCATCAAAGCCGAGACGCTAGTGATGGGCAGCGACAGTGATTTCATCACGCCGGGTTATTTTTCCGAGGCGCTGGCAAAAGCGATTCCCGGCGCGAAGCTCATGGTGATTCAAGGCGGCGGCCATTCGTTCACCGTGACGCGCGCGGAGCAATTTAATCGCGAGCTGATGGCCTTTTTGCAAGGCACTGTTTGAGCGTGTCAAGTTCTTAATTATGTAACTATTTGTTTTTATTATGAAAATTGTAGTTCTGTGGTTGGGTGTTTTGATGGCGACAGGCATGCCTGCGCGCGTGCATGGCGCGTCCGGCGAAGCCATCTACAAAGCAAAATGTAGCACGTGTCACGACAGCGGCGCGGGTCAGGCGCCGCGCGTAACCGTGCGCGCTGAATGGTCCGCGCGGGAAACGCGCGGACGCAACGCGATGTACGAATCGGCGATCAAAGGCATGCCCGCCACTGCGATGGCGGCGAAAGGTGGCTTTACGGAACTGAGCGATGCGGAGGTGAGGCTCACCGTCGATTACATGCTGGCGCGCATGGGGTTTCGCGATAACGCGGCCGTGCTTCAGGTTACGCCGGCACCTGCCGCTCCTGCGACGGCGGCGACAAAGTTGCAAACCAGCAATGCGCCGGTTGCCGATCCCGTGTTGCTACAGCAAATCGCAGAAGCGCTGCGCAAGGCGTTCTCTCCCGGCGCGCAAATCGAAAGCGTCGACGGGAAGCTGCTGGTGCGCGGCGTGAACATCCGCGTCAGCGTGCGCGATAGCGTGGTTACACTGGAAGGCACACCGGAAAAACCGGAAGTCGTCGGCAAGGCCGAACAAATTGCCAAATCCTTCCGCAGTGTGCGCCGTGTCGACAACCGTATGGTGGCGGCAGGCATGCTGGATTTCGATTGACGGAAGGTTTCAACGACGGACGGCTCTGGAATTTTATTTATGGACTTAAGGGCGATAAGACTGGTGGTGTCCGACATGGCGGGCACCACGGTGCACGACAGCGGCGAAGTGGCGCGCGCATTTTCAGCGGCGCTCGCCGATCACGGCGTCGAAGCCTCGGCGGAGCAGATCAACGCCGTGCGCGGCGCGTCCAAGCGCGAGGGCATCGCAAGCCTGGTCACGCCCAAATACGGCGCGGATGCGAAACGTGTGGAAGCGGTCTATGCCTCGTTCAAGGATCACTTGCAGCGGGTATTCACGCGCGAAGCGCAGCCGGTGGTCGGCGCCGTTGAAACCTTTGCCTGGCTGCGCCAGAACGGCATCAAGCTCGCGCTCAATACCGGGTTTGACCGCGACATCACGCAGATACTGCTGGATGCCCTGCGCTGGCGCGAAACGGCCGATGCGGTGATTTGCGGCGACGACGTGCCGCAGGGCCGTCCCGCGCCGTACATGATCTTCCGCGCGATGGAAGCCACCGGCACCGTGGACGTGCGCCAGGTGCTCAACGTCGGTGACACGGTTTCGGATTTGCAGGCGGCGCACAACGCCGGCGTAGCGGTGAGCGTGGGCGTGCTGTCTGGTGCGCATCGACGGGAACAACTGGAGCGCGAGCTGCATACCTGTCTGATCGAAAGCGTCGCGGATTTACCGGGGTTGTGGGATTGAAGCGCAACGATGGCGTGACTACGGGAACAAGCCTGATGCGGAACTCGCACAAACACCATGCTGGTCTTTGACTCGGAAAACTTTGTGCTCAGTACGCCGGAGCAGCCGCACGTGTCGCGCGGTGACGGTGGGCATTTGATTGTCAACCCGAAGGTGCCGGTGGAGGATCGAACCGGACTTTCCCGCGACAAGGCTGTCGAGTTGATGAAGCTGACCATGGTCGCCGGCGAGGCCATGAAGAATGTCCTCACGCAAAGCGGCGTTGATATTGGCAGAATCAACTATCAGGACAACGGCAACTGGCGGCACGAACTTCACGTCCACCTGTACGGACGCGCGCGAAGCGCCACGATACAAACCTACGGACATCCGCTGGCGTTCCCGCCGACGGCGCAGGCGTTCCGGGAGCAAATGGGCAACCTGGAGCCGCTGACCGCGGACGATGTCGCCGCGCTGAAGGCAGAGATCATCCGTTTGCTGGGCACGGACAAGTATCGGGACTTCCATTGAGCTTTTCGCGATGGATGCCGCGCGCCGTGCGCCGGAAAAGCGGGTAGCTTCAGTTCTCCGGCCGGGGCCACCCTCGAACAGGGCATTGAGGGGGTCGCCGTCCGTCCGCATCAGGTACACCCGCGACACGGTTAGGGTCGGGGCGCGCACAACAGCGGGGCTCGTGGTTGGCAACCGGGTGACGTCCTTCGTTCGGGAATCTACCCCGGGCCGGAGCTCCAAAGCTAGTAATGTTAACGGCCGCTCCGCGACAAACCTGAGGAAAGGCCGGAATCATTTTTCCGGCCGCTACAGGTGGACAGGGAACCTTCATGCCGCATGCCATTTCAGCGAGCCGATGCCATGGCGCTCGACCCCGGTAAATCCGTCGCCGACTATCGCGCACTGGCGGCGCGATACGATCACGCGACGCGGCGCATCAACGGTGTGCGCCGCCGCGCGGTCGCCGCGCTGGTGTTGCAGCCCGATGAAACCGTGCTCGACGTGGGGTGTGGCACCGGTCATTGCTTCGCGCAAATCCTGCAGGCGATCGGCAGCGGCGGGCATCTGCTGGCCTTTGATCACTCCGCCGATTTGCTGGCGATTGCGCAGAGTCGCGTCGCGGCCGGCGGGTGGCGCAACGTGTCGATCGTGGAGTCACGCGCGGAATCGGTGGATTTCCGCGACGCAATCGCCCGGCACGGCATGGCGCAACCGGCCGCACTGCTGTTCAGTTACGTGCACGACGTGATGCAGTCGGACGCCGCCCTCGACAACCTGCTCGCGCAGGCGGCGCCGCGCGCGCGCGTGGCCATCACCAGCACCCGGCTGTGGCCGCGCAGCTGGTGGCCGCTGTGTGTGCCGGTCAACCGCTATCTCTATCGCACGCACGAACGTTATATCACCCATCGCGAGGAAAATTTTGACCGGCCTTGGGCGAAACTGGCGGAACGCATGGAAGGCTTTCAGTTGCGGGTGTACTGGCCGGGCTGGCGCTATGTCGCCACCGGACGGCTGCGGCCTGCATAGGCGGTCGCCGTTTCGGTCACCGGCTTGTGTGGCAGCGGCGGTTCGTTACAATCGATGCAAACACCAACTCAGGGAGAGCACATCATGTCAGTCATTCTGGGCAGCGGGGAACATCGTTACGAAGTGATCGACAACTGGGCGAAGCTGCCCGACGGCTGGTCGTTCAGGGACGTAGGCGCGGTCGCCACCGACAGCAAGGATCAGGTCTACGTGTTCAACCGCGGCGAGCATCCGATGATGGTGTTCGACCGCGACGGCAATTTCCTGCGCTCGTGGGGCGAGGGCCAGTATCCGCGCGCGCACGGCCTGCATATAGATGCGGACGACACGCTGTATCTCACCGACGACGGTGGCCACGTGGTGCGCAAGTGCACCACCATGGGGAAAATCCTGATGGAGATCGGCACGCCGGGCAAACCCACACCGTACATGAGCGGCCTGCCGTTTCACCGCTGCACGCACACCGCGTTGTCACCCAAGGGCGACATCTATGTGTCCGACGGTTACGGCAATGCCAAGGTGCACAAGTATTCGCCCGACGGCAAGCTGCTGATGTCGTGGGGCGAACCGGGCACCGACCCCGGTCAGTTCAACATCGTGCACAACATCGTCACCGACCGCGAGGGCTGGGTATACGTGGCCGACCGCGAAAACCACCGCGTGCAGGTATTTAATGGCGATGGCAAATATGAGGCGCAGTGGAACAATATGCACCGGCCCTGCGGTTTGTTCTGCAATCACAGCAACCTCGCCGCGCAGCCGCAATTCATCATCGGTGAACTCGGTTCAGGCGCGCGGGTGAACCGCCTGCACCCGAACATCGGCCCGCGCATCAGCATCGTTGACAAGAAGGGCGCTGTGATTTCGCGCCTCGGCGGGCAGGACGGCCCTGGTAACGTCACGGGCAAATTCATCGCGCCGCACGGCGTGGCGCTCGATTCGTGCGGCGATATTTACGTGGGCGAAGTGAGTTTTACCGATTGGCCGACTACGCATCCGGATTTACCCATACCTAAGGATTTGCGGTCATTGCAGAAGTTGCGGAAGGTGAAATAATCCTGTTCGCGAGTGCTCCAGAATTGCTTGCTGCTGGCAACGTCCAGGAGCAGACTCCGCAAGAAATTACAGCCCCACTTTTTTTGAAACGGAACAAGGTATGCGGTTTGTTGACTTATTTGCGGGGCTATCCGTGGGTTTACATAGAGCCGGCTGCCGTCGTTGCTGGCGATGACGTTCTTGGTCCAGTGATGATTGAGAGGCCCGGCGGGGAGGTCCATTACCTTGACACCGGGCGCGGTGATGCGGGTCTGGCCGACGACATACGGAAACTTCATCACGGCGTCAGTGTTGGCGACGTAGAAATCATCACCGACGAGCGCCATCCCGAATGGCGAGTTCAGCTCTGCGAGGAAAACCGAGCGTGTTTCGGCCATTCCGTCACCGTCGGCGTCTTGCAGGAGTGTGATACGGTTTGCGCTCGGCGTTCCAGCGCCGGCCTTTTTCTTGAACATCTTCATGAAGAAGGCCTTGATTCCCTTCCCGCCCTCGGCCCGCGGCGGCGCATTGGCCTCAGCGACCAGCACATCGCCGTTGGGCAGCACGTAAATCCAGCGCGGGTGATCAAGGCCTTCTGCAAATCGTGTAACGACGGTGCCCGGCGCTGCAACCGGCTTTTCCCCCGCAGGCCACCCCTTGGCCGGCGCAATATTGACCACGGGAATAAGCGATTTTTCAGGTTCTGGCAGAACCGGATTGGGGCCCATGCCCGCGGCAACCGGCAATTGCGCAAAACCGCCGCATGCAGACAAGCTCAGCGCCAGAATTGAGCAAAGCAAGCATAAAAGCGCAGGGCTGCTTTCGGGTTTCATGATCGCGTGCGCAAGCGAGCGCATCTTATTTTCTGGTGACGGGAGCGCCGACGCGGCGTTTGCGAACACCGGGCCAGCAAATTGGACACGGCCCCGTGCCGCGATATTTGTGTCCGCGGCTGCAGGTTTTCCAGCCGCCTTTATTTGCCTTGGTCGTCACGGCAATCTTCTTAAATGCTCGAATGGGCATGGAATCGGATGCCCGACCCAATAACTTTTCGTACCACTCGACGGACGAACTAATCGCTTTAATGGCGACGCTGGCGAGTGCATTCTGGATCGTCATGCTGTTCTTCCCGAACTCAGCCAATTGCTGTATTCGCCAGGATACACGGGGATAACATGACAATCAGTAGGCGAACCAGCATCAAATCTGTAGGAATAGTCTGATTTGGAGACCGATCCTTCCATACGGGGCGCCGACGAAGCGGGATTGCCCGGCTAACTTGCCTAACAAGAAACCTATTTCTTCTTTGCCGCCTTAACCATTTTTTTTGCTGCTGCTTTTTTCTTCACTATCTTTTTTGCAGCACTCCGGGCATTACTCGCCGCCTTGCGCGGCGCACGCTTTTTGGCGGCGTTCGCAGCCTTGGCAGGCGCAGCAGGCTTCATTCCCTCCGTCAGCACCCCGCGCAACCATTTCCACGCCGCCGGTCCCCATTCGCGTTCGTTGCGCGCAGCGATGTGCCCATCATCCGGGTATACGCGCGCAACGCGTCCCGCGGGCGGGCCGGACTCCAGCGCCATGTAGAGGTTGCCAATAGGCGTGAGGTGATCGACCTTGCCGTTGACCAGAAACATCGGCATGGTCAGGTTGTCGAGTAGCCTGTTGTCTTTCAGAGACCAGCGCAGGAATTCCTTGCGCTGTTCTTCTTCGGTCATTTCCTGGGGTTCGGGCTTGGTGCCGCGCGGGCCGAACCAGTTGGTCTTGTAACGTTCGAATGCGGCGTTGCGGATGACGGCGCGCTCTTCGTCGGTGCCCCAGTAGCCCACGCCGCCGGGCGCACAGGAAATCAGGCCCTTGATGCGTTTGTCCTGTGCGCCGAGACGCATCACCCACAGGCCGCCGCGGCTCACGCCGAACGCGCCCAAGCGATTGCCGTCGATCTCAGGCCGTGATTGCAATGCGTCGAGCGCGGCCTGCCATGCGACGATGGATTCCGGTGCGTGCGCAAACGAGGTTTGCCCGGTGCCCGGCGCATCGACTACCAGCGCAGCCATGCCTTCCTTCGTTGCGCCATCGGCGTATTTTTCACGGTCTTCCTTCAGCATGTCAGCGCCGCACATCACCAGCACGGCCGGCACCCTGTTTTTGGCGGAGGCACCTTTGGGCAGACGCAGATAACCCACGGCCTCCTTGCCGTCGCGTTTGACGCGCAGCTCGATCTGCGGCTCGTCGCGCAGTGCGGTCGCCTTGTGAAAGCAGTCGAGATAGCGCTGGTACGAGCGCGCCTTGATCGGGCTCATGTCGGGCGGGCAGATCGCCGATCCGGAGTGATACGGCGCCGGGAATCTTGCCAGCGAATAAAAGGTTTTCGCTTCGAGGAAATTCTTGCGCGCGTTGGCCTTGTCGCCGCGTGCCAGTGCCGCGTTGGCCTGTGTTTCGTAGCGTTCAGCGACTGTGCTCCATGCCGGCACCCAGTCTTCGTCTTCGGTGCTTTTGATGGTGGCGACGGTATCGATCAGCGCCTGCAGATCGTCCACCAGATTGAACCAGCGGCGGTAAAAGCCGCCGATGGTGACGGAAAACGGGTCTTCGTCGGGGCGTACCGGCAACGATGCCAGTATCGCGGCCTTGTCCTGGGCTGCCATGGTGTGAATCTCCTTGGGAATGGTCATGGTTGTTCATGACCCCACCCCCAC
>JAKFYK010000095.1 GCA_021730905.1 Betaproteobacteria bacterium | reverse complement strand
CACAAACTAAAAGGGGGCACAGCGGATGAACTGTGTGCCCCCGAAAATTCTGGAGCGGGAAAGGAGGCTCGAACTCCCGACCTCAACCTTGGCAAGGTTGCGCTCTACCAACTGAGCTATTCCCGCATAATCGGTCGCCGATTATAAATAACTCCTTGTTGCAACGCAACTATTGCCCATTTATCCCTTTTTGCCAAGGGTAGGTAATGCTGCTTTCAAATAGTAACCCATGGAAATCAGCGTCAGTGCTGCAGCGATGCAAATCAACCAGGTGCCGACGGATTGGGGATTGAGCGGGCCTAGCTGATCGTGATAAAGCAGCATTGGAATCGCAATCATCTGTGTGGCGGTTTTGAGTTTGCCCAAAAAAGAGACTGCGATACTCTTGGAATCGCCGAGTTGCGCCATCCACTCGCGCAGTGCGGAGATGGCGATTTCGCGGCCGATGATGATAAGTGCGATGATCGCGTCAACGCGATGCAGTTGCACCAGAATAATCAGGGCCGCCGCCACCATCAGTTTGTCCGCTACGGGATCCAGAAAGGCGCCAAATGCGGATGTCTGGTTCAGTTTGCGTGCAAGCCAGCCGTCGAGCCAGTCGGTTACCGCCGCTGCCACGAATATCACGGTAGCGACCAGATTTTGATTCGAGCCAGAGACCCAGCTCTTTTCAAAATAAAAAATTCCCACAAACAGCGGAATCAGGATGATCCGCAGCCAGGTCAGCAGGTTCGGCAGATTGAGCGGCATGAAAGAACTTTTCTTGTGATCCGCAATGGTAACGCGTCAATGCAATTCCTGATAGATTTTCTCGGCGAGCGCACGGCTGACGCCTTCGATTTTCGCCAGTTCATCCACGCTCGCGGCCTGCAATCCGCGCAATCCGCCAAAGTGTGCCAGCAGGCGCTGCCTGCGCTTTGCGCCTACACCGGTGATGTTTTCCAGCGGCGACTGCGAGCGCGCCTTGCCGCGCCGCGCGCGATGGCCGGTAATCGCAAAGCGATGCGCCTCGTCGCGTATCTGCTGTACCAGATGCAAACCTGCATGTTCGGGCCCAAGCACGTAAGGCTCATCACGGCCGGGCACCCACAATGCTTCCATACCTGCCTTGCGCTCCTCGCCCTTGGCAACACCCACCAGCGTAACGTCGCTGATGCCCAACTCATTCATCACTTCGCGCGCAATGCCGAGCTGGCCTTTGCCACCGTCGATCAGAACAACGTCCGGCATTTTGCCCTCGCCGGTGACTAACCTTCGGTAACGTCGTTGCAGGACTTCACGCATTGCGCCGTAGTCGTCGCCCGCTTGCGGCGTGGTGATGTTGAACCGCCGGTATTCACCCTTTTGCAACTCAGAGCGGTCGTATACCACGCAAGACGCCACAGTGGCTTCACCCATGGTATGGCTGATATCGAAGCATTCAAAGCGCTGCGCGGATTCCGGCAGTCCTAACGCTTGCTGGAGCGCTGCCAGACGTGATTCCTGATTGGCCTGCAGACTGGCCGTATGTTTTGCGCCAATCCACGCGTTTTTCTCAGCCATTTCCAGCCACACCCGGCGCGGACCGATGGGTCGCATGATGATTTGTACCTTGTGTCCGGCATGCCCGGCGAGCATGGTTTCCAGCGCGTTCGCATCCATCGCGTGCCGGATGAGAATGAGCGGTGGCACGTTGTGATACTGGTAATGCTGACTGATAAACGCCTCGATCACTTGTTCCGCTTCAACTGCGTCAGCATGCTTCGGAAAGTGGTTACGGTCTCCTAGGTGCCGCCCGCCGCGGATCATCACCAGATTCACACAAGTGACACCGCTTTCTCGGGCGCAGGCAATCACATCAGCGTCGCGGCCCGCGACGTCACTGACGTACTGTTTTTCGCGTACGGCACGCAGCGCTGCAACCTGATCGCGGCGGAGCGCCGCATCTTCGTAATTTTGCGATTCGGATGCGATATGCATGCATGCAATCAGGCTGCCGACGACCTCGTCTTCCTTGCCGGACAGAAATAGCGTAGCGCTGCGCACATCGAGAGTATAGTCAGTCTCAGCGATCAGCCCCACGCACGGCGCGGTGCAGCGGCGAATCTGATGCAGCAGGCACGGGCGCGAACGATTGGCGAATACGGAATCCTCGCACGTGCGGAGCCGAAAAACCTTCTGCAGAAGCTGAATGCTTTCGCGCACCGCGCCTGCACCGGGAAAAGGACCGAAGTACTGATTTTTTTTATCGAGCGTGCCTCGGTGAAAACCCAGGCGTGGGAATCGATGCCCGGAAACCACCAGATATGGATATGACTTATCGTCACGAAATAGTATGTTGTAGCGTGGCGCCAGCGTTTTGATTAAGTTATTTTCGAGGAGTAGCGCTTCGTTTCCGGAGCGGGTGACCGTAGTCTGAACGTTCGCCACCTGTGCCACCATGAGCTGAATGCGCGGCGAGAGCCCGTCGGTTTTCTGGAAATAGGAAGCGACCCGCTTTTTCAGGTCTATGGCCTTGCCGACGTAGAGCACTTCGCCTGCCGCATTGACCATGCGATAGACGCCCGGCAGATGCGGCAGATCAGCCAGCGTGGCGCTCAAATCGAACGTCGCAGCCATGATGATGTATATCCTGGAACGCCGCTATCGGATGTGCTGCGCTATTGCACCTACTACGGCGTCGAACATTTCGGGTGTCAGACGCCGCGTTTGCGTGTTGTAGCGGCTGCAGTGATAACTGTCGAACAGCGTTCGCCCATCCGGGAGCACATGACAGGCCGCGTGTTTGAACACGTAGTCGCGTAATTTCAGTCCCAGCGCGCGAATGACCGCCTGATGCGCGATACTGCCCAACGCCAGCAGTGTGGCTGATTTTGGCAGCACGTCGATCTCCGCCCGCAAATAGCCGTTGCAGCGTTTAATTTCATCCGGCAGTGGCTTATTTTCAGGCGGCAGGCATTTCACCGCGTTAGTAATGCGGCAATGCCGCAGTTGCAACCCATCATCCGCGCTCGCCCCTTGGGCCTGATTCGCAAGTCCATGTTTATGAAGAGTTTTATACAATAATATCCCTGCGTAGTCGCCGGTGAAGGGCCGACCTGTACGATTCGCGCCATGCATGCCCGGTGCAAGCCCAACGATCAATAGCCTGGGCGCGGCCACACCAAACGGCAACACTGGCCGTGCGTGATATTCGGGATGCTGCTTGCGCACCTCTGACAGATGGCGCGCAAGCCGGCTGCATTGCCGGCATTCGAGCAGGGAGGCAGCGGCCATGTGGTTTATCTGCGCTTCGTTAGGCAAACAAATCGCCTTCGCGCTTGCCTATCGTTCCGATCACCGTGCGTGCGCGCATGTATTCGGGTGATTGGTTCAGCCCGACCATGCCCTGCACCGCGCCACGCCCGCGCATCGCCGCGAGCCGCGCTTGCCCAACCGCGGGCATGCGGTAGTCGAGTTCCGCCAGCAATTCATCTGCCGCACCAGCATCGTTGCATACCAGTACCATGTCGCAGCCGGCGGTAAGCGCCGCACGGGCGCGTGCCGTGATTCCGCCCGCACCTTTGGCGCCTTCCATAGACAAGTCGTCGCTGAAAATCACACCGTCGAATTCGAGTTGCTCACGCAGAATCTGCTTTAACCATTTGGATGAAAATCCTGCGGGTTGCGCATCGACCTGCGGATAGATCACATGTGCGGGCATCATCGCCCCCAATCCCGCGCCGATCAAACGCCGGAACGGTATCAAATCGCACTGCTCGATATCGACGTATGAGCGGTCGTCCACCGGAATTTCATGATGCGAATCAGCGCGTACGTGACCGTGTCCCGGAAAATGTTTACCTACAGAAGACATGCCGCCGAGGTTGAGGCCATGCACCAGCGCCTGCGCCAGCGGTGCAATAATTTCAGGATCGGCATGAATTGCACGATCGCCGATAACACTGCTGCGCTTGAAATCCACATCCAGTACCGGCGCAAACGTGAGATCGACGCCGTGCGCGCGCAACTCGGATGCGATTACAAAACCCGTGTCTTGTGCGAACTGCTTGGCCTTGGTGGCGTTCTTTTCCCATGCCGAACCCAGTTCTCGCATGGCAGGAATCGCGGTAAATCCCTCGCGAAAGCGCTGCACGCGCCCGCCTTCGTGATCAACAGCAATCAACAAGGGCGGCGTGCGCAGTGCATGTATTTCGGCGGTGAGTGCCGCAAGCTGTTCGGGTGACTGAAAGTTGCGCGTGAATAAAATCACACCGCCGGTCAGCGGATGCATCAGGCGCTTGCGGTCGTCATCGGTCAGCGCGGCGCCGATGACATCGAGCATCACGGGGCCAATATGTAAGGTATTGTTTTTATTCACTTTTCTAGTATTGCTACCGCACAAGCCATGGTCTTTTCGTCGCTGATGGTCAAGTGATGACCGGCGATTTCATGTTGCTCCATGACTTCTGTCAGCACATCGCTCAATACATACCCAGGTTTGCCGGCTCTGTTTTGCACGACACTGATGTTTTGCAGCGTAACCGGGTATCGAAAACCCGTACCCATGGCTTTGGAAAAGGCTTCTTTGGCGGCGAAGCGATTGGCAACGAACAGCACCGGTTTGGTACTACGCTGGTAACCCGGCCATTCCAACTCGGTCAACACACGCCGCGCAAACCGCTCCCCGTATTGTTCGAGCAGGCGCGCGATGCGTGGCGTTTCCACCAAATCCACGCCGATGCCGAAGATCATGCACCCTCCCCGTTGCCGCGCTCTATGGCAATCAGATACATTCGTACTGTCGCCGCCAAACCCCATTCGACGGCATCCGCAATCAGCGCATGACCGATAGAAACTTCCGCGACGGGTTTGACCGCCGCCAGGAATGGGGCAAGATTTGCCTGATTCAGATCGTGACCGGCGTTCACCGTTAGCCCCGCATTTCGGGCGGCAGATGCAGCAGCCGCAAATTGCGCAATGACTTTGTTCTGTGTGGATGTGCCAAATGCTTTTGCATAGGGTTCAGTATAAAGCTCCACGCAATCAGCGCCAGTCTCTGCCACACGATCCATGTTCCCGGCGTCGGCATCCAGAAACAGGCTGACGCGTATGCCCAACGATTTCAGTTCGGCTATCAATGGTGTCAGACGTTGCGCGTCACGCGCGAGATTCCAGCCATGATCCGAGGTGAATTGCGCCGGGTCATCCGGCACCAGCGTACATTGATGTGGGCGCAACTTGCGGGCATATGTCAGCATGTTCTCGAAAGGATTGCCTTCTATGTTGTACTCGACGTGCGGATGGCTGCGTATCAACTCAGCCAGTTCGTACACGTCGTGCGGACGGATATGACGCTCGTCCGGGCGTGGATGCACAGTAAGTCCGCGCGCACCCGCCCCCAGCGCAATTGCACCTGCACGCACGACACTGGGTATGCCCAGCGCGCGCGAATTGCGCAGCAAGGCAATTTTATTGAGATTGACGCTGAGACGGGTCACGGCTTTTCTATAGGTCTTGCAGATCGATCAACAACTGCCGGCTGTGCAGCGTCTGATTTCCAAGATAATGGCCGATCAGCGTGCGCATCAGGCTCTTGCTCTGTTGCTGTGTGACAGCGGATGTGTAGTGGTCGCTATTCATGTCGATCAATGTTTGACCGAGTAATTCTAACCCGTTTTGACGGGGATCCGCGGGCACTGGACCGTGATCGATGATGTACTGATAACGTCGATCAGGCTGCAGCGAGCATTGTGATTCCGCATCTCGATCCAGAATCAGGGCATAGCCCAGTTCGCTCAACAAACGCTTTTCAAAACAGCGCAACACGATGGCATGATCGTCCCCTTCCAGAAGCGCTTCCAAAGCCTGTTCATAGGCATCGAATAACGCGTCGTGAGGATCGTCTCGATGCAGCAACTTCAGCAGTAACTCGTTAAGGTAAAAGCCACAGATCAGCGCACGGCCTTGCAGCAGCCGAAACACGCCGCGCCATTCCGCCGTACGCAGCGTTTTCAATTCTGATCTACCTGACCAATCCAGCGTCAATGCATGAAACGGCATCAGCACGCTGCGTAACGGCGAATGGGGCCGCTTCGCTCCTTTGGCCACCACGCCGATGCGACCGAACTCACGCGTGAACATCTCAATGATCAGGCTGGTTTCCTGATACGGATAGCTGTGCAGAACATAGCCCGGCTGCTCCTTGTGCCGCGTGCTCTTTGTTGCGCTCATCGTCTGCCGCGCACAAACGCCGCGAATCAGGACAAGCCCAGGCGGTCCAGCATCTTGCGGTCATCCGCCCACGATTGTTTGACTTTTACCCACAGCTCGAGAAATACCTTGCTGCCTGTCAATTTTTCAATATCCTTGCGTGCGGCACTACCGATCTCCTTCAGCTTTTCGCCGCCTTTACCGATGACAATGGCTTTTTGTCCTGCTTTATCCACCAGTATCACGGCGCGTATGCGAGTCAATAGTGGTTTTTCTTCGAAGGATTCGATTTCGACCGCAGTCGAGTACGGCAATTCCTGCCCCAGCAGCCGAAACAATTTCTCGCGGATCATCTCGGCGGCCAGTCCGCGCATGCTGGCTGTCGTGATGTCGTCTTCCGCGTACAGAAACTCCTGCTGTGGCAGCAGCGGCAGCAGCGCCTCGATCAGCGTATCCAATTGCAGTTTGTTCGTTGCTGATATGGGCACGATGGCCTTGGGATGGTATGCCGTATCCAGCGATTGAATGTGTTCAAGTATTTTATTTTTATTCGGAACTCTGTCGATTTTGTTGATAGCGATGACTACCGGTGCAATGCCTTGAAAGCGCGCAAAAAGCTCGTCATCTGCTTGTTCATTCGCGGTAACGTCGATCATCCATAAAACGATGTGCGCCTCGGACAACGCCTGTTTGAAACCGCGATCCATCGCTTTGGTGAGACCGGTGCGGTATTGTGTCTGAAATCCAGGTGTATCCAGAAACACCAACTGCGCGTCAAGACGGGTCAAGATGCCGGCAATGTTTTGCCGTGTTGTTTGCGGCCTGCGTGATGTAATGCTTATCTTTTGCCCGATCAGCGCATTGAGTAACGTGGATTTACCGGCATTGGGTCGTCCGACAATGGCTACATAGCCGCTGCGACGTGATGCCGGGTTCATGCGCGCGCAGCCTGTTCGTAAGCCTGCTGTGCTGCTTCTTGTTCAGCGCGACGACGGCTGGTGCCGATGCCACTACAGCGAATACTCAAGGACGCAATAAAACACTCGACTTCGAAACGCTGTGCATGCGCCTCGCCATGCACCGTGGTAACGGTATAGCAGGGTAGCGGCAAGTGTCTTCCCTGCAGCAACTCCTGCAGCATGGTTTTAGCATCCTTGCCCGAGTTCTCGGGGTCAAGCGTTTCCAGGCGTGAATTGAAAACGTGCAGTACTGCCTGGCGAGCGGCATCGTACCCACCATCGATAAACGCTGCGCCGAAAATGGCTTCTAGGCCATCCGACAGAATGGAGGGGCGCCGTGTACCGCCACTCTTGAGTTCGCCTTCACCAAGCAAAAGCGCCTCTCCCAGGTCGAGCCGCTCCGCCAGTACGGCCAGCGCGGTTTCACTGACCAGGCTGGCTCGCAGTCGCGACAACTCGCCTTCGGGCAGATCCGGAAATTTCTGATACAGCGCCTGCGCAATGATGCAATTGATGACGCTGTCCCCAAGAAACTCCAGACGCTCATTGTGCATCGCCCCAACGCTGCGGTGGGTCAATGCGCGGCGTAACAATTCTGCGTTGCGGAAGCGGTAATTTATACTGCGTTGAAGCGCGTCGGCATTCATCTATGGGGTAACATCCCCTTCGCTGGTCAGTGCGAAGTAGGATTGAAATCCAAGCACGCACTGATGTTGTAGACCAGTGGTATGCGTACGGTATAGCTGGCGCTCAATGAAATGCCGCCGCCTTCCTTGGAGATGACGATATCCTTGGGGCTGAGCACTTGAATTCTGTCAATTTCGGCCCTTTTGCTGTAAGCATATTCGATTGGAGCCCGGGCACCGCTTGAAAGCGTTGAGTCATTTGCCACGGCTTTGAAGTGCTTCTGTATGGTCATGTCCTCCGTATAAGCCGGGCCTAGCTTGAACGCAAGCAGCGAGGCAAAGGCAAAAATAACCGCCCAGGTCATGAATCCCGATAGCGTAAGTCCTTTCTGTTTGAGCATGATATTCCTCTTGTTTTCAGTTGATCGATGACCCGATGCGCTTGAATTCCTCGAAATTAAACCAGATGAAAAACGCCTTGCCGACGATATTCTCGTCCGGAACAAATCCCCAATAGCGACTATCGCTGCTGCGATCCCGGTTGTCGCCCATCATGAAATAGTGCCCCGCCGGCACCTTGCAGGTAAATCCATTCTCATTGTAGACACAATTCTCACGGAACGGGAACTGGTTTACGCCGCCGATATGTACTGGCGGCATGTCCCCCTGCGTCAATATCGTGTGCCGGCTCTGCCCCAATACTTCGGAAAAGCGCTGGGCCGCGGTGAAATTCAGTCCACCTTCCACGTAGTTGTAGTCGCCATCCGCCGTGGTATTGATTTCGCTGCCGTTAATGGTCAGCCTTTTATCGCGGTAAACGATCGTATCTCCGGGCGTTCCGACCACGCGCTTGATGTAATCCTGGGAAGGGTTTTCGGGGTAACGGAATACCATGACATCACCGCGCTGTGGGTGATTGATATCCACGATCTTCTTGTTGATGATAGGAATGCGAACGCCGTACGTATATTTATTAACTAAAATGAAATCGCCAATGAACAGCGTCGGCAACATCGAACCGGAAGGAATTTTGAACGGCTCCACCAGAAATGAGCGCAGCAGAAAAACAATGAGTATGACCGGGAAGAAACTTACCGCATACTCTATCCACCATGGTTGCCGTAGATGGGATTCGGCGACCTCTTTGCGGGCACGCGCAAGCGCTTCTTCATCCTGCGCCATAGCCGGCATGCCGGAACGCGCCTCAAGCGCTGAAACAGCTATGGTTGCCGCGGCCTTGCGGCGCGGCCGAAAAAAGTATATCTCCGCGAGCCACACCATCCCGGTAATCACCAGCAACACGAACATAATCAATGCAAAATTCATTTGAGCGCCATCGTATTCAGACAATAGTTACCTATTTACCCACTTGAAGAATCGCCAGAAACGCTTCTTGCGGAATTTCGACACTACCAACCTGCTTCATGCGTTTCTTGCCAGCTTTTTGTTTTTCAAGCAGTTTTCGCTTGCGTGAAATGTCGCCGCCATAACACTTTGCAAGCACATTTTTGCGCAAGGCTTTCACGGTTTCACGCGCAATAATATGCGATCCTATCGCGGCTTGCACGGCGATATCGAACATCTGACGTGGTATCAGTCCACGCATGCGGGTCACCAGATCGCGTCCACGGTATTGCGAATTTTCACGATGCACGATCAAAGACAGCGCATCAACGCGGTCGCCGTTGATCAGGATATCCAGCTTCACCATGTCTCCGGCGCGATACTCGAGAAAATCATAGTCGAGCGAGGCATAGCCGCGTGACACGGATTTGAGCTTGTCGAAGAAATCCATCACCACTTCGTTCAGCGGCAACTCGTAGGTCAGTATCACCTGCCGTCCCAGATATTGCATATTGCGCTGCACGCCTCGTTTTTGCATGCATAAAGTAATCACCACGCCCACATACTCCTGCGGCACCAGGATGGATGCCTTGATGATGGGCTCGCGGATTTCTTCCACCATGGAAGCATCGGGCAGCTTCGACGGATTTTCTATTTCGATCAGCGATCCATCGGCAAGCAACACCTGGTACACCACCGTTGGCGCGGTCGTAATCAACGACACGCCGTATTCGCGCTCGAGACGCTCCTGCACGATGTCCATATGCAGCAATCCGAGAAATCCGCAGCGGAATCCAAATCCGAGCGCGGTCGATGATTCGGGCTCATAGCGCAGCGATGAATCGTTCAGGTGCAGTTTTTCCAGCGCGTCACGCAGCCCGTTATATTCGTTGGATTCGACCGGGTACAGGCCAGCAAACACCTGCGGCTTGATTTCCTTGAAACCTGGCAGCGCTTCTGCTGCCGGGTTGTCCGCCAGGGTAATCGTGTCACCGACCTTGGCCGCGTCGAGTTCCTTGATCCCGGCGATAATAAACCCCACTTCGCCCGCCAGCAGACATTCGCGCGAGCGCGATTTCGGCGTAAACACACCTACTTGCTCGCAGGTATAGCTTGCCTTGGCAGCCATCAACAGCATTCGGTCTCTTGGCTTTAATTCGCCGTCCACCACGCGCACCAGCATGACCACACCCACGTAGTTGTCAAACCACGAGTCGATGATCAGCGCCTTCAGCGGACGAGCCGGATCGCCCCTGGGTGCAGGGACACGTTCAATCAGTGCTTCGAGAACATCCGTCACGCCTTCTCCGGACTTTGCGCTGACCTTGACCGCATCTCTCGCCGGAATGCCGATGATGTCTTCGATCTCGCTGATAACCCGATCCGGATCGACCTGTGGCAGATCCATTTTGTTGAGCACCGGCAGCACTTCGACGCCAAGTTCTATCGCGGTGTAGCAGTTGGCGACGGTTTGTGCCTCAACCCCTTGCGAAGCATCGACTACCAATAGCGCACCTTCGCAGGCTGACAGTGAGCGCGACACCTCGTAGGAAAAATCCACATGCCCTGGTGTATCGATCAGATTCAATTGATATGTCTGACCGTTGCGCGCATGGTATTCGAGCGCCGCCGTTTGCGCCTTGATGGTGATGCCACGCTCACGTTCAAGATCCATGGAATCCAGCACCTGCGCCTCCATTTCCCGTTCAGACAGACCACCGCAAATCTGAATAATGCGGTCAGCCAGCGTCGATTTGCCGTGGTCGATATGGGCGATGATGGAGAAATTACGGATATTCTGCATTGCAAATATACAAAAGGGCGCTCGCTAGATTCGAGGCGCCCCCTGTTTACGTAAACATTTGTATTTTATCGCAAATCCGACAAGAACGCAGTAACAGCAGGCTCATCCAGGAAATAGTAGCAAAGTTCACGGGCCTCATGCATCAGGACAGGGACCTTCTCGCCGAATTTTGCTTCGAGGGTGGCATCGGAATCGACATCGATAACTTCTAGCGCAAATGCAAAGCGGCCTTGCAACACACGCAAGGCCGCGATCATATCGTCGCACAAATGACAGTAGTTACGTCCGTAGACGATCAGCAGAGGCAACCGCGGTGTTGCATCAGTTGCCGCCATCGAGCCGAAACGGTACATACAGGGAATTGCTGCCGCGTCTTACCAACAGGGCAACGATACGGCCTTTCTCGAACTGCGCCATTAGCTGATTAAACTGCTCCACCGTTTTCACATCCTGATTGTTGACCGCGAGTATCACGTCGCCACGCCGCATGCCGGCACGCGCGGCAGCGCCCTGCACTTCGCCCACCAGCACGCCGCTTTCCGCCTTGAGTTCCTTGCGCTGAACGTCAGTCAGGTCCGACAACGCCATGCCGTACGCACTGGGGGCTGCTGCGGGCGGTTTCTGACCGCCGCGTCCGCCGCGCTGCCCGCGGGCATCGTCCTGAAGTTCTGCCACAACCAGCTGAACATCGCGCGATGCCTTATTACGCCAGACTTGCGCCGTAGCTTTGGTGCCGGGGCGGGTGCCGCCAACGACACGCGGCAAGTCTTCGGACGCTGTAATCGGTTTGCCGTCGAAGCGCAGGATCACATCGCCAGCTTCGATGCCGGCCTTGTCAGCCGGACCGCCCTTTTCCACAGAATTGACCAGCGCGCCCTGGGGTTTGGGCAAGCCGAAGCCGTCGGCCAGTTCCTTGGTTATCGGCTGAATGACCACGCCGATACGGCCGCGCGTAATCTTGCCGGAGGTACGCAACTGTTGAGCGATGTCGTTCGCGACATCGATGGGAATCGCAAACGACAGTCCCATGAACCCGCCGGTGCGGCTGTAGATTTGTGAATTGATGCCCACCACTTCACCGCGCATATTGAACAGCGGGCCGCCGGAGTTCCCGGGATTGACCGCCACGTCGGTTTGAATGAAGGGCACGAAGTTTTCTTGAGGCAGCGAGCGGCCTTTGGCGCTGACGATGCCCTTGGTCACGGTGTTGTCAAAGCCGAACGGCGAGCCTATGGCCACGACCCATTCGCCCACCCTGAGCTTCGCAGGATCGCCGAACCTGACCACCGGCAATCCACTGGCTTCGATCTTGATCAGGGCAATATCGGTACGGCGGTCGGTGCCGATGACCTTGGCCTTGAACTCACGCTTGTCGGTCAGTCGCACAGTGATTTCGTCGGCCGATTGCACCACGTGCGCATTGGTCAGAATGTACCCATCCGCATTGATAATGAAGCCGGAACCGAGCGATTGCGACTGAAATTCGCGCGGGCCGCCAGGATTGGGCGTGAAGCGGCGGAAGAACTCAAAAAACGGATCGTCTTCCGGTACGTTCGGGAACTGTTGTGCCAATGGATTGCGTGTAGACCCCTGTGTAGTACTGATGTTGACCACCGCCGGTCCCTGTTTTTCGACCAGATCCGTGAAATCCGGAAGCTGTGCCATGGATTGCAGCGGTAACAACAAACACAAGGCCAAAATTACGTTTCTCACCATGAATTCACCTGTTAGCGACAATCGATCTCAATATCAAATATTACTTCGGGGCCGGGCTTTTGGCGTCTTTGAGTTCCATTGAATTTGCAATCTGTATCACGGTAGCCGCTGGCGCCTCGCCCAGCACGGTGACCACATAGTCACCATGCACTCGTTTGTAAATATGGACAGCGCCTCGATTGATCAAGGGTTTGGCGCCCAACTCGCGTAACTTGGGTTCTATAAATACGGAAATCGCGGCCAGTCCGTCCGAATACACCAAATGCGGCATCGCCACCGGGCGCCCGGCAATGGTGCGTTTCACTTCCATCGACTTGCGAAATCCTGCCGGTAAATTGCTCACCGCCCACCCGGTGTCCGCCGCCTGCTCCATGATATTCAGCGCTGATCGATCAACCCGCCATTTCTGTGCCTGTGCACGGTTTTCGTATTTCGAGGTGACCTGATCGCGGCTGAATTTCCCGCCGATGGATAGCTGAGAAAAACCAAAAGATTCAATGAGTTCCGCGCGCTCATTATAAACTTGCGCACGCAGCGGCAATCCCGAACTTAGTTCCGCGCAAAACTTCCGTCCGTAACGTAATTTGTCTTTCGGCTCGACACTCACCCACAGGCACTCAAATCCGCCGACGCGGTCGTTATCCATTTTTTTTACTTCGTATTGGCTGGTCAGGTCGGAGAGCTTCTCCGGCAGCATCACCGGCAGATGTCGGGTGCTGCGCCGTTCCACCAGCACCACCCGCGCGTCGGGCAAATAGGCCGTAACATGATCGTTGGCACGCACCACTTCGCGTGGCGGGCCATCAAGCGTTTCCAATTTTTCGAATACGCCCCCGGCCTGATTGACATAGTGCACCACGCGCGACGTTTCGACGCGGCTACCATGCTGATAGACGAAGGTGCCGGAATAACTCACCGTGCGCGAGGAGTCCGCGATTTTTTTGAGCCATTCCAGCGCGCTTACCGCGCTGCCATCTTGCGCCCACGTCTGTGCGGCTGCGACTGTCGCCGCAACGGCCAACCAGTATTTCATGTTTTAATTTAGCGCAGACCGGGCGCGTCATTCACGTTGGAAACCGTACGGATGTAAGGCGTGACGCCTTGAATCGCCGTGATCGGCGAAATGCCCTGATGCGCCAGCAGGTATTCATGCACATGTTCTGGAGCGGCAGCGGAGACTACCGGTGCCTTTATGATGGGTCCATCTGGCTGCAAAGCCGCTACCGGCGCGGTAATGCTGGCCGCTGGTGCTTTTGCCAACGTTCCCGGTGCAGAATCGGAATTCAGCATATTTACAGCTACCCATCCCACCGCTGCAACGGCTGCGACCGAAGCAGCTGCTGATAGCGCCCAGGTTTGCATGGTCCGTGGCGCCCGTACACGAGGTGCGACCACGGTAGGCTCCAGCACCAGCCGTTCACTCAAACGTTTCGAGAAACCCGTTGAAAAGCCCGCTTGCAGATGTTTGCCACGCAATGCGTCGCCTATGGCGTGGTAGGTGTCCCACGAGTCGCGGCGTGCTACATCCTGCTTGACGCGCGTGATTTCCCGCGCCGCCTCGTCAGAATCCAGTTCACCGTCCATCAGCGCCGATATACTTTCCATTTCACCATCTCCTGTCTTTACCCGTGTCGAGCATGGGTTTTAACTGTAGCGCGATAGCTTCGCGTGCCCTGAATATTCTGGATCGCACGGTGCCTATCGGGCAACTCATGATCGATGCGATTTCCTCGTAGCTCAATCCTTCCATCTCGCGCAACGTTATTGCGGTGCGCAACTCTTCAGGCAATTTCTCCAGCGTTTGGTTCACCGTCTCCGCCACCTGGCGGCTCATCATTTCGTTTTCCGGCGTATTCACATCCTGCAACAGCTCGCTTTCCCCCAGGTTTTCAGCCTCCTCGGCATCCATATCCGTAGAGGTCGGTGCCCGCCGTCCCATCGCCACCAGGTAATTCTTGGCGGTATTGATGCCAATTCGATACAGCCATGTATAAAACGCACTATCGCCGCGAAAATTCGGCAGTGCACGATACGCTTTGATGAAGGCTTCCTGCGCTACATCCTCCACTTCGGACGCATCCCTGATAAAACGGGACAGCAGTCTTATCAGCTTGCGTTGGTACTTGGTAACCAGCAACTCGAACGCATGCTTGTCTCCACGCTGTGCGCGTTCGACCAGTTGCTGGTCGATTTCGCGGTCGCTCATGAACCCCGTCCCTGTTGTCTTTGTTGTCCAGGTCGGACACCGTGCCGGATTGCCAAGCCGGCAGTATACCCAACCCGCCGGCCACACATGCGACAAGCCGCGCGAAAATTCACGCGAGAAATCCGCGATACTGCACTGACACGGCAGGACAAAATAAGTTCTCAGCCACGATCAAAGGGCGCTATTGTGACGGGTTTCGGAGTCCATAGGGTAGAAAGCAACGCTCCGCCCGCTCAAGTGCCCATTGAATCACCAATGCCAGCGCCGCCGCCGGAATCGCCCCTGCCAGCATCATGCCGTGATCGTTGACCGCCAAGCCAGCCACAATACGCTCGCCGTAGCCCCCCGCGCCGATGAAGGCCGCGATGGTGGCAGTGCCCACGTTGATCACCGCCGAAGTCTTGATTCCCGCCAGCACGGATGGCAGCGCCAGCGGCAATTCGATCAAACGCATTACTGCGCCCGCCCGCAGGCCGAGCGCCTGCCCAGCTTGACGCACCCCCGGCGCAATGCCTGCCAGCCCGGTTTCGGTGTTACGTACGATGGGCAGCAGGCCATAAAGAAACAGTGCGATGACGGCCGGTGCCATGCCAATTCTGTCCATGGCGGCGATCAGGAACGCCAGCAAGGCCAGCGCCGGTATCGTCTGCAACACACCGGTGACGCCCAGAATCAGCGGCCGGACGCGGTGCGAGCGCGCCGCCCAAATGCCCAGCGGTACGCCTGCGCTAATGCTTAACGCGAGCGCTCCGAACACCAGCAGGCAATGTTCCCCCGTAAGCCTCCAGAAATCCGCCGCGAACAGCCGTGCAAGCCAGCCCGGCCGCGCCGCCGCCACTAGCTTGGCACCAGAGCCGCCGGTCGCGAGAAAATCCGCCGCAACGCGCGCGAATGGCTGCCCATCGAGTTCCGCAGAAGCGTTCATGCGGATCATCGCTTCAGATGAAATGCCACGCTCCAGAGATTGCAGCGCCCGAAAAGCTGAGGAATGGCGCTGAGGCAGGTCTTTACGGTAAATCAGAACCGCTTCGTACGGCGGGAAAAACGCGCGGTCATCCAATAGCACGGTCAGCCCGTAGCGCCCGAGCTTCGCATCGGTGGTGTAAACATCAATCACATCCACCGTCCCGCCTTTGATTGCCTCATAGGCAAGGCCATGGTCGAGTCCCACCGGATGCGCGGACAGTGCGTAGGCCTCGTGCAGCGCGGGCCAGCCGTCGCGGCGGTTCAAAAACTCCTGCGAAAGCCCGTAACGCAAAGCCGTGTGCTGCTTCAGACCGGAGATTGAAGTGATGCCCAAGGCAGTGGCACGTGTCTGTAACATCGCCAGCGCATAGGAGTTGCTGAATCCCAGCGGAACACCTGCTGCCAATCCGTGGCTTTCAAGCGCCGAATTTAACTCTGCCAGGGCAGGAACCCGTTTCAACCCCAGTAGTTCAAAAGCCAGTGTGCCGGTGTAGTCGGGATAAACGTTGATCGCGCCGCTTTTCAGCGCGGCAAACAGAATCGCGGTGTTGCCCAACCCCTGTCGATGTACCGCGCGTGCGTTGCCCGCGGTCTGGATGCGCTGGGTGGCAACTTCGCCAAGTATGTACGATTCGGTAAAGCGCTTGGAGCCGACAGTGATGGTGTCGCTCGCGGATGCGGCAAAGGCTAAGAACACTGCTCCGATCAGGCCCACCAGACGCAAGGGGCTTCGATCAGATATTTTTTCTAAGTATTTGTTTTTATTAAATATTTTTATTCCAATGCGCGTTTGGCGAATTCGTCGGCCACGTCGCCCAGCCGCATGAACACGGCACCGTTGTCCTTCAGCGTGCGGATCAATTTTTCCAGCACGATCATGCGATGTCCGCGCCCGATCACGAACGGGTGAAAGGTATAGGTAATCACGCCCCACTCCAGATGATCGCGCAAATACATGAAATCGTCGGTCCAGTTCTGCAACACATGATGCGCGTTCATGTTGCCCGGCAGTATAGTGGTATTGGTGCGCACGAATTCAAAATGCGGATAGTCATCAAGCGACCAGCTGATCGGCATTTCGATGAGGTTCGTAGTTTTGCCGAACATGGCCGGTTTCTCCAGTTCGATCACGTCGCCTTGGCGCACGCGATAGGGCGTGTAGTCGTCGCCCATCATGCTGCTGTCGTAGATAAAGCCGTGCTTGATCAGCAGTTCCACCGAATGCGGACTCAGGTCCCACGACGGCGAGCGGTAGCCGCGCGCGTATTTGCCAGTAAGCTTTTTGATCTGTTCGTTGGCGCGAATCAGCCCTGCTTCTTCCTGCTCGTGCGTCATCGCGGCCGGCGGCACATGCGTCCAGCCGTGATGACCGATCTCGTGCCCCGCGTCGAACACGTGCTGGCACTGAACGGGATAGGTTTCCAGTGTGTGGCCGGGTATGTACCAGCTGCTCGGCACCCCGTATTTTTTCAGCAAATCGAGTATGCGTTGTGCACCCACATTCGCGCCAAACTCGCCACGCGAAATCGGTGACGGGGAGGTCATGCCACGCGAAATGAATCCCGACATCGCGTCGAAGTCGAAAGTCAGACAGGCGATATGTCTTGGCATGCGCATCTTTGCGTAGATAGTGTCCACTGGTTATGGCGGAATTATAAGTCACCACACGTCAACCACATGCCAGGAGTAAAATAACCACAACTACATGCTATAGAAGCCGCGACCATGCCACCGAATGACATGTCACTCGAAGCCCACTGGATGCCCTTCACCGCCAACCGCGCGTTCAAAGCCGCGCCGCGACTGGTGGTTGGGGCGAAGGACATGCATTACCTTACCGACGATGGCCGCAAGGTGCTCGATGGCACCTCGGGTTTATGGTGCGCGAACGCAGGTCATTGCCGCACGAAAATCGTGGAGGCGGTGAAAAAGCAGGCGGAAACCATGGATTACGCTCCGGCTTTCCAGATGGGGCATCCGGGATCATTCCGCGTGGCGCAGCGGGTAGCAAAGATGCTGCCTGGCGACCTGGATCATGTGTTCTTCTGCAACTCCGGTTCCGAAGCCGTCGATACGGCGCTGAAGATTGCGCTGGCGTATCACCGCGCACGGGGTGAAGGAAATCGCAACGTGTTCGTGGGCCGCGAGCGCGGCTATCACGGCGTGGGTTTCGGCGGAATTTCAGTGGGCGGCATGCCCGCCAATCGTAAAATGTACGGCAGCATGCTACCGCGCGTGGACCATCTGCCGCACACGCATAACCTCAAGGAGAATGCCTTCACACGCGGCGAACCGAACTGGGGCGCGCACCTTGCCGATGAACTCGAAACGCGCATCATCGCTTTGCACGACGCGTCCAACATAGCCGCCGTGATCGTCGAACCGATGGCAGGCTCAGCCGGCGTGCTGATTCCGCCCAAGGGCTACCTCAAACGTTTGCGCGAAATCTGTGACAAATACAGTTTGCTTTTGATATTCGATGAAGTCATCACTGGATTTGGCCGTACCGGCCATGCGTTTGCCGCCGAAACTTTTGGCGTCACACCCGATATCATCACTATGGCCAAAGGCATCACCAACGCGATGGTGCCGATGGGCGCTGTTGCCGTGCGTCGCGGCATCTACGATGCGGTGGTCAATTCGGCACCGCCGGATACCGTGGAACTGTTTCACGGCTACACCTACTCCGGCCACCCGCTGGCGACTGCGGCTGCCGAAGCCACGCTCGATGTTTACGAGGAAGAAGGCCTGTTCGCTCGCGCACGTGAAATCGCGCCGTACTTCGAGCAGGCGGTGCATGCGCTGCGCGAAATGCCCAACGTCATCGACGTCCGCAATTTCGGCATGGTCGCGGGCATCGAACTGGAACCCAGGCCAGGTAAACCCGCCGAGCGCGCTTTCAAGACTTTCCTCAAGTGCTATGAAAAAGGTGTATTGATACGCACCACTGGCGACATCATTGCGCTATCACCACCGCTGATTATCAGCAAGCAGCAGGTCGATGAATTGGTCGGCGTGCTGGGTGATGCCCTGCGGGAAACCGGACGCGACTAACGATCAGTATCCTATCTTGCCTTCGTAGAGCGTCAACGGCGGGTATGCTTTCGGATCAATCATCACGTCGATGACCGTTGTTTGTGAGGACCGCAGCGCACGCTCGAGGGCGGGTTTGAAGTCAGCGGGTTTTTCAATACGCACGCCCTCACATCCGCATGCGTGCGCAATTGCTGCATGATCGACCGGTGACAACTGGCAGGCATCCGTGTGAGCGCCGTACAGGACATCCTCGGCATGCCACTGATATCCAAGTATTTGATTATTAAGTATAATTACTGTGACCTTTACCTTCATACGCACAGCGGTTTCGAGTTCCGACCACACGTGAGCGAAACCACCGTCACCCGCGATGCATACCACGTCGCTTGATGGATGCGCGATCTTTGCGCCGATTGCGGCGGGAAACCCCCAACCCAACCCGGCGAGTCCCCGTCCGCTGAGAAAGCGCGATCCGGCGTGCTGGGCAGTAAGGTAATTCATTGCCCAGATTGAGGAGTAACTCGCGTCGGTCACCATCAGAGTATCGGGCACGAGCAATTCATTCAGGTCGCGCATCAGGCGCTCGGGGCGGATTGGCATTGCGTCCGAATTCAGCATGCCACGCGCGTCCTCCTGAAACGCTTTCTTGCCTGCGGCAATTTTCTGCTCGACAGTGCGCCGCGCCACCTGGCGTTTGCCGAGATCGTGGCGCGCCATGGCCTTCGTCAATGCCATCAACGTGAGCTTCGCATCGCCCACCAGCCGAAGTGCTTCGTAGTTGCGCCCGACTTCCTGTCCATCGATGTCGATGTGGATATAACGCGCGGATTTGGGAAACAGCGTCCATGAATCGGTGCCATTCTGGTTGGTGCGGTCACCGACGAACAGAACGCAGTCTGCGCGCTCAATCAGAGCGCGCATATGTTGCGCCATGCCACGCGCACCCATGAAGTAGCCGATTACGCCTATCGATAATGCGTGTGTTTCGGCCACCGCACCCTTGCCCATGCTGGTAGTCGCGACCGGAAGGCTGGCTGCGTCCTGTAGTTGCGCCAACACTTCGTGCGCGGCGGACAAATGCACGCCGCCGCCGGCGACGATCAGCGGATGCTCGGCCTGTGCCAGCAGTCGAGCGGCTTCTTCGATGCGTGCAGGATCGGCAACGCAGCGATCAAGCGGATAAGTTCCGAGTGACGTGTGACGCTGGTCACCCGCATCAAACGTCACTGCCTCCAGCAGCAAATCCTGCGGGCACAGCAGTACAGTGGGCCCCGGCCGCCCGCTCGCGGCGGCGGTGAACGCCATATCCACGTAGTCCTCGATACGCGAAACTTCGGCGACGCGCCGCGCCCACTTCGTGCATCCGCGGAATATGTCGAAATGATCGAGTTCCTGAAATGCATTTTTGTCCGTCTGCGTACGTCGCACATCCTGCACGATGGCGACGATGGGCACCGACGCCTTCAACGCTTCCGCCAAACCTGGCGCAAGCAGCGCGGCTGCCGGTCCGTTCTGCGCGGTGACCACGCCAACCTTTTGCGATGCGCGCGCATAGCCATCCGCCATCGCCGCACCGGCATTTTCGGTACGATAGGCAATTTGCCGCATGCCGAATTCTGGTATCACCAGATGCAGTGCCGACGGCAGACTTTGTCCGAATAGCACTTCGACACCATGTCGTTTGAGCGCGCGCGCGAGCAGGTGCGCGCCGCAGGGATTGGGCAGTGTATGGCGCGTGCTCTGCATTGTCTTGTCGGATACCTGGTTCATGCTGCCCTCCATCCATGATTCACGCTGCTAGATGCGCTGCATCTGCCGCGCACCCAGCTTCAGCAGGCAGTGATCCAGCCATTCCGCGGTGAGCTTCTCCTGCACGGAATTCTGCCGCAGCCGCTGGTTAAGGCCTTCCCAATCCACGCAGTCGAGCGGCTGATCCTGATTAAAACATGAAAATACGTAGCTCGTTTTCCCGGTCTGCGGATCGACATGCGCCTGCAAACATTGCGCGCAGATCTCTTTCATCATGCATTGCATCGGCGAGTTGACGGAACCGATGGCAAAGTGATGCGGCTTCAGAAATGGCTTGAGCATCTCGTGACGTGCGCGCGCTACCGCGGCCATCATGCGATCTGAGCCGATGGCGATGATGCGATCGGCGTTTTTTAAGGGTATCGGCTGCACGCCGAGGTCGCCAATCGCATAGCTGTGCATACACTGCACCATGTTGCCAACAAAAGTTTTGTCCTGCGGACGCGTGGATGATGGTGTAAAGCCCGGTTCATCGTCGCAGCACCACACCACTACGTCGGCCGCGGCTTCAATTTCCGCTATTTTGTAGCGATCGATCATTTTCTTGTAACCAGCGAAGTACAGCACCTTGCTGCCGGCTTTGCGCATCGCCTGACCAATCGAGAACAACACTGCATTGCCCAGACCCCCGCCCACCAGCGCGACGGTTTCATTTTCCGGTATTTCGGTGGGCGTGCCCGTCGGCCCCATCAAGATCACCGGTTCACCGGGCTTCAGCATGAGGCATAGATCGCTGGAGCCGCCCATCTCCAGCACGATGGTTGAAATCAACCCGCGTTCACGATCTACCCAGGCGCCTGTCAGCGCCAGTCCTTCCATCGCAAGCCGCGTGCCTTCGGTTTTTGGTGCGGCCGATTCAAAATTCTGCAGTCGGTAAAACTGGCCAGGCTGGAAGCGCCGGGCGGCGAGCGGCGCGCGCACTACAACTTCGACGATCATCGGCGTCAGGCGCTGCACTTCACATACCGTCGCGCGCAATTCGTCATTGAAGCGCGCGAGAAACGCGTCGTCGCTGACTGTTGCAGCCGGTTTTACCGCTTCCAGTACCTTGCTTACTACCGGGTAGCCCTGCTTCGCGCTGCCGATGGCTTTCACCACATTGCCGAAAAACGACGGGTGCACGTCGCCGAAATAACTCATGCACCGTCCATCAGCCCGCTTCGCCAGCAACACATTGATTGCATTGGGTTTCGATATGGCCTTTTCAGTGGCCACCGGGTTACCTGCGGCATCGTACGCCTGAAAATAGCGCCCATCGAGTTTGAAGCGGACCGCGTCCTCGCGTGCCAGCACGGTATTGGGCTGCGTGCCCGCTGCGATCAGGATGGTGCGTGCCGACAATACTGCAGTGCCACTGTCAATCGTCGAACCGTCCTCCGTGCGCGTCTGCACTGACACGTTGAGTGCGCAGGCATGGCCGTACTGATCGATTTCCACGCCAACGGGCGTCAGGCCTTCGGCGAAGCGTATGCCTTCTTCGAACGCTTTATGTACTTCCTCGTGATTCAGCGTATACGACGGACTGTCGGTCAAGCGCTTACGGTAGGCAATGGTTGCACCACCCCACGATTGCAGCAATTCAATAATGCGCGGTTCACGCTCTTCCGCCACCGCGCGCATGTGCTCGGAACGCAGTGCACGCGCGTGCGTCAGAAATTCATCTGCGATGATGCGCTCTTCTTCGTTCCAAGCCAGGCGTGCTGCCATTTCTCCATGTTCACGCGCCATGGCTTCGTAGCGCTTGAGGAATTTCTCGACCTGCAGTGGATAATATGCAAGCGACTCGGTTGCGGTATCTATCGCTGTCAACCCACCGCCAACCACCACCACCGGTAACCGCAATTGCATATTGGCGATGGAGTCCGTTTTGGCAGCTCCGGTAAGCTGTAACGCCATCAGAAAATCCGATGCTGTGCGCACACCACGTGCAAGGCCATTCGGCATGTCGAGCACTGTGGGCCGTCCCGCGCCTATGGCCAGAGCCACATGGTCGAAGCCCATCGCGAATGCCTCGTCTGCAGCAATCGTGCCGCCAAACCGCACGCCGCCGAAGAGCGCAAACTCGCTGCGGCGCTCCAGGAGTAATCTTATGACTTTAAGGAAGTTTTTATCCCACCGCACCGTGATGCCGTATTCCGCGACGCCACCGAAACCAGCCATCATGCGCTCGTCGAGGCGCTCGTACAGATCGCGGATATCGCGTATCGGCATGAATGGCGCGCGCTGGCCATTCGCATCCACGCCTGAAAATTTTTCAGGCAGCGGCTCGATTTTCAGGCCATCAATGCCAACGACGGTATGCCCGTCGTTCATCAAAAAATGCGCCAGCGAGAACCCGGCCGGCCCCATGCCCGCGATCAGCACACGCTTGCCGCTGGGCGCCTTGGGGTAAGGGTTGCGCAGATTGAGCGGGTTCCAGCGCGTGAGCAGGCTGTATATCTCGAAGCCCCACGGCAGTTCCAGCACATCCTTGAGTGTGCGTGTCTCCGCCTGCGGGATGTCGACCGGCTCCTGTTTTTGATAAATACAGGCTTTCATGCAGTCATTGCAGATGCGATGCCCGGTCGCCGCCACCATCGGATTGTCGACAGTGATGATGGCCAGCGCGCCGATGACATGGCCTTCGGTCTTGGCTTTGTGGAACTCGGAAATTTTTTCTTCCAGCGGGCAGCCCGCAAGCGTTACACCAAATGGGCTTTTCTTGAACGACGCTGTACCGCGTCCATTGGCACCTTTTTCTTGCAGCCCCTTGGAGCAGGAATCCTTGCCTTGCTCATGACACCAGATGCAATAGTGCGCTTGATCGAGCGCACCCTTGAGATCGGTACCTTTATCTGTAAGCTTGAAACCGTCGCGGCGGCGTAACTTTTCAACGGGAAAGGTGTGCGTGGTATAGCCTTGCGCGGCTTCAGCTTTTGTCGGTACCAGATGCTGCATGTCGAGCTTGTGCGGTGCTTTAAAGAGAACACCATCGTGATGTTTCTTGCGCCCTGCCGTGGTCTGCAATGCCCACGCCGCATATTGCAGCGCGATATCGAGCTTGTCCGCATTGGCCGCTTCGTCTACTTGCCACTCGATGACTTTTTTCGCAAAGGCCAGTTCAGTTAGCCTGTCGCCCAGCATGGGCTCCAGCTTTGCCGCAAGTTCAGGACCGTTAAGTTGTTCAGCGGCCTCGCCTTTGAACTTGTTCGCCGCCTTGCGCTGTACGAACAACCGCTTCACGCTATAAAGCGGCGATAATTCATGGTGAGCGCCCGACAAGACGGCGAATTCGGCCTCGATACCGAAAAGCTGCCCGATAAAAGCGTCGACGTGGGGCGTCAGGGCAAGCAAAAGCTCCGACTCCGCTTTGACCGTTAACGCTGCAATGTTGCCGCGCGTGACAGCCACGCGTTCGCGCAAACGGGCATCGGCCGCTCCCACAAATTCAAGGAACACCGAGTCAAGCAGGGCCAGCGCCCCAGCATCGTAAAGATCGGAAAACGTAAACCCGAATTGAAGCGTCAATTCGGAAGACGTACGTACAGGTGCTGTCAAGTTAGCCTGAATATCGTCGAAAAACCGTGAATTATCGCCCATCATGGCAATCCTCTCAAGAAGAAGCGCGGACGGATGCTGCGCCATTCGCGGCGGGCGCCTGCAATTCAGGGAGTTGATGCAGATATTCAAACGGGAAAATTCCGCGTGCATGCCCGTCGCTGAATGTGAAGCGCAAGGCATTCTGCCCATAGGCGGCAACCTCAATGAGCGCAATATCCGGCACAGCGGCAGGCGTGCAACCCTTGCGCTGTTGCGCCTGGCATTCGGCACAGCGGCAGCGCTGTCGCAGCAGCGCGTGCTCCCATACCGAGAAAGATCCGTCCTGCCACTCGATTTCCAACGTGCGTGTTGCCGTGCGCAGACGAATTGCTTGCGGCCGCAACTCGTCAATGTTCATCCACTCCCCCGGGCTTTTGGACGCAATGCCGTTACATGACTTGTGCAACACCGCTCGGCCCCACTGTCATGCTGAATCCCGCAAGGCCGCCATCCTTTAGCTCCGATCCCATTGCCGTCAGTGACTCTTCGCGAATCAGGCTCTTCAGACGCTGTACCATGCCGATAAATTCGGTGGATGCCGTCATCTCCGGTGTGCGCGGCCGTGGCAACGGTACGTCGATCTCAGCTTTGATTCTGCCGGGCCGCGCAGTCATCACGAATATTTTGTCGGACAGAAAAATGGATTCCTCGATGTCGTGCGTGATGAACAATACCGAAATGCGGAACTGCTGCCACATATTGGTCAGGATTTCCTGCATAACCACACGTGTCTGAGCGTCCAGCGCGCCGAAGGGCTCATCCATCAGCAGAACTTGCGGACTGGTCGCAAGCGCACGCACGATGCCGACACGTTGCTTCATGCCGCCCGACAATTGTTCGGGAAAATAGCTTTCAAAGGCCAACAAGCCGGCCAAACCCAGCAACGTGCGCGCCGAAGTCTCGCGCTGGCCACGTGGCATGCCTTGCATGCGCAAGCCGAATTCGACGTTCTCGCGCACAGTGAGCCACGGAAACAGTGAATATTGCTGAAATACAACGCCACGATTCGCGCTGGGCCCAACCACCGGCACGCCATCGACACGCACCACCCCATCGGTCGGCTCGACAAAGCCGGCCACGATATTCAGCAACGTGGATTTTCCGCAACCCGAAGGGCCGATGAGCG
>JAKFYK010000032.1 GCA_021730905.1 Betaproteobacteria bacterium | reverse complement strand
TACCATTCGATGGCGCGCAGTATCTCGGCAGGATCGTTGCAGTTCACCGGCACCGGTGCGCGCAGCTTGAACGCGATTTCCGGTTCGATCAGCGGTTGCGAACTGTTGGCGAGCGACAACGCGGCTTTGCCGTTGTCGGCAAAAACAAGAGTACGGTCGTAAACGGGATGCCAGATCGGCGACGTCGCGCCGTACTGCGGCCAGATGTTGCGATTGGTGAAGCCGATCTTGCGGCCCACGGTTTTCTCGCCGCGCGCGCGGCGCAGCCTGATGATTTCAGCGGACACCGCATACGCGTCATCCCAGTTGAATGCGGGATGACGCGCGACGATGGACGGCATTGTGTGTCCGCTGTCCCATGCTGTTAGTAATTCCGCTGCAAACTTGTTCATAAGTATAGGTTTATTACGATCGTGTACCTGACGCAGGGTACGCTATGATTTCAAGATGCGGAAAATAACGCTACCAAGTGCCTTGTGGTTTGTTCTTTGGCTTGCCATCGTTGGCCCACTAGAAAATGCTTTTTTCGGTTGGGTGGATCATAAATACGGATTGGACAACCAATTAATGGAAACCATTCTTCGTTACACGGTAGTGGTGGGAGTTCCTTCTTTAAGTGTCGCGGTTGGATTTTACTTATTTTACGTTGTTCGCGAAAAGTTTCGTCCCACAAAAAATGACCAAGTAGCTCTCTCTCCTACGTATGGAATCGGCATCGCAGAGGATCGTAACTCTGAAAGTTTTGATGTTTCTCAATGGGTAGGACATATATCGTATTTCGCATGGCAAGCAGCATGTTTGTGGGAGAACGTTCGTCCAGTAGAGCGTATTCCAACAAGTCATCCAGCCTACGGATCGCTCGCGATGCTTAAACGAGAGCTTGAATCAGGCCAAATAAAATCCTTGAATGGAAAAATAAACATGGACGGGCAAATAAAAAGGGAGGACTTAGTGATGCTCGCCAATATTAGGCGAGTTAGGCCGAAATTTCTTTTCCCGGAAGCAGATGAACAGCGAGCGAAATCCGATCTACGTGAGGGATATAACAAAGCAACATTTAATCTCAGCAAGGCTAATTATGATGCGGCTATTCTTAGGCTAGCTCAGTTGCGCTCTTCTGGTGTCGTTATAAGAAACGATGCGGCCAATGTAAGTGAATTTACTTTAGTAGAGTGGATCGGCAGAGTTGAAAAATGGATGAAAGAAACGATTGAAACGATTTACTGTATTAGCCCAACTGATTCGGAGTTGTTTAGAACGCTTGATGTTGTGCCGGCAGCAAGAGTTCAAGTCCCCGTAGCATTGACTAATACAATGCAAATTGGCGCTCTCGTCAAGGCGTATAACGAACACGATTATCGTTTGGTTAGGCTAGTTGAGTTGATTGCAAAGTATCGAGCCACATAGTTATGCGGCCACTAATTCTTTCGCGATTATAACCATGAGAAAGCAAAAACGACAGCGGATAGTCCCTGTCGTTACTGGCCCGTAACTAATGAGACAGTCCCGCCAACCCCGAATAGTGAATCGGGGGGCGGGGCTTGTCCGAATCAGGGGGCCACCAAATGATTACGGCATGCCCCAAGTGTGTTGCAGAAGGCCGAGAGCCATTGCAATCCTTAATCATTGATGAACCAGGGTTTGTTAAATGCGCTCACCACGGGCACATGACAGTCAAGGAAGTTTGCGATCGCATTTTTGGTTCTGAGAGAGTTGCCAACCGCGACCACTTGGTTGTGCAACAACCTCTTCAAAAGCAATCCGATTCGAGCAGTGAGGGCACTTCATGAACCAACCCTCGCCGTCTTTTGCTAGCTTTGGGCTGCTGCTTGTGCTTCCCCAAATTCCGACACCCTTATCTTCTGCAAAGACTTGCCTATACAACACTTCTTTGCAGCAAGGGCATTCAACGCCAAATACATCTCCCTCGTTCATAGTCCCCTCCCATGAAGTTAGAAAGAAAAGCTATTTCTTTATGCGCTTCGTCGGCTTTTTATTTTCTTGCTTTGTTGTGCGATGGACAGGTTGGGCTTGCAGGAGCGTATCAATTGCGCTCTCAAAGCGTTTCCATTCTTGCTTTGGTGTCAGCGGTTTGTTTTTCTGCACGTTATTCATGGTGGTGCCTCATCATGGATAAAACAAAAACAATATGGCCAAATTCATTAGAAATCTGGCTCAAACTCGCGGATAACCTTGACCACAACGGACGCGATCTTATCGAGCGATGCGACAGCACTGCGGTCCCCCTCAATAGCTATCATCGGGGCTATGTATCCTGCCATGTCCACGTCAAACTCGGACGCCCCGAGTGGCAGTTCGGCTCGCATTACTTCTGCGCCGAGTTCCGCAGCGGGGAATTGCAGGGGGTTGGACTGATAAACCCCGCTAACATTAACAATCTGGCTTGCGAAAGCTTTGAGCAAAATTTGCATCGTAAGCGGATGGGGAGCCTCCATCCCAGAGGTGGGTATTGCAAGTCTTATAGGCAACCTGTGCTTATCGATTACGGTGAGGTCTCGAAGCATACTGAGGGGATGAAAGTAATCTCCCAGAGACACGTTCTCGTCGAGAGTGTGGTAACCCTGAAAGCTCTCTATGATTGTTATGTGTTTCATTCCGATTTCTTTGAGCCAGCGGCCTTTGGCACCGTCGAAGGATTGGACGGTATCGCAAATAGGGAACTGGATACTAGATTCGTCTCTGATTTTCCCGCTAGTATTCAACAACGCGAGTTGAAACGCCAAGCGATCAAGAGAGCTTCTGAGATTAATAACTGCGTCACCATAGATAATGGAACAACGTTCGAGAAAGCCAACGAGATTAGGCATGTAATTGATAAAGACTACATGCTGCTTAGTCTCTCGCTCGAACTTAATCCCGCATCTTGGACGATTAGATTCGATCGCGAACGTATTGGCGACGTATTGCTTGAGGGAATCTCGGTGTTCTTTAGCCCTCTCTACCTTCGAGATACAGGGGGCTAAAGATGGTTTCATTTTCCGCGCTTCCGCTTAGATTGAACGAGGACCGCCATACATGAGGCGCTTCCCTTGAATCCCCTTCAACAGCAAGTCGGCACGTTCAACGTCGGAAATCTTGCGCCCGTTGTATCTGAAATCGAACTCGGTGCAATAACGTTGAAGATGCTGACTTCCAACGTGGTGATACGTTCCGATAATTCCACGCTTCAACAGGCTGAAATATCCCTCAATCGTGTTCGTGTGAATCGTTCCGCGCACATACTCTTTCGCGCTGTGGTTCACGGTTTGATGTTCATCGAAGTCACGCGCCAATTTCGCCTTTTTGTAAGCGCGGAAATCATCCGTGTAAACCTTGGCTTGCGCCGACACTTGAGCCAACAGAATCGGCTTGAGCGTCTTGGCGGTCACATTGGGAACATGGAAGCTGCGCACGTCCCCGCCACGTTCAACCAACGAGAACACCGCGTTCTTATGACCCCATCCGCGTTTCTTGGTCGCGCCTTCTTTCGTGCCGGTAAAGGTTTCATCGGCTTCAACGATCCCCGATCCGCCACCAAGCAACCCGTTGGGGCTGGACTTCATGGCTTCGCGAATACGATGGCACATGAACCAAGTGGACTTGTAGCTAACGCCGATCATGCGGTGAATCTGATGGGCGCTCATACCCTTTTTGCTCGCGGCCATCAGGAACACAACCATGAGCCACTTGGTAAGGGGAATCTTAGAGCGCTCGAAAACAGTCCCCACGGTAACGGTGAACTGCTCGCGGCATTCAGTCTCGTTGCACTGATATACGCCAGCGCGGTGCGCTTCGCCTTGAAGGGCTGTAGCGGTGCCTACGGTGCCACAGTGAGGGCATACAACGCCATGCGGCCAAAGGCGGTTTTCAAGCCATGCGCGGGCTTTGGTTTCGTCTTGAAAAATCTCGTTTTGCAGGTGGTTCATGGCGGCATCCCTCAGAAAGTAATGCCAGTATGAACCCTTATTTCTGCTTTGTCAAGGTTATAATTGCGAATTCTTTGTATTCAAGATTCGACAAGTTAATCAGCTTTGTGAGCGTGTCATGAAATGGATAACGATTCTCACGATTGTTGAAGCACTATTCCAATTCGTCCAGAAGAGGGTATCTAGCTTCATGTTAGGTGCAATTGTGATGCTCGCAAATGTTTATTTTGCACAGCGAAAACTGATGTTGTGATGTCCCGCGCGCGGGTTGCGCGACAGATTACGCCCGCGCTGGGTGGTGGTGATTTCTTCGGCGGGCGAATCGTGGCCGCCGCCGCGCGTGGCGCGTACCGGGCCGGGCGTTAAATCTTCGCGGCCGTCGTCGGCGCGATAGAGGTAGGGGCGATAAGCGCTAGCCACCCACTCCCAGGCGTTGCCCGCCATGCCGAGCACGCCGTACGGGCTGGCGCCTGCGGCAAAATTTTCAACTGGTGCAGTGTCGTTGAATCGCATGCCGAATTGCGCGCGGCTGCGCTCAGGAGCGGTGTTGCCCCACGGATATTTGCGGCCATCCGTGCCGCGCGCGGCTTTCTCCCATTCGGCTTCGGTGGGCAGGCGCTTGCCGCGCCACGTGCAGTAATCGCGTGCCCCCAGCCATGACGGTTCCACCACCGGATGGTTTTCGTAGCCGCGGTCGGCGACGTATTTGCCCGCGACCTGATGGATGCGCGCATCGTTGTCGTCATAATCATAGAGCCGTTCACCTTTGGCAGTGCTGTGGCTGCGGGCATTAAGAAATTCGGCAAACTGTGCGTTGGTGACCGGCACACGGTCGATCTGAAAGGCGGGCAGAGTAACTGTATGCGCGGGGCGTTCGTCGTCGGGGCCGTCATCGCGTCCCATGGTGAAAGTGCCGGCAGGAATCGCAATCATATCGTCTGCAGTTGCCGCGCCCGCGCAGGTCGCCGCGCAAATCAGTATCCATCCGACGCGCGAACCGCGCATGAGTTACTCCGGCTTGATGCCTGCCGCTTTGACCACTTTGCCGATGGTTGCATAGTCCGCGCGGATCATTTTCGCGAACTCCTCGGGTGATTCACTGGCGGTGGGCGCAAGGCCCTGCGCGGCGAATTGTTCCCTGACATCGGGTGCGGCGGCAACCTTGCGCATCACGCCGTGCACCTGGTTGATGACGGCACGCGACGTGCCGACAGGGGCCAGCACGCCGTTCCAGCTTCCAAAATCGTAGCCGGGCACGCCAGATTCGGCGATGGTGGGCAGCTCCGGCAAAATCGGCGAGCGTTTCCCCGACGATATGGCGATAGCGCGCAATCGTCCGGCGCGGATCAATCCGACCAGCGCCGCCGCCGGCGAAATAGCCCATTGCGCTTCGTTGGCGACGACCGCCGTCGCCATCGGGCCGCCGCCCTTGTACGGCACGTGCGTGGTATTGATGCCGGTAAAACTGACGAACAATAATCCGGCGAGATGGCTGGACGAGCCCACGCCGGCCGATCCCATGTTGAACTTGCCGGGCTGCGCTTTCGCCAGCGCGAGAAATTCGCTCACGCTTTTTACCGGCAAACCCGGATTGACCACGAACACCGCTTCGACATTGGCGAACAGCGAAATCGGCGCGAAGTCTTTCAGCGTGTCGAACGGCAGTTTCTTGTAGGTGAAGCTGGAAACAATCATCGAACTCGATGCGCCCGCGAGCAGCGTGTAGCCGTCGGTGGGCGCGCGCGCGGCGAGTTCGACGCCGATGGTGCCGCCGGCGCCGCCGCGATTGTCGATGACGATCTGCTGGCCCAGCATGTCGGACATTTTTACCGCAAAGATGCGCACTACCGTATCCAGCGACGAGCCTGCTGACTGCGCGGCGATCATGCGGATGGGGCGCTGGGGATAAGGGCCGGTTGCGGCGGTTTGGGCATCCACCGCGGAAGTCAGGACGACCATTCCTGCGATTGCCAATCCTTTGATTTCTTGCAGCATGTGGATTCCTCCGTCGTGGCACGCCAGCAGCATTCTGTCACGGCAGGCGCATGGTGCGGAAGTCCCTTTCCAAATGAGGGCAATTAGGCGCACAATCTCTCTTGGCGTCATCATCGCGTGTATTCAAAGGAGGCAATCATGGGAAATATGGAGCAAGTGGGGCATACGCTGGAAACCTTCGCGGCCAAGTGCCACGATTTCATCAAGGCGGAACCGGGCCCGGCAGGCCGCCGAAAAGTTTGCGAACTGTTGTCGCAGGTATTGAAGGACGAACAGTTCGTCGCGAAGTATGTCGATAACAACGACAAGGAACGCAACATTCTGTACCAGGACCCGGAATTCGGATTCTGCATCATCGCGCACGACTATGTCGGCGCCAAGGAAAGCGGCCCGCATGACCACGGCCACTCGTGGGCGATTTACGGCCAGGCACGCGGCGAAACGCAGATGAATGACTGGTCTCTGATTGAAAAAGCCAGCGCCGAAGTGCCGGGCAAGGTGAAACATGCGCGCACTTACAAGCTCACGCCGGGCGTTGCGCATCTCTACAACGAAGGCGACCTGCATTCGCCGAGCCGCGCGTCTTCGACCAAGCTGATTCGCATCGAAGGCACCGACATGACGAAGGTGAAGCGCTTCAAGTTTCTGCCGGTGTGATTTTCCGGCAGCGCGTAGTGGAAAATGAAAAAGGGCCGCGCATGCGGCCCTTTTTTTGAGATAGGTTCTAGTGCCCCGCGCCCGCGGGAATGGAAGGCAGCGGCCCATGCGCCAGATTGTAAAGATGCCGCCTGCGCACCAGCCACATCGAGATCGATACAAATGCGCCGAACAGCGCGATCACGATATAGATCGACAAATCCAGGCCGATCAGCGTTGCGTAAAGTCCGATCATGATCAGGATGGAAATGTTTTCGTTGAAGTTCTGCACGGCGATCGAATGCCCCGCGCCCATCAGGATGTGTCCGCGATGCTGTAGCAGCGCATTCATCGGCACCACGAAAAATCCTGCCAGCGCGCCAATAGCGATGATCAGGGGCACCGCGAAATAGACGGTCTGTACCACGATCATCGCCATCACGATCAAGCCCATGGCGATGCCCATCGGAATCACGTTCACGGCGCGATTGAGCGGCACCAGCTTCGCCGCCAGCACGGCGCCGATGGCGATGCCCGCCGCGCACACACCTTGCAGGTAGGTCGCCTGCGACAGCGAATAGCCGAGCGCGACTTCCGCCCATTTGAGCACGATGAATTGCAGCGTCGCGCCGGCGCCCCAGAACAGCGTGGTGGTCGCCAGTGAAATCTGTCCGAGCTTGTCGCTCCACAGCAGTTTCACGCAATGCGCGAATTCCCGGATCAGGTAGAGCGGATTGCGGTTGACCATTTTGTGATCAACGCCGGTGTTCGGGATAAACAGGTTAAAAATCGCCGCGATGACGTAGAACACGATGATGATCACGATGGCGGCTTCGCCAGCCGAATCAATGCCCGTGTCGATACGCGGAATGTCTATGGCCAATAATTTGCCGGATACCGCTTCGCTGACGAGCGCGCCACCGAGCAGGGTGCCGAGGATGATGGAGCCCACGGTGAGGCCTTCGATCCAGCCATTGGCGATCACCAGCTTGTGATGCGGCAGGTACTCGGTGAGGATGCCGTACTTGGCGGGCGAATACGCAGCGGCGCCGAGGCCGACCACAGCGTATCCAAAGAGTATCGTGACGTAGTCCTCCATGCCCGGAATCGCCCAGAATTCATGCAAAAAAATCAGCAGGCAACCGACGATCTTGATGGTGTTGGTGATGAACATCACGCGGCCCTTGGGCATCGAATCGGCAAATGCGCCGACCACCGCCGCAAACAACACGTATGACACCGTGAAGAAAAACTTCAGCATCGGCGTCATCCATTCGGGCGCAAACAGTTGCATCAGTAATGCAATGGCGGCAACCAGCAGCGCGTTGTCGGCTAGCGACGAAAAAAATTGCGCCGCCATGATGATATAAAAACCGAATGGCATGTACTTGTTTTATAAGTATATTTATGTATTCCGACGCGGGTCCGGGCGCGCGGTCGCGGAGTTATACCATAGTTTGCGTGGATACTGCGTGAGGGCGCGGCGGCGGTGCGTATGGCTTGGTGTGCCGTGACAGGATTTGGTTCACCTTGTGTGCCCCGCGTTGGTCGCCGGTGCGGCAGATGGCGCGGCTACTCGCCGCTGCCGAAATGTGGTTGAATAGCCAACAGCGTTGAGAGTCTGGCGTAACTCGCTCGCGCTTCACTGTTTCAACTCCAAACTTCGAACTCCAAGCTGCTTCCATATGGCCGACAGGCGATTGCAGGTTTTTCACAGCGTAGCGAAGCAGCTCTCGTTCACCAAGGCGGCCGAGCAATTGTTCATGACACAGCCGGCGGTGACGTTTCAGGTAAAGCAGCTTGAGGAGCATTTCAACACGCGGCTGTTTGAACGCAAGCGCGGCCGCATTACGCTGACACCGGCCGGTCATCTGGTGATGGGCTACGCCGAAAAAATTCTGGCGCTATCGGACGAAATGGATACGCGCGTGGGCGAACTCACGGGCGAAGTGAGCGGGCCATTGCTGCTGGGCGCGAGCATGACCATTGCCGAATTCATCCTGCCGCGCGTGCTGGGCGAGTTCAAGGCGCTGCACCCGCAAGTGCAGACCCAGATGACGGTCGCCAATTCGGAGATTATCGAGAACCGCGTCGCCGAGTTGTCGCTCGACGTGGGGCTGGTGGAGTCGCCATCGCATCTGCCGAATATCGTGACCGAAGTGTGCTGCGACGACGAACTGGTGGTCATTTGCGCGCCCGGCCACACACTGGCCAGGAATCGCAGTGTGACGCCGCAGGAAGTGCTTGCCGAACCTGTTATCAGCCGCGAGAGCGGTTCGGGCACGCGCGAATTCGCGGACAATTATTTTCGCGATAACGGTGTGGTGCCGGACGAACTCAATATCGTGATGGAATTGGGCAGCCCGGAAGCAATCAAGGGCGTGGTTGAAAGCGGCCTCGGCATTGGCATCATGTCGCGCGCGACGGTTGTGAAAGAGTTGCGTCTGGGCACGCTGGTGGCGTTGCCGCTGAAACCGCGTTTGATCCGCAAATTTTCGGTGCTCACGCCGCAGGAAAAATTCCGCTCGCGACTGGTGTCGGCGTTCGTGGAATTCGCACTCGCGCGTATGCGGCAGATGGCTGACAACACGTAAGTAAGAGAGTACACAGATCTGCGCGCAACTGAGCGCGAGCGTAATCGCATGGGAGGCAGGGTGAGAAAAATAATTAAGTATCTGTTTTTAAAGTAATTTTTTACACGCACCTTGCCACGTCCCATCACAGCCACCATCGATTCGGCCGCGCTGCGCCATAACCTCGGCGTGGTGCGCCGGCACGCGCCGCAGTCGCGTGTGCTGGCCGTGGTCAAAGCCAATGCCTATGGGCACGGCATCATGCGCGTGGCGCGCGCACTCGCGGACGCGGGTGTGGAGGGTTTCGCGCTGCTGGAACTGGATGCGGCGATTGCGTTGCGTGTCGCCGGTTTCACGCAACGCATCGTGCTGCTCGAAGGGTTTTTCGACGCGGCTGAACTGCCGCTGCTCGCGACGCATCGCATCGACACGGTGATACACAGCGCGGAACAGATCGCGATGCTGCAGCACGCGCCGGAAGGCGCGAAATTCAATCTGCTGATCAAGCTCAACACCGGCATGAATCGCCTGGGTTTGCGTGAAGCGGAATTTGCCGGGGCGTTGAAGGCGTTGCGTGCCAATCCCGCAGCGGGCGAGCTGACGCTGATGACGCATTTTGCCAACTCGGATGATGCGCGCGGCGTGGCATGGCAGACGGCGGCTTTTGAGCAAATCACACAAGGCGCGACGTTGCCGCGCACGCTGGCGAATTCTGCGGCAATCCTGCGCTATCCTGAAACCCATGCCGATTGGGTGCGCCCCGGCATCATGCTCTATGGCGCAACACCGTTCGCCGATGTGAGTGCCGCGCAACTGGATTTGCGGCCGGTGATGACGCTCACCTCGCGCATCATCGCCGTGCAGCAACTGAAACCGGGCGACACCGTCGGCTACGGTGGTTTGTATACGGCCCAGCGCGACACCCGCATCGGCGTGGTGGCCTGCGGCTATGCCGACGGCTATCCGCGCCACGCGCCCAACGGCACGCCGGTGCGCGTGGGTGACGTCATGACCACAACCGTGGGCCGCGTGTCGATGGATATGCTGTGCGTGGACATCACCGCGCTGCGCGATGCGCAAGTCGGCGCCAGCGTGACCTTGTGGGGCGCAGGCAATCCGGTCGACGATGTGGCGGCGGCGGCCGGCACGGTCGGCTATGAATTGCTGTGCGCGTTGGCGCAACGCGTACCGGCAGTGGAACGTGGCTAAGCCGACCTCAGTCAAGGCAAAGAGCGACCGGAAAATTACCGATGTGTTTGCGCGCACCCGGCGCGAGCATATCGCAGCCGCCTTGCGCTCACGTTTTGCGCTGCGCATTCACACTTCGATACTGCTGCTGTGGACGTTCAGCGCGGGGCTGCTGACGACCAAGGCGCTGTTTGCGCTGGGCATGCAATCGATGTGGCTGCGTTACACCCTCGCGATTGTGGTGGCATATGGCGCATTCCTGCTCGGCGTGCGGATTTGGCTTGCGTACGTGGGTGCGGGCAGCCGCGGCAGCGGTGGTTCCGATACGCGGCAGGCGGACAATAATGGCAAAGGCAGTTCGATCGATGTGGCTGATTTTTTACCGTCCGGAAGCGGTTCGAGCGGCGGCTCGTCCGATGTCTTCAGTGGCGGCGGGGGATCCAGCGGCGGTGGCGGGGCAAGCGGCAGCTTTGCTGACGGCATCGCACCGCCGTCCAATCTGTTGGCCTTGGATAGCGCGGCGCTGTCTGCATCCAGTGGCGGCAGTGGCGGCGGCGACGGCAGCCTGTTGAGCGATGTCGGCGGTAAAGTAGGCGATGTGGTGGGCGATATCGGCGGCGGCGACGGTGAAGGCTGCCTGATTGCATTTGCGGTGATGATCGTCATCGGTATCGTTGCGCTGGCGATTGGCGGCGCGGTGTTCGTGATCAGTGCCGGCCCGGAAATCCTCATCGATGCAGCGTTCGAGGCATTGCTCGCAGGCGGGCTGATCAAGGCCGCGCGGCGCATGCACGATCCGGACTGGTTCGGCAGCGTGATCAGGGCCACATGGATTCCGTTCGTGGTGGTACTGGTGCTGGCGGTGGCATTTGCCCTCACGGCTGCGGCTTTGGTGCCGCAGGCGAAAACGTTTGGGGAGGTGATGTCGGCCGTCATGCCTCTCTTGCTCGGCAAACTGTGAACGTGTCGGCGGGAAGCGGGTAAAAGATTGGCGGCTATCCGGCCCCATAGTTCAGATAGTGCAGCTTGTCAAATCGCGCCCCGCGGGGTGTATGATGGTGTCTTCTGTCACGCAGAGCCGACTCCGCATGGACACGCCCGAATCCAAGTCATGGAAAGCTGATTTCTCCGGCGGTGTTAAGCCGCACGTCGGTGCGAGCTGGCAGATGCGTTATGGCGTGGCGTGCGGCGTGGTGCTGGCCGCGTTTCTGATGCGGCTGACGTTCTTCGGCAACCTGGACACCCGCCTGCCTTTTTCTTTTTTCCTGCTGGCGGTGATGGTGGTGGCATGGTACGGCGGACTCGGGCCCGGCTTGTTTGCCACTGCCGCCGGGTTGCTGCTGGGTGGCTACTTCTTTCTGCCGCGAACCGGCGCGACCGGAACGATGGGCGACGCGGAACGCACGGCGATTCTGATTTACGTCATCAATGCGACGCTGGTGTCGTTTTTGATGGACAATCTGCACGCGCGCATCAAAAAACTCGAGTCTGATAAAGCGAAAAACACCAGGCTGCCGCCGGACGCCGAAAGCTGATTGCTGCCGTACTGTTTGTCGCGCTGAAACAGCGCCATTGCCCGCCTCGCAATAACCTCTATGGCAAAGCCCAAGACGATTTACGTTTGCACCGAATGCGGCGGGCAGTCGCTTAAGTGGCAGGGCCAGTGTCCACATTGCCAGGCGTGGAACACGCTGGTTGAAAGCGTCAATGAAACCCCGGCAGCGGGCGGCAACCGGTTTGGACTGATCGCCGAGGCCGGCAAGCTGCAACGCCTGTCGGAAGTCGAGGCGCGCGAGGAAGCGCGCATCCCATCAGGCATTTCTGAATTTGATCGCGTGCTCGGTGGCGGACTGGTGCCGTGCGGAGTAGTGCTGATCGGCGGCGATCCCGGCATCGGTAAATCGACGTTGTTGCTGCAATCGCTGGCAACGATGGGCGCCGCGCGCAAGGTGTTGTATGTCAGTGGCGAAGAATCCGCGCAGCAGATCGCACTGCGCGCGAAGCGCCTGGACGCCGATGCGAGACACGTGCATGTGCTCGCCGAAATCAATCTCGAAAAAATTCAGGCGGTCATTCAGAGTGAAAAGCCCGATGTGGCGGTGATCGATTCGATCCAGACGCTGTATTCGGCAGCGCTGACTTCTGCGCCCGGGTCGGTGGCGCAGGTGCGCGAATGCGCGGCGCAACTCACGCGCGTCGCCAAGTCCGGCGCAACCACCATTGTGCTGGTGGGGCACGTCACGAAGGAAGGCGCGCTGGCCGGGCCGCGCGTGCTCGAACACATGGTCGATACCGTGCTCTATTTCGAAGGCGACACGCATTCGAGCTTCCGGCTGATTCGCGCGTTCAAGAACCGCTATGGCGCGGTGAATGAACTCGGCGTATTCGCGATGACGGAGAAAGGCCTGAAAGGCGTGTCGAATCCGTCGGCACTGTTTCTGTCGCAGCACAGCGGCGAAATCGCCGGCTCGTGCGTGGTGGTGACGCAGGAAGGCTCGCGTCCGATGCTGGTGGAGATTCAGGCGCTGGTGGATGACGCGCACGCGCCGAATCCGCGCCGGCTCTCGGTGGGACTGGAACAAAACCGGCTGGCGCTGCTGCTGGCGGTATTGCATCGGCACGCCGGCATCGCCTGCTACGATCAGGATGTGTTCATCAATGCCGTCGGCGGTGTGCGCATTTCCGAACCGGCGGCGGATCTGGCGGTACTGATGGCGGTGGTGTCGTCGCTCAAGAACAAACCGCTCCCGGCAAAGCTAGTGGTGTTCGGCGAGGTGGGTCTCGCCGGTGAAGTGCGTCCGGTGCAGCGCGGCCAGGAGCGGTTGCGCGAAGCGGCCAAACTCGGCTTCACGCACGCCCTGATTCCGAAGGCGAACAAACCAAAGCAGGCGATCGAAGGGCTCAAGGTTTTCGCGGTTGACCGCATCGAAGAAGCGGTGCTGCGGTTTCGTGATGCATTTTCGTCATAGAGATGATAAAACACGGGATGGTATTCATGGGAGCGACAACATGAAAAAAGCACTGAAGTGGGTAGGCATCACCATCCTGCTGCTGGTGGTGGTACCGCTGATGGTGGTCATTGCCGTGAATGCGTTCGATGAGCCACTTGATCCCAAGGCCGCGAGCTACGGCGAGGCGCGTGCGCCCGCTGTGCCGGAAGCGGAGAACGGCTACTACGCGTTGCTGGCGTTGGGCGCGGACGATGGCGCCGATGGCGCGGCATACGCCAAAGCGTGGGTCGCCGAAGCGCGCGCCGCGGCCAAGGACAATCGCATGGAGAAGCGTGCCGAGCCCAAGCGCGCCAAACGCCCGGCAGTGTGCGATTCCGCCCAGGCATCCTGTCTGGCCGTTGCGCGCGCAAAGCCTGACGAGGCCAAAGCGCAGCTCGATGCCCACAAAGAGGATCTGGAGCGCCACGAAAAGCTGATTGCGTACAAGCGTTACGAAGAAGTGCTGGATTTTCCGCAGCGCGTAGTCACCGGGTTGCCGGCCCTCGCCCCTGTCGCCGGTGCGCAGAAAGCACATCTGCTGCGCGCAGCCCTTGCCGCCGAGGCGGGCAATCTCGACGAGGTACTGGACGCGGTGGAACGCGATATGGCGTTTCAGCGCGCCATGCTCGAGGGCGCGCGCACGCTGATCGGCAAGATGATCGCCGCCGCGGCGTATACGCGCGATCTGGCGTTTATCGCGGACGTGATGCGCAGCCGCGGTGCGGAACTGGCGCCGCAGGCGCCGCGTCTGCGTGAAATGCTGAAGCCGATCAATGCCGCTGCGCTGCGCTTGTCGCCGGCGCTGGAAACGGAGTTCGCGTTTGGCAAAAGCCTGCTACGCAACCCCGTTGCGAATCAGGGCGACGACGGGCGGCAAGCGGCGTTCGCCGAGCGGCTTGGCGTAAAGTTGTTTTACAAACCGAATGCAACTACAAACCTTGCCTACCGGCAACTCGTGGCGGCCAGCGCGGCTGCGGAAGCGCCAGCACATCGCGTGGCGGCAGAGTTCCTCGCGGCCGGACAATCGTCGGGCGAGATGGGCCTGTGGGACTATGTCGACAATCCGGTCGGCAATATCCTGCTGCGGATAAGTGCGCCGAGTTTCAGCGAGTATGCCTTGCGCCTGCATGATCTGGATGCCTACAACCGGCTGCTCGGCTTGCGGGTGGAGATGATCGGTGCAGGCGTGGGTGCGGAAGGTGCGGCAGATTTCGTGGCGAAATCGGAGCCGCGTTTTCACGATCCCTACACGCAAAAGCCCATGCGCTGGGATGCGGAGAAGAAACGCATCTATTTCGAGGCGAAAGGAAGTTTCTCCAAGCGGCGCACGGACGGCGTGGAAGGCGGCAGGGTATTCATCGCGCTGTGAGCGGATGAAGGCTTTCGGCAATCTCGCGCTGCGCCTCGCGGTCTGCGCTGGCGTGGCGTGGACGGGCGTGATGCTGATGGGGTTGATCGGCCTTGCCATAACGGCGCCGATCTGGGGTGTGATGCTGGCCAAGCCCATACTCGAATTTTTTCCGGCGCTGCATGGTGTGATACATCGACAAGCGTTGCAGGAATGGGAGGGCAAGTACTACAAGTACGGACGCACGCATTTGCGCGTTTATTTCGACGGCGACGATGCGTGGTTTGTCGCAAAAGACATACTGTCGGTGCTCGACAAAACGCCCGAATCATGGCGCGATGCGCGCTTTACGCCGGAAGAATACGGCGTGATTCCCGGCCGCACGGAAAACGGCTTCTCGCCCGCGGGCGTGGTGAAGCTGACGCTGTTGAGCGGGCATCCCGAAGCGCCCAAATTCCGGCTGTGGTTCGAGCGTGCGGTAGTGTTTACCCTGAACCGGCAGAAGGAAACGCGCGCTGCCGCCGGAAGCGTCTGATTCAGAAAATCGTGCTGCGCGCCCGGATTAAATCGGATTTCTGCAAGAGTATTGCACCTACCAAATGGCAAGCACAATCCCCGGCTGCTATCGGCTTCGATGGTCTAAAATAACGCTTCGGACCACTCGATGCATCATGCCGGTTTGCGCCGGTGAATAATGGTTCTTGTTTTCCATCCGTGTTTATCTGCGGTTAAATGTTTTTTGAACTCAAGGAGCGCGTGAAGTGAGCGTTGAATACAAACGCGACGGAAACGTCGCCATCGTCACTCTGAATCGCCCCGACAAATTGAACGCGATGACCGACGAGATGTACACCCGTGTGACCGAACTGTTTACGGGCTTCCAAACCGACGACAGCGTGCGCGCGGTGATCGTCACCGGCGCGGGCCGTGCGTTCTGTTCCGGCAGTGATGTCACGTCCATGGTGAATACCAATCTGGTCGCGGGCCGCGCACGCATGCAGACGCGTCATCAGATGATCAATGCGATTGCCAATCTGGAAAAGCCGGTGATTGCGGCGGTGCGCGGCGCGGCGGTGGGGATCGGCTTTTCGATGGCGATGGCGTGCGATCTGATTGTCGCCTCGGACAATGCGAAATTCTCCCAAATCTTCAAGAAAATAGGATTGATTCCCGATGGCGGCTCGATCTTCTTTCTGACGCAGCGCATCGGCATCGCGCGTGCCAAGGAACTGGTTTACACGGCGCGCATGTTGCCGGCGGAAGAAGCGCGCGAGTGGGGCATCATCAACCGCGTGGTGCCCGACGCGGAACTGGAGGCAAGCGCGCTGGTGCTGGCGCAAGAACTGGCCGGGTCTGCCACCTTTGCGCTGGCGCTTGCCAAGAAAATGTTCCAATCGATGTATGTGCCGACGCTGGAAACACATCTTGAGCAGGAAAATCTGTGCCAGGGCACGGCGAAGCTGACCGAGGATCATCTTGAAGGCGTGGCCGCGTTCAAGGAAAAGCGCGCGGCAAAATTTGTCGGACGCTGACCATGATCAGTCACCGCGCTGTGCCCGCAGTGATGATCGCGATGATCGCACCGCTTGCCGTTGCGCAGAACTATCCCGTCAAGCCGGTGAAACTCATCATGCCGTTTCCCGCCGGCGGTCCCACCGATATTGTGGGCCGGCTGGTCGGGCAGAGACTTACGGAATCGTGGGGACAAAACGTGGTGGTCGACAACCGGCCCGGCGGCGGCGGCCTCATCGGCGGCCAGCTCGCGGCGAAATCGCCGCCCGATGGCTATACGATTTATCTCGGTGGCATCACCACGCTGGTGCTTTCCACCTATGTGCACAAGAGCATGCCGTACGACCCGCAGCGCGATTTCCTGCCGGTGACGCAGGCCACGATGCAGCCCCTGTTGCTGATGGTGCATCCTATGCTGCCGGCGAAATCGCTGAAGGAATTTCTCGCGCTTGCCCGTGCGCGGCCGGGCGAGATCAACTACGCGACGTCGGGACCGGGCGGCTCCGGCCATCTCGCTGGCGAGTTGCTGCGAAGCATAACCAGAATCAACATCGTGCACGTGCCGTATCGCGGTGCGCCGCCGGCGATCAACGATCTGCTTGCAGGTCAGGTGCAGTCGATGTTCGGTTCGCCGCTGGCCGTGGTGCCGCACATCCGCAACGGCAAGATCAATGTGCTCGCGGTGACCGGGCAGAAACGTTCGCTTGCGGTGCCGAATGTGCCGACGTTTGACGAAGCCGGGTTGCTGGACTACGACGCCAGCACTTGGAACGGCATCATGGTGCCTTCCGGCACGCCGCGCGCCATCATCGACCGTTTGCATGGCGAAATCGCGAAAATTCTGCGTGCACCCAACACGGCGGAGCGGCTGGCAATTGATGGTTCCGTGGCGATTGGCAGTACGCCGGAGGAATTTGCCGTCTTCATCAAGTCCGAGCATGCGAAATGGAGCAAGGTGGTGCGCGAGGCGAATATACGAGTTGAATAATCTCAGCACCAAAGCTGCCGAGCAATTTTAAAGAGGAGTGAGCATGGACACCGCCACCAACAATCCGCAACAAGCCGCCGGTGCCAGCAAACGCATCGCCGAATATGCATCGGGCCTGAGCTACGACAAGCTGCCTGCCAATGCCGTGCACGCGTTCAAGCGCGCGCTGCTGGATTACCTCACCTGCGCCATTGCCGGTTCGCGCATGGAACCTACGCGCATCGTTTTCGACTACGTGTCGAGCTGGGATCAGTCGCGCGAGGCTGCGGTGATGGGTACAACGACGCGGCTGTCGTGTCCGAACGCGGCCTTCGTCAACGGTACCAGCACGCACGGGCTGGATTTCGATGACGGGTTTACGCGCGGCTCGGTGCATCCGGCCGGCGCGGTGTTTCCCGCCGTGCTGGCTATCGCAGAAAAGCAGCGTTCGAGTGCAAAAGATGTGATTGCTGCGAGTGTCGCCGGTTACGACGTGACTGCGCGCATCGCAGCCACCATGCACCCATCGTCATCCAAACGCGGTTTTCATAACACGCCGACCGCGGGCGTTTTGGGCGCGGCGGCGAGCGTGGCGCGCTTGTTATATCTGGATGCCAAAACCACGCTCGACGCACTGGGCATTGCAGGCAGTTTTTCTGCGGGGTTGCGCGAATATTTATTCGGCGGAGCGGAAGTCAAGCGCATACATCCGGGCAAGGCGGCGCGCGACGGTATCTTCTGCGCGGAACTGGCGAAGCGCGGCCTCACCGGCCCGGAACAAGTGCTGGAAGGCAAACACGGCATCTTCAACGCGCTGGCGGGAGGCCAGGTGGAGTGGGGGCGTCTGTGCCAGGCGCTGGGCGAACGCTTCGAAATCACCAATGTTTATTTCAAACCATATCCTGCGTGCCGGCATTTTCATGCAGCGCTGGACGCAGTGCGCGATTTGCGCAAAAAGCATTCCATTGTGCCGGCGAGTGTCGCGCGCATCGATGTCGGCATGTATGAAGTCGGCGCGCGCGGCCATGATCATCGTCATGCGCACAGCCTGCTCGAAGCGCAAATGAGCGCGCCGGTGAGCACCGCGCTGGCGATGATGTACGGCGAAGTCACCGTGGGCACGTACGATGTCACGAGCTTGCAGAACGCCGAGGTGCAACGCTTGATCGATGTGACGACCGCAAGCGTGGATGCCGAATGCGAGCGCATCTATCCGGGGCGACGTTCCGGTGTGGCGAAAGTCACGCTGAAAGACGGCCAGTCGTTTGAGCAGCGCGTGCTGGATCCAAAAGGGGAAGTGGAAAATCCGATGACGGATGAAGACCTTGCGCACAAATTCCGTTCCAACTGCGAGCTCATGGTGGGCAAGGCCAAGTGTGATCGTGTGCTGGATCTGGTATGGTCAATCGAGCAGGCGAAGAACCTTGACGAACTCTATAACCGGTAGCGCGCATCGGTGCATGGGTAATATTGTAAGTATTTGTTTTATATGTATAAATTAACATCCGAGCTGCTGACTGAAAATCGCGATGGTTTGCTCGCCATCACACTCAACCGGCCGCAAAAGGCCAACGCGCTGACGCTGGAAATGACGCGCGGGCTGGCCGAGGTCTTGCGCAACGCGCGCAAGGAGGCGGCAGTGCGCGGCGTATTGATCAGCGGTGCAGGCGAGCGCGTGTTTTCCGGCGGCGTGGACGTGCGACAGACCTCAACAATGCCGGCAGAAGAATTCCGCCAGGCGCGCTCTACGTCTTTTTTCGCGGTGCTGATCGAACTGGTTGATTTTGAAAAGCCGGTGGTGGCGGCGGTGAATGGTGTCGCCAGCGGCGGCGGATTCATGATTGCGGCACTGGCCGATGCGATCGTCGCGTCGGAGGCAGCGTTGTTCGCGCTCCCCGAAATCGATCTGGGCACGCCGGCGCTGGCGGGGCTGGCAATACTCGATCCGCTGGTGGGTGGCGCGCTGGCCTATGACCTGGTGCAAAGCGGCCGGCACATGAGTGCAATGGAAGGCGAGCGTCATGGACTGATACGCATGGTTGTCCCGCGTGCTGATGTGCAGGCACAGGCTGAAAATTTGGCGCGCGACCTGATGGCGAAAAAGCCGCGCGCATTCGCGGCGGGCAAAGCATGGATACGCAAGCCCATGCGCGCTGCGCTCGAAGCAGCCGAGAGCGCGATGGTGGCTTATCGCACCATGGGAGGCGAGTGACATGCGATTTGAACTGTCCCCCGAACTGACGCAAATGCGCGAAGCGCTGCGCAAGTTCGTCAGGGCCGAATTGGAACCGTTGGAAAAGGGTATCGATGCCAGCGGCGAATTGCCGCCGCAGGTGCTGCCTTTGCTGGGCAAGCATGGTTATCTGGCTATGCGTCTGCCGGTGGAAGTCGGCGGTGCCGGCATGGGGCTGTTTCCATATTGCCTGATGCTGGAGGAGTTCAGCCGCTCGCATCGTATCTTCGGTTTGATTGCCAGCGGCGGCGGTGGACTGACGCCGATTGCGATTGCGCGTCATGGCACGCCGGAACAGCGCCACAAATACCTCACTGGCCTGATGAAAGGCACCATGCGTACCGCGTTTGCACTCACTGAGCCTGCGGGTGGCTCGGACAACTCCGCGATGACGACGCGCGCCGACAAAGTCGAAGGCGGCTGGGTCATCCATGGTCGCAAGCATTATATCAACGGTGCGCACGAGGCCGACTTCATCGTGGTGATCGCCATCACCGACCCGGTCAAGCGCACGCGAGGTGGTGTTACCGCGTTTCTGGTGGATCGCGGCACGCCGGGCTTCAACATCACGCGCGTGGATACCACCATGGGATCGGACGTGATCAAGCTCGCCGAGATTGAATTAGACAACTGCAAAGTGCCGGACAGTGCCGTGCTGGGCAATGCAGGGCAGGGCTTCGATCTGGCGAAAGGATCCTTGCGCGACGGCCGCATGGCGGTATCGTGTTCGTGCATCGGCACGGCGGATCGGATGCTGGAAATGTCCGCACAATATGCGAAGACACGCGTCACCTTCGGCAAGCCACTGGCGGAGCGACAGGCCATACAGTGGATGCTGGCGGATTCCGAGGTTGATCTGGTCGCCGCGCGCGCGATGGTCTACGAGACGCTGCGGCAGATCGATGCCGGCGTGGATGTGGGAACGGCGCCCAGCGTGTGCAAACTTTATTGTTCGGAGATGGTGGGCCGTGTCGCCGACCGCGCAGTGCAGATCCACGGCGGCATGGGCATTGTGCAAGGTTATCCCATCGAGCGCATGTATCGTGATGTGCGCCATTACCGCATCGGCGAAGGTTCTTCGGAAATCCAGCGCATGCTGATTGCGCGCGATGTTTTGAAGCGCACATCCTGATGAAGCTTGCGGACGCCTGTATCGCCGGCATCGGCGAAAGCCGCTGCGGCAAAGTACCCGAGCGCAGCGCGCTGCAATTGCAAAGCGACGCTGCGCGTGCCGCGCTGGATGATGCGGGACTCACGCTGGCAGACATCGATGGATTGATTACCACGCCGGTGCGCGTCGAGCCGTGGAATATGCCATGCGGTGTGGTGGCGAGTTTTCTGGGCATCAAGCCCGCGTATCTGTCCACACTTGATCTGGCGGGAGCGTCGGGTGCTGCGATGATTCATCATGCCGCGATGGCGATTGCCTCGGGTCAGTGCAACACGGTGCTGTGCGTGGCGGGGCAGAATCTACTGACCAACCGCACACGCGCCTCGGCGGTGCAGATGATGGCGGAGTCGGGCGCGGCGCATCCGCAGTTTGAAGTGCCGTACGGGCCGCTGGTGGCGTCGAATTATGCGTTGATCGCGCAGCGTCATATGCACGAATACGGCACCACGGCGGAGCAGATGGCCGAAGTGGCGGTGACGATACGCCGCCACGCGTCGCTGAATCCGAATGCGCATCAGAGGAAGCCGATCACCGTGCAAGAAGTTCTGGATTCGCCGATGATCACCTCGCCGCTGAAACGGTTCGATTGTGCGCTGGTGTCCGATGGCGCGGCAGCAGCCATCGTCACCAGCGCAGACCGTGCGCGTGATTTGAAGCAAAAGCCGGTGCGCTTGCTCGGCCAGGGTTACGGCCTGAGCCACAGCTATGTCGGCGAGGCGCCCAACCTGCCGTACAGCGGCGCCGTGGCGTCCGGCAAGAAAGCGTTTGCGATGGCAGGCGTTACGCATGCCGATATTGATGTCGCCGAGCTGTACGATTGTTTTACGATTACCGTCATCATCGAGCTTGAAGATTTGGGATTTTGCAAGAAGGGCGAAGGCGGGGCTTTCGTGCAAGGCGGACGCATCGGACTCGGTGGTGCGTTGCCGGTGACCACGCATGGCGGGCTGCTGTCCGCGGTGCATCCGGGCCTTGGCGGCGGATTTTTTCATGTGCTCGAAGGTGTGCGGCAATTGCGTGGCGCGGCGGGCGCGCGTCAGGTGGCCGACGCGAAACTCGCGCTGGTGCATGGCAACGGCGGTACCATTGCGATACATTGCACGCTGATATTGGGTGTATAAAACCTGTTTAAAAATAAATAGTTATATATGATATTCCCAAGGCCTCTGCCGTCACCCAACCCGCTCACCGAGCCTTACTGGCGGGCCGCGCATCTGCGCGAACTGAAATTACCGCGTTGTGCTGCGTGCGAAAAATTTCACTTCTATCCACGCAGCGCGTGCCCGCATTGCGGTTCGGTTGATCTTACTTGGCAGGCAGTTAGCGGCAAAGGCGAGGTTTATAGTTACACCGTAGTGCATCGCGCGCCCAGCAAAGGCTTCGAGGAGCAAGTGCCGTATATAGTTGCGGTGGTGGCGCTGGCTGAAGGGCCGCACCTGATGACGCGGCTCACGCAGGTAGAACCCGACACCGTGCGTATCGGCATGCGCGTGCAGGTTGAGTTCGAAAAGCAGGACGACGAGATTACCTTGCCGGTGTTTCTTCCCATTGTTTAATCGTGAAAATGCGATGAGCCGAAATATTTTTATCGCCGTGCTTGCGCTACTGGCAAACACGGCAATTGCTCAAAATTATCCGACTAAGCCCGTGCGCATGGTCGTGCCCTATGCGCCTGCCGGCGTGGCGGACATACTCGCGCGTGTGATTTCCGAGCGGCTCGGACAACGACTCGGCCAAACCGTGGTGGTGTTCAATCGCGAGGGCGGCGGTTCGGCGGTGGGCGCCGACCTCGTCGCCAAAGCCACGCCGGACGGCTATACGCTGCTGATTGGTTCCACCGCGTTGACCATGAACGCGGCGGTCAATCGCAAACTGCCCTATGAAGTGAAGCGCGATCTGGCGCCCTTGTCGCTGGTGTTCGAGCAGCCGGCAGTGCTGGTGGTGCATCCGTCGGTCTCGGCCAATACGGTGCAGGATCTCATCGCCCATGCGCGCGCGAATCCCGGCAAGCTGCGCTACGGGTCGTCCGGCGTGGGCAGCGTCATCAATCTGGTGACCGAATTGTTCAAGCATCAGGCCAAAGTCGATCTCACGCACGTGCCGTACAAGGGCGTGGCGCCGGCGATGGTCGATCTGGTCGGTGGCCAAATCGAGCTGGTCATGTCGGGCATCACCAATGCCGTGCCGCTGGTAAAAAGCGGCAGGCTCAAAGCCCTGGGCGTCACCAGCCGCAAACGCGCGGCGGTGCTGCCCGAGGTGCGGCCGATCGTCGAACAGGGCCTGCCGGATTATGAGACGTCGACGTGGTATGGCTTATTCGCGCCTGCCGCCACACCGCCGCCCATCCTGGCGCGATTGAACAGCGAGATCGTGCAGATCGCCGGCAGCGCCGAAGTTCGCGAGCGCTTCGCCAATCAGGGCGGAGAAGCGCGCTCCACCACGCGCGAGGAATTTGCCGCACTGATTGAAAGTGATCTGCGCCGATGGCAGACCGTGGTTAATGCGGCGGGGCTGCGGGCGGAGTAGGGCAAAAGGCAAGACCTCACCCTTTTGGCTGCTCTTGACTATGGGTAAGGGGGGTATTCCCCATACGGACATAGGCAGCCGTGGAAAGAATCGAGTATTTGTAGTAATCAGCGACCGTCGGCATGAGTGCTCCCTATGGCTTTCGTAACGGTTTGAGAATATCTTCGTAAATCAGAAAACTACTCTTTGGCGGACCGCTGGTAGGTCCGTCACAGCCCATGTTCGGTGCACTTAAGGCAATCAAAAACCAATACGCTTCTCTGTAGTATCGGGTGTAACGTCCCAATTCTTGTCCGGTTTCGCTGTCAACGACCTTCGACATCTGCCGACCAACTTTATGTGTCAACGGCACTCCGTGATCTTTTAGGTAGTGATATCTCGCCGTCGGCTTGTCGAGCTTGGTGACACGCCAAGCGTAACCAGTATCTATTTCCACAATCACTTGCATTCGATCATTCACGGAATGTCTAATCCATTCGTTCTTGCCCTTCTCAAGCCGATTCCCTTTGTATTCCTTCTCATACCATTTTCGTGCGCTTTCCGCTTCCTGAGAGCTGGCACGATCCACCCGATGAAATTCCCTTTTCCCGTCAGGTGATTCAATAAAGCGATAATGTGAATCTGGCGGGAGGCGCGTCACGCCTGTATCGTTGTAATACCCCTCCACCTCCACCGTCTTGTTAATGAACAGCCCCGCATCCTTGCGGCAAAGCTGGCCGAAGTTGTAAGCAATCCAAAGCTCCTCCGTCCACGGCGCAATGAATGCGACGGTCAACAAACCTACCTTCCAGTACTTCGACAGTTTGTTCGTTTCGCATATCTTGATGATGATCGCGGCCACAATCGCAAAATAAATTGCGAATGCCATCCAACTAAAAAGACTGAAGTAGTAAAAACCCATTGACGGCCTCTCGAATGGGGTAAGTGGCGGTTAATCGTAACTATTTATTTTTGGGGTCCGCATATACCTTTCCCCTATATCTTTAACATCATTTGATCCTATGCGCCCACTACCGTCTCCACACGCTTGCGCTCTCGTCGCTTCGGTGCTAACTGCCGGCCCAGTGGCTGCCTGAGGTTCATGCGCAGGCGGCGAGGCACGGGCTAATTTCTCAGTTCAAGCTGCAAGCATGATGGTTGGAAAAACAATTCGACTCCAGTACCTTGTGTTGTGCTGCTTGCTACAAGCGCATTGCTCAACGCGCAGTACGGTTCGGCACCATCTCAATATCCGGCAGATTCGCCGCGACTTCTTCCACTGATTTATGTTGCGTCAACGCCTGCACCACCACCGGCAGCGGCTCGGGCCAGATTTCAGGCAGATTGCATTCGTCGCTGCGCACGATAAATGCCAGCCGTTCGACGGGCGGCGTGAATTCGGCTTGCACGCCCGCTTTGTTGCCGCGCGGATCGATGCGATACCAGCCGTGTTGCTTTAAATAAACCGCATTGAGTCCATGCAGGCAATACGGCGGTCCTTCCGTGCCGATGGACAGGCGCTGGTAACACAAGCCGGTTGGTATGCTATTTGCGCGAAGGAGTGCCGCGAGCAGATGGCTTTTGGCGTAGCAGTAACCGGTTTCATGCTGCAATACGTCGGACGCCTTGCACGTCACCGGGTTGAGTCTGAAATCCCAACTATGCTTGATGTGATCGCGCACGAATTCGAAGCAGTTGCGAATCACTGCTTCTTCGCTGGCGCAATCTGCTGCGAGTTGTTGTGCTTTGGCAGCAACAGCAGGGTGAGGCCAGTCGATGATCGGCGTGGCGGCGAGGTAGGCGTTCACAGGGGAGAATCTTTTCAAGATCGTGTATTGTAACTATCTGTTTTTAAAAATAAAAGTGTAGTTCATCGTCTGTGAGAATTACGGCATAATGATACTCACAATACCATTTGCGCCACGCGATGCGTGGTGTACTAAAATCATTTCGCTACATCATCAAGAGGACCGTATGCGTTCAATACTCCGCAGCTTGAACAGGTGCCATTTTGTGTCTGCCATGGTCGCGCTGGCTGCTGCTGCAGGTGCTGATGCGCAGCAGCCTGCCGTGCAAGCAGCGCCTGCGCCGCAAGTGCAGCCCACGCAGCAGGCGTTGACACCGCCGCCGCCGCCGTCGTGGCAACAGGGCAAGCCTGAATCGATGAAGAGTTCGACGCTGGCGCCCAATCCACCGGGATTGACTGCCAAGCCCGCATCGGAAATGAAACTCGACAAGATCAAACTGCCACCCGGGTTCACTATCGAGTTGTGGGCGCAGGGCCTGCCTAACGCCCGCTCGATCGCAGTAGGCGCCAAGGGTACTGTGTTCGTCGGCACACGCCTGGTGGAAAATGTTTACGCGGTGGTCGAAAAGGACGGCAAGCGCGAAGTGAAGACGATACTAAAGGGATTGTACCGTC
>JAKFYK010000154.1 GCA_021730905.1 Betaproteobacteria bacterium | reverse complement strand
CGGGATAGCCAATCGTGTTTCGTCGCCAAACCCCGCGATATTTCCAGTAAACCAATTCGAATTTCGCTGCGGCACGTCGACCATACTAAATTCAAGCACGCTGAATTTCAGTTTTCACACGGCCTCGGTCGATATGAGGGCTATCGGTTGTCATCGAACTCTCCTTTAAAACAACGCATAAGGATCAGTACATGTAGGGCACAATCCCTATTGCGCCGGATGTGAATAGCGCATCGCAATGCCCGTTCATCACATCAACTCAATCCCAAATCGCCGCAACACCAGCGCGAACAAGCCAAAGCAAACCACAGTAATCACGACACACGCCAACAACGTCGGCCAGAACCCCAATCGCGGCAACAGCCATGGAAACACCAGAAACATCGGCAGCGTCGGCAGCACGTACCAAAACGTATACCAGGCTTGATTGGCGATTTTTTCCTGAGGCTGGTTCTCCACGTACATCCAGATCAGGGCGAGAACGGTAATCAGCGGCAGCGCGGCCACGAAGCCGCCCAGTTTGTCGCTGCGCTTGGCGAGTTCCGATATGAGCACGACAACAGCCGCGGTGAGAAAGTATTTGGTGATGATCCAGGTCATGATTTCTCCCAAAACCTAACTTGGACCATCCCGTCAACCGCGCCTGCTGACCGTTGTTCCGGGCACGCCCCGGCTACTTGGCAGCCGGGGCCAGAGCCGGCGCGTTGAAATTCATGAACGGCACGATGCCACTGAGCATCTGCTGCGGCAGGGCGCCATTCCATTTCTCTGCCTTGCGCAGTTCCACCAGACCGGTGTTCTGCTTCAGGGCCTCGGCCTGCGCGCGTATCGCGGCTGCCTCGGCTTCGCCTCTGAGCTGTATGGCCTTGGCGTCCGCTTCGGCTTTCATCAGGGTTGCGTCCGCGACACCTTTCGCCTGCACGCGAACGCGCTCCGCGACCTGAATTTCCTGATCTTTCTCATGCTCGCGCGTAGCGACAACCTGTCGCGCCGCTGCCGCTTTTTCAACTTCCGCCCGGTAAGCCTTGGTGTAGTCGATATTCGTCAGCTGAAAGTCCGTCACTTCCACGCCCAGGGTTTGCGCGTCATTCGCCAGCACGGCCTTGATCGAATCGCGGAGCGCGCCGCGTTTTTCGGCAACGTGCGCCACGCTCACTTTGCCCATCTCCGACTTCAGGCGGTCCAGCGCGATATTGAACAGCCGTTCTTTATAGTCCTGCGCGTTGGTATAGATGAACTGCACGTTCTTCGTCGGGACTCTGTAGAACACGGTAAAGATCACATCGACTTCCTGGTTGTCGATCGTGTAGGTGTTCACCGCTTTGTCCGTCGTAAAGGAGAGAATGTCGGTGCGATAGGTGTAAGCGCTTTCGATGAACGGAATCTTGAAATTCAGACCGGGTTCGGCGACGCGGCTGAACTTGCCAAGCCGCGTCACCACGTCACGTTCGTATTCCTTCACGGTAAACACCGAAAGCGCGAGCGTGACAAAAATTACCAGGACGAGTATGCCGAATGATATCCGTCCCCCGTTTATTTCTCGACCGGCGATGATCATGACCTTCTCCTGGGGTTGTTGAAGTTACGCGGCTTTATTTCTGTCAGACACTGTGAGCAGGCAGGGTGCGATAAGCGAAGCGCATTGCAGCGCATGCTACCAGTACGGGTCAACGCCAGTTAGTTATCCCGCCTACGGGAGGGCTAATACTTCCCGCCACCAATAAACCGCGCAATCCCCGCGGCGACTTCAGCTTCCTGTTCGAAAAACGCATGCGGCGAGCGGCCTTCGCATGCGGCGAGCGTGGGCGGGCCGGCGCGACCCGGGCCGCCGGTGACCGTTACTACTTGTTCACGCACGCCGTTAGTGCGCGCGGTGATTCTCTCCATTTGGTCGGGTGGAGCGCGCAGGCACTTGTCTCCCGCGTGGCCGACCACCAGCACCGGCACGCGTATGGATTCCAGCGCGGTATCAAAAATGGTCTGAATTACCCACGACTTCTGGCCGCGATTGCCGTACATCACTGCGGACGTGAGCACGAGACCGTCGGCTGCCGTCGTGCCGGAAAGGCGCGCGGCTGCGTTTGCGGCGGAAATTGCCCCGCGGCTGGTGCCTGCGATCCATACCGGCGCTTTGGTGCGCGCACGTACGTCGGCAATTACTTTGCCTAGATCCTCGGCGTGGTCGGCCGCGATACGAAACCCGCCCAAGCCATCATCACCGAAGTAATCCGACGGCGCATCGACCAGCGCAGTGGCAAAACCCAGTGCGTGAAAATGCGGAATCGAAACCACCAGCGAGTTGCCGGTGAGTGCGCGCGGGCAGCCCTTGTCGTCGAGATCGAGATGACCGCCGCCGCCCGCCAGCAGCACCAGCGCAGCTTTTGCGCCCGGCGGGGATGCGAACGTGTAGCGCGTGGTGGTGCTGCCGTGCGTCGGGATGGTTATGACCTCGCCGCAAGCAGCCGGCGCGGCGGTGTTCGGTTGCGCGAGAGCCGGTGTTGCACAGAGCAATGCCATTGCCATGCCGAGCCGCAAGGGTGCGGGCAGAGCGACTGTCATATAAGGCTCCTGATTGGAACTCGAAGAACCTTATTTCGCATAGAGAATCATCTGCGTACAGCGAAACAGCGCGATGGTCCTGCCCGACTCTCTGTGCGTGACCACCGCATCCCACACCTGGGTGGTCTTGCCCAGATGCGCCGGTTTGGCCGTGCAGTCGAGGTTGCCTTCGCGAGCGGTGCCAACGTGATTGGACTTGAGTTCGATGGTGGCGAACCCGGTGGCGCCTTCCGGAAGGTTGAGGCGACACCCGTAGCCCGAGGAGGTATCGGCGAGGGTGACGACGCTACCCGCATGCAGGAACCCGTTGGGCGCCATGACTGTCTTCGTCACTGCCAACTCGGACTTTACTTCCGACGGGTTCGCATGCGTGATGACCACGCCAATGACGCCCGGCAGATTCCCGGCGCCGCGTTTGTTAAATTGATCTGGCGTATCCATGGGGTCCCTGAAGTTTCTATGTTGTCGAATGAAAAGTTGAACTGATTAATACCACTTTATTCTGCATGAAAAGGAGCGCGATCTATATCCTCTGCATGCATAATAAAAAAGATGTTTATTAACAAATAGATAAAGCCCGGCGCTGGACCTGTTGCATGCGGGCGCGGGAGTGATCTACTACAATCGCAATCGGTGTGGTGTTCGCTCGGGAGGAGCCACAATGAAACAAAGCGTGATTCGATCATTGCTGTGCGGGTGGTTGTTGCTGATGGCGGCGATGACGACGGTCGCGCACGCGCAGGCGCCCGCCGACGGTTCGGTGCGGGAAAAGGCGATACCGATTCAGGTGACCGAAGTCGCGCCGGGATTGTTTTTTCAGTATCACCATCAGGAGTCGAACAACGCGTGGCTGGTGAGCGACGACGGCGTGCTGGTGATCGACACGCGCCAGCATCCGAAGCGCGCCGAGGAATTGCTGGCGGCGATCCGCAAGACCACGGACAAGCCGATCCGCTACGTGATCAACACGCACGCGCACGGCGATCATTACTTCGGCAATGCGGTGTTCAAGCGCGAAGGCGCCATCATCATCGCGCATCGCGCACGCAGCGCATGATGCAAGCGCATCACGGCGCGGAAATGAAGCGCCGCGCTGGTTATTTCAGGCAGACGAAATTCGATCCGGCGGAAGTGCAGTTGGTGCTGCCGGACATGACTTTCGATTCCAAACTCATGCTCAATCTCGGCGGCCGCGCGGTGGAATTGCTCTACCTCGGGGCAGGGCAGAATCCCGGCGACACACTGGTGTACTTCCCCAAGGAACGGGTGATTTTTTCCGGCGGGCCGTTCTCGAAAAACAGCTGGCCGAATCCGCAGTTCACGCCGTCGATGGCGAACTGGGTCGAGCTGCTGCGCAAAATCGCGGCAATGGACGTGGACAAATATCTCGGCGGCCACGGCGATATCGGCGCCAGGCAGGACGTGCTCAACGAAGCGCAGATGCTGTCGGATTTCGACGCCGGCATGCGCGACGCGGTGAAAAAAGGCATGAGCCCCGACGACATCCTCAAGACCGTGAAATTCGAGAAGTACAAGGACGTGCGCAACTACTACCGCATGAATCTGTTCATCAACAGCTACCATCATTTCCTGACCACCGGCAAGCCGCAGGTGGCGTTGCCGCAGTAGGACAAAATCGTCTGGCGCCGGGCGAAGTGTCATTGTCAGCCTGCTTAACCTCATCGGAGAAACCTGAATGTCAAAGCCGCGCGGCCTGCTTGTGGTGTGGACCAATATTCCACAAGACCTCGATCTGGATTTCAACGAATGGTACAACCGTGAACACATGCCCGAGCGCATACTCGGTCTGGATGGATTTTTGCGAGGCCGCAGGTTTGTCGCTTACGAAGGTGGTCCGCGCTACCTCGCGCTGTACGACACACGAGGCATCGAAATATTTCACACGGAGCCTTATCTCGCGCTGAAGCGCGACTACGATCCGCTGAGCCGGCGTTTCGTGCCGAATTTCAGGGATACCCTCAAGTGTGCCGCGGAAATCACCGCGCGTGCAGGCGTCGCTGAAGGCGGCTTCGTTGCGTTGACGCCGATCGCCCGCGCGCCCGGCAAAGAAGATACCTTGCGCGCGTGGATCAAGAGTACGCTGCTTCCGGAGATAGCCGCTAAGCCCAGCGTGGTGAGCGCATGGTACGCCGAGCGCAACGATGGCGCGGTTGCCATGGCGAAGCAGGATCATCTGCGCACTACCGACCGCATCCTCGATGGCATGCTGATCGTCGAGGCGCAATCGAACGAAGCGCTGGATGCGGTAGCGCCGCTTTACGCGTGGGATCGCCTGCGCGCGCAGGGTGGCGCACCCGACGCGCCGGCGGCGCGCTTGCGTAATGTCTACACCATCCATCTGCCGCCCGCGGCGGCGGACGACTGAGATATTGCGGCCTGCGTGCCGGAAGGATGACAGGAGATGCCGATGCAACATTCCGTCATTGCGGCTTCGCTCGCCGCCGCCTTCGTGTTGCTGAGCGGCACAGCCGCCGGTCAGGCGTATCCCGCCAAGCCGGTGCGAATGCTGGTCGGGTTTCCGGGCGGCAGTACTACCGACATCATCGCGCGTACTTATGGTCACAAACTGTCCGAATTGCTCGGCCGCCAAGTCGTGGTGGAAAATCGCGCCGGCGCCGGCGCCAATATTGCCGCGGAAGCCGCAGCCAAATCCGCGCCGGACGGTTACACCACGCTGCTGGGCAGCCCCGGACTTGCGGTCAGTCCCGCGCTCTACAGCAGGCTCGGCTATGACGCGTTGCGCGATCTGGCCGGCGTGGGGCAGGTTTCGGCGACGCCGCACATCATGGTCGTCAATAAGTCCCTGCCCGTGAAATCACTGCAGGATCTCATGGCACTGGCGCGGGCGCGGCCCGGGCAGCTTAATTTTTCTTCGGCGGGTCCCGGCGGTTCCGATCATCTGGGCACCGAACTTCTCAGCGCCATGGCCGGTTTGAAAATCGTGCATGTTCCGTACAAGGGCGGGCCGCAGGCCATCTCCGATGTGATCGCGGGGGAGGTGGCGATGTATTTCGCCGCGATGCCGGTGGGCCTGCCGTTATACAAAGCGGGCAAGGTGAAGGCGCTGGCGGTGTCATCGGCGCAGCGGCTCGCGTTCGTGCCGGAACTACCGACGGTGGCGCAATCCGGGTTGCCCGGATTCGAGCACGTGTTGTGGAGTGCGCTGCTGGTGCCGGCGGGGACGCCGCGCGATATCGTGATGCGGCTGAATGCGGAACTCGTCAAGGCGATGAACACACCTGAGTTGCGCGAGCGCCTCGCCGCGCTGGGCGCTGAAGCCGTGGTGACCAGTCCGGAGCAGTTCGGCGCATTCCTCAAGAGCGAGACCGACAAGTACGGCAAGATCGTCCGCGCGCTGGGACTCAAGGTCGATTGAAGCCAGGCGCGCAAACTTTAAACGATGCAGTGAAACGAAAGCAAAAGAGAAATGGCAGCACGGACGGCGGCACACAATGCAGAAGGTAAATCCGGCAATTTCGCCGGCGTCACCTATGACGAGGCGATGCAACGCGCGCGTGATCTGGTTCCGTTCCTGCGCGAACACGCCGATGCGGCGGAACGAGCCACGCGCATGACGCCGGTGGTGGAGGCTGAGTTGCATCGGGCAGGTCTGTTCCGCTATCACCAGCCGAAATCGTGGGGCGGCATGGAGCTCGACTTTATTGCCTATTTCGACATTCCCGAGATGCTGGCGCGCGGCGATTGCTCGGTCGGCTGGAACATCGCCAACCTGAGTTCGCATCACCGTAACGTGGCGATGTTCAGCGAACAGGCGCAGCAGGAAATGTGGGGTGAAAATCCCGATTGCCTGGTCGCGTCGGGCATCGCTTTCGCGCAGGGCCGCGGCCGCCCGGTGGATGGCGGCCTCATGCTCAGCGGCCGCTGGTCGTTTTGTTCGGGCGTCGATGTGGCGCAGTGGAACATGCTCGCGTGCCAGGTGCGCGAGGGTGAACGGATCATCGACTATTGCTACTGCATGGTGCCGCGCGCGCAGTATGAAATTATCGACGACTGGCAGGTGCTCGGCATGCGCGGCACCGGCAGCCGCTCGGTGCGCTGCGAGGATGTGTTCGTGCCCGAGCACCGCACGCAGTCCATGTATGTCGCCAAGCCGGGGCATGAATTCCCGGGACTGCGCATCAATACCAATCCGACGTTTAAAGTGCCGGCTTCATCGCTGGGCGGGCACTGCATTGCCGGCGCCATTGTCGGCAACGCGCAGGCTGCCATTGACGATACTATCGAGAGAGTCAAGTCGCGCAGTACCAGCTACACGGGTGCTGCGATGCGGGATTTCCAGAGCGTGCAATTGCGCATCGGCGCCGCTGCCGCCAGGATCGACGCCGCGCGAGTGGTGCTGCGCAACGATTGCCTGACGGCCGATGCCGTTATCAAGTCGGGAAAATCGCTGGACCTCGAAGCGAAATTGCGCAACAAGCGCAACTGTGCCACGGCGGTGAAGTTCTGCACTGAAGCGGTGGATTCTCTGGTTGAACTGGCGGGCGCCAACGGCATCTACGACAGCGCGTCGTTGCAGCGCATGTTTCGCGACGCGCACGCCGCTGCCGCGCACATCAACTTCAGCACCGATGTGCAGTTGGCGCCGTGGGCGCTGGTGACGTTGGGCGGCGACTATAAAACGCCCACGATGTAGGATCAGCCGTCGCGATCCAGCACTTTTTGTATTTCCGACGCCGGCACCTTGATTTCCACGCCCGCGCGTTCTTTTTGCAGCATCAGGAACGAGCGAGAATCCAGATTACCCCAGCCGCGGTTCAGTGCTTCGGTCATTTCGCAGTGCGTGATACTGGCGATTTTCATAGGCACGCCGATTTCGCGCGCGAGTTCGGTGGCCAGCGTCACGTCCTTGTGCGCGAGTTTCAGCGCGAAATCGGGCGGATCGAATTTGTGCTGCATGAACTGGTTACCCATGCGGTCGAAAGTGCGCACGCGGCCCATCGCGCACTGGCGCAACGCCGCCCACAACGCCACCGGTTCAACGCCGGCTTTTACACCCATCGTCATCAGCTCGGAGATTGCCGCCTGAACGGCGTAGCCTGCGCAGTTGTGCACCAGTTTTGCCACGGTGCCGTCGCCGCTGTTGCCGATATAAAAAATCTGGTCGCCGATGGCCTCGATCACTTTGCGGTACTTGTCAAACACGGCCTTGTCGCCGCCGACCAGCAGCGCCATCTTGCCGGACTGTGCACCCTTGGGGCCGCCGCTCACCGGCGCATCGAGCATGTGTATGCCCTTCTTCTTGAATTCGGCGTGCAACGCGCGCACCACGGTCACCGAGTTGGTGGAGAGATCAAACCACACCGTGCCGGGCTTCATGTTGGCGAGCAGGCCATCGGCGCGAAGCGCGACATCCTGCACTTCTTTCGGACCCGGCAGAGACGTCATGACCACTTCGTTGTTTTGCGCGATGTCTTTTACCGAGTCCGCCCATGTTGCGCCGACGTCGATGTGGCGCTTGGATAGATCGCGGTTCAGGTCATGAACTGAAACCTCGTACTCTGCTTTGCACAGGTTGTAAGCCATGTGGCCGCCCATGGTGCCGATGCCGATGAATCCAACCTTCATGATGGTTCCCTTATAAAATATCAATAAAAACAAATGGTTATGATGATGGAGCTATGCAGCTTGCTGCGCCTCCGCAGCTGGATAGTTCAACTCGATAGTGACCTGACTCGGGTCTTCAAAAAATACCTGATGAATGCCGAGTGAAGGTATGGTGCGCTCGCGAAAGGCAACGCCGTGTTTTTGCAGGCGTGCACGCATGTCGGCAAGATGGGTTGCCTGAAACGCCATGTGATCCACCGTGCCCGTGCCCTTGAGGGTATCAAGATCACGGTCGCCCAGATATTCCTTGAGGCCTTCGGGATTGTTGAGATCGACGCCGATGATATGCACCACGCCGTTGGTCTCCGGATACTGCGGGCCGTTGTACATCCACAGGCCGGGAAAATTGAACGGCGGACGAAAGCCCTCGGTGAAACCCATGATGTTGGTGTAAAACCTGCGCGAGGCTTCGACGTCGAGCGTGCGGATGGAATAGTGATCGAGCTTTCCGATAGGCATGGGCGCTCCTGATGTGTGCAGATCGTGCGAAAAATGCCTGGCTGCAGGAATTCTAGCACTCAAATCGACGGATGCCGTGTGCGGTTGCGACGCCTCACAAAGTGGTCTATCGTGGGTTGTGCAAGGGAGGACGGCTATGGGCAAAATCTTGTTTGTCTGGGCGGTCGCGGCGGCAGCGTGCGCGACGGCGGGCGGCGCATGTGCCGCGGCTGAGGATTTGGCGCGCAAGTATCCGACCAAACCCATACGATTCATCATCGCCAACACCACCGGCACATCGGTGGATACGCTGGCGCGCATCGTCGGTTCGAAGATGAGCGACCTGCTCGGCCAGCAGATGGTGGCGGACAATCGCGGCGGCGCGGGCGGACTGATCGGCGCGGAAATTGCCGCCCATGCCGCACCGGACGGCCATACGCTGCTGATCAGTTCGACCGGCATGCAGGTGATCACGCCGCAGATTTATCGCAAGCTCAACTACCATCCGCTCAATGATTTCGCGGCGATTTCGCTGTTTGCGGTGACGCAGAATATTCTGGTGACCAACACCCAGCTTGCGGTGAGCAGCGTCAAGGAATTGATCGCCTATGCGAAAGCAAATCCCGGCAAGCTCAACATGGCCAACGCCGGCGCGGGATTTCAGAGTCACCTCGCGGGTGTGTTGTTTACGCATATGGCAGGCATCGATATTCACCACGTGCCGTATAAAGGTGGCGCGTCGCTGATCGCGGTGATGGGCAACGAGGCGCAGGTGCAGATCGCGCCGGCGCCGTCGCTGATGACGCATGTGCGCAGCGGGCGTTTGCGCGCGCTCGCCAGCGGCGGCGAAAAACGGTCGCCGGTGACACCGGAGTTGCCGACCATCGCCGAGTCGGGTGTGCCCGGTTATCTGTCTACGGGATGGGCGGGATTGATGGTGCCGAAAGGCACACCGAAGCCGATCATCGACAAGCTGCATGTCACACTGGTGCGGTCGGTCGGCGACCCGGCGACGCGTGAACTCATGGGCCGGCAGGGTGCCGAACCGATAACGGGAACCGGCGCGGAGATGGTGAAATTCATCCATGACGAATATGCGCGCTTCGGACAAGCGATCAAACTGGCAAAGCTGAAAGTCGAATGAAAATGAAACATCCCCTCGTGGGTTTCCTGCTGATGGCGGGCGTTCAGGCGTGCATGACCATGGGCGCATACGCGCAAACCTATCCGGCAAAGCCGATACGCGTGATCGTGCCATTCCTTCCGGGCGGCACACCCGATATTCAGATACGCATGCTGGCTGATAAGCTCACACCGAGAATGGGACAGCAGTTCGTCATCGACAATCGCGCGGGCGCGAGCGGCAACATCGCGCTGGAATTCGTCGCGCGCGCGCCGGCCGACGGCTACACGCTGATCATCGGCACCGTCGGCAACTGGACGGTGAATCCGCATCTCTTCAAACTGTCGTACGACGTGCTGCGGGATTTTGCGCCGATTATTCATGTTGCCACCGCTCCCGCGGTGCTGGTGGTGCACCCGTCAATGCCGGTGAGAAGCGTGAAGGATCTGATCGTTCTCGCCCGGCGCCGGCCCGGCGAACTCAATTTCGGGTCTTCGGGCGTGGGTGGTTTCGGCCATATCTGCGCGGAACTTTTTACCTCGATGACCAAGGCGCGGATGACGCATGTCCCGTATAAGGGCGTGGCCATCGCCATGACCGAGTTGATCGGCGGACACATTCAATTGCTGTTCAACAGCGTGGTGCCGACCATGCCGCACGTGCAGACGGGACGCGTGCGCGCGCTCGCGACCACCGGCGCCGCGCGCGTGCAAGCTATGGCTGATATCCCGACTGTCGCTGAAGCCGGCGTGCCGGGTTACGAGAACAGCACGTGGTCGATCATTGCCGCGCCCGCGCGCGCACCGCAGGCCATTGTCGACCGTCTGAATGCCGAGCTGAATGCGGTACTCGAAATGCCTGATATCCGGGAACGGATGGTTGCCGCCGGTGCTGCCGTGACCGGCGGTACCCCGGGTCACGCTGCCGGGGTACTTAAATCCGATCTCGCAAAATACGGCAAGTTGGTGGCGGAGGCGGGCATTAAGGCGGCGGGCAGCGGCCCCTGAAGCGAGGAGAATAGCGTAATGGACAGGCGTGCATATTGGGTGCTGGTGCTGTGCGCATCGGCAATACTGATGATTACCATGGGCGTGCGCCAGTCGCTGGGCTTGTTCGTGTCGCCGCTCAATACTGCCACAGGACTGGGCATCGTCACCGTCAGTTTTGCACTCGCAGTTGGCCAATTCGTCTGGGGCGCGGCACAGCCGATATTCGGCGCGTTGCTCGACCGCGCGGGCACCGTGCGCATCATTGTCATCGGCGCATTGATGATGGCGCTAGGGCTGGCGGCAACGCCATTCATGGACAGTGGTTTCGGGTTGGTGCTGATGCTGGGCATCCTTACCGCGGCGGGCGCGGGCGCGGGCAGTTTCTCGATCCTCATCGGTTCGGCGGCGCAGCGGCTGCCGGCGGAGCGTCGCGCGTTCGCGTCCGGCTTCATCAACGCCGGCGGTTCATTCGGACAATTCGTGTTCGCGCCGTTGTCGCAGGCGGTGATCGCGGCGTTCGGCTGGGTAACAGCGATGTGGACCCTGGCAGCAGCTTGTCTGGCGACGATCCCGCTGGCGTTCAAGCTCGGCAACAAGCCGAAAGCCGTGCCGGTTGCGGGCGCACCGAAGGAAATCACGCTCAAGGAACAAATGAACATCGCGTTTCAGGATCGCAGCTACTGGTGTTTGCACGCCGGGTTTTTTACCTGTGGTTTTCACATTGCATTTCTGGTGACGCACCTGCCGGGCGAAGTGGGGCTGTGCGGATTGCCCGCCGCAGTGTCGGCCGCATCACTGGCGATTATCGGCATCGCCAATATCGCGGGCAGCCTGAGCGTGGGCTGGCTCGCGCAAAAACACCGCATGAAGATGTTGCTGTTCTGGGTGTACGGCGCGCGCGCGGTGGCGGTAGCGGTTTATCTGGTTGCGCCGAAAACCGCGCTGACGTTTTATATATTCGGCGCGGTGCTGGGCCTCACCTGGCTCGCGACGGTGCCGCCGACGGCGGGACTTGTCAGCAAACTTTTCGGCGCGCGCTATCTCGCCACGTTGTTTGGCTTCACATTATTGTCGCACCAGATCGGCGGATTTTTCGGCGCGTGGCTGGGCGGCATCGCCATTGATAGCACCGGCAATTATCAGTGGATGTGGTATGCGGATATTGCGCTGGCGGGTCTGGCGGCGATTGTGAATCTGCCGATACGCGAGGCGCATCCGAGAGCGGCAGCGATGGCTACATGATTATAAGTATTTGTTTTAATTATTTTTTTAATCGGTATCGCGATATGCGATGCGTAATCTGTTTCACATGTTGCAGCGATAAACTCGCATCGCCCGAATAAAACGCGAGGCTCCGCAATGCCAACCCGCTTTCCCAAACGTCTGAACGTAGATGACTTTGCCACGATGAATCGCCGCAGCGTGCTGCGCGGTCTTGGTGCTGGCGCGCTGCTTACCGCGACCGGCAGTTTATTTTCGCGATCGGCGTGGGGCAATCCGGTTTTTACAACGTATCCGTTTGCGCTCGGCGTTGCGTCCGGCGACCCGGCGCCCGACGGATTCGTGATCTGGACCAAGATCTCACCCAGGCCGCTGGAGCGTGGCGGCGGCATGCCGAAGAAACCCGTTGAAGTCGAGTGGCTGATCGCCAGCGATGAACGCATGCAAAAATCCGTGCAAAAGGGCAAGGCCATTGCGCACCCCGAGCTTGGGCATGCGGTGCATGTGGAGATCAGCGGGCTTGAACCTTCGCGTGATTATTTTTACCAGTTTGCCATCGGCGGCGAGCGCAGCGCCGTTGGCCGTGCACGCACGTTTCCGCGGATAGGCGCGCCATTGGCGCAACTGCGCTTCGGCGTCGCCGGCTGTCAGCGTTACGAAGCCGGTTTTTATACGGCCTACCGGCGCATCGCAGAGGAACGGTTTGACTTTGTGTTTCACTATGGCGATTACATCTACGAGTACCCGACGCTGCGGCCCGGAGGTAAAACACCGTGGCCGGTGATACGCGTGATGCCGGACGAACCAGGGGAGATCTTCACGCTCGACGATTACCGGCATCGTTACGCCATGTATAAACTCGATCGTGACTTGCAGGCCGCACACGCGTCCACGCCCTTCATTGTGAGCTTTGACGACCATGAGGTTGTCAACGACTGGGCCGGCGAATCCACGGTCAAGCAAATGCCGCGTGAACTATTCATGCTAAGGCGCGCGGCCGCGTTTCAGGCCTGGTATGAGCATATGCCGCTGCGCCGCGCGCAGATGCCCAAAGGGCCGGACATACTCGCGTACCGGCGGTTGCTGATCGGGGATCTGCTGACGCTGAATGTGCTGGATACGCGCCAGTATCGTACCGGAACAAGCTGTGGCGGCCGTGTCATGGCGGGCTGTGCCGAAGCGCTGGAACCGCATCGCACCATGCTCGGCGATACACAGGAGCGCTGGCTTTACGACAGCTTCAAGACGCCCGGAGCGCGCTGGACGCTGCTGGCGCAGCAGATTCCCATCATGCGCCAGGATCGCAATCCCGATCCCAATATCTTCGGGCCGAGCATGGACAAATGGGATGGCACGGTGGCGGCGCGCGACCGGCTGTTCGCCGCGGTGGAGCAGTCGAAGTTGCGCAATCTCGTTGTTGTCGATGGCGACGTGCATTTCAACTGCGCGGGCGAACTCAAGAAAAATTTCGATGACGAGAAATCAGCGACGCTGGGCGTGGATTTCACGGCCACATCGATTACGTCGCTTGGCGACGGCTTCGATACCGACAACCGCTTCAATATCCTGATGCAGCAGGACCCGCACATCAAGTTCTACAACCGCCAGCGGGGATATGTCCGGCATGTGGTCACGCCGGCACGCTGGCAGGCGGATTTTCAGGTACTCGACAAGGTGAGCGTGCCCGACGGGCGCATGAGTACGCGCAAAAGCTTTGTGGTGGAGAACGGCGTGAGCCGGCTCGCGGATGCGTGACCTGGCAAGCAGGGGAATTTTTCTGACTGGCGCAAGCCTGCAATGCGTACCTTGAATGTATCCGACCTCGAGAACCAGCCGGCGAGATGGCTGATCTTCCTGTTCGAGGTGGCGTTCATCAGCGCTGCCATTTGGTGGGGTGTCGTGTCGCGGCCTGCATCCGATTTCGATGGCATGTTATCCGGCTGGTGCGGCGGACTGCTGGGGCTGAGCGCAATAGGCGTATGCGCTTGCGTGGTCGGATCGTTTTACGTGCTTGGTCCCGGGCTACTGCACGCGATCGAGTTGGTGAAGCATGTTATTGGCGCCAGCCTGCTCGTTGCCAGTTTGGGCGCGGTGGTTTTTCTGGCCATCGGCGTCAATATGGCAGGCGAACACCGTTCACCAGAGCAAGTGACCGGCACGCTGGATCGTTACGAATTTGGTGGACGCGGTGCACAGCACAAAGAATATGGCCTTCTGCGACTGGCGAGTGGCGTTGAATTCCGGCTGCCCGAACCGCAACTGACAAGATCAAAAATTTATCTTGGAACCCAGGTGCCCGTCCTGCTATACCGGGGGAATCTGTTTGACTGGGGCAGGCTTGATGATACGTTTCGTTAACGCCCAGGATGGATGCTTAAGCGAATTTGTCAGGAATCAACGGTAGCAATACAAACGCTTTGTGCCCCGTACCAAAGTGCAAAGTAGTTTTACCGCCGAAAATTTCAGCCGGCCGATCGCGCGGATCGTCATGCAGAAACGGTCCGCAGCCGCGCAGTTCATTTTTGAAGTTGGACAGTCGCGCGCCGGTGGATTTGGCAAACTCGTAGTCGCGTCCGCGCACGGTAAGCGCGATGCGGTGGCCGGCGGGCATGACGATGGAGGTCGGCCACAGTTCGATGTCGAGTTGCACCACTTCACCGGGGTTCAGCGGCTGTTGTTCGTCGTGCGTATGATAGGGTCGATGCGGCAGTGACAGCCTGGTGTCGAGCTTGCGATGCGACGCGCGCAGCCAGCCCTGCGCGATGGGCGTGTGCGGGTCGATTGCGCCCATGAAGGTGACTTCGCGCAGGTCGGGCGTGTAGACGCGGAGGATCACGAAGAAATCCGTATCGCGCGTGGATGACGATACAAACAGGCGCGCGGCGATCGGCCCGGTGATCTCGGTTTCCGCGTCGATTGGCGCGGAGAGAAAGCTGACGCCTTCGCCCATCGCGTCATAGGTTATCGTCGCTTCGGTCGCTTCGGTCGCAGCGGCATCGCGCCGCAGGCTGTGATTCGCCGGATGCAGGTAGAACTTCGTCCATCGCGTGCGTGCGATGGGCCACTCGTTTTCGTGACGTTCAACGAAGCGATCGACGTGCCGCACCTGCAATTGCACCCTGGGTTGCCGGTCCCATCCGTTGCCTTCGCCTTTGAGGAAATAGTCGAAAAACCGTTTTTGCAGTTCGCGGCCATAGTCGGTATAGAAATGCGTCCAGTGCTCGATGCCGTGTGCTTCCAGCCATTTTTCTTTCGACGCAGCACGCACAAAACCTTCGAAATTGCCGCGAGGATGCAAGCCCTGACCGCCCCAGTTTGCCGCCGACAGCAGCGGCACGGTGATGTTCTCCCACACTGGCGAGCGTGCGCGGTGGTACTCGTCATCGAGCGGATGCGCCAGTACTTCATCGCCGAACTCACAACGCTGAGCTTGCAATTCTTTATCGGATAATGTGACGTCGCCGCACACCAGCGTGCCGTTGGCGCGGCTGCGCGGGCCGCGTTCGCCGAGCCCGTATTGCACGGTTTTCACCTGCATGTCGTACCAGTTGCCCCAGAACGTGGAGAGGATGCCGCCATGGTGCGTCATATCGCGGTACCAGTCGGCAGCGCCTTCCCATATGCATAGTGCGGCAAGGTGCGGCGGCCGCAGCGACGCCACCTGCCACTGGTTGATGCCGTAGTAGGAAATGCCGTTGAGCCCGACCTTGCCGCTCGACCATTCCTGCACGCCCGCCCATTCGATGCACTGATAAAAGTCTTTTGTCTCGCGTGGCGAAAACGGATCGATGAATCCCGGCGAACGTCCCGCGCCGCGCGAATCGACGCGCACGCAGGCGTAGCCGTGCGGCACCCATTTTTCGGGATCGACGACCTCCCAGCTCTGGTAGAGGTTGCTGGAGCCGTGGGCGACATCGGGGTGTTCGGCCACCATGCGATTCCATGCGGACGGATAGCCGTCCTGAAATGCGAGGCCCTTGGCGTAGGGTCCGTAACTCAGCAGTACCGGATGGCGGCCGTTGCCAATGGGCCGGAACACATCACCGCGCAGCACCAGCCCGTCATCCATGGTGATCGGCACATCCCAATCAATGTGCATGCCGTCACGGATTTTGCTGGCAGGGAGTTTCATGCGTATTGTTTTAAGAAAGTTCGCTGCATTGTAGCGGTGATTCCGCACTGTAGTAACCAATGTTGCGACGCCATTCAAGATCGTCTACGATGCATCGGCTGGTTCCCCTCATGTTGCCCACCTACGAAATCCACTGCATCAAGTACGCCGAACGCCCGGGCAGGCGGCCGGAACACTTTGTCGGCGGCGACCCGCACGACGCGCCGATGCCGATGGATTACTTCGTATGGCTGGTGCGCAATCAGGAGCGCACGGTACTGGTCGATACCGGCTTCGACGCCAGCATGGCGATTCGCGGGCGCGTGCTGTTGCGCAAGCCGGTGGACGGGTTGGCGCTGGTCGGCGCGAAGGGCGAAGACATCAAGGATGTGATCATCACGCACCTGCACAACGACCATGTCGGCACGTTTTACGATTTTCCGAACGCGCGCTTTCATTTGCAGGATAAGGAAATGAAGTACGTGACGGGCCGCCACATGCGCGACCACATTTTCCGCCGGCCGTATGAGATCGACCACGTGGCGGGGATGATCCGGCTGGTCTACCAGAACCGCGTGGTATTCCATAACGGTGAAGGCGACATCGCGCCGGGCATCAGCGTGCATCACATCGGGGGCCACACCATGGGACTGCAATCGGTGCGCGTGCATACGCAGCGCGGCTGGGTGGTGCTGGCATCCGATGCCAGCCATTACTACGAGCATTTCGAGCAGGATCGATGCTTTCCGCTGGTGTATCACCTCGGCGAAATGCTCGAAGGATTTGCCACGTTGCGGCGGCTCGCCGATTCTTCGCAGCACATCATTCCAGGGCATGACCCGCTGGTGTTGCAGCGTTATCCGGCGGTGTCGGTGGATTTGGCCGGCATCGCGGCACGGCTGGACGTCGCACCACGACAATAATGATTCAGGAGGAGCGCAACATGAACAGCTATCGTGGATGGAGCATTTCTGTTGCTATTTCGACGCTGGGGGCCATGAGTTTGTTTCCTGCCGGCGAAGCGCGGGCTCAGGCATATCCCAATAAGCCGGTGCGCATGATCGTGGGTTTTCCGCCCGGCGGCTCGAACGATATTGTTGCGCGCATCGTCGCGCCCAAGCTGGGCGAACTCATGGGCGCGCAAGTGATTGTCGAAAATCGCGCGGGCGCGAACGCCACCATTGCCACCGAGTTCGTCGCCAAGTCCGCGCCCGACGGATACACGCTGCTGTTGGGCAGCACCAGTGCGCTGGTCATCAGCCCGTATACCTATTCGAAGCTTGCCTACGACACCGTGCGCGATTTTGCGCCGGTGACCACGTTGGCGATGACGCCGGAAGCGATTGCCGTGCATCCCGCGCTGCCGGTACGGGACCTGAAAACGCTGATCGCGCTCGCGAAGCAGCATCCGGGAAAGCTCGATTTTGCGTCATCCGGCGGCGGCGGCCTGCCGCATCTTGCGATTGAACTGTTCAAGACGCTGGCCAACATCAACCTGCAGCACGTGCCGTTCAAGGGCGCCGGACCGGCGGTAACCGATCTGCTGGGCGGTCATGTGCAGGGCATCATCATGGATTTCCCGGCGGTATATTCGCAGATGAAAAGCGGCAGGTTGAGAGGCATTGCACTCGCTGCCGAGAAGCGCATTTCGCTGATGCCCGATTTGCCGACGTCCGGTGAGCAGGGTTTGCCCGGGCTGCTGGCAGTCAACTGGTTCGCGATCATGGCGCCTGCGAAGACGCCGGCGCCCGTGGTGTCCAGATTGCATACATCACTGCTGAAAGCCATCAGCGCGCCGGATGTGAAGGACAGGCTTGCAGCAGTAGGCGTCGAGCCGTTTACGCAAACTTCGCCCGAAGTGTTCGCGGCATTCCTGAAAGAGGAACTGGTGCGCTGGGGCAAGGTGGCGAAGGCGTCCGGCGCGCGCGCGGATTGAGCCATTAGCGGCTTTTGACCTTCATGCTGCTAGCTCAACCTGGCCACATCGGTCGGCTCAAACTGCGCAATCGCGTGGTGATGGCGCCGATGGGCACCAATTACAGCACCACCGACGGGCTGTCGACCGAGCGTGACCGCATGTACTATGCCGAGCGCGCGCGTGGCGGCGTGGGCATGATCATGACCGAGGCAATGGTGGTCACGGAGTTCGCGCGGCCGCATCACAATTCGCTGTGCGTTTATCACGACCGCTTTATTCCGGGATTGGCGAGCATCGTCGAAGCGATCAAGTCGCATGGCGCGCTGGTGTGCGCGCAACTCAATCATCGCGGCGCGCTGCTGCGGCGGCATGTGCTGAACATGGAGCCGGTGGGGCCGTCACCGTGGAAGAATCCGAATACCGGGGACGACGTGCGCCCGCTGGCGGTGGCGGAGATCGTCGAGATACAAAAACTGTTTGTCGCGGCAACGCGGCGGCTGTATCAGGCCGGTTACGATGGCGTTGAAATCCACGCCGGCAACGGTTATCTGTTCCAGCAATTTTTTACGCCGCGTTTGAATCACCGCACCGACCCGTATGGCGGCTCGTTTGAGAATCGCGCGCGCTTTTTGTTCGAGACACTGGATCGCGTGAAGCAGGCGCTGCCGGATTTTCCGCTGATCGTGAGGCTGTCCGCGACCGAGTTTACCGAGGGCGGCTACAGCGAAGCCGACGTCATCGAATTGTCGAAAGGGCTGGAAAAACTGGGCGTGGTGGCGCTGGATCTGTCGGGTGGCAGCAACGAAAGCCCGCAACTGTCGAAATACTGCATACAGCCGCCGTCGTTCCCGCGCGGCTGTCTGGGGCCATACGCGAAGCCGATCAAGCAGGCGGTGACTATTCCGGTATTGGTGGCGGGGCGCGTAGTCGATCCCGAAGACGCTGAGAAACTGCTTGCCGATGGCTGCGCGGATTTCATTTCGGTGGGCCGCGCTTTGTATGCCGATCCGCACTGGTGCGCGAAAGCGTTTGGCGAGGTGAAAGCGCCGATCCGTAAATGCATCGCATGCAATGTGTGCTTCGAGCGGCTCACGCTGGAAAAAGATGTTGCCTGCGTGCATAACCCGGTGATCGGCACCGAGTTTGAAACGCTGGAGCATGCCGAACCGCAGTTGTTTCCCGAACGAAGAACAAAAGCACCCAAACGTGTGCTGGTAATAGGCGCAGGCGTCACCGGTCTTGAGGCGGCGCGCGCGGCAGCAGCGCGCGGGCATTACGTCGAGGTGTGGGAGAAAGCCGCGCAGCCCGGCGGGCAAATGCCGCTGGCGATGGCAGCACCCGACAAGATGGAGGTGGAGCCCGTATTGGGCTATCGGCTGGCGATGCTGCGAGAACTGGGTGTGCGCATTCGCACCTCGATGAATGCCACGGTCGCGGCGATACGCGCGTACGCGCCGGAATTCGCGATTGTTGCCACCGGTGTGCAGCCGCGCGCGCATCCATTTGATGTGTCGCAACTCGACGGCGCGGTGCGCGTGCTGCATGCGTGGGACGTGCTGCGCGATCCTTCGCTGCTGGCCGCGGTAAAACGCGTCACCATCATCGGCGGCGGCATGGTCGGTGCGGAAGCCGCCGACCTGCTGACGGTTTCAGGCAAGCAATGTACGATCGTCGAAATACTCGGCACGATAGCTGCCGGCATGGCGCGCAACAATCGCATGGAACTGGTTGAGCGACTGGCCGCGCGCGGCACGCAAATGTTCACGCGCGTGAAGGTCGAGCGCGCCGCTGGAACCGCGCTGACGCTAGGCGCCGAAGACGGCGCCACGCGCGATATTGATATTGGTGATGCGCTGGTCTTTGCCACGGGCCCGGCACCGGTGCGAGATGTTGTGCCGATGCTGGAGGAAACTGGTGTCGATTACGAACTGGCCGGCGATTGTTATCGTCCCGGCGATTTTCTGTCATGCCTGCGCGACGGCTGGCTGGCGGCGCTGAGTGTCGATCATCGATTCCGGCGCGATAACAAACAAGGTGGCAAGAGTGAACGTGTTGCCTGAACCATTACCGGGGAAAATTCCATGACGTTGCCCAACTATGAAATTTATGCCATCAAATACGCTACGCGCGATGCCATGCGCCCCGTGCATTTCGTCGGTGGTGATCCGCACAACACACCGATGCCCATGGATTACTTCGTGTGGCTGGTGCGCAATGCCGAGCGCACGATAGTCATCGATACCGGCTTTACCAAAGCGATGGCCGAGCAGCGCAAACGTGTATTCCTGCGTTCACCTGCCGATGGCCTCGCGCTGTTGGGGGTAAAAGCAGCCGAAGTCAAAAACGTGGTGATTACGCACTTGCACTATGACCACGTCGGCACGTTTCAGGATTTCCCCGCCGCGCAGTTTCATTTGCAGGACGACGAAATAGCGTATGCCACGGGCCGCCACATGCGGCACCGGCAATTCAATCACGGCTACGAAGTCGAAGAAGTCATCGGCATGGTGCGCCTTGTCTATAAAGATCGCGTCACGTTTTACAAGGGCGATGCCGAACTTGCGCCGGGCATCAGCCTGCATCACATCGGCGGGCACACGGCAGGCTTGCAGTGCGTGCGCGTGCATACCGCGCGCGGCTGGGTGGTGGTGGCATCCGACACCAGCCACTACTACGAACATTTCGAGCAGGGCCGTGTGTTTACCACCACTTATCATCTGGGCGACACACTCGATGGTTATGCGCGATTGCAGCAACTTGCCGATTCGCCGAAGCATATAGTGCCGGGACACGATCCGCTGGTGATGCAGCGCTATCCGGCGGCGTCGAATGAATTGAAAGACATCGTGGTGCGGCTGGATGCGGTGCCGAATTATTGAGTGGTATCCGGCGGCAATTAATTTTGTAACTATATGTTTTTATTCTATTTTTATTTGACACCCCATGCATTGAGCTCAAACGGTGGCGCTGCGAATTTACACGCGCTGTTCGCGTTATCATTGCGTTAACGTAGTCTACCGATGAGATTGTCGTGGATCAAAACGTTGCACAACTCAAGGCACTCACCGCGACGCAAGTCGCGGGATTTCGCGAACACGGTTACCTGTCGCCGGTTCCCGCGCTGAGCGCACAAGCGGCCCGCGAAGCACGCGCGCGCGTCGAAGCCATCGAGGCGCAACACGGCGGCAAGTGGCCGCGTCATTTGTCGCTCAAGTCGCATCTTGTCTATACTTTTCTGGATCGTATCGTGCACCACCCGGCATTGCTCGATGTGGTGGAAGACATTCTCGGGCCGGACATTCTGTGCTGGTCGAGCCGCTGGTTTATCAAGGACAGGAAAGACGGCGGCTTTGTGTCGTGGCATCAGGACGTGCCGTACTGGGGCATTGATGTCGGCGAAAATATTGTGACCGCGTGGGTGGCGATTTCACCCGCGACACGCGCCAACGGCTGCATGAAAGTGATTCCCGGTTCGCATCGCAGGCTGGTGCCGCACCGTGAGGGCGTGTCGAACAATCTCTTGTTGCGCGGGCAGGAAGTTGCGGTGACGGTGGATGAATCGAAAGCGGTGTACATGGAACTCGCGGCGGGGCAAGCGTCGTTGCATCATGGGCTGATGTTCCACGGCTCCGAAGAAAGCCTCGATGACGAACGTCGCATCGGATTCGCGATACGCTACATACCCACCCGGGTGAAGCCGGTGGATGGATTGCCGCGCGACAGCGTGCAACTCGCGCGCGGCGTGGATCGCTACCGCCATTTTGATCACGAGCCGCGCCCCGTGCGCGATCTCGATCCCGCTGATGTGGAGCGCCACAAAATAGCCACCGCGACCTATGCCGAGATTAACCGGCTGGCGGTGGACAAGCATCTGGAGATGATCGCGGCACCGGGCCGCGCCCACACCTGATTCACGAGGCGAAGTTCGCAGTAAAATAGCGATTCGTTTCGTTTGATTTTCCAATAATCCCTGCGCAGCCAAGCGGTGTGAATACGCCCGCGACCGCAGCGTTTGTCACTACGTCTGGAGATTACGTTGAGCAGTTCCAAACCACCATTGCTTGAAAACGCCACGCGCGACCTTGCGCGTTTCGCATCCACCATACAATTCAGCGATCTGCCGAAAGAAGTGATCGAGCGCATCAAGCTCTCGGTGCTCGATCATATCGGCTGCGCGCTCTATGGCGCGACCCTGCCGTGGACGCAAAAGGTAGCTGCGCTGGCGATGGCCGAGGGCGCGAAACCCGTGGCGTCGCTGTTTGGCATGGGCAGGAAATCTTCGATTGCGCTGGCTGCCCTGGTAAATGGCACATCAGGGCACGCGTTTGAACTCGATGACATACACAAGGAATCCATCGTGCATATCGGCTCGCTGGCGCCGCCGGTGGCATTTGGCTTTGCGGAAGCGGCGGGAGGCTCATCCGGGCGCGATGCGATCACGGCGATGGTGGCGGGTTATGAAATCGGCGCACGCGTGGGCAATGCGGCGACCATGGGCTTGTTTTTCCGCGGCTTTCATCCACAAGGCACCTCTGGTGTGTTTGCCGCAAGCGCGGCGGCAGCGCGCATGCTGAATCTGAATGCCGAACAATTTCAGCACGCCTTGGGCATGTCGGGTTCTCAGGCAGGTGGTTTGATGGCGGCGCAGGAAGGCGCGATGGTCAAGCGTTTTCATTCGGGACGCGCGGCGCAGAGCGGTGTGTACTCGGCGCTGCTGGCGCAGCAGGGATTTACCGGCATTACCGATGTACTGGAGGCGGCGTACGGTGGTTATCTCACGGTGTATTCCGACACCCCCAATGCTGCGCGGCTCACCGATGGCCTGGGCAAGGAATGGGAAACACTGAACGTCGGCTACAAGCCGCACGCCAGCGTGACCAGCATCCATACTGCGCTCGACGGGCTGGCTGAAATCATGCGCGAGAACAATCTCAAGACTGTCGACATTGAAAAACTCGAAACCGGGTTAAGCCCGATGACGCATGTGCATTGCGCCTGGGAATACAAGGCGCAGGGTGTTACCGCGGCGCAGATGAATCTGTATTATGGCCTGGCGGTGACGGCACTCGATGGCATGGCGTTTACCGAGCAGTACAAGGAATCGCGCCTGCGTGATCCGGCGGTATTTGATTTTATTTCGCGTATCACGGCGACGGTGGACCCGGAGATCGAGAAAATGGGGCCGCCATTCCGTCACGCCGCGCGCGTGCGTGTGACGGCGAAAGGCGGGCGCGTGATCGAGAAGTTTCTGCATCATCGCCGCGGCAGCCCGGAAAATCCTTTGAAGCCCGAAGATATCGAATACAAATTCCGCCACGTCGTGGGCGGCTGCTTGTCGAAAGCTGATATCGACAAAGCGGTGAAGGTCGTCGCGGGGCTGGATAAAATGGAAAATACTTCGGAGCTGCTGATGCTGTTGGCGGCACCGGTTAACATGAACTGATGATCAGAAAGAATTTTATGGCACAGCAAACGCATGCACAAAAACTTGCAAACCGTTTCTCCAAACTTGGCTACAACGACATCGCCCCGGAATCCCGGCACGCGGTCAAACGCCTGCTGCTCGATTATCTGGGCGTGGCACTGGCCGGCAGTCAAAGCGAGAGCGGTCTTATCGCGCGCCGCTTTGCGCGCGAACAAGGTGGGAAGACGGGCGCCCAGTTGATCGGCGACAGTGCGAAATCTTCGATGGCGACCACCGCCTTCGCCAACGCGATCTCGTCGCACAGCATCGAACTGGACGATATCGACGTGCTGGCGCTGTTCCATTTCAGCCCGCCGGTGTATTCGTCGGCGCTGGCGGTGGCGGATGCCACCCAGGCCAATGGCAAGCAACTGGTGACGGCACTTGCCGCCGGCTGCGAGATGATGGAGCGCGCCAGCCGTGCCGCGAACAATTCGCTGCGCAACCGCGCATTTCATACCACGCCGACCTGCGGCGTTTTCGGCGCAACCATAGCCGCGTCGAAAATTCTCAGACTGAACGCCGACAAAATCACCAACGCGCTGGGGATGGCAGGTGCGCAGGCGTCGGGCCTGATGGAGATGTATGGCCCGTCGATGCAAAAGCGTTTCAATCCGGGGCCGACCGCACGCAACGGCGTGACGGCCGCGTTGATGGCACAACTCGGCTTTACCGGCGCGGACACGATATTCGAAGGCGAGCGCGGATTTCTCAAGGCGTTTACCGACAAGAATTTTCCCGAAGCGCTGGTCGAAGGCCTTAACAAGCCTTATGAACTGCTGATCGAATTCAAGCCTTACTCATGCGCGCGGCCGATCCATAACGCCATCGACTGCGCGCTGGATGTGCGCAAGCAACCGGGCTTTGACGTGAACAAGGTGAAGTCGATTGCGTTTACGCGCCACCCCGATTGGGCGCACTACCATCAAGGCAAGAATCCACGTACCTACCACGAGGCGCAGGTGTCGCTGCCGTTCTCGGTGGCGGTCGCGTTGCTTGAAGGACAGGCTCTGTTGAAGCAATACAGCGACCGCAATATTCACAATGCGAAAGTAAAGAAATTGAGCAACGTGACCAGCATCGCGGTGGATGCAAAACTGCCGCGCGGTGTCTCCTGCAAAATGATTGCCACATTAAGCGATGGGCGCACTTTCACTTCGCAAATCGATTACCCGAAAGGTTCGATTCAGAATCCGATGAATGATGTGGAGTTGCTCGGCAAGTTCACCAGCCTTGCCGCGCCGGTGATCGGCACGAAACGGGCGGCAACGCTGGCGGATGCGGTGATGCACATCGAGAAGTGCAGCGACATATCGGCGCTGTTGAAGCTTACGGCAAAGAAATAATTATTGAATAAAAACAAATACTTATGAAAATAGACAGAATTGGAATCCGCGTCGGCGCAGTACTCGCGCTCTCGATTTTTGCAGGAACGAATGTGCAGGCGCAACCCGCTTCGACAGGTTCAGGACAGGCCTATCCGGTGCGTCCGATCCGCGTGATCGTGCCGTTTGCGCCGGGCGGCCCTACGGACATCATCGGCCGTGTGATGGCGGCGAAGCTTACCGAAGCACTGGGGCAGCAAGTGGTGATCGACAATCGCGGCGGCGCGGGCGGCAACATCGGCATGGGACTGGCGGCGCGCGCAGCGGGCGATGGCTACACGTTTTTGCTGGTGAGTTCGAGCCTGATGGTAAACCCCAGTCTGTATGCAAAGCCGGGCTTTGATCCGATCAAGGATTTTATTCCGATCACCTGCGTTGCCGCGTCATCGAACATCATTACCGCGCACGCGTCTCAGCCATTCAAAAATGCGAAAGAACTGGTGGCGGCCATCAAGGCGAGCTCAGGCAAGTTCAACTATGCGTCACCTGGCGCGGGTACCACGCCACATTTGTCGGGCGAGCTGCTGCGGCTGTCGCTGGGGCTCGATATCGCGCATATTCCCTACACCGGCGCGGGCCCGGTAGTGCAGGCGGTGCTGGCGAATCAGGTAAGCATTGGTTTTACCGCCGTGCCGCCGATGGCGCCGCATATCAAAGCGGGTTCCATACGCGGTGTCGCGGTGCTGGCGCCGAAACGCGCGTCGAACATCCCCGATGTGCCGACCGCGGTTGAAGTTGGTGTCAACGGCATCGACTCCGATACCAAGCAGGGTTTTCTCGCGCCCGCCGGCACGCCGAAAGAGATGGTTGACCGCATGCATCGCGAGGTGGTGAAGCTGATGCAAATGCCGGACGTGAAAGAGCGCATGGCGGCGCTGGGCTTTGACATCGTTGCTGATTCCCAGCAGGAATTTGCAAAAACGGTGCGCGATGAAATCGCCAAGTGGGGCAAGGCGATACGCGACGCAAAGATAAAGGTCGAGTAAGCATGAAAATTCTGGTGTACGGCGCCGGCGCGATCGG
>JAKFYK010000079.1 GCA_021730905.1 Betaproteobacteria bacterium | reverse complement strand
GTTCGGTATCGCCATCCAGCACGTAGTCGATAGCCGGCATTTTCAGCGCGGGCGTTTCCTGCGCCACCGTGGCAATACGCCACGCGGCGGGCAATTCGCAATCGCCGAGATCGGCATGCAGTTCGCCGCGTAACAGCGCAAACAGACTGGTCTTGCCGCTGCCGTTGGCGCCAACCAGGCCGACGCGCCAGCCGGCGTGGATTTGCAGGCTTGCGTCTTCAATCAGCTTACGCGCGCCGCGCGCCAATGTGAGATTGCGGAATTGGATCACTGCGTGGTGCCTGCATTAAAGAAAGGGCGCAATGATAGCTGCAATGAGGGTGGCGTGCGAGAGACTTTGCACACGGTATACATAGAATTGATGATTACTGCAAAGAGGGCAACTTTCTTGTTGCTTTGTCTATTTCATGGCACCTGAAAACAGTCATTCGACTATCGCAAACAAAAAACCCGGTGCAAGTCGAAGCTTGCGCCGGGTGTTGAGGTTGAAACTGCCAGTTAGTCAACAACCAGTTTGTTGGCGCTAATCAATCCACTGATTATGCTTGCGTCGCCGGCACCATACGCTGACGTAAGCGAGGCAAGCGAAACACCCTGCAGCGTGATCGTCTGATCGATCGCCGAAGATGATCCCACCCCACTGGCGCCAAACGAGTGCACTTCGATCACAACATTGCCGCTGACCTCGGTAAAGTGCAGATAGCTTGACAACGTTTCGTTGGTAGCGCCGGCGCCTTCCAGCAGATCTTTCAGATCAAGTTTGTCGCCGGTGTTCTCATTGAAACCAATCACGGTATCGGTCGGCGCCGAACTCGTGCTCTGATTACCATTGCCCCACTTGAAGGTATCGGCGCCACTGCCACCGTTGAGGATATCGCTGCCTGCGCCGCCAACGAGGATGTCATTGCCGCCTTGCCCGAAGATCACGTCGTTGCCGGCGCCGCCATCGATGGTATCGTTGCCGCCCGACGTGCCTTCCTGCGCATAAGTCGGATTGCTGCCGGTCAGGTTGGCATGGATGTCGGCGCGCATTTGCTCCTCCGTCCAGCCAGCGTGCGCTGCCGCATAGTTCGCCCAGCCACTATCCGCACCGCCCGAGTAGATGCTGTCGCCCAGTATCGCGTCGTTGCCGTCGCCACCGTTGATCACGTCGTTACCAACCACGTTCGCAGTGTCGGTGGACGAGCCGCCGACCAGCGCCGACGTCAACTGAGCAGCCGTGGTCACCATCAGCGGCTGACCGATGTCGTCGGTGAACCCAAGTCCCGGGTTACCCGACGGGTCAAAGGTCGCCGTGCCAGTAATAGCAGTGTTATCGAAGAAACGCAGGTTGTCGAGAGTAGCGCCGCTTCCGATGCCGAGCCCATGCACCTGGACAGTACCATGGGCAGCGAGCAGGGCATTCCACGCGCTATTCCCATGCGCCATGTCCTGATAGTCGGTTGCAGCGCCGGTAACGCTGCCGTCTCCGGTATAAGTCGTGGGATCACCGTCGGTCAGGAAGTAAGCCAGTTTGTTGTATGAACCGAACCCACCGCTCACTTGAGTATCGAACCATGATTTGGTTTGATTAAATGCTGCCTCGTAGTTAGTGGCAGCACTACTGGGTGCGATCAGCGCGTGTATCTGATTGATCAGGTCAGCCTTGTTGCTTGCGTTGAGGTCCGGAATATTCAGTCTCAACGTTGCGTTGTCACTGAAGGAAATCAAGCCAATATTGATATGACCGCCGCTAAAAGGCACCAGCGTATTGACGAAGTTCTCCAGTGCGGCTCTCAACAAAGCATCCTTGCCGTCCCACGACATGCTGCCAGACATGTCGCAGATAAGAGCGATACTGTAGTCTTGCCCCGGCTGCACGATAGTTACTTTGCCACCCGCGTCGCCAATCAGTACGTCGTTGAGCACGCCCGCGTCTACGATACCGCTGGTGGTGGTACCCGAGTTATCAACGCGGTGAGGGCTTGAGGAATCCGAGTTGTCATTGACGTTTTCGCCAACGACCAGAGCCGCGTTCGTTTCAGTATCGGTAATACCATTGATGGTGATGCGAAGTGTCGCATCCGTCGTGGCGCCGTCCTGATTCACCACTGTATGTACTACACCCACTTTGAACGAATCCCCCGTGTTAAGGGTGTCGGCTTGTGCCTTGAAGGTGCTGTCCAACGTCAGGCTATACGTGCCGTCAGCCGCAAACGCAATGGTGCCTGCAACCGTCGAGGTCAGATTGCCGACGCCGTCGAGCAGGTACACGTTCTGCGTATCAGTATCTTGCACTTGCAGCGGGTTGTCCGTCGTGTCCGGATCGCTGTCGTTAGCCAGCACATTGGTATTGCCCACCACCGTCGCCTGCACCTGATCTTCATCGAAGCTGTCGGTGTCGTTCTGCACCACCATCGGGTCATCCACGCCGTTGATGGTGATTGTCAGTTGCGCGGTATCGGTGTCTCCATCTGCGTCCCTTATCGTGTACGTAAACACGTCCTGCACGTTCTCGCCATCGTCCAGCGCTTGCAGATCGGACGTGCGCACATAGGTGTAGCTGCCATTCGATTGCAGCGTCAGGTTGCCATACTGGCCCACCAGTATGTTGCCCACCGTCCCCGCCGTGCCGCTGCCGGCTTCCCCGCCCGTGCGGATGGCCGACACCGATACCGAGCTGTCTGCGCCAAACGCATCTTCCCCTGTGTTCAGCGGCGCCGCGCCGTCGCCCAACACGTTGCCCATGATCTCCGCAATGGTGTCTTCCGTCAGACTGTTCACGTCGTCGTTCGCCGTCGGCACATCGTCCTGCACGGTGATAGTGAAATCGCCCGGGTTGAGCAACTCCAGTTCGTCGCCATCAGCATCCGCGACCTGTATCAGCCGCGAAAAGTCGATGTAGGGCACCGAGCCTTCTTCTCCCGCACGCAGCGCGGTGTTCTCGTCGTTCAAACCGTCATCCACATGGTCAAGCTGGTCCATGAGACCGAAGTTCCACGAACCATCCGCGTTCACCGTCAGGATGAACACCACGCGATCGTCGTCGTATTCGCCGCCGCCGGCCGTCGCGGTCAGTACGTTGCCTTCCACGGAATAGCTGAGTTCATAACCGTTCGAGTACAACTGCGGCAGGTCGCCATCGTCCAGCTTGATGCTGAAAGTCAATTCTTCATCCGCACCCACGCTTACCAGACTTGCCAGTGAGCCAGACAGCGTCGAGGATGCCTCGTTGTCATCGTTGGTACCGCCCAATTCCTTGTTGCCTTCCGACAGATCACCCGCCGCAAGGGACATGCCATCCTCTTGCACGGTCGCCTGGATGCCGCCATCAAGACCCGAATGCACCGGCACATCGTCCTGCACGGAAACTTTAAACGTGCCCTCGGGCAACGCCGGCGCTTGGTCGCCATCGCCGTCGGTCACCTGAATCAGCGAGGAAAAGTCGATCGAATTCACCGAGCCTTCACCATCGCGCAACCCAACGTTTTCGCCGTCGCCTGCCACATGGTCAAGCTGATCCATGAGGTCGAAGCTCCATGAGCCATCCGCGTTCAGCGTCAGCGTGAATACCACGCGTTCCTCGTCGTATTCGCTGTCGCCGCTGCCCGCCGTTGCAGTCAGCACGTTGTCAACCACGGAGTAGCTGACCTCATAACCGTTCGAGTACAACTGCGGCAGGTCGCTGGTATCCGTGAGCATGACGAAGTCGCCGGGGCCGTCGGCACCGAACGAATACAGTTGGCGCAGCGAACCGGCCGCACTGACGGCTTCGTCGGCGTCGGTGTTGGCCGGAGATTGGTTGCCGTTGGACAGGTCGCTCGTGGCAAAGCGCATGCCGTCTTCGCGCACCGTCGCAGTGATGCCCCCAAAACGGCATTCGCCCTCGCCGCCAGCCAGTGTGGGGCTATCGTCATCCACGTTGACGATCATGCTGCCTTGCGCAGTGTCACCGTCAAAGTCGGTCGCATTGTAAGTGACGTTAAAGATCAGGTTGTCTTCAGGCAGGTTGTAATCATAATAGTCTTGTCCACTATTGAGCGGATGATCCAGCGGGCCCAGCAATTCGATATGAACTTGCGCGCCGCTGTCCCAAACGTAGTCAACCACGAGGTGGAAGATCTCTGTGCGACCGCCTTCACCGTCGATGTAACCGATCAACGTATTGTTAGCGGAATCCCACTCGTATTGCAGTTCTTGTCCGCCCGAGGTCAGCGGGTTGCCATATTGATCCTGGATGCCAGCCGTACCGAGCACCACCGGATCCACTTCGGCTGGGCCGTCCGCGCCAAAGCGGATGGCCAGCGTTGCATATTGCCAGGGATAGTCATCGCCGCCCGCCCAATCGTTATTGCCAATCGGGTAGACGTCGTCTTCGTCCGCGGAAACCGTCGGCTGCTGCGGGAACGACACGCGCGCAGTCTCGCTGTTGTCCGTCGGAAATGAAACGTTGCCTTCACCGCCTTCGGCAATGATCGGGCTGTCGTCTTCGATTGTGACGTTGAGCACGCCTGAGCCACTCAAGCCGGACGGATCGGTCGCGATAACCGGGATGTCAAAGTCGAGGTCGTCTTCTTCCCCCGCGACAGGATGGTCGATCGGGCCGCGCTGCTCGATATTGAAGTTGCCTTCGTCGTCGATCGTAGCAATGAAGATGATTTCTTCTTCGGTGGTGCTGAGAGAACCTTCCGCGCCTTCGATGCTACGGATCACTTTGCCGATGAGGGTGTTGTTGTCATCCCGCAGTTCCCAGATGATCTGGTCGCCGTGCGAAAACAGTGCCACGGCGGGTATGCCGAAATCCACGCCCAGCGGCTGGCCTTCCGGGTCGCTGATGTCCATCTTGCCTTCGTAAATCCTGGATTCAGCGTTGTCGATGTTGCCTACAAAATCCGGATTTCCATTTACCAGGTCTTCGTCGGTGACCCGCACGCCACCTGTGATGCTGATGACTTTGGGCGGCAGGTTAACGGTAGTTACTATGGGGGGTAATAGACCGGTAGCGGTGTTAGTCGTGCCTTGGCCCGCGCCCGCTCCGAACGTCTGAAAGCCCGACGTCACCACGCCTTGCGAGTCAGCCTGATCGATTATCACCGGCGTGCCGCCGCCGCCATCACCGGCGCCGCCGGCGCCCGGCGCGCCGCCCGCGGCGGTCGCTTCGGCTACTTTGGAGGGGTCTGCGCCCGCTGCAATCTGTGCTTGCAGCGCAGCGATGTCACCGGTAGCCGGTGCCACAACCGGTGCCAACGGCGTGACCGGCGCAGTCGCTACTGTCGTCGTGGCAACATCGGGTCTGAATATGGTTCCATCAAGCGCGATGCGGGTTCCACTCGGCAAATCCAGAAGGTTCCGTCCCATGGTTAGGGAGGATTCCGATCCACAGCGTACGGCACTTCCATTGTCCAACTGGAGATGCACAGCACCGCCCGCGGAAGTCTCCACGACTTCGCTGGCAAACACTTTGTCGCCCAGTTCCAATGTGCGTACCGTACCGTCGGGCGCGGTAACCTTTACTTCACCCACGACCGCGGTAACAGTCCCGACCATCGGGGTGCTTGAACTTCCGGATTCAGCCATTTTGTATCCCTTCACACTTCGTCATATTTTGTTTACCTTCTACGACGCCCAATGTGCTCCGATTCCCAACGCAGGAACAGATACTTAGGTATCGATACCTTGGTATCGGTTGTGACTTGGTGCGCTACAGTAACGTGACATTTTCACGCGCGCCAATGCTGCGCAAACACCCGGTCCTCCCGTGTGCTCGCCAAATACTTACCTTGGGGTCTGTTGCCACTTCCCGAATAAAATAAATATGTTTAAAAAACAAATACTTACATTATTTCCGTGATGGAATGCCATGGCCGGAAAATATTGTCGAACGCAAATCACGCGAAAATTCCACAGACGCGCGCAGAGAACCGTGCGGAAACCTTGCACGGGATGTGCGCGGCCTTGACGCCCGCCGCGAGGTTGTAGGGTTCGCCCGCGAGGATGCCGGTGGTGCCGCCCAGCGGCGCGGGCGTAATGAAGCGGATCGGGCGATTCGGGCAATCACCGGACTGCACGCCGCTTTGTGCATGCAGCCGCATGGCCCACACCATGCCTGCCACCAACATCCATCCCAATGCACCTGTTTTTAACTTGGAAGTTCCCGTAAAACTCCTTTTGAAAAATACTTATAGAATTTCCCGCGTCACTGCACGCGAGTTGCCGAAGCACGGCACATACACGGAATGCGTGCCCGGCCCGCCAGCGACGATGAACCAGATATCGTCAGGCTTGCGCGCAATGCTCAATAGTGTTTCCGATTTAATATCACCGTACTCATCGGCGCGCGAGGCCTGCGCGCGCAAAATTTCTTTCACCGACAGGCGGCTGGCTGGCATTTTGGTGAGTTCCCACAAGCGCTGCTTCACCTCGCGTTTACTCAAGCCGCCGGCCTTGAGTATGTCCGCGTGCTCCGGCGCAAACACCAGCCACGGTTCGCCGCCGTGACAATATTCGTTGCTGGTCGGATGCACCATCGATTCGGCGATGACCCGCAGCAACTCGCCAGCCTCCTTGGAATGCGTGTTCATGTTGAGCGTGCCTTCGGCAGCGACCACTGTCACGGTGCTGGTGTCGCAAGAGAAACCGCGTTCGACATGCAATGGTTCCCACGGACTCTGCGCCTCGTTCTCGCCGCAGCAAAATGTGTATTTGCCGGGCTGGCCTTGCGTCGCGCGATCCATGTCGCCGGGCAGCGCACCACCGATATTCTGCAAGATCAAGCGCATGGCTCGTCCCAGTGTCGCGTTTGCCCACGTGCCCTGACCGAGACAGTTGAAGGTGGCGTTCACACCGAGTTGCCGCACCACCGGGCCGTTAAGCACCAGCCACACCGCGGCTGAATTGGTGGTGGCCTCTATACCTTGAATGTTGAACTGCGCCTCGGCAACAGCATTGGTGGCGGCGATCAACACCGGCAGATATTCTGGATCGCAACCCGCCATCACCGCATTGATCGCGATGCGCTCCACGGTCGCGTCGCCAAGTCCCGGCGGCAGAGTGGCAATCACTTCATCCGGCTTGCGCCGCGTGCCCGCCAGCATGCGCGCGACGCGCTCGCGCGTCGGCGGCACGATGGGCAAACCGTCGCCCCAACGACGTTCCCGGTACAGTTTGTTGATGGCATCGAGATCATCTAGCGACTCGAAAGTAGCGGCCGGGGTGCTCTGTATCGTCACTTTGAACCAGCCTTGGTCATCAACTGCGCAATGTCGTCCGCGCATTTCTCAGCGATGGCACGCACTTCGTCGCGCTTGCGCAGCCCGAACGGATGCGGCATCACCGCGATCGGCAAATCTTTCTTACCCAGCGCTGAAGCCTGTGCATGGCCCAGCGTTTCAAACGCCGTCGAGCAAATGGTCAGAGCTTCCTTGCCGCGTTTGGTCATCTCTACACTGTCGTGGATACTCCACGACGTGCAGGAGCCTCAGTCACCCGACCCGGTAATCACCAGGTCGCATTGCTCCGTGTATTCCTTGTACACCGCTTCCGGCGCGGGCACCGAGGCAGCGCGCTTGCGGCGTTTTAAGACTTGCTTCACGCCGTACTTGCTCATCAACAACTCGCCAATATCGTCGGCCAAATGATTGAAATTTGGCTTGGCGTTGTCGATGAAGCCCACCACCTTGCCCACGAGCGACTCCAGCACGGGCTTGGCGGTTTCGACGTGCGCAGGCACTTTTGCGCGCAGCGCAGTGGGGTCGTAGAGAATGATGTTGGCGGTCATGTATGGCTCCCTTGAATACAACGGTACGCGGTGCACACCTACCCAATCACTGCGCGCTGATATTTGTCTTGCGAATCAAATTCGCCCAGCGGTCAATTTCCACCTGCGTAAACCGCCGCGCTTCCTGCGGCGTACTACCCAGCGGCTCGCCGCCCTGCACCGCCAGTTGCTCGACGAAATCCGGCAGATTGAGGATGCGCGTGATTTCCGCATGTAAACGCTGCAATATCGGCGCCGGCGTTTGCGCGGGCGCCAACATCTGATACCACAGTGAAGCCTGATACCCCGCCAGCCCCTGCTCCGCCACGGTGGGAATGTCGGGAGCCGCGCGCGAACGCTTGGCACTGGTCATCGCGATCGCGCGCAGCCGACCACTTTTCGCGTGCGGCAGCACGGCGAGCGGACTGGTACACATGAACTGCACCTGCCCGCCGATCACATCAGTGAGCGCCGGGCCCGCGCCCTTGTACGGCACATGCAGCATATCAATACCGGCGTTGTACTTGATCATTTCCACCGCAAGGTGCCCGCCGGTGCCCGGCCCCGACGTCGCATAGTTGATGCGGCCCGGCTTCGATTTGGCGATGGCAATGAGTTCTTTCAGGTTGCTGGCACCCAACCCAGGATTCGCCACACACAGCAGGGGCGAATCCGCCAGCAGCGTAATAAACGCAAAATCCTTCACCGAGTCGTAGGGCAATTTCTTCAGCAGCGACGGATTGATGGCATGCGTGGCACTGGCGAGGAACAGCGTGTAGCCGTCGGGATTCGCGCGCGCCGCAAGTTCGGTCGCGATCACCTGCCCGCCGCCGGGACGGTTATCATTAACGAACGGCTGGCCCAAGGCTTCGGCGAGCCGCACCGTCAACATGCGCCCCAGAATGTCGCCCGCGCCGCCCGGCGGAAATGGAATGATCATGCGCACAGCGCGTTGCGGGTAGTTCCCGGCGGCCTGTGCTGCGGAAGACATCGCAACCATGGACAGCGCTGTAAAAAACAATCTCTTGAAAAATAGCCTACCCGCGAAATGATGCAACGCCAAGCCCCCGAAAAACGCCGATCTAAAACGTCGGGCTCTTGAACTCGCCGCCCAATGCCACCAATCCCCACGCCGGCAATTGTGCGTCGACGCTGAAATTGATGTGGCCTGCCGCTGCGTGCGCGTCACGAAAATAGCGCTGTATCGGAAAGCTGTCGTAGATGCCGTTGCCGCCGGCCATTTCATGCAGTATATCCACCGCTTCAGTGGCCATCTTGATCGCGAGCGCGCTGTTGCGGCGATACTTGAGCTTGATCTGCGTATCAAACGTGCCGCCGGCCCTGGCGATCTCGTGCGCTTCGATGCAGTCGTTGCGCAGCCACACCCGCGCCGCTTCGATTTTACCCGCCGCATGCGCGACCCGTTGCTGCACCGTCTGAAAATCACGCATTTTTGCGCCAGTGTAGCTGGTACTGCGCGATTGGACGTGGTCGATGGTCGCATCGAGCGCGGCTTGCGCATTGCCGATCATCGAGCCACCGATGCCGTAACCGCCGAAGCCCGACAACGGAATTTTGTAGATGGGATTGGTATGCACTTTCAATCCGGGAAACTCATGCCCCGGCCGCGCCACGTGCATCGACAGCGCGCGATGCGCGGGCACGAACAGGTCCTTGCAGCGCACCGAGCGGCTGCCGGTACCGCGCATGCCCAGCGTTTGCCAGTCGTCGATGATTTCGTAATCCTTGCGCGGCACCAGGCACATGCACCAGTCCACCGGCGTGTCGCCGTCGCGCACGATGCAAGCAAGCATATTCCACTCGCTCACATCCACGCCCGACGAAAACCCCCACTGACCCGACAGTTCCAGCCCGCCATCCACGCGACGTGCACGGCCCTGTATATAGGCGATACCCGAGGCGATGCCCACATCGGGATCGTCACCCCACACTTCTTCCTGCGCCTCCGGTTCCCACATCGACAGCAGCCGGTGATGCGCGCTGAGATTGGTAAATGTCCACGCCGATGACGCATCGCCCTGCCCCAGCACATCGGTCAAATCGACCATAGCCACATAAGGCAACTCCATGCCGCCCCACGCCTTGGGCTGCATGTAGCGCAACAAGCCGTTTTCGTGAAAAGCCTGCAGCACGTCGTCGGTCATGCGCGTCGCTTCTTCCTGCGCGGCGGCGCGTTCCTTCAGCAACGGAATCATCGCCCTGGCTCGGCGCATGGCTTCCGGGTAATCGACATCGGCAAACGAGCGCGGCGGGCGCGGGCGGGAACGATGGGCGTTACGTGCGGCAGTATCGGGCATCAGAATGATCAGGACTATGGTTATGTTTGCAGCGCAAACCGGAACGCGCGGGAATCACCGGCCATCAGTTCCACGGCACGTCCGGCGCTTCCCTGAACACGCGCCGCAGCCCTGCCGACCAGAAGCGGCCGATTTCCGCGAAGTAAGGATCGTTCTCGGTAAAACGCTGCCGCAACGTTACGCGCAGCGAGTCCTTTTCGTAGGCCAGCAACTCGATGGGAGGGCCCACCGACAGGTTGCTGCGCATGGTGGAATTAAACGATACCAGCAAACACTTCGCCACATCCTTGAGCGACGTCTCGTAATTCACCACACGATCGATAATGGGCTTGCCGTACTTGGTCTCACCGATCTGGAAAAAATTGGTGTCGCGGCTCGTTTCGATGAAATTGCCCTGCGCATAGATACGAAACAACCGCTGCGATTTGCCTTTGATCTGTCCGCCAAGGATGAATGTGCAACCGGGATCGATGTTCTGCTGCGTCAGCGCCGGACCGTCCCGCTCGACGACCTCGCGCATGGTATCCCCGACCAGCGCCGCCACATCATAGAGACTGCGCAGCCCGATGATGCCCCGGGGATTGATTTCGCCGTCATCGTTCCGCATGCGCAGCTTGAGCAGACTGGTGACGCTCTGCGTGGACGCAAGATTGCCCGCCGACAACAGCACCACCACGCGGTCGTCCGGCGCCTCGATAACCGTCATCTTGCTGAAAATCGCCAGTTGATCCACGCCTGCGTTGGTACGCGAATCCGATGCGAAAACGATACCTTGGTCGGTAACGGCTGCCACGCAATACGTCATGACGAATGACCTGAATCAGAAAAAACAACATCTTACCGCACCGTGCCAGGTTGCTCGCAGCGCGCGCAGCCCCGCGGGGTGCCAATCTTGCTGGTCCACGTTGCGATTTCAATCGCGCCAGACGCGCCAGCCGGCAGCCGTGCGATTCGCCATGCACGGTTTTCGGGTGTATTGTCCAAGGTGGTGCAAACCAGCCGGTTGCGCCTGTTTTGGGCTTACTGCGGCACAGGGCACAAAACCATATTCTCCTTTAAAAACAATACTATAAATGAAATTTGAGCAGCAGCGCTCAATAATGGCACACGGATTGCTCAGATTTAATCTCATGAGTTACTTGCTCTTGCATGGGGCGGCCAGGTGAACAAGCCACTTATCTACAATGAAATGTATCAAGCCGATGGCACGGCGCTCCCGCATTACCAGTCTTATTCGGATTGGCTGAAAGACAAGCCGCTCGACTTCATATTGCAGAAGCAACGCGAAGCAGACACGCTGTTCACGCGGCTGGGCATTACCTTTGCGGTATACGGCGACGAAGGCGGGGTCGAGCGTTCGATTCCCTTCGACATCATCCCGCGCATCATTCGCACGCAGGCGTGGCAAACCATTTCTGACGGCGCGTGCCAGCGGGTGCGCGCGCTGAATGCTTTTCTGAAAGACATCTACCACGATCAGGAAATCATCAAGGCCGGGAAAATCCCCGAACAGCAGATTCTCGGCAACAAACTGTTCCGCCAGGAAATGCGCGGCTTTGACGTGCCGGGTGATGTGTACGTGCATGTCGCGGGCATCGATATCGTCAAGACCGACCGCGACAAGTTCTACGTGCTCGAAGACAACCTGCGCACACCGTCGGGCGTGTCCTATATGCTGGAAAACCGCAAGATGACGATGCGGTTGTTTCCGGAATTGTTTTCGCGCATGCCGATAGCGCCGGTGGATCATTACACCGACATACTGCTGGACAACCTGCGCGCAGTGGCGCCCGCCGGCGTCGCCAACCCCACCGTGGTGGTACTCACGCCGGGCTCCTACAACAGCGCCTATTTCGAGCACGCCTTCCTCGCACAGCAGATGGGAGTCGAACTGGTAGAAGGCCCGGATCTTTCGGTGGCAAACAATACCGTCTACATGCGCACCACGCGCGGCCCGCAGCGCGTGGATGTCATCTACCGCCGTGTCGATGACGACTTCCTCGACCCGCTGGCATTCCGTCCCGATTCCATACTGGGTGTGCCGGGGCTGTTCGCCGCCTACCGCGCAGGCAGGGTCACCCTCGCCAATGCCATCGGTACCGGCGTCGCCGACGACAAATCCACCTACATTTACGTGCCAGAGATGATCCGCTTCTATCTCGGCGAGGAACCGATTCTCGACAACGTGCCAACGTGGCGCCTTGATCGCCCCGACGACCTGAAATACGTGCTGGGCCATCTGCCCGAACTGGTGGTCAAGGAAGTTCAGGGCTCGGGCGGCTACGGCATGCTGGTCGGACCGGCGTCAACCCGGCAGCAAATTGCCGATTTCCGCGAACGCATACTGCACAACCCTGCCAACTACATCGCGCAACCGACACTGGCGCTGTCCGTGTGCCCCACCTACTGTGATTCGGGCATCGCGCCGCGCCATGTCGATCTGCGGCCGTATGTGCTGTCCGGAAAATCCGTCACGCTGGTGCCGGGAGGTCTCACGCGCGTCGCGCTGCGCGAAGGCTCGCTGGTGGTCAATTCCTCGCAGGGCGGCGGCACCAAAGACACCTGGGTACTCGAAGGTGAGGAGGCGTAATCATGCTGTCGCGAGCCGCCAACAATCTGTACTGGATGTCGCGCCACATCGAGCGCGCCGAAAATACCGCGCGCCTGCTGGATGTCACCTACCGCATGTCGCTGCTGCCCTACCGCATCCAGGAATCCGACCAGTCGTGGGCGGAACCGTGGGCGCTGCCGCTGGTCATCAACGGCCTTGCCAGCACCTACTACGAACGCTACCCCGGCGTCCTGACCTCCGACAATGTGCTGCGTTTCATGGTGCTCGATCCCGCTAATCCGTCGAGCCTGTATTCCTGCATACAGGAGGCGCGGGAAAATGCGCGCACCGTACGCGGCGCGATTACCTCCGAAATGTACGAAGACATCAATGCCACATGGCTGGAGATGCGCAGTCACGATTACGACCGGTTGCATGCCGGCGGCCTGAGTGCCTTCTTCGAATGGGTAAAAATGCGTTCGCACCAGTTTCGCGGTGTGACCTTCGGCACCATGCTGCGCGACGAAGGCTACAGTTTCATCCGGCTCGGCACCTTTATCGAACGCGCCGACAACACCGCGCGCCTGCTGGATGTCAAATATCACACGCTGCTGCCGAGCGCGGCCGATGTCGGCGGCGCGGTGGACTACTATCAATGGAGCGCGCTGCTGCGGTCGCTGTCCGCGTTTGACGCCTACCGCAAGGTTTATCGCGATTTGATCACGCCGACCAAGGTGACGGAGTTGCTGGTACTGCGCGACGACGTGCCGCGCTCGCTGCATGCCTGCATGAACGACATCTACGAAATCCTGAAAGGGTTGTGCGATGAATCCTCGCGCGAGGCCGAACGGCTTGCCGGCGAACTGCATGCGCAACTGCATTACGGACGCACCGAGCAGATCATCACGCTGGGCCTGCATGAATATCTGATGGCCTTTCTCGCCAAACTCCTGTTGCTGACAGCCGAAATCAATCGTGATTTCCTGGTGCCGGTGTATACGCAGCAGCAGGTGATGTCATGACGCACGCTGATTCCATCTTGTCATGACCCATGCTTTACACTAAGCTTCGCGCTTTATTCCCACGCCGACAACCGCGCACGCCACGAGCCACGAACATGACCTATTGTGTCGCCGTAATGCTGGATGCCGGCATGGTATTTGCCTCTGACTCGCGCACCAATGCGGGTGTTGATCAGGTTTCCGTTTTCCGCAAAATGCACCTGATCGCGCGCGGCGACGACCGCATGATCGTGATCCTGAGTTCCGGCAACCTGTCGATCACCCAAAGTGCCATCAATCTGCTGGAACACCATATACGCAGCGGCGATGCCAACAAGACCGTGGCCAACGCGTCGTCGATGTTCGAGATCGCCGATCTGGTGGGCAACGCGTTACGCGACGTGCGGCGGCGCGACGGGCCTTATTTGCAGCAAAACAATATCGATGCCGGCGCGTCGTTTATCGTCGGCGGGCAGATCCGCGGCGAACCGCAGCGGCTGTTTCACATCTACTCCGAGGGCAATTTTATCGAGGCCACGCCGGAAACGCCGTATTTCCAGATCGGCGAAAGCAAATACGGCAAGCCGGTGATCGATCGCGTGATCAAGCGCAACACGCAGTTGATGGAAGCCGCCAAGTGCGTGCTGGTGTCGTTCGACTCGACCATGCGCAGTAATATTTCCGTGGGCCTGCCGATTGACCTGGTGATCTACGACAACAACAGCCTCAAAGTACGCGTGCAACGCCGCATCGAAGAGTCTGATGCGTATTTCAACATGATCCACAACCAGTGGGGCGAAGGACTGCGCCGCGTGTTTGCGCAACTTCCCAACCCTGACTGGAATGGCGATGGCATTCCGGATTCCGGCTAACGTATGAATCGCATGAACCGGTTGATTTTGGCAAAGCCGCTTTGAGCATCCAGGTCGCGCTGCACCATCGTACACGATACGTGTACGACCGTCCGGTCACGCTGTCCGCGCATGAAATCCGCCTGCGTCCCGCGCCGCACTGCCGCACGCCAGTGCTGGCTTACTCGCTCAACGTCAAGCCGGAACCGCATTTCATCAACTGGCAGCAGGATATTTTCGGCAATTACATCGCGCGTTTCGTGTTTCCGGAGAAAGCGCGCGAGCTCGAAGTCACCGTCGATTTGGTTGCCGACATGACGGTGATCAATCCATTCGATTTTTTCATGGAAAGTTACGCCGACCACTTTCCGTTCGTTTATCGCGATGACCTCGCGAAAGACCTCGCGCCTTATCTCGCGATCGCCGATCGCGGCCCGCTGCTGATGCAGTGGTTGGCGGAGTTTCGCGCAAAGCACTGGCGCGATGGCGGCAGCACGATTGATTTTCTGGTGGCAATCAATCAACAGTTGTCCCATAAGATAAAGTACTTGGTCAGGATGGAACCCGGCGTCCAGACCGGCGAGCAAACGCTATCACTGGCCAGCGGATCGTGCCGCGACAGCGGCTGGCTGCTGGTGCAGTTGCTGCGCCACTGCGGACTCGCCGCGCGTTTTGTCTCCGGTTACCTGATTCAACTCACCGCCGACGTCAAAGCGCTCGATGGCCCGTCGGGAACCACGCATGACTTCACCGATCTGCACGCCTGGGCCGAGGCGTACATTCCCGGCGCAGGCTGGGTGGGTCTCGATCCGACCTCCGGGCTGCTCGCCGGCGAAGGCCACATTCCGCTCGCTTGCACGCCCTCGCCCGCCAGCGCCGCCGCCATTATCGGCGCGGTCGATCCGTGCGAAACCCAATTCGATTTCGCGATGTCGATCACGCGCATCCACGAAGATCCGCGCGTCACCAAACCGTACACGCCGGTGCAATGGGAAGACATCGACCGCCTCGGCAAACAAGTAGACGCCGAACTGAAAACCGGCGACGTGCGCCTCACGCAAGGCGGCGAGCCTACGTTCGTGTCCATCGACGACATGGACGGCCTCGAATGGAACATCAGCGCGCTGTCGCCCAAAAAATGGGAACTGGCGGAACAACTGGCATGGCGCCTGAAGGAACGCTTTGGTTCGGGTGCGCTCATGTTCTACGGGCAGGGGAAATGGTATCCGGGCGAACCGCTGCCGCGCTGGGCCATCGGCATCTTCTGGCGCCGCGACGGCAAGCCGCTGTGGAAAAATCCGGCGCTGATCGCCGCCGATGCCACACCTGCAACCGCCACCACCGATGACGCGCGGCGCTTTGCGCGTGGCATGGCAAACGCGCTGGGGCTCGCCGATGAATTTGTCATCGATGCCTATGAGGATCCGCTGCTGCTGCTGAACACCGAAGCACGGCTGCCGATCAATATCGATCCGCTCAAAGTGCCGATGAAGGATGCCGACGAGCGTTCGCGTTTGCGGCGCGCACTCGATCGCGGCCCGGAGATACCCGCGGGTTTTGTGTTGCCGTTAAGAGCAGGCGATGCCAGTGCGTCTTCCACGACTGCCGATACCCTCTGGGAAAGCTCGCCTTGGCCGCTCAAGCGCGAGCGGCTTTTTCTGCTGTTCGGCGATTCGGCCTTGGGCAACCGCCTGCCGCTCGCATCATTGCCGGAGCGCCTGCCCGAAGACATCGAGCCCGAGTTCGAACGCGATCCGTTCGACACGCGCGGCGATTTGCATGACGCTCACACTGCCGCCGAAAAAGCACGCCATCAGCGGAAACCGCACGCCAAGCCGGGGAAACCATTGCCGCACGAAGTGGTGCGCACCGCATTATGCATCGAAGTGCGCAACGGACGATTGCACGCGTTCCTGCCGCCGCTCAAGCGCGCCGAGGATTTTCTCAATCTTATTGCGACCATGGAAAACGTCACGGAAAAGCTTGGCCTGTGTGTGCGGATTGAAGGTTACGGCCCGCCATCCGACCCGCGCATCCGCGTGCTCAACGTGACGCCCGATCCCGGCGTGATCGAAGTCAATATTCATCCCTCGGCAAGCTGGAATGAACTTGCCGCCAACACCTTCTCGCTCTACGAAGAAGCGCGCCAGGCACGGCTGGGCACCGAAAAATTCATGCTCGACGGCCGCCACACCGGCACCGGCGGCGGCAACCACGTCACGCTGGGCGGCGCCACGCCTGCCGACAGCCCGATGCTGCGGCGGCCCGATTTACTGCGCAGTCTCATCACCTATTGGCAAAATCACCCAGCGCTGTCGTATCTGTTTTCAGGACAGTTCATCGGACCCACCAGCCAGGCGCCGCGCGTCGATGAAGCGCGCGACGATAATCTCTACGAGCTGGAAATCGCCTTCCAGCAAATGGCGCTCAAGTACAACGGGCAGCAGGCCGGTGATGAGTCGCTGACACCGTGGCTGGTGGACCGCCTGCTGCGCAACCTGCTGATCGATCTCACCGGCAACACGCATCGCGCCGAATTTTGCATCGATAAACTCTACTCGCCCGACAGCGCCACCGGGCGCCTCGGCCTGGTCGAGTTTCGCGCGTTTGAAATGCCGCCGCACCCGCAGATGAGCCTTGCGCAAATGCTGCTGCTGCGTACGCTGGTCGCGCGCTTCTGGAAAACGCCCTACGAAGGCAAGTTGATCCGCTGGCACACGCAATTGCACGACCGTTTCATGCTGCCGCATTTTGTCGCTGCCGACATGCACGATGTGGTGCGCGACCTGCAGCGCGCCGGCTACGCCTACGATTTCAGCTGGTTCGCGCCGTTCATCGAGTTTCGTTTCCCGCGCTACGGCACTGTCACCTACGAAAGCGTGCGCATCGAATTGCGGCAGGCCATCGAACCATGGAATGTGCTGGGCGAAGAAATCAGCACCGGCGGCACCGCGCGTTACGTCGATTCGTCGGTAGAGCGCATGCAGGTCAAAGTCAACGGGCTCACCGAATCGCGCCACGTCATTGCGTGCAACGGGCGCGCGCTGCCACTGCATCCGACCGGCACGCCAGGAGAATATATCGCCGGAGTGCGCTACCGCGCGTGGAGTCCGCCGTCGGCGCTGCATCCGACCATCGGCGTTCACACACCGCTGGTGTTCGACATCGTTGACACGTGGAGCGGCCGCTCAATCGGCGGCTGCACTTATCACGTGTCGCATCCGGGCGGACGCAATTACGACACCTTTCCGGTGAATGCCAACGAAGCCGAAGCGCGGCGCATGGCGCGCTTCCGCGATCACGGCCATACGCCGGGACCGATGACGGTAGCGCCCGAATCGCTCAATCCGACGTTTCCCCTGACACTGGATTTGCGCTGGTCGCAGCCGTAATTAATAGTCAATAAAAACAAATAGTTACAATGCATTACTGCGCCACACGCAGTGAAAAAAAAAGGTTTTTGTTCCATGCCTTTACTGACGCTGGCCGACGCCGAACTGGCTTACGGCCTTACGCCACTGCTGGATCGCGCAAACCTCACCGTGCAGCCCGGTGAGCGCATCGGCCTCATCGGACGCAACGGCACCGGCAAGTCATCGCTGCTGAAAATTATCACCGGCCAGCTCACGCTGGATGACGGCGTGTGCGGACGCGAAGACGGCTTGCGCATCGCCATGGTCGAGCAGGAATCCGCACCTCCAGAGGCACCCACCTTAAGGGCAAGCCTCGCGCTGTGTGCTGCATTTGAAGCACTGCATGACGAGCGCGAGCGCTGGGCTGCCGAAGCGCGGCTAACGGAATTTCTGCATCGCTTCGGCCTTGATGAAGATCAGCCTACTGTCACGGCGTCCGGCGGCGAACGCAAGCGCGCCATGCTCGCCCTCGCGCTGGCGCAAAAGCCCGACCTGTTGCTGCTCGATGAGCCAACCAATCATCTCGACATCGATGGCATCACCTTGCTGGAAGACCTGCTGGTGGCAAATCCGGCCAAGGCATCCATCATCATCACCCATGACCGCGCATTCCTGGATAAGGTCGCCACGCGCATCATCGAACTCGATCGCGGCCTGCTGCGTTCCTACCCCGGCAACTTCGCCGCGTACGAAGCGCGCAAAGCCGATCAACTCGCGGCCGAGGAAGTCGTCAACCGCAAGTTCGACAAATTCTGGGCGCAGGAAGAAGTGTGGATACGCAAAGGCATAGAAGCGCGCCGCACGCGCAATGAAGGCCGTGTGCGCAGGCTGCAAGCGCTGCGCAACGAACGTGCCGCACGGCGTGAACGGCTCGGCAAAGTGCAGATCGCGCTGGATGCCGGCGCGCGCTCCGGCAGGCTGGTGGCCGAACTTGTCGATGTGACCAAGCGATTTGATAACAACACAATCGTCAATAACCTGTCGCTGCGCATCATGCGCGGCGACCGCTTTGGATTCATCGGCCCCAACGGCGCAGGCAAATCCACGCTGATCAAATTGATCCTCGGCACGCTGACGCCGGAAACCGGCACCGTGCGCCTGGGCACGAATCTGCAAATCGCCTATTTTGACCAGATGCGCACCCAGCTCGACCCGGAGCGCACACTGGTGGAGACCATCAGCCCCGGCTCCGAATGGGTGGAAACCGCCCAGGGCCGCAAGCATGTGATGAGCTATCTCAACGACTTTCTGTTTCCGCCGCAGCGCGCGCAAGCCCCGGTGAAAATGCTCTCCGGCGGCGAACGCAATCGCCTGCTGCTGGCGCGCCTGTTCGCGCAGCCCGCCAATCTACTGGTGCTCGACGAACCCACCAACGACCTCGATATCGAATCGCTGGAATTGCTCGAAGACACGCTGCAAAGCTATACCGGCACACTGCTGCTGGTAAGCCACGATCGGGCGTTTCTGGACAATGTGGTCACGCAAACACTGGTCGCCGAAAGCAACGGCGTGTGGAAAGAATATGCCGGCGGCTACAGTGACTGGCTAACCCAGCGGCCCATGGCCGCCGCCGGCACACCCTCACTCACCATCAAGCCACAGCCCGCGCCGCGCGATAAACCCAAAGCAAAGCTGAGCTTCAAGGAACAGCGCGAACTTGAGTCGCTACCCCTGGAAATCGAGACGCTCGAACAGGAGCAACAGCAGCTCAGCGCACGCATGAGCAGCGCCGATTATCACAGGCAGGGTGCGGACGCCCTCAAGGTGGATCGCAAGCGTGCCGATGATATCGAACGATTGCTCGCCGAGAAATTCGAGCGCTGGTCGGCGCTGGATCAAAAGGCAGCGACTGCTGGCGGCATGTAACGTGCCTTGCGTGAACGTTTACGCGCGGCGCCGCCGTTTGACGCTACCGCCGAGCGTGTGCACAACCGCTCGCGCGCCCTTGCCCGGCGTGAGTGTAACCAGCGCCACGCATCCGCTGCTGATCGTGCCCATATGCGCCGCGGCAACACCGGGATAGCACGCCAGCGTGTCGCCGTGACGCATCTGCCGGTGTGCGTGCACATGACCCAACGCCAGGTAGTCAAAGCCGGAGGTGCCAATCTCCTGCGGCGTGATCAGCGACGAACGATCGGCATCAGCTTCATCGGAATACAAGCCGTGCGCCATCCCGATGTGCCACATATTCCCCCGGCGCGGAGGCACGCCGGCCAGCGGCTTGTTGGAACGATCATGGTCTGTCATGCAGCGTCCCCAAACCGTAGCGTGCAAATCAGGAAAGGCAACCTGCGCGCCGTCTGCATTGTCCAGCAGCGTAATATGGCGGCCGGCCTTGCGAAAATCCATGCGCCTTATGATGGACCGCTCATCCCAGCAATCGTGGTTGCCGACAATAATCACAGTCGGGCACGATACGCGGGCCAATTGCGTGTAGACGAATTCAACGGTGCCGCGCCGCACTTCGTTGTGGTCAAACAAATCGCCGGCGATCAAGAATAGATCCGACGCGGTATCGAGCACCGTATCGACCACCTGCGCAAACGCCTCGCGCACGCGCACACCATCCGCCTCGTCATTAAGGTGAACGTCGGAGGTATGCGTAATTTTGAGTGAACGAATCATGGGGCTATCGCTGTGCAACACGTGGACGCCGGGCTGCGGCGCCGGTTAACGCAGATGTTATAGTAAAATCGCCCGCGAAAGTTTGACGCCGGCACGCATGTCTCGTGCGCCGCCGCGCAATTACCTCGCGAGGCTTCATTGAACATCGTCGTCACCGTCAAGCAGGTCGCCGACCCCAACATACCGCCCAGCCATATTCAACTCGACGCGGACGCGAAGCGTATCATCTCGCCGTTCGGCATCGCGCCGGTGATGAACGGTTACGATGCCAACGCACTCGAAGAAGCGCTGCGGCTGCGCGACGCGCATGGCGGCAAGGTCACCGTCATTTCGCTGGGCGAGGAAACCGGCCGCGACACCCTGAAGCGCGCAGTTTCGATGGGCGCGAACACTGCGGTTTTGCTAAGCGACCCGGCATGGCTGCACGCCGATAGCGCCAGCATCGGGCAATTGATCGCGGCGGGCATCCGTAAATCCGGGCCCTTCGATCTGGTGCTGTGCGGGCGGCAGGCGTCCGACACCGACGGTGGACAGGTGCTGCACTGGATCGCGCACCATCTCGATTTAGCTGTGGTCACCCCGGTAACCAAAATTGAAGCTGTCGAGGCCGATGCGCTCACCGTGCATCGCCTTACCGACGACGGCGCTCAGCGGATCACGGTCAGGCTGCCCGCGCTGCTCGGGGTTTCCAGCGAGATGAACGAACCGCGGCTACCGTCCATGCGCGGCCTGATGTCGGCCGGACGCGCCATGATCCCGGCATGGAAGAAAAACGACCTCGCGATTGAACTGTCCGCGCCGCGCGTGGCATTACGCAAGCTCGCGATCCAGATACGCACAAGCAAGGCGGAAATGATTCCCGGCAGCACTGGCGCGGAACAGGGCGCGGCGCTCGCGGACAAACTGCGCGAACAAGGACTCATCTGATGCCCGGCATACTCGTCATCGGTGAAGTCGCGGGCGGACGACTGCTCCCCGCCTCGCTGGAAGCCGCCGCCGCGGGCGCGGCGCTCGCGCGGGCTTTGAATGAGCCGCTGTTCGGCGCGCTGGCCGGCCATGGTCATGATGGGCTCGACAGCGCGGCGGAAACCTTTGCCGCGGGATTCGCTACGCTCTACCTCGCCGGGCACGCATCGTTGCAAAACTACAGTGCGCACGCTCACGTCAGCGCCGCACAGGTGGTCATCAAAACATGCAGCCCTTCGGTCGTGCTGTGCCCGCATACGCTGCGCGCGCGCGAATGGGTGCCGTGCCTGGCGGCGGCCCTCGACACCGGGCTGGTGATGGACTGCACATCGCTCGCCATCGAAGGCACTCAACTTGTTGCATACAAACCGGTGCATGGCGGCGGTGTCGTCGGTGAATTCGTGGTACACGGCATGCCGCGCATTGTTACCTTGCGCAGCGGCGCCTGCGCGCGCGGTACCGCTGCACCGAATACACAAGTCGAACGCGTGTCGGTAAATGCGCCGGAAGATGAACGCGTCACACTGATCGAGGAAATCGCCGCGCCGGCCAGCAGCGGCCCCAAGCTCGCCGATGCCAAAATCGTGGTATCCGGCGGACGCGGTTTGAGCAGCCCGGACAACTGGCATTACATCGACGAAGCCGCCGCTGCGCTGGGCGCGGCAGTAGGCTGCTCGCGGCCCGTGGCAGACTCCGGCTGGGTCAAATCAACGCACCAGGTGGGTTTGAGCGGCAGCAACATCAATGCCGACCTCTACATCGCAGTGGGCATCTCCGGCGCCGTGCAGCACCTCGCAGGCATCAACAGCTCAGCAATCGTCGCCGCGATCAACACCGACGCACAGGCAGATATTTTCACACGCGCCAACTATGGCGTGGTTGGCGATTACAGGGAAGTGCTGCCGGCGTTTGTGGAGCAGGTGCGCAAACTCAAGGGTTGATCAGTCATTCCATCACTCAGGCTTTGAATGGGTGATTTGATTGCGCCGCCGGATACGTTAGTATTCGACGCTGTCGCTGCGCACGCGGCGCAAAACCGTAATCCACCATTCGATCCGATTCACTCCAAACACGAAACACCATCATGAAAATTCTCGTACTCCCCGGCGACGACATCGGCCCGGAAATCACCGAGGTCGCCATGTCCGTCATCGAGCGTGCCAACACCGCATTCGGCCTTGAACTCGGCTTCGACTTCAGGGATGTGGGTATGGCGTCGTACCGCAAGCACGGCACCACGTTGCAGGACAGCATCTTCGACGCCGCCAAGCAGGTCGATGGCATCCTGCTCGGCCCCTGCGGCATGACGGAATATCCGCCGCGCGAGGAAGGCGGCATCAACGTGCCGGGCATGCTGCGCAAGCGCCTCGATCTCGGCGCCAACATGCGGCCCGCGCGCACGCGTCCGGGCATGCGTGACGCGCGTCCGGGACTCGATGTAATGTTTGCGCGAGAGAACACCGAAGGATTCTATCCGGATCGCAATATGTTCATGGGCAGCGGAGAATTCATGCCCACGCCCGATGTGGCGCTGTCGGTGCGCAAGATCACCGCGCAGGCCTCGCGCCGCATCGCGCAAGCCGCGTTCGAATACGCGTGCCGCCGCCGCAAACAGGTCACCGTGGTGGGCAAGCGCCACGTGATGCAACTCTCCGACGGCATATTCGTGCGTGAAGCCGAAGCCGTGGCAAAAGATTTCCCCGATGTGACGCTGCGCGAAATGGATGTGGATGCGATGGCCGCCGAACTCTACAGCCGGCCGCAGCGCCACGATGTCATTCTCATCACCAATATGTTCGGCGACATACTGTCGAATGCGGCGGTGGCCATGTCGGGCGGGCTCGGTCTCGCGGCATCGCTCAATGCCGGCGACAATTTCGCCGCAGCAAACGCAGGCCATGGCTCGGCGCCGGATATTGCCGGCAAAGGCATCGCCAATCCGAGCGGGCTGATTCTGTCGTGCTCGATGCTATTCGACTGGCTGGGCCATCGCCACCAGCGCGCGAATTACTTGCTGGCGGCGCGAGGCATTGAAGCGGCAATGGATGCCGCGCTTGCTAACGCTGAAACGCGCACCGGTGACCTGGGCGGCACGCTCACGACCAAAGCATTTGGCAAAGTGGTTGTCGAGCGGCTGGCAGAAGCGGCGGACAAACTCGCAAAAAACGCCTGAACCAAAACTATCAGGCGCAATACCACAAGGATATATCATGTATAAGTATTTGTTTTTATTAACATTTTTATCTATCGCCAACAGCACTCTGGCACAGGACAATTATCCTAACAAGCCGATCCGTTTTGTGGTGCCCTTCGTCGCCGGCGGCCCCACCGACATTCAAGGCCGTATGCTCGGCGAGAAACTCGCGCAACGCCTTGGTCAGCCGGTGGTGATCGACAATCGCGGCGGCGCAGGCGGCAACATCGGCATGGAAATCACGGCGAAAGCGCTGCCCGACGGTTACACCCTGGTCATCGCCACCGTCGGCACCTGGGCGGTCAATCCGCACCTGTACAAAAACATGCCGTTCGACGTGTTGAAAGATTTTGCGCCGATATTGCAGGTGTCCACGTCGCCCGGGGTGCTGGTGGTACATCCGTCGGTAAAGGCAAACAACGTCAAGGAACTCATCGCGCTCGCACGCGAGCAGCCAGGCAAGCTGAATTATGGCTCGTCGGGCGTCGGCGGTTTCGGCCACATCTGCGGCGAGTTATTTACTGCGATGACCAAAACCAAAATGACGCACATCCCCTACAAAAGCTCGGCGCCGTCACTCACGGATGTGATCAGCGGACAAATCCAGGTGCTATTCAACAACATGATCTCCACCGTACCGCACCTCAAGGGAAACCGGCTGCGTGGACTGGCTACCACCGGCGCAAAACGCTCCCCTGCGCTAGCCGATCTGCCCACTATCGCAGAAGCAGGACTGACGGGCTATGAAAACTCCTCGTGGTCAGCGGTTAGCGCGCCTTCCGGAACGCCCAAACCCGTTATCGCGCGGCTGCATAAGGAATTCAGCGACATCCTGAAATTACCGGACATTCAGGCCAGGCACAGCGAAGTCGGTGCGCAAATCGTCGGTGGCTCGCCGGAACAATTTCACGCCTATCTGAAGGCGGAAGTAGCGAAGTTCGGCAAGCTGGTAAAGGAAGCGGGGATACAGTCGGCGGGCGGCTAAGGTATGGCGGGATAGCAATCGTCGAAGTGTTTCCGCACGTTTAGCGGGGTATGAAATCATGCTGCGACACATGCTGCGACAATTGCTGGGCCGGACGGCCACACTACCGGAAGCCAGCGCAATCCAAACGCGGCAAGGCGAAAATCTGCTCACCGCAAGCCAGGGCTTCAACCGCTGCGTGTTCGCGCGCGAGGGCTACGTCGTCTACAACCGCAATGACATATACATCGGTCGTGCGATAGAACGTTACGGCGAGTATGGCGAGATCGAAGCCGCGATGCTGCGCCAGTTCATTCGATCCGGCGACGTGGTCATCGAAGCCGGCGCCAATATGGGAACGCACACGCAGGTTTTGTCGCGTGCCGTAGGTCCGACAGGTTTTGTGTATGCCTATGAGCCGCAACGCATCGTGTTTCAGACGCTGTGTGCCAATCTCGCCCTCAATAGCAGGGTCAACGTCGATGCCCGCTGCGCCGCGGTAGGCGCGGAAAGCGGATTCGTCCTGCTGCCGGATTTCGAATACGCGCATGAGGGCAACTTCGGCGGCATCGAGGCCAGCGGATATCCCGAAGGCCGCAAAGTACCCAAAATCACACTGGATACCGACCTTGATCTCACGCGGCTTGATCTCATCAAGATAGACGTCGAGGGCATGGAACTCGATGTACTCAAGGGTGCGCAACAGTTACTGCGGCGATTCACACCTGTCATTTACGTGGAAAACGATCGTCCGGAAAAATCCGAGGCTCTGATCCGCCATCTACTGGCGCTCGACTACCGGTTGTTCTGGCACGCGCCCCCGCTGTTCAATCCGGAGAATTTCTATGAGGTTCGGGAAAACGCGTTTGGCCGCGTGGTGTCCCTGAACATGCTGTGTCTGCCTCGCGGCAAGCACAGCATTGAGGGACTGGAAGAAATCACGGACCCCGCCCAGCCTTCTCCGCTGCATCGGAAATCCTAGCCGTTCGCCGCCGCGGTTGTCGATGACGAATTGCTGGCCGGATGCTTCGGACAATTTTTGCGGGAACTGGCGCGCGCTGATGTCGGTGCCGCCGCCCGGGGCGAAGGGAACGACCACGCGCACGGATTTGGTGGGGTACTGTTGTGCTTGCGCAGCGACTGTGCCGAGCGCAAAAGCCACCTTGACTATCGCTATAGATCAAAACAACGAATTAATAATTACCTTTTAAAAACAAATAGTTATTAATTTTCACCCAGCAACGCACGCGCCGTCAAACTGCATACCTGCTCGCGCTCGGCCTTGGTCAGGCCGGGAATTTTGTCGATCTCCTCGATCGGCCGGTCCGGCCCCATGTCGAACGGATGATCGGTGCCGATGACCACGCGGTCGGCCCCCACGCGGTTGATCAGATGGCGCGCGGCCTGTGGATCATGCGTCAGCGCGTCGAAGTAAAAACGCCTCAGCAGATCGCGTGGCGAACTCGCGTTATTGACCTTGGGCTCGTTGCGTACGCGATGGCCATGCACAAAGCGGCCGATCTGGTACGGCACGAAGCCTCCGCCGTGCGCGAGCAGTATCTTCAGATTCCTGCATTCATCGAGCGCGCCGCTGAACATCAGATGCG
>JAKFYK010000069.1 GCA_021730905.1 Betaproteobacteria bacterium | reverse complement strand
GGAAAAATATGGCCGTGGCCGCCGCGTCCGACATCAAAAAAATTCTTTACACCCCATGCTTTTGCCGCCTGCCGGTTGAATGCACCGCGCTCGGCCGCACGCGCGCTGCCGTAGATCACGTCGTGGTCGCTGACCATCATCACCTTGTCCGGCGCGGCGAGCCGGTTGATGCCGAGGGCGTCCAGTTCGCGCTTCGCGCCCATCACCACGCCGTCGTGAATCATCACGTAATCGGGATCGGGAAACACCACGTCGCCCGGACGCACCGTGGTCTTGCCGCTTTTTGCGGCAAGAACCTTCTCGACGGCAGTCATGCCCATGGGACAGGCCCTTTGCGAGGGGGAATACCGGGTGAGATCATTGCGTTATTGAACGCCAGTATAGGGGTGAAAGAAATGCAAAGGCTTTTATGCCGCAGATGGACACGGAGGAAATCCAGTTGCGCCTGATCGAAACGGCGATGCTATCATCAAATTCATGGCTTTCTGGAGGCAGGCATGAAGGTTCAGGTTTCTATCGCGTGGCTGGCGGTTGTGCTCGCCGCGTGCGCGCCCGCATGGGCCGCGGACTGGAAGCCCGTCAAGCGCATCGAAGTGATCGTGCCCAATGCGCCCGGCGGCGGGAATGACCGTCTGGTGCGGTTGGTGCTGAAGATTGCGCAGGAGCAGCGGCTGATCGATCCCGTGGTGAATGTGGTGCATAAGCCCGGCGCGGGCGTGGTGATGGGGCTTACGTATCTGAATCAATTCGCGGGTGACGGCCACCACATTGCCATCGTGTCGTCCACCTTTCTCGGCGACTATGTGTCGGGGCGCAGCACCATCAGCCCCACGGACATCACGCCCGTCGCACAGTTGTTCACCGAATACGTCGCATTCGCGGTCAAACCCGATTCGACTATCAAGTCGGGCAGGGATGTAATGGCGCGTCTGAAAGCCGATGTGGCGTCACTCAGCGCCTCGATCTCCGGCGGGCCGGGCAACCACAATCACCTTGCGCTATCGATGGTGGCGCGCGCGGCCGGCAGCGATCCGAAAAAACTAAAAGTGGTGGTGTTCAGCAGCGGTGCCGATGCGATCACCGCGGCGCTTGGCGGACACGTCGATATGCTGGTAGCACCTGCCGCCAGTGTGTTGCCGCATGTGCAGGCGGGACGGCTGCGCTTCGTGGCACTGGCCGCGCCCAAGCGGCTCGAAGGCGCGTTTGCGTCGGTGCCGGTGTGGAAAGAACTGGGCGCCGATGCAGTGACGTCGAACTGGCGCGCCATCGTCGGTCCGCGCGGCCTGCCGCCGCCGCAGATCGCATACTGGGAAAATGTGCTGGCGCGGGTGGTCGAATCCGATGACTGGAAAAAAATGCTCGAACGCGACCTCGTTACCAACGAATTCCTGCGCAGCGAGCGCATGCGCGACGAACTCAAAGCGGATTACGGCGAACTGAAAGCGGTTATGACGGAACTGGGGTTGGTGAAATAGTAGTCGCGCTGTTCGTCGATATAAATATTATTTAAAAACAAATAGTTACGAGAAATTCACTATGGCACAAGTCAATACCGAAATCGTCCCGACCGGAAAATTACGTATGGGCATCAATGGCTCGAATGCGACTTTGTACGAGCGCGCGGCCGACGGTAGCGCCAGCGGCATTGCCGCTGACCTCGGCAAGTTCATCGCGGAGAAACTGGGCGTACCCTTCGAGCCCCTGGTTTACTCCGGTGCGGCGACCTACACCGCAAGCTTCAGCAAGGGAGAATGGGACATTATTATCACCGGCAGAAATCCCTTTGCGGCGACGCTGGTCGATTTCATGCCGGATGTGATACTGATTGATTACGTGTATATCGCCGCGCCGGGCCGAGCATTTGCCGATCCTGATCAGGTCGACCGGGCAGGCGTCAGGATAGGGGTTCCCCGCAACGCTTCAGCCGACGCGCTTCTGAGCCCGCGGCTTAAATTCGCGGAATTGGTGCGTACGGCGGGTGACGCCGATACTGCCATCGACATGTTGCGCGATGGCAGGATCGACCTGTACGCAACGGGCATCGAAAGCGTGCAGAAGATTGCCGACCGTCTGCCGGGGTCCAGAATTATCGGCGCGTTTGAAACGGTGGCTTTTGCGGTATCCACCACCAAAGGCTGGTCGTCAGAGGCAAAAAGCAAACTCACGCAGCTCGTCAATGCAGCAAAGGCCGCCGGCATCGTGCAACGCGCGATCGAAAAATCGGGTCAGAAAGGGGTGCGCGCTGCGCCTGATTGAGAGGATGCATGTGTACTTCAACACATCGCCCTGTGTTGGGTTGCGCATACCGGGCAGGGGAGGCGGGCACGGATTTTTTCAGTCATTGACGTACTTGTTGCGATGGGATTGATCATGAGTGTTAGTTCAAGTACGGTGCAGGGTGCGGAGTTCGTCGTATACAGCACGATTTCGGCGAAGGAAGCACTGATCGAACTAGTGCCTGAGTTCGAGCACGCAAGTGGCCACAAGGTCAACATCACTTACGCGGGCGGCTCCGATCTCTCCAAACGAATTTTCAATGGCACGCAGGGTGACCTTTTCATCGGCCCGGAGGAGTTCTCGGATCCGCTGATAAAAGACGGCAAGCTGCTGGCGGGCAGCCGCACCGCGTTCGCCCGCTCCAGCACCGGCCTGGCGGTACGGGCGGGTGTGCCGAAACCGGACATCAGCTCGCCCGGGAAATTGAAAAGTGTTTTGCTCGCAGCGGGTAGCGTGTCATACAGCGCAGGAGCAAGCGGCATGCATTTCGTCAAGGTGATCGAGCAGCTCGGCATCGCTGAGGCCATTGCGGCGAAGCGCGTGGTGCCGCGTGCAGGCGAGCTGGTGGGCGCCGTGGTGGCGCGGGGTGCTGCCGACATCGCGGTGCAGCAGATCAGCGAGCTGCTGCCGGTACCAGGCATAGCGATTCTCGATCCGCTGCCGGCGGAGCTGCAGCAAACCATCGTCTACGGCGCTACCGCGTTTCCGCAGTCCGCGCAACGCGACGTGGCACAGGCGTTCGTAAATTTTCTGAGGTCGGAGGCCGCTCGCGCTGTATTGCGCACCAAGGGGCTGGAGCCGGCATAACGCTCCGAAACATATCATTCGCCCGGAATCCCCCATGACGCTGTCCTTCTTTCGCATCATCGTTGCCGGCACTCTGCTATGCACGACGTTCTGTGTATCCGGCCAGACCTATCCCGCCAAGACGGTGCGGCTGGTGGTGGGGTGGCCGCCGGGTGGCGCTGCCGACGGTGTCGCGCGTCCGCTTGCGCTGAAATTAAGCGAGGTGCTGGGCCGCCCCGTGGTGGTCGACAATCGGGGCGGTGCGACCGGCACCATCGGCGCGAGCGTGGTCGCAAAATCTCCAGCCGATGGCTATACGCTGCTGCTCGGCACCAGCAACGAACTGGTGCTGAGTCCCTATGAAAAGATGCCGTACGATCCGGTCGAGGACTTCGCGCCGGCCAGCACGGTGATCGCGTTTCCAAGCGTGCTGGTGGTGCACCCGTCGCTGCCGGTGAAATCGGTCAAGGAACTCGTTGCATTCATGCGCGCCCGGCCGGGCAAACTCAACTTCGCCACTACCGGTGCAGGTACGTCGCACCTGATCGGCGAACTGTTTAAGTCGCGCAGCGGCGTGTCGTTCGGCTATGTGGCGTACAAGGGCGGCGGACCCGCGATCATCGACCTGATCGGCGGGCATGTCGAAGCCATGTTCGCAACGCTGCCCTCGGCTGTCGCCTACGTGAAGAGCGGGAAGTTGCGCGGACTGATGGTGACCGACCGCAAGCGCTCCGTCACCGCGCCCGATCTGCCTGCGGCGACCGAAGTAGGGCTGCCCGATATGCTGGCGCTGACTTGGAACGGCGTGCTCGCGCCCAGGGGAACGCCGCCAGCGATCCTCGACCGGCTGCAGCGCGACATTGTCGCCGTGATGAATACGCAGGAGATGAAGGAACGCATGCTGCTCCATGCGGCCGAAGTTACTACCGGTTCCCGGGATGAATTCGCGAAGATCATTCGGGATGATCTCGCGCAGTGGACGAAGCTGATCAAGGCTGCGGGTCTGCATGCCGGGCGCTGACCGGCGCATGCGTTTTCAGTTTAACGTTGCGCTGGAGCGTCTTACGACATCAGCCCATTCCGCGGATTCCGCCCTGAAACCGTACGGCCGCGCATGACACAGACTGGTGCTGACGGCATAATGCCCTCATCACAGACTGCAGCGTCCGATTTACGAAGGAGATTTCAATGAAACTCGCGCGACAAATGGCGGAGCGCATCGTTGCGATGCGCGCGGACAATATTCCGCAGGCAGCGATGGACTGGAGCAAGGTCGGCGTGATGGACACGCTGGGAGTCGCGCTGGGGGGCACCGCGGAAGAAGCGCCGATGAAAGTCGCGGAGGTGCTCGGTATAGTGGCAGGCAGCGGCGACGCGCTGTTGCTGGGCACCGCCCATCGAGCGAGTGCTCTGGATGCGGCGTTGCTCAATGGCGTTGCGGCACATGTGCTCGATTACGACAATACGGCGGCCAACATGGGCGGGCACGTGTCGGCGGTGATGGTGCCGGCCTTGCTGGCTGCGGCGGAAGCGTTCGATTGCAGCGGCGAAGACGTGCTGGTGGCGCATACGGCAGGTTACGAAACCGGCTCGCAGATCGGGCGCGCGGTGCATCCGTTGCACAGCGAGTCGGGATGGCATCCGACGTCCACGGTAGGGGTGTTCGCAGTTGCCGCCGCCTGTGCGCGCCTGCTGAGTTTGACGGTGGAGCAAACCGAAACCGCGCTGGCGATGAGTACCTCGCTGGCGGCGGGCAACAAGGCCAACTTCGGCACCATGACCAAGTCGCTGCACGTGGGGCAGTGCGCGCGCGGCGGCCTGATGGCGGCGTTGCTCGCGCGCAAGGGCTTCACCGCGAATGCCGACGCATTCGCCCACAAACAAGGGTATTTCAATCTGTTCAATGGCCCCGGCAATTTCCACCTGGAACGCGTGCTCGACACCTGGGGCGCGCCGCTGGATATCGTGGAACCGGGAGCCTCGTACAAGCTGTATCCGTGTTGCTACAGCACGCACTCGCCGATCGAGGCCGTGCTTAACATGGTGCGTGATCACGGCCCTTTCAACCCGGATGACATTGCGCGCGTCGATACATGGACCGCCTTGCCGCGATTGGCACACACCGACCGCGCGCAGCCGCAAACCGGCCTCGAAGCGAAATTCAGCGTGCAGTATTGCGTGGCGCGGGCGCTGCTCGGCGGGCGCGTCCTGTTGCAGGATTTTGACGGTGCTGCGTTGCGCGAACCGGCTGTGCAGCGTTTGCTCGCACGCGTGCATGCGGCGCCGCACCGGGAAGGGCAGTTTCAGCCTGGCCAGGGGTTCGCGGCAGAGGTGAAGATCACTTTTGTGGACGGCCGCGAGCTTGCATCGCGCGTGTTGCGCCCGCTGGGCAGAACCGCGGCCAATCCGATTCCGCCGGCGCAACTCAAGGCCAAGTTCGCGGACTGCGCGGCGAGCGCGCTGTCGACGCAACAGGTAACGGCGGTGTCAAAGGCACTTGATCAATTCGAGACAATTGCATCGGTGCGCGATTTCATGCGCTTGCTGGAGGCGCGTCCGGCGGATGATGCGCAGTTGGCGTTACGCAAGAGCGCGTGAGCGCGCATGCGGGTGGCACCCTGATCCCCGGGAGATTCCCAATGAAATTGTTATTGCAGCTGCTGTCGTGCGGAGTGATCTGCGGTTACGCGGGCCATGCGATCGCGCAAGATGTTTATCCGAACAAGTTCATCCGCATTATTACTGCCGCGGCAGGCAGCAACAACGACTGGGGTGCGCGGCTTGTCGGCCAGGAGCTCACCGCGCGCATAGGGCAGCAGGTCATCGTCGAAAACCGCGGCAGTGCCGGGGTCGAAGTGCTCGTGCGTTCGCCGCCCGATGGCTATTCCTTGCTGTTTTACGGATCGGTGGCGTGGCTGCAGCCTTATCTCACGCAGGTGACGTGGGAGCCGATACGCGATCTTGCGCCGATTACGCTGTCGATGACCTCGCCCAACGTGGTGGTGGTGCATCCGTCGCTGCCGGTGAAATCGGTCAAGGAACTGATTGCGTTCGCGAAAGCGCGGCCCGGACAGTTGAACTACGGCGCGGGCGGCGCCGGCGCGTCGCCGCATCTGGCTGCCGAGTTGTTCAAATACATGGCCGGCCTCAGCATTGTGCGCATCAATTACAAAGGCACCGGGCCTTCGATGGTGGGGCTGCTCGCGGGCGAAGTGCACCTGATGTTTCCTGGCCTGGGATCGATCGCCCCGCACATGAAAGCGGGCAAGGTGCGCGCACTCGCAGTGACCACACCGAAACGCTCACGCCTGTTGCCGGAGTTGCCGACGGTAGGCGATATCATTCCCGGATATGCTTCGGAATCGGTCATCGGCTTTTTTGCGCCGGCGAAGACGCCCTCTGCGATTGTTCATCGGCTTAACCGCGAGATCAATGACGTGATGAAGACCACCGATCCGCAGCGGCTGTTCGCGTCGGGGGTCGAGGCGACATCAACCACGCCCGACGAGTTCGGGCAGTTCATCAAGGCGGAGATGGCACGCATGCTGCCGGTGATCAAGAGTGCGGGATTCAGCAATTAGGACAAGGGGAAGCAGATGACGGACGAAGCATTTCACTACGATGTGCTGATCGTCGGCGGCGGCAGTGCCGCATGTTCGGCGGCGCACGCGGTGCTGGAGAAAACCAAGAGTGTGGGTATCATCGAAAAAGCGCCGAAACGTGACCGTGGCGGCAATAGCGCGATGACGGGGCATATCCGTTTTGTGTTCAACGGCATGGAGGACCTGCGCCCGCTGGTGCGCAATATGCCGGACGATGAGCTGCGCAAACTGCTCGACTGCGGTTTGCCGCATCGTACCGAGGCCGAAGTGTGGGACGAACTCATGCGCGTCACCAACAATCAGGCCGATGAAGAACTGCTACACGTGCATGTCACGGAATCGCTGAAAACGGTGCAGTGGCTTGCCAGCAAGGGGCACGACTGGGTGCCGGCAAGCCTTACCAACGACAACGTGCTCACCATGAACGGCGGCGGTGCGGGCCTGCAAAAGCGCAATTTCGAGATTCTCGAGCGCAACGGTGCGATGTTTCACTATGAGACGGCGGCGACGGAATTGATTGTCGATAAGTCAGGCAGAGTCAGCGGCGTGCGCGCGTTGACGCCGGCGGGCTTCGTGACGTTTCACGCGAAGGCGATCGTGCTTGCATGCGGCGGTTTCGAGGCAAATGCCGAAATGCGCGCGCGCTATCTTGGGCCGGGCTGGGACACGGTGCATGTGCGCGGCGTGCCGTTCAATACCGGCGATGGGCTGCGCATGGCGATGGATATTGGCGCGATGCCGCACGGCAGCTGGTCCACCTGCCACGCATCGCCGCAGGATATCGCGCTGCCGAAATTCACCGTGCCCTCGGTGCATGTGCACGGCGACAGTCTGAACCGCTATATGTATCCGTACGGCATTCTGGTGAACATGAAAGGCGAGCGTTTCATCGATGAGGTGTGGGACACGCGCGGGCGCACGTACGCCAGCATGGGGCGTGCCATCATGGCACAGCCGGGCGGCGTGGCGATCCAGGTACTTGATGCCAGGATACGCGAGCTGAATTTGTATACGTCCAACTATCGCAAGGCCACTACCACCAAAGCCGACACGCTCGAAAAGCTTGCGGCTGAACTCGATCTTCCTGTCGCGAACTTCGTGAAGACTGTGCGGGAATTCAACGCGGCGGTGCAGCCCGGCCACTACAATCCTGACCGTCACACGCTCGACGGCAAGGGTACGGCGGGCATTTATCCGCCGAAGAGCAATTACGCGCTGGAGATCGACAAACCGCCATTCGAGGCATGGCCGGTGCGCTGTGGCATCACGTTTACGTTTGGCGGGCTCAAGATCGATGCCAACACCGGCCAAGTGCAGCATGTCGCGGGGCGGCCTATAGCGGGTTTGTACGCTGCCGGCGAAATGGTGGGCGGTCTGTTTGTGGGGGCGTACGCATCAGGTTCGGGCATGATGTCGGGTGCGACGTTCGGGCGCATCGCGGGTACTGCTGCAAGTGCCGCGGCGCTTGCATAACGACGTGATTTTTTCAAAGCTGCCGCGTGTTGCGCGTTCGTTGCAGTAGCGTGCGATGCGCGCGCCAGCGGCGGGGCAGCACACGTTTTCCAATAAAACTGACAACAAGGAGTCTGGATTGAACATTTTGCACAACCGCATTGCCCTGCACACGTGGACGCTGGACACCACACCGCTGGCCGACGCGTTGCGCATTGCGCGCGAAGCCGGATACAACGGTGTCGAACTGCGCCACGTGGATTTCATGCGCGGCCGCAAGGCCGGGATGAGCGAGGAGGCCATGGTGGCGCTGGTGCGCGATGCCAATATCAGGGTGGCAGTGATCGGCACCGAAAGCGGTGTGTTGTTTGAATCCGGCGATGAGTTGAAACGGCTGCTCGGCTCGCTGCGCTACGTGAGCGAGAAAGCGGTCGCGCTCGGCTGCGATGTGATCATGGTATCGCCCGGGCAGAACGCGCCGGGGGGCATTGCGTTAGCAAAGAAAAACCTGAAAATCTGTGCGGAAATCACTGCCGGCTACGGTCTTAAACTCGCACTGGAATTCAACTCGCGCCATCCGGTCATCAACACGCTGGAAGCGGGCATGGAAGTCATCAACGCAGTGAGCATGAAAAACTGCGGATTGCTGCTCGATACCTACCATCTGCACTGCAGCGGCGGCAACGGCGCGAGTTTCAGGAACGTGCCGGTGGAACAAATCATCACCTTTCAGTTCAGCGATGCGCCGCCGGGGCCGCCTTCGGCTACCCGTCAGCCGGTCGATCGACTGCCGCCGGGCAAGGGCGTGGCGCCGTTCGTGGATATTTTCAAGACTTTGATGGCAATGGACTATCGGGGCGATATGAGTTACGAAGCGCCGAATCCTGAACAATGGAATCGTCCGCCGGATGTGGTGGCGCGCGAAGGGCTGGAACAGGTGCGCGCGCTGCTTGCACGGGCGGAACAGGCGCTGCATGAATAATTTCATGCGACGCATGCACCGATCTTCCGGCGGATGCGGCACTCGTATCGGTTAGTTACCCGGTGCTCTAGCGTTCTCTACTGTAGATGTCTTCAGCCGATTCAGGCTTGCTACCAGACCGCGCAAATACATCCGGCGTGCCAGCAATCGTCGTGCGACCATCAGGGCGATCAGCGCGATGTCGCGCACTGGGCGGAAGTAGCTCTGGCGCCTTGCGACGGAATAGATCGCCGGGACCGGCACCGCACGATTGAAGATGCCGTGCGCGCCAGCGTGGATCAGAATCTCGCTCTCAAACACAAAGCCTTGCAGCGATTGCATGTGTTTTGGCAAGTCGGTCAACAAGGATGCCGGATAAATACGGAAGCCGGACTGGCTGTCCTCGAGCGGGTAACCGGCTGCCCAGGCAATCCAGAAGTTAGCGAAACGGTTGGCGAGATAGCGCGCCAGCGGAATGCCAGCTTTGTCGTGCAGGCGTGAACCGATCACGATCGACTGTGGATGGCGCGCTGATTCTTCCAGCAGGCGCGGCAAGTCTTGCGGGCGGTGTTGACCATCGGCGTCGAGCGTGACAACCGCATCCGCGCCTTGTGCCAGCGCTGCGCGAAATCCATCCACCAGGCTGCGTGATTTTCCAAGATTTTTTTCATGGCGAATTGCCCGTATCGGCAAATCGCTTACCGTTGCGGCGCTGCTATCGCTGGATCCATCATCAACGATGATGACTTCGGTTATGTGCGCCAGCACCCCAACAGCAACTTCACGCAGGGTGGCAGCCTCATTGTAAGCGGGAATCACCACGACGATATGGCGCAATGGTTTGCTCATGCCAACCCGCCGTTGATGGAGATAATCTGCCCGGTGATATAGGCCGCTTGCGTGGAGGCTAGAAATCCGATCAGGTCGGCAACTTCGCCGGGAGTGCCGGCGCGCTTCATCGGTACCATGCGTGCAATGTCTTGTGCATCAAACGCAGATTCGCTCATGGACGTGTCGATAATGCCAGGCGCCACCGCGTTGACGGTAATGCCGCGGCTGGCGACTTCCTGCGCCAGCGACTTGGTGGCTGAATTGAGCGCGCCCTTGGCGGCAGAATAATTGACTTGACCGCGATTGCCGATCAGCGCGGCGACGGAAGAAACATTGATGACGCGCCCCCAACGGCTGCGTATCATCGGCATCATCAGCGGCTGGGTGACATTGAAAAAACCGTTGACCGATACGTCCATCACCCTTTGCCATTGTTCCGCGCGCATGCCGGGAAACGCGGCGTCGTCATGGATGCCTGCATTGTTGACCAAAATCTGGATAGGCTGGTGCTCTACGATCGGGGTCAGTGCATCGATCGCCGCTTTGCTATCCGTCACATCAAATGCAAGAGCCTGCGCGCTACCGCCGCCTGCGCGAATGGTCTCGGCCAGCGTTTGCGCAGCTGCTAGACCTCGATGGGCATGAATGTAAACGTGGCAGCCATCGGCAGCAAGACGGCGGCAGATGGCTGCACCCATGCCGCCGCTACCGCCAGTGACCAGGGCATTTTTCATGACGCGTCTCCTGAGACGGGCGCAAGCACACCCGCATTGAGCACGACCGCAGCGCGTCCCTCCAGCAGCAGGCGTCTAGCCGCGCTGATGCGAAAGTGGTAGAGAATGTTATTTTCGCCGTGCGTAATGCAGGTGGCTTCCACCAGCAGATCGGCGGCAATATCGTCGAGACGCAGCACATGCAGCATTGTGCGGCGCACGCTGATCAGATAGCCGACCTTCGCGCGGGCACCATCCAGCGGCGCCAGCAAGGCGCCGTGTACTGCCATGGCCTGTGCCGCGTATTCGATGCCACACGCGGCGCCCAGGCGGCTATAGGCACGCAACGGGTTATCGGCGGCACGGTGACTGATGGCACGGCATCGGATGTGCTGTTGATCCCATGCTTCAACGTGATCCAGCAGACACATGCTTCCCTGATGCGGGATGTGGCGGGCAATCCAATTGTGATCCAATGGGGTTGGCATCAGCATGGCGCGACAGCTACCGCGAGGCGCGTGTGGTCGAGGTAATCCAGCACCACGTGTTTGTTTTCGCGCAGCGCGATAGCGCGCAACAACGGCAGTCCGCGCGCGGCAGGGATGGTTTTGCGCAGTTTTTCAAGCGCAGCATCGTCGAGCAGGTCTGCGCTGGCGTTGGTCAGGCTCACGGAGATTTTTGCCTGCGCCCGTTCGCTGCAGTGCGGCGCCAGCAGCAGTGCAATGCCCAAGGCATCAGGAATGGGACGGGCGCTTTGCAACGGCTCCGGGTAGGGTGTGTCGCACGCCAGCAAAATGATGCGTGTGTTATCCACTACAACCTGGGTGAGTGCTTCCAGCAGACCCGCGCCGAAGCTGGCATCAAACGCACACAATACTGATGATGAAGTCATCGCGCCGGTGGCGATACTCCAGTATCCGGCGGCGGCGTTATGCACGGAATTGTGAAAGCGGGTCGGCGAAATTCTCCGGTCATCCGAGGCGAGCATTTCACAGATGGCGTGACAGTTTTCCCCATCGCCGCCGGACGATGAAAATACGCTAGGCAAGCAGGCTGCATCGAGTCCGACCGCGGTTATGGCTTCCAGCCCGGTTGCCAACGTCAATTTGACAATTGCACTGCTGCGGCGGCGTTCCGCCGCTGGCAATAACGCAGGTGATGGCAGCAAGGTCTTTTGCGTGTGGTACGGTTGGTGCCCGCGAAGGATGGCCTGACTGTCCGGCCAGTAGGTCAAACCGGGGCCGAGCAAGCCGATGCCTTCGATGTAGGCGTCGAACGCCATGGCATTGGGCGTGCTGGGCGTGGCGCCGGTCATGGATTGTTCGCCCGCCCAAAAATCAGACTGCAATTGGTGCCGCCGAATCCAAATGAATTGCTGAGAACGCGCGTTACCGGCTGTTCGCGATTCTCCATTATGTAATCGAGTGCCAGCGCCGGGTCGAGTTGCCGTATGTTCAGCCCGGCAGGCAGCAAGCCATGTCGTAGCGCCAGCGCGCAAATGATCGCTTCCATGCCTCCGGCAGCGCCCAGCGTGTGGCCGGTCGCGCCCTTGGTCGAACTGCACGGCGTGCGCGCGCCGAATACGGCGGCTACGGCCTTGCCCTCGGCGGCATCGTTGGTTTGGGTGGCGGTGCCGTGCAGATTGATATAGTCGATTTCAGATGCCTTCAGCTCCGCCATTTTCAGAGCGCCCTGCATGGCCATGCGCGCGCCCAGTCCATCCGGATGCGGCGACGACATGTGATGAGCATCGCTGGATTCGCCCGTGCCCAGCAATAACACCGCATCTGCCTCCGGTTGTTCTGGAGCGCGCTCAATCAGCGCGAAGGCAGCCGCCTCGCCAATCGAAATACCGTTGCGTTGTGCATCAAATGGGCGGCATGCCTGCTGTGAAATGAGTTCCAGCGAATTGAACCCGTACAGCGTTGTCAGGCACAACGAATCCACGCCGCCTACCACAGCGGCATCTATCACGCCCGCCGCCATCATGCGCCGTGCCGAACTGAATACCTTGGCGCTGGACGAGCACGCCGACGACACCACCACCGCAGGGCCGCTCAGTCCAAAATAATGGCGCGTGAAATCCGCGACAGAAAAAGAATTATGTGTTTTGCGATAAATAAAATCGGCGGGCAATGCGCCGGTCGCCGGATCGCGGCGCCGATAGGCCAGTTCGGTTTGCAGAATGCCTGAAGTGCTGGTGCCGAGGAACACGCCTATACGCGTCGCACCATATTTTTCAATGGCTGCGCGCACCGCTTCGGCAAAGTCGTCCTGTATGAGTCCCAGCAACGCGAGACGGTTGTTGCGGCACTCAAATTCGCTCAATTGCCCGGGTAGTCGCACGGCATCCACTCCTGCGACTTCGCCAGTAAATGTTGCCAGATCGACGGTATCAAAAGCGCACGGCTGCAGCCCGCTGCGACGCTGGCGTAGCGCGTTCAGCGTCTGCTCGAGGCCGCGGCCTATGCAACTGGTGGCAGTGAAATGCGAGAGCAGGAGAGGTTTCAAGGAGGACCGAGGAAATTTATGTAAGTATTTGTTTTTAAATGACTTTAACTATTAGGCTAAATCTGCGATTCCCGCGACTGAAGGTTGGTATTCTGCACCAGCTTGGCTACCAGCAGCACATTGGCAAAGGGCGTGCCCTTGTTCATCGGCAATGTGCGAACGGTGAAGCCCAGATCGGCCAATGCCGCGCACCAGTCCGGCAATGCGCGACAATGCAAGCGGACGTTCCGGTGTCCGCGAACAAAGCCCGCCACGTAATCTACGCAAACGCTGAATTTGAATGGCAGTCCGCCGCTGGCGTCTCCAACACGCAGTATCAGTGTTCCCCCGGGAGGCAACGCATTGCGTGTTCTTTGCAGGACATCGTTTTGCGCCGCTATGTTGACATAGTGCAATACATCCAGCATGACGATCACATTCGCGCTACCGAAATCGGTCTTGCACATGTCGCCCGTAGTGAATGTCGCGGCTTCGCCCAGTGCCCTTTGCGCGCGTTCCACGTCGCCCGCCATGATTTCGATGCCATGAATGGAAATCGGATGCGGCGCCGGGGGCCAGTGCGCCGGCCACAGGCCGTTGTCCTGCATCGTTTTGGCAGAAAGCAGCCAGGACGCCAGCAAGCCTTGTCCGCAACCGATATCGAGAATGCGCGTGTTATCGGGTATCAACCCATGTTCAAGCAATCCGGCAAAAACAGGATCGCCTCGCAGTTTGCCGCGGGCGAAGTGCCAAGCGAAGCGGTCCGCAGCGCGGTAAGGCGCGGCGGCGCGATCAATCAGTTGCTTGACGAACGGCGCAGTCATGCGTTTTTGGGTTGAAGTGCATCAGCCAGCGTGACGGGTCGCAGGCCGGCTGCGGCAGCAGCTTCAAGCAAAACCGGCAACACTTCGACAATAATCGGCACGCCCGATGGTGAGCGTGCGCAATTGCCATCGTGCAGCAGCAGTATGGCGCCGGCTTCAAGATTGCGCATCAATCTGCGGCTGACCGTGGTAGCGTCCGGCGTGCGCGTATCAAACCCGCGCCGGGTCCATGCCACAAGACGCAATCCGAGTCTGGCTAACACGGGATCCAGAAAAGGATTGCGCAAACCCGCAGGCGCACGGAAAAACACGGGCATGTACCCCGTGATGGCGGCCAAAGTAGTTTGTGCGGTCTGTATCTCGCGTGTCAGCCCGGCAGGTCCGAGAAATGCAAAAGCGTGACGGTGATGCTGGCTGTGGTTTTCCACGGCGTGGCCGCGCCGCACGATTTCCCGGCAGAGTTCCGGGTAACACCCGGCTTTTTCACCGATGCAGAAGAAGGTGGCCCGCGCGGCATAACGATCCAATATATCCAGCACCTTTGGCGTGACCGCGGGATCGGGTCCGTCGTCTATGCTCAGCGCAATTTTATTCTGGGCTGCAGCCGCAGCAGGCAAACGTGTCCAGTTTGGACCTAGCCAGTGGCTGCGCGGCCACAATCCCATCAGCGTGAGCAGTGCGTGATTGGCCAGCACAGCGCCCAGCGCCCAGCGCCATTGTCCGGGCGCTGCGATCACCGCAAGCAATGCCACTACATGCAGTGCGATGCTTGCGCGAATCAGTAGTGGCGGTTGCCAGCGGACGCTATGCATGTGCTTTCCTGGTGAAAATCGCGGCGTATAGCAGCGCCAGAATAACGCCCGGTGCTACCGTGACGCCCAGCGCCTGCAATATTGAGACGTTGGAAAACGCCAGTACACCAAAGCCGGCAACGGTGGTGAGATTGGCAAACAATAGCGAAGCCAGAGTGCGTGGCACGATGGGGGACGCGATGGGCGTTGCAGCATCTGCCTCAAGCGACGGCGCTTGATCGGGCCGATCAAAAAAAAGCGCGTAGTTAGAGCCCACGGCGACCACCAGTAAAAGACCTATCAAATGCAGTATCGTCAATTGCTGGCCCAACAATGCCAATCCAGCCGTGACGGTAATGACGGCGGCCACCAACGGCGCGATGACGCGTGCCAGACGCTCAATCGAGCGGAAGATGAATAGCAGCAACCCGGCGATGGCCGCCAGCCCACCCAGCGACAATAGAATAGCTTCATGCAGGTAGCCGGAATACAAGCGATCCGTTTCGGCCTTAATATCCACGAACACAGCCTTGGGCAAACCCGTAGTCATCAAGACAGCACGCATTCGTTCCGCGTTGATAGCGCTGCCTGCGGGCGCGGTAAGCGGTAACAGGACGCTCCAGTGCCGGTCTTGCTGGATAAGGAGTGCATCGACCGCCATCGCCATTGACGTTTGTGCAAGATCGGGCGCTTGCAGCAAAGGCTGGCGGCGGGCACGTTCGGCATCGGCAAGAAACGGTGTAAGCACGTGTGCCCGTACTGGTAGCTCTTGAACCGCTTGCGCCAGTCGCGTTTCCAGTTCGGCGGCGGCAGGCAAGCTGGCCTGGCGTGCGCGCTGCGTTGCTGCGCTGGGAAGATAACGCGTGGGACTTTCAAACCCGGCGAGCGCGCCCAGCTCGACTTGCGCTTGCAGTATTGCGGACACTTGTTCGGTGGACTGCAAAACGGATTCCCGGTTAGCACCCGATACCACCACCAGATAGCGCACATTCGGGGCTCCCATATCGGCGCGCAGACTTGCATCCAATGCCATCTCGGCCTGCGTGACCGGACTTAATGAAGACAACTGGTCATTCCACAGATTGGCGCGATGCCCGACGAGGACGGTACATGACGCCAGCAGTAAGAGTGCCACTGCCCATCGCAGTGCGGGCGCGCGCCGTAGCAGTTTGAGCAGGATGTTGCCGACAGTCGATACATCATAAATGTGAAAATTTGCCGGCAGCAGATGCGGCAACACGAAACGCGTCACTGTTGCGGCTGCTATCAGGCCGGCAATCGAGTACAAGCCCAGCTGCGCGAGTCCGGGAAATCCCGACAGCAGCAGCGAAGCAAAGCCGAATATGGACGTCAACACACCGAGACGAATGGTGGGCCAGAGGCGCTCGATCCAATGCTGCCGGCCTGTACCGCCCTGCTCGGATTGCACAAACAGATAAATGGAATAATCCACCGCCTCACCGATCAGTGCGGTGCCGAATCCCAGCGTGATGCCATGCACCATGCCGAAGCCGAGACTGACTGCCGCGATACCCGCCAGTGCACCGCTGACGACGGGCAAAAAACCCAACGCCAGTGCGGTGGCGGAACGATAAACCAGCAACAGCATCGCGGCGATAAGTGCAAAGCCGATGACGGAAAGGCGGCTGACCTGATTTTTGATGGCATCGCGCGAGGTCACGGAAAATACGCCAGGTCCTGTCATTACCAGACGGGCAGACGATGAGGTAGTGGTTGCTGCGGTTGCCACGTCAAACGCCTGCCGGATGGCGGTCATGGCGCGTTGCTGGGCGTCGGTATCGGAACCTGCAGCGCGAGTTTGCATCAGCATTAACGCGCGTGCGCCATCGCGTGATGCCCATGCGCCATCAACGATCGGTGGACGAGTGCTGCTATTCATCTGGCCGAGTAATTGCACCATTTCACCGGTCGGATCGCGTGGCAGCAGCGGCCTCACCAGCAATCCGGCGGGCGAAGCGAGCAGGTCGATGCTGTCGCTGATAGCGGCACGCAGGCCATCCACACTGAAACGCCGGGGTGTTACTGCGGGACTTAGCAGGTAGCGATTGTTGAACAGAAAAGCGCGGTCGCGTTCGGCATTGACGGGCTCACCATTGTTGACGGCGGTAAATGCGGAATCCGTGCGCAAGCGCTGTGCAATTTGTTTGGAAAGCAGGGCACGGGTAGGCGCATCGGCGCCTTCAATACCCACGAGAATCAGGCGGGAAGCAAGCCCATCGCGTAACTGCTCAATCAGCAATTGTTGCGCAGGCGTAGGGCTGCGCGGCAGGAAGGCGGACAAATCCGTGGTGAACTGGCTGCGGCTGATGATAATGCCGCATGCGAGGATAAAAGCCAGCCACAACATTATTACGGTCCGGCCGCGCCGCGCCGGAGTTTGCCTCACGGTGAAGGCGCCTTTTCTATGAGCATAAGCGATCGGTCTCCATCGGCCTGGAATATTTCGATGCTGCGTACTGCGTCGCGCGCTCCCGCGATCCGGATGCGCTTTATCACCGCCAGCATTTTTTCATTTGCAGGCTGTAGTTCAAGCGTCCAGCGCTCGAGTGTGCCGTCCAGACTCAGCCGGTAATTGCGTTCCAGCGCCTTGCGATCGCCCGCAAGTGTACCGCGTATGCTGTCGATGAAAGCCGCCAGTTCGGGGTAATCCTGCAATTGCAGGCGATGCTTTTGGCGGCCGCGCTCGATCGTCAGGACACCGGTATCTACCGTCATGGATTCGGGTTTCGGTTTGAGGGTGCGTTTTTCCAGACGGTCTGGCGCGGTGTAGACCAACTCTCCGGACGACTCCACCGGCCTGTCGAGTATGGCAATGAATTTTTTCTCGACAAAGAGGGCGCGGTCGGAACGGGTTTGCGCCAGCCCATGCATGAGTTGATCGATATCCCAGCCGGCGGCGTGGCTGGAATCAGCCACCAGTATCAAGGCCAGCGCAGAGAGAATGGTTCGAAGTGTGTGCGGTGAAAAAACAGGAAAGAGCGGCGTCATGATGTGGAAGACGCTGCTGAATGGGACGGTGCTGCCGCGGACACCGGTTGCCAGAAATCGAAAAAATTAAACCAGTTGTATGGTGCTTTACGGCAGTATTGATCCAGCAATGCGGCATAGCGGGTGATGGCTGCTTCCACGGCGGCGTCGCGCTCAGCACGGCCAACGCGCGCAATGGTGGAAAAATCAGCCAGTGGATCAAAATGGATGGCGTAGCGGTTGCCCCCCAGATACAGCCCGGTCATAAATACCACCGGGCGCCGCAGTACTGCGGCCATGCGGAACGGCCCGCCAGGCAAGTTTGCTTTGGCACCGAGGATTTGCACCGGGTATAAAGTGTCGTTGGCCGAGGTGCGATCAGCCAACATGCCGACGGCGCCGCCGTCATCCAGGCACTCCGACACTTTGAGCATGGAATCAACGTGTCCCAAGCCAATGATATCCTGCATCGCCAGCGGATTAATGGCAGCCAGCATGGCGTTGATTTTTTTTGCGTTACCCTCGTGCATCACCATGGCGACGTGTAAATTCGCGATTTTCCGGCCCAGCGCACGTAGCACTTCAAAACTGCCCAGGTGCGCGCCAATCAGGAACAAGCCGTTGCCGCTGGCCAGCAGGTGGCGCAACGTTTCCTCCCCATGCACCTCAACATCAAACAATTCAAAGCGGTGGTTGACCAGATACATACGGTCATGGATGGTCGAGGCAAAAGTGAAAAAATGCCGGTAGAGATCGAGCAACCGCGGTGGGCGACCTAACACACGCTTAAGATAGCTGCCGGACGCATGGCGGCTGCGCGGCGCAAACAGCAGAAAATAGCCGGCAATAAGATGCAGCAGGGCGCGTCCCGCGCTCCGCCCCAGCCGCAGTGAAATCCATGTCATCATGCGCAACATGAGTTTGTTGCCGCGCTCCGGGGTATGTGCCCAGGCAGCTTCGCCAGTTTGGGGGGCACCCATTGCAACGCGCGATATCATACAAACGATCCCGGCAACTTCGACACCACAGCGCCGCTGGCAATTTTGCGCATACCGGCCATCGCGATGATGTCGAAACGTATCGTTCCGCTGCCCGAAGGGGCGTGCTTGATTACCAGTTTATCGCCCGGATTAGCCGGGCTTAGAAACTTTACCGAGTTGATCTCGCAGCGGTCCAGCGCGATTCCTGTGGTGGCAGCTATCGAGTGTAGTGCCATGTCCAACAGCAGTACGCCGGGTAGCAAAGGGGAGCCCGGAAAATGTCCTGCAAAGGCGGGATGATCCGCCGGGACAGTCCAGTAAGTAGTGTCGTTCATGCGGATAACTGGGTGCCATGAGTTTGGAACAGGGCTTGCAGCGCTGCGCGCGGCAGCTTCCCGGTGCTGTTGCGTGGCAGCGCATCAACAAGCAGCAGCGGGCGCGGCAGAAAAACCGGGTCTATATGTTCACGTAGCGCCGCCACCAGTTGGACGGCATCCATGCCGGGCGCCACTGCGCATGCAGCAAGCCGTGCAATGCGATCATCGCCGGCATCGTCTGGCATGTAAAAAGCGCCATCCCTCACACCGGGAATGCTGTTGAGCAGGTGATTGAGACTTGCCAGCGAATGCCGTTTGCCTGCGATATTGACCAGATCGGAGATGCGTCCGCGCAGCAAAAAATGTTCCTCTGAAACAGGTTCAATAATGTCGCTCATGGTGATCAAGGTCTCGATGTGACCACCGCAAGCACGCACATTGTTACCCTCCATCACCCACTTTACGCCAGGAAATAATCGCCATTCTGTGGCTTGCGTGAGCCGGCGGCTGGCAAGCTGGCCGGTTTCAGTGCTGCCGTAGATTTCCATCAGGGGCGCATTGCAGCGCGCTTCAACGTCCCGCGCCAGTTGAATTGACAGCGGTGCTGTGGCCGATACCACGCGATCTATTTCCGGTATTGGCAACTCTGCATCCAGCAAGGCGCGCAGATGCACGGGGGAAGACACCAGTACGCGTGGCGCCGGCGCAGCCGCCAGGGCTTGACAAATGTCGGCCGGGTAAAACGGCTGAGCGTAGCTGAGTGCGTGGCCGTTGTGCCACGCCATCAGTACCGTGGATTCAAATCCGTACATATGCTGCGGCGGCACCGTGCCGATGATGGTGCAGGCTCGATTGCGCGGTATCTCCAGCCGTGACGCCCCGGCCTGCACGCAACTGACCAGCGCTCCCCAGTTTTTAGGATGCGGTTGCGGGGCACCAGTAGAGCCTGAAGTAAATAGCACTGCTATGTGCTGCTTGTTGTCAATGCGTGGAATTGCAAATGCGCCGGGTTCGCCAGCGCGCATGATCGGGTAACGATGTTGCGGCAGTGCCACCGTGCATGAGTCGCTATCGGTCAGGCAAAATACATCCGGCGCAAAATCCCTGATCTGGCGTACCACGCCGGGGGTGTGGGTAGGCGGCAATAGGGTGACTTTTCCAGCCACAATGGCAGCCGCCAGTCCCACGCTGAAACAGTAACGATCGCTGCACATATTGAGCAGATGCTCCCCTGCCGGGAACCCGGAGGCAAGCTGGTTAACCTCCGACAGGAATTGGCGTAATGTGACAGCACCAGCGGCACGCCAGGCGATGATGCTATCCGGTGATACGTGTGATACCAGGGGCAGCGAAGACATGATGCAGGCTTCAATACCTAGCGTGGGCGGGCCGCAGTGTTCCGGAATGCCCGCACCGCGTCGAGGATGTGCGTATGCCGCGCTTCGGGCAGCACCCATCGGCGTACCGCATATTCGGCAATGAATACCAACACCACCAGGAGCGGCGTCAGGAAATTGGCAAACACTGACCACGTGCTCAACGATGTCAGGAAAAAGAGCAACGTGGAGGTCAATGCCATCACGGCAAAAAACAAGGTCCAGGCGAGTGTGACCTGACGTGCGTAAATTTCATGCTGTGGCGTCAACGGGGCATGCACCGCCTCCGCGAAGCGGGTGCAGAGCGGTTGCCGCCCAGCGATCAAAGTACGGCCAAAAATCATGAACAATATAAGTTGTATACCTGCATGTTGCAGCCAGTAAACCAGCCCAAAATGGTGTTCAAGCGCCGGCCATACCGCCCACAGCGCACCACACATCAGTGCCAACATTCCCAGCACGATGGGGCGCTTAGGCGAACGCCACGCCATTACCAGTGCAATCAAACCCACGGGCGCAATGGCAACCCATGCACCCAAGGTGTCGTTGTGCGCGGATACGTTCGTGTAATGCGCGAGCAGTGGATAGCCGATCACCAGTGCGACAATACCCAGATTGCGCACGTTGCGGCGCGACATTAGCGCGTTCTCTGTGTCGCGATATAGTCGCAGAGACTGCGCAGCGAGCGGAAAACATGCTGATTGTCAGCGTCGTCGGCACGCAGTTGCAGACCATAACGCTTGGAGACCACCAACGCAACTTCCAGCACATCAATCGAATCCAGGCCCAAGCCATCACCATACAATGGGGCATCAGCGGTGATTTGATCTGCTGTGACCTCAAGGTTCAGACATTCGATCATCAATTCAGCCACTTCACGTTGCAGCGCCGCAGTGCTGGAGATCGTAGTTTTCTGGGTATCTTGCATGGTGTTCATTGCCCGAGCTATTCACAAAGTAAGCAGAAGTTGCTGGTACTGTGGTTTTCAGTGATCGCTACCGAACATTGTAGATGGCTGTGATTATTACGCTATGTACGTTACCGTACATTAGAATTGTAATGTAGTCAGTTATGATGAAATCGATATTATTCACCCTTTTAAATGATTTTTTTAGAATTGCAAAGAATACGGAAAAGGTACGCGCGCGCGCCGGGTTAGCGCTATACCCACACACAGATACCCTGAATGTGACAGTACGCCAGCCATACTGGGGCGATGCGATTCAATTTGGGGAGATAGGTAGTAACAAGCCAGGTTAAGCCATGAACGCTTCCCCCGCTACATCTACCACTCTTGCTTCAGACTGCGACGTACTCGTGATCGGTGGCGGTCCTGCAGGCTCGACAGCCGCTGCGCTATTGGCCGAGCGTGGCTACCGCGTAACCTTGTTGGAAAAAGCGCATCATCCGCGTTTTCACATTGGTGAATCACTGCTCCCCGCTAACCTGCCGCTATTGGAGAAGCTTGGCGTGGCCGATGCCGTCAGGGTCATTGGCATGGAAAAATGGGGTGCGGAGTTTGTCTCGCCCTGGCACGACCACAAGCAGACGTTTGAATTTGCCGAGGCCATGGACAAATCCATGCCCATGGCCTATCAGGTGCGCCGATCCGAATTCGACGAAATTCTGATTCGCAATGCCAGTCATAAGAATGCCCGTGTTGTAGAAGGCTGTCAGGTACTGGAGGTCGATTTTTTATCTGACAACACGAGTGCGCTGGCTCGGGCATGCCATGAGAACGGTACCATCGAATCGGTGCGTGCGCGTTTTGTACTGGATGCTTCAGGCCGCGATACCTTTCTCGGCAATCGCTTCAAGGCCAAGCAGCGCGACAAGAAACACAACAGTGCTGCTATCTACGCCCATTTTTCGGGGGGTGAGCGCCAACCGGGCAAGGCCGCGGGCAATATCACCATATTCTGGTTCGAACACGGCTGGTTCTGGTATATCCCACTGGCCGGCGGCACCACTAGCGTCGGCGCGGTGATCTGGCCGTATTACCTGAAGACGCGCAATAAAAAATCACTCGAACAGTTTTTTCAAGAAACCATCGCATTGTGCGTGCCGTTGAGCGAGCGGCTGCAACACGCACAACTGGCATCAATGGTTGAAGCCACTGGCAATTTTTCCTATGTGTGTAATCACACCCATGGCAGAAATTATCTGCTCTTGGGCGATGCTTACACTTTTATTGATCCTGTGTTTTCTACCGGAGTAATGCTGGCCATGCAAAGCGCCTTTGTCGGTGCCGACACGGTGGACACCTGTCTGCGCCATCCGCAGCAGGCGGCCGCTGCATTGAAGAAATTCGACAACTCGATGCGGACGGGTCCAAAGACGTTTTCCTGGTTTATTTATCGGGTTACCAACCCCACTCTGCGCAATATGTTCATGGGGCCACGCAATATTTTGCGTGCAAAAGAGGCGCTGCTATCGGTGCTGGCGGGCGACGTGTTTGGCAAAACGCCGACTCATGGCCCGTTGCTGGTATTCAAAGGGCTGTATTACGCGGCATCCATGCTCAATTTCAGGCGCACCTTGAAGGCATGGTGGATGCGCAAACACAACATCCGGGTTGTAGCTGAAGATCGGAAGGTACTGGGTTGAGTATTGATGGCTTTGGATAAATTCTGAATTCAGCCATTGTCTTTGGAGTGAATCGAGGTCCCGTTGTAATCCAATTTGCACGGAAGCGCCGTAAGACAGGAAGTGCACTGGTCGACCGGCTATCGATACCCGCGCGCCGCCTGTATGGCGGCCAGCACATTGCCGGTCGGGGTCGGGTTGCCTTCGACACCCACGTTTCCGCTGTTGCCATCGAGCCAGTAGCTGCCGGGCTGAATCACCTGCCTGAAAAGCCCCTGCCAGGTAGTCACCTCGATTGAATTCAGATGACGGCCGTTGAGATAAATACCGGTGTTGCCGTTGGATGCGTTGGCGGGGGCGCGTCCATAGGTGTGGCCCGTGCGTATATATCCGATGGCTTCGCGCCCCCAAAACCCGTAGAGACCGCTGGTGGGGTCATACCAATAGCGGCCAGGTTGCACGGGCGCGTTGTAGATTGCCTGATGTTGCTGCACTTCCTGCATCGTCAGTTGCCGGCCGTTGACGAACACGCCGCTCTGCGGCGCCTCGGGTGCGACGGTGCGACCGGACTCGCCGTCGCGCGCTTTTTTCTTGGGCGATACTACGGCCTCGTTATCCCCCTTCGATATAACTTCGTGTTTCTTAAATAATTTTTTTGAATCGTCCGATTCGTCGTGCTTACTGGACATGATTGCTGCGGCGAGCACGATGGCGATACACACCGCCGCCGTGATGCCGACGATCAGTCCCGTGCTCATTCTTTTGGATTGCACGACAGCAGGGGCTGGCGTTAGAGCAGGAGCCGGAGTAGGCGCCGGCGCGGGTTGCGGCTGGATTTTGGGTTCGGGCGCTGCGGATTTCGGAGGCGCCGCCGGTTCGTCCGCGGCGACAACCACTGCCACCGGCTCCTCCGGCGCGCTGCCGCCCACGGCGACTTCATACAGTTCGTGCTCGCGCACATGCTTGTCTTCGCGCGCGCCGATGAAACGAAACAACTGGCTGTATTCCTGCGTCAGGCGTGACACCACTTCGTAGTACGAACGCGACACCAGTATCTGGTTGGTCTGCGCAAACGACATCACGCGCTGCGCGACGTTGATGCCGTCGCCGACGATATTGGGATTGCCGTTCAGATCGCGCATGACTTTCACCGGACCGAGGTTGATGCCGATGCGCACCTTGAGTTCCGGCACTTCGGTTTCCGTGGCGAAATCGTTGCGGATGCTGTTGGTCACGAACAACGCATCTTCGGGGTCGCCGAGAAAACACAACGCCGCGCCATCGCCGGTATCGAGAATGATGCGATCCGTCGCCGCCACGTTTTCCAGGCCCTTGCCGACGATCGTATTGAAGCGGTTCTTGATCACCAGTTGCCGGGCGACCGGCTTCTTCGAGTATTCAACGATATCGATGAATACCACCGCGCACATGAAGGTGCGGGTGGTTGGGGCTTGGGGATTTTCCATAGAGGGATGGTGAGGGGTCGTGGTTACCGGGTTGACGCGCTGCTACATATTACACATGGCATGGCCGAGCACCTGTTTGCCATAACGGATTTCGGTGATGCGGCCGTTGATCACGTGGTTTACCGTGGCCTGATCGTCTTCGCCATTCGACCACCGCACGCGTATCGGCGCGCCGACCTGCACCGCAGTGACCGCGTAGGTGCCGCCGCTGCCACTGCCGCTGCCATAACCCGATCCCGCGGCATTGCTGAAACTGGATTCGGAGCCGGTGCCGAAGCGTCCACGGCCGTCAAAAGTCACACGAGAGGTTCGCGAATAGCCGCTGTTGCCGGACCATCCACACAGCGTGCCCTGCAGCGCGCCGTTCATGGCGCCGGCAGGCGCGCCTTGCGCGAAGCCGCCGCCCATGCCGCCACCGCGCTGGCAATGGGTGCGCGAACCGTCGGGGTTGGCGATGGCCAGCGCGCTGCCCGAAATCTGATAGCGGTATTGCGTGGGGAAACCGTTGACCAGTGCTGTAATCACATTGCCCTGAACCACGTATTGCGTGACATCACCGTTGAACTTCAGGTCACCGTTGCCGCCGAAGCTGAGCGAGGCTGGCCCATCGGGGGTCTGGCATTGCCATGCGCCCAACAGCGCGGTCTGCTGCGCCTGCGCGGCGCAATGGCAGAAAAGCAAAGTAGCGGCTGCGGTCAGTTGAGTCAGGGTACGCATGGCAGATTCCCTCGCGTTGCACGTTTACGGAATTATGACCGGTGCCGAACGAGTTCTCAAGCCGCTACGCGACGGTTGCACTATGGCAGAAATGCCGGCGACAACAACCGCACGCCGATGGAAAACCAGCGTTCGTCGGTGCGTGAGCTGAAGCGATTGCCGGCGGTAGCGTCGATCTGCACGCGATTGGGTACGACCCAATAGCGCACCCCAGCCTGAAAAAAAGGCCGGCCTTCATTCTGCTTGAAGGTTTCGGCGATCAACCAGGTGCGTTCGTTGAACTGTGCCTCCGTGGCCACGCCCCAGGTAGCGCGCGTCGATGAAGCGAGCGTGTTACGCAACACGCCCACGTTGGTATGCAGAAACACTTTGTCGTTCAGAAACGAAAAGCTCAGCGGCACATAGGAATACAGTTCGCCTACGTGCCGGCCGTCGCCCGGATGCCGCACTGCGCCCAACGCGAGTCCGATGCCCCAGCCGTTGGTTTCCAGAGGCTTAAACAGGGTTTTGCCTTGCAGCACCACGTCGGTAGTGTGGGTGCCCTCGGCATCTGCCGTGCGACCACCGCCGAAAGTGAGTTCCAGATTGCCGGTGAAGTTGCACGCAGGCAGCGCCCAGTATTCCTTGCTGCCCTGATTGCTGCGCACCCACGATTCCACCTGACAGGCCTTGGCGTCCACCAGCCGCGCATCATCCGTAATCAGCGGGCGCGCGGCGTGTGCCGCCGGTGTGAGCGCCAATAAGGCGGCGAGTAGCGCGGCGAACGACTTACTTGCGTTGCGCATTAAGATATCGCAGGCGCTCGGATAGATTTTTCAAAAGTTCAGTGCCAAAGGCCGGGTTGCTTTTGACCAGTTCGATGAAGGCCGCACGGTCGATGGCCAGCAGCGTGCAGTCGCTGGTGGCGGTGGCCGACGCGGCGCGCGGCCCTTCATCGACCAGCGCCATCTCTCCGAATATGCCGCCCACGCCGACGGTCTCAACGACCTTGCCTTTGATGGAGATGGACGCGCCGCCCTCCAGCACCACGTACATCACCGCGCCGGAACCGCCTTCGACGATGATGGCGCGATCCTTGGGGAAACGG
>JAKFYK010000030.1 GCA_021730905.1 Betaproteobacteria bacterium | reverse complement strand
ACCGGGATTGACCTTCAATGAAGCGCTTCATCAGGGATACCTCGCAAGGCTGAGATCACAAGACGTTTGATGTGCGCTATCGTGAAATGTTCCATACCATTGCAGGCTGTGTTTTCACACAGCCTCGACCAGAAGCCGGCGGGCACGCATCAGTACAGCCGAATGGCAGAGTCAAAGTGCCAGGTTCGGCGGATTTCAACTACGTCGAACTCGCGGCTTAGTGCAGTCGGGAACACCAGGTAGGGTGTCTGGCTTTCCACGATACGCCGGATCGCCTCATCGATTTCCGCCACGCCACTGGAGACTACGAAAGTCACCGACTCCACGGATCCGTCGCTTCGAAACGCCACCGTCACCATGGGGGGCGTGTGAGGCCGCTTCGCCAGTTCGCGCACTTTTTCGACAGCAGTGTTGGATTGGATTTTCCGAGCCCACGCTTCCGCGTACCGGACGAGTTCGGCAGTGGGGTGGATGTGACCCCATAGCCTGACGCGACGTGCGGTGCTCAACGAATGGGGCAGCGTATTGGGCGAACGAGCGGCAGTCGAGGCTGCTTGACGCTGGGCGGCTTCCGCATCGAGTTGACGTCCGATTGCCTTAAGCCTCTCTTCTCGCCTCGCCTCCTCGTTTTGTCCGGCCTCCACGCGCGGGGCCTCTACCCGAGCCGTTGCCCGCTGGGCGGCTTCCGCATCGAGCTGACGCCCGATTGCCCGAAGTCTCTCTTCCCGTTTTGCCTCTTCGGCTTCCAGCCTTGCGGTCTCGGCACGAGCTGCTTCCTGACGAGCAGCCTCTTGCCGCTGCGCCTCCCGTTGGGCCGCCGCTTGCCGTGCGGCGTCCTGGCGCTCGGCTTCCAGTCTTGCGGCCTCGACACGAGTTGCTTGCTGACGAGCAGCCTCTTGCTGCTGCGCCTCCCGTTGGGCCGTCGCCTTTCGTGCGGCGTCCTGGCGCTCGGCTTCCAGTCTTGCGGCCTCGACACGAGTTGCTTGCTGACGAGCAGCCTCTTGCTGCTGCGCCTCCCGTTGGGCCGTCGCCTTTCGTGCGGCGTCCTGGCGTTCGACTTCCAGCCTTGCGGCCTCGACACGAGCTGCTTCCTGACGAGCGGCCTCTTGCCGCTGTGTCTCCAGTTGCGCCGCGGCCTGCCGTGTGGCCTCTTGTCGTTCGGCATCCAGCCGCGCGGCTTCGATACGAGCCGCTTGCTGACCAGCAACTTCTTGCTGCGCCTCCCGTTGGGCCGCCGCCTTTCGTGCGGCTTCCTGGCGTTCGACTTCCAGCCTTGCGGCCTCGATGCGAACCGCTTGCTGACGAGCAACTTCTTGCCGCTGCGCCTCCAGTTGGGCCGCCGCCTGCCGTTCGGCTTCCAACCTTGAGGCCTCGACACTTGCCGCTTCCTGCCGAGCGGCCTCTTGCCGCTGTGCCTCCAGTTGGGCCAGTGCCTGTCGCGCGGCTTCCTGGCGCTCGGCTTCCAGCCGCGCGGCCTCGACACGAAATGCTTGCTGACGATCAGCCTCTTGCCGCCTCATCGCCAATAGCACTACCTCCTGTTGTGCGGCCTCCTGACGTTCGGCTTCCAATCGTGCGGCTTCCAATCTTGCGGCCTCGGCACGAGCTGCTTCCTGACGATCAGCCTCTTGCCGCCGCATCTCCAACAGGGCCGCCTGTCGTGCGACTTCCTGGCGTTCTGCTTCCAGTCTTGCGGCTTCGACACGAGCTGCTTCCTGAAAAGCGGCCTCCCGTTGCTGTGCCTCCTGCGCTGCATCGCCAGGATATCTAAGCGCCGAAGTCACGTTTTCCGGGCTCGAAGCGCTTGGCGCAACCGCGATGACAGACTTTGGCGAGACAGGAGCGGAATGCGCGACCGACGAGGATTTGTCGGTCGGCTTCGGTTTCCGCAGAGGCTGCGCCAGAGTGGGCTCTTTGGCGCGCTTGGCTGCTTTCGCAGAGGCCGCACGGGCTACGGTGCTTTGCTTTGCTTTGGCCTTCGCTTTCGACTTGGCTGCGGGTGCTTTCGCCACTGTGCTCTCACGCGGGCGCGGCGCAGGTGACACGGTTGGCGTCGGGGCCGGCCTAATGGCAACAGGAGGGGCAACAGGAGGGGCGACAGGAGGTTCGATGGATGCTCGCTGCAATGGCGCCGCCGCCGGCTTGACCGCTGATTCTGCGGGTTTTACGTGCGCCGGGACGAGCGTGACGCGCAGAGCAGGCGCTTCGATCCGTCGCTTTTGCCAAGGCGCGACGAGGCCCGGAATTCCAAATTCCTCGCTACCGAAGGTCAGGCTCAACAGCAGCGCGTGTATCAGCAGGGAGAACGTCAGCGCAAGCGCCATACGCCTGCGTTCAATGCTTGTGCGTCGGGTCAGCCGCAGCCAGCGTCCTGAAAATCGCTGAAGGAGATTTGGCGCCGGGTCAGATGGGGGTTTTCGCGCGGCGCTGGAACGCTGGCTGGGGCGAGTATCTCCACTAGCCCAGTGCCAAAGGCTGCGAATCTTTCGGACCTCCGAGCCTTGGCGCCGCCACTTCGGAAGTACTTCTGATCCGTGTGCAGGCCCTTGCATCGGGGGATAGATTCTTTTGTCGTAACTTGGTTGTATTTAACGACGAACATTATGCCGCGATTTCCAGGTGGTCGCTAGGAGAGTGAAGCTCGCGCAGACAGATCGAAGCTCCCAATATGCGGACGGTCGTCACACAAGTCGCACCAGAGACCCAATCATTGATTGAGTGGACTGTTGGTATCATGTCGCCAACGCTACAGGGAGGGATTTCATGCAGTTTGGATTGTTCGGCAGCGCTTCGGCACGGCGAGGCAGCGGTGAGTTCGACAGCACGGAGGGTTACCACGACTGGATGGAATACAACGTCGAGGCCGAGGCATTGGGCTTTCGCAGCACGTTCTGCGTGGAGCATCATTTCACCGGCTATGGTCAGGTTTCCGCGACGCTCAACCTGCTGACCTGGCTGGGCGCGCGCACGAAAACGCTGCGGCTCGGCACCGCCGTGATGGTGTTGCCCTGGCACAACCCGGTGCTGCTGGCGGAACAGGCGGCGACGGTCGATCTCCTCTCCGGCGGCCGGCTGGATTTCGGTATCGGCACCGGTTACCGCTACAACGAATTCGTCGGCTTCGACCTGCCCATGGAAGAGGCGCGGGAGAAATTCGAAGAATCGATCGACGTCATCCTGAAAGCCTGGACATCGAACGAACACTTCTCGCACAAGGGAAAATACTGGACGTTCAATAACATCGTCGTCGAGCCGCAATCGTTCCGACGGCCGCACCCGGCCGTGTGGATGGGCGCCGGCAACGAACGCTCGATTCGCGATGTCGCCCGCCGCGGCTTCAATCTGCTGCTGGGCCAGTACTCCTCGCCCGCCGACGTTGCCAAGAACATCGCAATCTTCCGCGAGGCCGTGGAGGCGAAGGGCGAGCCATGGGACCCGATGCGCGTCGGCGTGACCCGCGCTTTCTTCGTTACCGACGATGCGCGCGAACGCGAGCAAGCGCTGGAACGGCGGCTGGCCAACCGGCTGCGGCAACTGAAGCTGGCGACGACACCCGACGGCAGGGTGCTCGGCGGACCGGATCGCGCGGACGGTGATCCAGTCGAGATCAATCTGGCGAGCGCGATCTACGGGTCACCGGATGAAATCGCGCGCAAGATCAAGGCGCTGCGCGACGCCGGTGCCGGCTATCTGCTGATCAACGGTGGCGGGTCCGGCGGCGGCGAACGCGGGCGGACAAGCCTGCGCCGCTTTGCGAAAGAAGTGATGCCGGCGTTTGCGGCGGGCTAGCCGCGCACCTCACGCACTCAGGAAATCCCGCACCACTTCGATAAAGCCCTGCGGATTGTCGAGGGTGACGTGATGGTCCGAATCCCGCACCTCGGCCACCTGCACCTGCGGCGCAAGAGCGTGAATTTCGGCCATGATGTCAGGAGTGAAACGCGGACTGTGCGCGCCGCCGCGGATCGCCAGCGCCGGGACTTTGATCTTCTCCCATAGCGGCACGCCCGCGATCTGCGTGAAGTTGGCATAGACACCACGGTCGGCCTTGTGCTGCCAGGTTCCGTCGTCATTTTGCCGCCCGCTGAATGACGCCATGCGTTGCAGCACCTGTGGGGGGGTGAGCTGCTTCTCGCCGCCCTCAAGGCGATAACGCGCCACGAGTTCGGCCTGCGTCGCATAAGGTCTTGGCGGAATCTGGCCGAAGGTGCGCATGCGTTCGACACGCTCCATCGGCATCAGCATGACGCTGTCGACAATGACGAGGCGGCCGATGCGTTCCGGATGCGTGGCGGCGTGCAGCAGCGAGATCATGCCGCCCATCGAATGGCCCACCAGCACGTAGTCACGCAGGTCGAGCTTCTCCACCAATGCGTTGACGTCTTCGGCAAACGTCTTCCACACGTAGGTTTTCGGCTCGGCGCGCGCACTGTCGCCGTGACCGCGCGAATCCAGTGACAATACATGATGATCCGCCGTGAAGCCGGGTGCAACATAGTCGTACCAGTGCGCGTGTGCGGCGCCCCCGTGTAGGCACAGCATGGGCCTGCGTCCCACGGAGCCGTAATCCAGATAGTGAAGCCTGACGCCGTTGACTTCGACATGATGGCTGGTGCTGTCGGCGGCGATGAGTTGGGTCATTGCGTTTGTGTCGGGTTAAATTCAGGAGGCCGCATTCTACGAGAAATCGTTCTCTGCGTGCGCCTCTTGCGAGGCGCACGCAGAATTTGGATTTGCAGCGTCCATCACAAAAGCGAGTTGCGTATATACTTTGCACGCATGGTACGCGCGGAAGAAAAACCGTGGCCATCCGCATTTCATTATGTTAGGCACTATTAGGAGCAACGCATGATCACCGATGCACAGGTCCACATCTGGAACGCGAATACGCCTGAAGAACCATGGGGCCCGAAAGCGGAATCGCACTTGCCCGATCCCATGCCCGCCGAACGCATGCTCGGGCTGATGGACGAAACCGGTATCGACCGCGCCGTCATTTCCCCGGCCGGCGTCGTCCCCAATCGCAGCCCGGTCTGCGCCCAGGCGGCTGCAGTCAAATACCCCAAGCGCTTTCGCGTCATGGCCTGGTTCGTGCCCCAACTTTCTGAGCAATACCAACTGCTGCCGCGCTGGCTGGAGCAGCCCGGCATGTGCAGCCTGCGCTTGTCGATGAACGAGCCCGAGCACCAGAAGCTTTTCGCCGAAGGCGCGTTCGAGTCGGTGTGGAAGGCGTGCATCGATCAGGACATGGCGATCGCTGTGTGGACCCGCAGCGGTCCGGCGCTGATGGAGCCGGTGCTGAAGAAATATCCGAACCTCACCTTCATCATCGATCACTTCGCCTGGGCCGTCCCCGGCGAGGCTCGCGAGAGCAAGGTGCAGGCCATGGAATCGCTGGCGCGCTTTCGCAACGTGCACGTGAAAGTGTCATCGCTGCCGCTGGTGTCGGGCAGCGCGCCTCCCGAGTATGAGGACCTGCATCCGCTGATCAAGCGCGTGCACGCGGCCTATGGCGCCGAGCGCCTGATGTGGGCGTCGGACCAGACCCAGACCATGGGCAAGAAACGCGGCACCTATGTGCAGAATGCCGACATCATCCGCAAGTATGCGGCGGCGTACCTGCCGGCAGCCGACGTGCAGATGATGATGCACGGCACGGCAACCAAGGTGTTCAAATGGCCGGTGGCGTAAGTCGATCAAAAACTGGGGATAACCGTGTATAGCGCAAGAATATTTTATAGAGATACCCGTTCTCCCAGTGTCGGCTGAATCTGACACGTTTATCAGCGTCCACCGATTCGGCTTGGTCACTAACTACAGTACATTTCGCTTTGTCGATATTATTTATTTGTGATAATCGAAAGGACAAGCAATGGCCAAGAACACGATTTGCCTGTGGTATGAAAAAGCTGCCGAAGAGGCCGCCCGCTTCTACGCAAAGACTTTTCCCGACAGCACGGTGGGCGCCGTGCAATATGCGCCCAGCGATTTTCCGAGCGGCAAAAAGGATGATCCGTTGGTGGTCGAGTTCACTGTTCTGGGCATCCCCTGCATCGGCCTCAATGGTGGCCCGGCGTTCAAACACAATGAAGCCTTCTCCTTCCAGGTTTCAACCAAGGACCAGGCGGAAACGGACCGCTACTGGAACGCCATCGTGGGCAATGGTGGGCAGGAAAGCGAGTGCGGCTGGTGCAAAGATAAATGGGGCATCTCGTGGCAAATCACTCCCAAGGTCTTGACTGATGCCATGAGTTCGGGCGGCGAAAAAGCCAAACGCGCCTTTGATGCGATGATGACGATGAAGAAAATCGACGTCGCAACCATAGAGAAAGCGGTGCGCGGCTGATGGTATATCTCCGCTACGCTGTGGCCGCACCCTGATACAGGGGCAATCGAATGACTGAAATCCGGAACGTGTGATCATCGAGCAAGCGGCTGGTTTATAGCCTAGCCCACGCGCAACAATGAACAAGAATCAATCCTGCCGAATGCCCGCCGCTTTCATCACCTTCGCCCACTTGTCGTAGTCGCGCTTGATCTGCGCCGCGAAATCTTCAGGCTTGCCCGGCGTGGGCGTGGCGCCCAGCAACGCATAGCGCTCACGCACTTCCGCGAGGCCCAGCAGGCGATTGATCTCCGCGTTGACCAGGCGCACCACGGCATCCGGCATGCCCTTGGGTCCGACTAGGCCGTACCACACCAGTGCTTCAAATCCGGGCAGGCCGGATTCGGCAACGGTCGGCAGATCGGGCGCCAATGGTGTGCGCGTGCTGCCGCTGGTGGCCAGAGCGCGCAGGCGTCCGCTGGTGAGATGCGGTGCGGAAATGGTGATGTCGCTGAAACCGAGTTGCACTTGCCCGCCGATGATGTCCATTAGAGCGGGTGCTGCGCCCTTGTAAGGCACGTGCGTCATTTCAACCTTGGTCATCATTTTGAGAAGCTCGCTCGCCAGATGACTCGGCGTGCCCGCGCCCGCAGTCGAATAAGCGGCGGGCGTGGCGCGCTTGCGCAGCGAGGCCACCAGCTCCGGCACGGTCTTGGCGTCTATCGACGGGTGAACCAGCAGCAAATACGGGCTGATCGAAACCATCGCCATCGCCGTATAGTCGCGAAACGGATCATAGGGCAATGACCGATAGTAGCTCGGCGCGATGACATGCGGCCCCGCCGCGGTCATCAGCCAGGTATAGCCGTCGGGCGTGGCTTTCGCCGCGAGCGCGTTGCCCGTGGTGCCGCCCGCGCCCGGACGATAATCGATGACGATAGGCTGGCCGAATTTTTCCGACAGATGCTGCGTGAGCACGCGCGCCGTGACATCGGTGCCACCGCCCGGTGCGAAGCCTATGAGCAGGCGTATCGGTTTGGTCGGATAGGCCTGTCCTGAGCCTGTCGAAGCGGGCTGCGCGACTACGGCTGACGCGCTCAGAGCGAACACGCAAAACAGTAACTGCATTTTCCGAAGCAAGATGCCTCCCGCGATTCTGTTAAACAGCGGAGGCAATGTTATCGCATTTGCATATTGCTGAGCCGGTTTGCTGCGCATTCAATCGATTCGAGAGGATAACGCTGCGCCAATCGTCATTGCGGTCGGGGGTGTGGCCATATGCAGGGCGCCGTTCAGCGAAATTCGGGTTTGCGGCAACCATCTCGAAAACTCACGCCGGGCGCGTGCATTTTTCGGCGTGGCGAGTATCATCACACAAGCAGGCTGGCATCGCGTAATGTGAAGGCGTAACTGAAGTTGTGAAGCCGGGAGGCTTCAGCCGTGTGCTCCGAAAGGCGCATGCACGGCTCTCAGGGGGTTGGGCGCGGGTAACCGTGTCCGGCTGCACGACACCCGCGGAACATTCAGGAGGCACTATGCACGCATCGCACTCAGCGCTGTCTACAGCCGTCATCGCGGCCGGGTTCATCGTCGCGGCAATGCCCCTCCCCGCGCAGGCGCAGGAGAAGTTTCCCACCAGGCCCGTGCGCATCGTAGTGGGCTTCACTCCTGGCAGCGCCACCGACATCACGGCGCGCCTGGTAGCCTCGAAGCTGGGTGATATCTGGGGACAGTCGATCGTCATCGACAATCGCTCGGGAGCCGGCGGCCAGCTCGCCACCGTCATGGTCGCCAACGCCACGCCCGACGGCCACACGCTGCTGATGATCTCGACCGCCATGGTGATCAACTCGGTGCTGCCCGAAAAACCTTTATACAATCTGCTCAAGGATTTCACCGGGGTCACCCAGATTGGAACCGTCACCACCGCCGTGATCGCCACACCGACGCTGGGCGTCAAGTCGGTCAAGGAGTTGATCGCGCTTGCGCACGAGCGGCCCGGCAAGCTCCTGTTCGGCACGTCCGGGGCGGGCAGCGGCACCCACATTACCTCCGCGAGATTCAACGCGGCCGCCGGCATCAAGACCGTGCATGTGGCTTTCAAAGGGCTGCCTGAAGCCCTGATCGAGATCGCCGCGGGGCGCCTGAACTACGGCCTTATCAGCCTGGGGCCGGCGCTGCCCTTCATCCAGAACCAGCGGGTGGTGGCCCTGGCGCAGATCGCGGCGAAGCGTGCGGCGGCGCTGCCGGACGTGCCGCTGATTACGGAAGCTCTGCCCAGCTTCGAGCGGGACACCACGCACGCGATCATCGCGCCGGCCGCGACGCCGCGTGCGATCGTGAATCAGATCAGCAAGGACATCGCCCGCGCGCTCGAGTTTCCGGACCTCAGGGAGCGCATGGCCGCCATCGGCTTCGAACCTGCGCCGATGACGCCGGAGGAGCACAACCAGCAGTTGCGCCGCTTGCACGAATCGTTAGCCAAGGTGGTGGTAGCGATCGGGCTGCGCGCGCCGTAACGGGCAGACGCGCTGTCAATCCGGCGTGTGCGCGGCGCGAAGATGGATGGCGCTGATACTGCGGGAGCTTGGCGGAGATCGGGGTACGCACTACTTCTTATTAAATCGGGCCTGACCCCTTTGATCTTTTGCCCGCAGCCGACGTGTAGATGATGATGCACGGTACGGCAACCCGCGTGTTTAAGTGGCCGGTGGAGTAAATTGGTTGACGGCCTGGATGCTACGGTTTAGCGTTGCATCGTTTCGCGAAAATAAGATCGTAGCGGGAGCCTAGCGGGGATCGGGCCAAGCACTAGTTCTTATCAAGTCGAGCCTGATCTCTTTGATCGTTGGTGTGGCCCCTTTAGTGCTAAAAAACACAGGAGGATCGGATATGCCAGCTCGTAAAGTTTCAGCAGCAATTGCAATGTTCTCGTTGCTGCTTGCCGTTGGCGCACATGCCGCGCAACCGGTTTTCCCGACCAAGCCGATCCGACTGATCACCGGTAGCGCACCCGGATCCGGGCCGGATATCATCGCGCGGCTGCTGGCCGAGCACCTGGCCGGAGCGTGGGGCCAGCAGGTCATTGTCGATGCGCGGCCCGGCGCCGCGGGCATCCTCAGCGCCGAGCTTGCGCTGAGAGCGAATCCGGACGGCTACACGTGGCTGCTGATGACCTCGCAGCTTGTGATCGCGACATCGGGCGTGTACCCCAACCTCCGGTTCGACCCTGACAGGGATATCGTCTCGGTCGCCATGATCGGTCTCGTGCCCTACATACTGGTGGTGAATCCCAAGTTGCCGGCCAACTCGGTGCCCGAACTGATCGCGCTCGCAAAGAAGTCGCCGGGCAATCTCCGCCACGGCTCGGCGGGCACGGGCGGCGGCGAGCATTTCACGATGGAAATGTTCAAGCGTGCTGCGGGAATCGACATGCTGCACGTGCCCTACAAAGGTATCGCCCAGGCCATGATCGACACGGTCGCCAACGAGATCCAGTCCTCCTTTGCGGTGTTGCCCGTCGCCAAGCCTCACGTCGATGCCAGCAGGCTCCGCGCGCTCGGCGTCACGACCTCTAAGCGTGCCCCGCTCATGCCGGACCTGCCGCCGATTATTGATTTTGTGCCGGGATACGATACTTTCGGCTGGTACAGTGTCGTGGCGCCCAAGGGCACGCCGGAGCCAGTGCTGGCCAAGGCGTCCGCCGAAGTGGTGAAGGGCATAACGCAACAGTCGTTCGGCGAACGCTTGAAGGTGCACGGGATAGAAATCACTGCGGGCGGGCGCAAGGAACTCGACGCGTTCCGCACCATCGAGCGCAAGCGCTTCACCGAGCTGGTCAAGGCCACAGGTGTTACCGCGCAGTAACGGAAAACCGGCGGCGTTGCTCGGGCTAAGCACTACTTCTTGTCAAATCGAGCCTGACCCATTTGATTGCGGGATCCGGCATTGCTCAGCGGTGCATCGGCGCCCTATTCGATGGACGGCCGTTGATTTCCGGGTGTGGGTACGACAATCAGAGACTGCTCCCTTAGATTTGCTTTCTGGGAAAGGTGGGCCATAATGAAAAAACAAACTCTCACAGGAGGAAAATATGCAGGTTCGTGATATGCGCGGCAATCCGGGTATCTGGGAAGAACTGGCTTGGGAGGACATGAATAGCAAGGAGCAACAGCTATGGTCCAATCTTGGGTGGCGCCGGGAGATGTGGAACAGCAATTCACCGCCACCAAGCAGCAACAAGGGGTGGAGCGAGCTGAACACCCGGGAGCAGACTGCTGCGCTAGCGCTGGGGTTTACGCAGTCGCTATGGGACAACTTTGAGGATCAATAGGGGATAGCATGGCTCGGGGACAGGTGTTACAAAAGATCGGGGTCACCCATCACCTAATAAATGGGGTCAGACACGATATAACTTAACTATTTGTTTTTTTATTGAATTTTCGTGCCCACTCCTTGTGGATGGTGCAGTATATCGTGTCACAAAAGTGAGGGTCTTTACAGCTTATTCACCGGCGCGGGGCTAATTCACGTCGCACTCGCCGGCGCGTTTACGCTCAGCACCCTGACGGTGCCGATAAAAGTGTCGCGCAACAGCACCTGTGCAATCGTATCGGCGGGAAATCGCGGCAACGCGCGTTCCGGAATCAGGAATTCTGCGTTCAGAATCAGCTTTTCCCCGCTGGGCCAGGGTCCCGTGATTTTGTCCGCGCGCCATAGTCTTGTGCTGAAGCCGTCGGTGCCCAGTGCCAGCAGGCAGCGTAAATCCAGAATGCCGTTATCCACGCGCATCAAGTCCGTTCCGACCGTAACGGAAAACGTTGCTTCAAGCGTCGCATTCACCTCGCGCGGGTGGACCGCGGGCGGGCTTGCCTTGGGCAGCAGCAGCGCGGTGGCGCGTTCTTTGGCCTGCCGGGTCAAGTATCGTAGCGCCATGGGCAGCCATAAAATCAGGACGATCAGGCCCAAAAGACGCAGTTCGGATCCCGGCGGCAGCAGCAGGTACATGCCCAGCCCCAGCGCGGCCAGGAAAGTAAAACCATAAGCGATGAGCTTTTTGCGCGGCATTGCTGCTCCAGTGAGTGTGAGTAGGGCGTTGTGCTCCGGTTCGCTTTGCGCTGGGGTGGAGCGTAACGTTGTCGAACACCAGGCGCAATATTCATGCGTTTGCAGCAACACGCAGGGCGTCAATAAGCCTGTTGTCCTGAATTCGTCGAGGGGCGAAGCGCATTGCGCCCTTCTGCGGATTGCGGGTTAAGCGCGTTACTGGTAGTGAAGCCGGATTTCAGGAAACTTGACGCTGGCCCCTTAGATCCTTTTGGAACAAGACCCTAATCGGTAAAGCGCCTGAATCTCGTCATGATAGGCAATCCTGGAATATCGAGGTCACCAGCGGAGATCGATATTGGCGTCGGCCGGTGTCGTTCCGGCACGGGATATTTCAATCCGTCTTTTTCGCGAACCAGCAATGTATTCAGCTAGTTGTGAACCCTCAACTTCATTTCGCTACGCTCAAGGGTTTCGACTCTGACCGCTATATCGTGGACAACCGATGATTCGTAACAACCTTCTAAATGATCTTGAGTTCTGAGCAATCCTAAGCGGATCTTGATTTGCCATTATTCGTGTCGGGTCCAAGCGCTTGTGGTAATCGTCCTTGATACATATTCTCTGTAAGAGTCGTGTGGGGTTATCAACAAAGTCAGCGCGGTTAAAATTGTGTATCTCTAATTTTCGAAGAAACATGGTCCGGTAGGATCAATATCAGATATAGAATTTTGGGTCGAGCGCGCGTTTTCAGTATTACTCGAATCTTCGAATGTTGCTATCTGCAGTGGAATCATGAAGCCCGTGTGCGGTGTCGTACATTTCTTCGCGTAGTCTTTTATTCGCCATGTTTGATCGCCAGTAGTTCTACTGCTATCAACACCGCTCGCACGTCGCTTTTGTTCAAGCTTAACAACGTTGCGGCAAGCTGTTTAATCAGTTTCAGTTCATCGTCGACCCAATTGCCTTAAATTTCATAAGTATTTGTTTTAATTGACATTTTTCATACAACTCGGTTTGCGATGCGCGCCTCCTGATTTCTCTTGAACGCAATCGACTTCATCAACTGCGAAATCTGGACGAACTAGGGCACCGACTTACGCACGGCTTTTTCGAGGCCGAGCACCGCCTGCGCCATGCGCTTTGCCGCGCTACCGCGCCGCAGCCGGAAAAGCAGGCAGTTTGCCCAGGTCGCGCGGGTCATGCTGGATAATCACCGTAGCCTTGAGATTCGCCGCGATTTTCTTCACGCGATCAATCGAGGCCAGCGTTTCGGCACGACTGACGTTGAAGACGGGCATGCCGTTGGTCTCATAGTTTTCACGGAAATGCGCAAGATCGCCGCTCAATATCACATTGCCTGTTTGCGCCAGCTTTACCAGCAAAACCGTGTGGCCCGGCGTATGGCCCGGCGTGCCCAGTATCAACACCCTGCCATCGCCGAACACGTCATGGTCGAGCAATATCGGTACAACTTTGCCGCCACCGCTGGTCCAGTGCGCAAACGGCTTGGGATTCAGCATGGGATAGGGCTTGCCGGCCGCAATGAGATCCCAGTCACCCTTGCCGATCAGTAGCGTCGAGTTGGGAAACGAACTCACCTGACCAATGTGGTCACCGTGATAATGGCTGATGCCTATGTATTTCATTTGTTCCGGCTTCAGATTCAGTTGCGCCAACTGATCCACCATGCTTACCTTCGGCGCGCGATCACCGGCGGCCATCGAATGGCCGGAATCCCAGATCATGTATTCGTTGCCGTGTTTGATCAGGTAGCAACTGTAAACCAGCGTGAATTTCCTGCCGCCAAACGAATCATAGGTGTCGGAAAAGCGCGGGGCGGCTTCGAACGGCGGCCCGCCGGTGCCGCAATCAAAACGTGTGAGCGTCACCTCGGGCGCGGTTTGCGCCCGGGCTGGCGTAACGATGACGATGAAACTGTTGGCGGTGATAACGCAGGCAAGCAAGACCAGAACTCGTAACATGGTTCTTCTCCTGATAAGAGTACCAAACACAATGACTGTTGACCCTTCGACAGGCTCAGGGCGAACGGTCGTTTTTAGAGCCGTTCGTGGTGAGCTTGTCGAACCACTGGCAGTGAGGAAACTCATTTTTTAGGCACTCTTAGTCTTGCACTTGCTTCGCAAGCGATTATATTCTCCTCCGGCGGACTTGATTTTACGTCGGCCCCTTTGATTCCTTGATACGGCTTGGCTTTCCCTTTAGCGTTTTGATCACGACGCCGTTACAATTAAACAAAACCACAATCAAACAAAACCATAATCGAGGAAACCCATGACTACGCGTTCGCGTCATTCCACTATTGCCTGCGTATTCCTGATCGCAGGTTGCGCCATTCCTGCAATTACACCCGCGGTTGCCGCAGACGTGTACCCCAGCCGGCCGATCCGCATTATTACGCCCGCGCAACCCGGCGGGACGACAGACTTTCTGGCGCGGCTACTGGCAACCCATCTCACGGAAGTGTGGAAGCAGCAGGCCATCGTTGACAACCGCGGCAGTGCCTCGGGCATCAATGCTGCGGAAATTACCCAACACGCGGCCCCCGACGGCCATACGCTGTTTATGGTGTATCACCAGCACACCGTAAACGCCGCCATACAGCCCAGGTTGCCCTACCACGCGGTGAACGATTTCACGCCGATATCGCAGATCACCGAGGCGGGCACCTTGCTGGTCGTCAATGCCTCTCACCCCGCGAAGACCGTGAAGGAATTTGTCGACTGGACCAGGACGACAAAAGAGCCCATTAACTTCGGTTCGGCGGGGATAGGCAGCGGCGGCCATTTGGGAGGAGAACTCTACAGCCTGATGACCGGCGTCAAAATGCAGCATATTCCGTACAAAGGTACCGGCCCTGCGATTGTTGATCTTATCGCCGGCCAGTATCACTTTAACTTTGCCGGACTCACCGGGGCGCTGGCGCAGGTAAGTGCAGGCAAACTGCGCGCCATTGCCGTGAGTGCGCCTAAACGCGTTAAGGCACTGCCTGACATACCTGCTCTAGCGGAAGTGCTGCCGGGCTTTGTGATCGTGGGTTGGTATGGATTGGCAGGTCCCGCCCGTATGCCCAAACCCGTGGTCGCCAAGTTACACGCCGAGACCGTGGCCTTTGCGAAATCGCCGGCTATAGTCAAACGCATGACCGCCCTCGGTTCGGAAATGGTGGGCAGTGATCCTGAAACATTTCGCCAGTTCATGCTGGCCGATGTAAAAAAATGGGCCGACCTGGTGAAACGCAGCGGGATGAAGTTCGATTAGAACGGGCTGGTGAAAAGCGGCAATCTGGCGCAACGCGTGTCCGCTATTTACAAACTGCCTGCCATCGAAGCGGCACCATAATCACGCTGCCCCACTTTTGGTAAGTTGCGGATAGAGCCCCACATATCCCACCGTCGCACGATGCTCGGCGCTGGCCTTGGCGCGCTCGGGGCTCATCGGCACGAAGCCGTGACCGTGGATGATTTTGGAAATGAACGTCGTGCGCGCTGTGACCGCGACCGCGCTGTGGTAGGCCTGCTCGTCCCATCCGGCGGCGAACACGCCAGCGCGGCGCAGATTACGATGCACGCAGTCTAATTTCTCCTGAACGCGATCGACTTCATCAACTGCGAAATCTGCGCGACTTCGTTGCGCAGATACGCATCGAATTGGTCGCCCGGAAGGTAGTTGGGCTCAAGGCCGATTTTCATGAGCTGCTCGCGCGCCTGCGGGAACTACGGTCCCGACTTGCGTGCGGCTTTTTCGAGGCCGAGCACCGCCTCCGCTATGCGCTCCGCCGAAAAAATGCCCTCGGTTATGTTGCCCGGCCATTGTTTCGTATCGATGAGTAGGAGCAGCGTGACACGCGTCGATCCGTCCTGGTGCGGTTCCAGCCTCCACGATCCCCTCAGGTAAACGGGCGCTTTGTTGCTGCCCTCCACTTCCCATTGAAGCGATGTTTCGCGCATCGGGCTATCGGCCTGCTTGCCGGAAAGCCTTGTCGTGACAGTGATGGAACGATCCGGCTCCGCGAACAAGAGCTGCACGCGCTCCAGTTCGCCGGCACGCTCCAGAGGCTGCGCCGCATTGACGGATGGAAGCACACGCGCCCAGGACTGCGGATCGCGCAACGCCGGTTCGAGGGCGTCGCGCGAGGCGCGCACGACTGCGGTCGCTTCCAGCCTGTTGTGGAGGCCCGCAAAGAACTTCACCGGGTAGTAAACATCCACCGGGCCGACTTCCACCAGCCGCCGGTCAGATCCTGGTCCGATCTTTATGCGCGGCAGTTCCACTCGCCACGCACCCGCTTCGCGCACCAGCCGCAGTTCCCGGGTCACCACCGTGGCCGGCGGGAAATAGTCATACTTGCGTCTGGATACCCTGACGGTGAACTCCGCTGTGACGACGGCCTCGTCGCCCTGCTGCCGTGCGAGGTGCGCGCTGCCGCGCTTCAGGGTGCCTGTAACAGCGCACCCTTGCTCCTCGGGCTTCCAGGGCTGCGGCAAACCGTGGCGCTCGCGCTCGCGCCGGTGCGCCGCGGCGCGGATGTTCTCCTGCGTGGCCGCGGAATACATAGGCCAGACCTTGCCGCACTGCGAGGCCTGGCCGGCCTCGAAGTACTTCACTGCCGTCTCAAGGGGGCCGCCGGGCTGCGCATGCGCGTCGCTCGCGGCGAGAAGCGCGCACGCCAGCATCAGCGAGAAGCCGGCGATATGCATGCCGCGCTGGATGATGGGGTGCTGGATGCCGAACATTTCAGTAATCTAAACCTTCAAGGTGGTTGCTGCTGCGAATGGGTCTTGCATTCCAACATAATGTCACATGCTTGATGATTTGCTGCGGCACGCAAAGCGTCATTGGGCGGACAGCGCAAGCAAAGGTCAGCGTGCTTACTCTGTCACTACCGGCCATAGGCGCTGCCCCACCATGGGCGAACCGGGTGCGTGCGTGAGTTGCGGGCGCACCCGGCCCATCCAGGTATCGGGCTTGTGCGCGTCGGCTTCGTGCGGCGCAAAGTGCTGCTCGCGTGCCGCCATTGAGACAAATTCGTGCAGGATCGCGTGTTTTTGCGCACCCACGCTCACCAGCATCTTGCGCGCGCCGATGCAGCCGGGCAGTCCCGCCAGCAAGGGAAAACGTTCCTGCGCATACCAGGCGCCCAGGTCGTCATCCACTGCGCTGTTCGCGGTGTTGTAGCAGCCAAATTGCACGACTGCGCCCGCGGTGAGCCAGGGCCCTCGTTGCGCCACCTGCGGTCCGTCCACCCGCGCTTCCTCGGCGAGGATGCAGCTTTGCGCATGCTGGCGCATGCCGATCATGCGCCGGGTTTGCGCGCTTTGCCGCTGCGCCAGTTGTGCGGGGCTCGGATTCAGGAAGATGGCGGTGGTAGTTGCAGCAAACAACGCAAGGTAAGCGTGTTTGTCGCGGCTCTCCAGTGCGTAATGTGCAGCCCACGCGTAACCGGGCCGTGCCAGTTTTTCCGGGATATGCACATCATGAAACCACGCCAGATACTCTGCGCGCATCGCATCGGAAATTTCATACCAGATAGCCCACAGACCACGATCCATGACGTTGCCCCCTGACAAAACAGATTCACGCTTTTCGTATATACCGCGGCTCGGTAAACAACGATTCGATTTCGACGCTGCGTATGGCTGGATCGTCGGGAACAGTGTAGAGGATGGGTGTAATCAACTCCTCGAATATCCCGCGCAGGCTGCGCGCGCCGGCCTTGTATTCGATGGCAAGGTCGGCGATTTGTTCGAACACCTTGCGCCCGACGCTGAGTTCAACACCCTCGTTGCGAAATATCTCCAGGTACTGGTTGTGAATGCTGTTCTTGGGCTCGACCAGTATGCGTACCAGCATGTCCTTGGTGAGATCATGAAACTTTGCGACGATGGGCAGCCGCCCGGTGAATTCGGGAATCAGCCCGAACTGAAAAAGATCGGTCGGTTTTACCCGTTCATTGAGCCGGTCGAGGATGGTCTTGTCATCGCTTTGCGATGTGTTGATGAATCCATAGGTACGGGCGCTGGACATGATTTCGTCAAGGCCGACGAATGCGCCGCCGCAGATAAATAACAGGCGGGTGGTGTCGATGTACTGTCCGCCGGATAGCTTCACCTGCGAACCTTCCATGATTTTCAGCAACGCGTGTTGCACGCTCTCGCCGGAGACGCCGCCTGCCGCACCGCTTTTGGTTTTCAGCTTGTCGATTTCGTCGATAAATACGATGCCCAGCTCGGCACGATCCCGTTTGCCTTCGGCCTTGTCGATCAGCCGCTGCAGAATGGCTTCTATCTCTTCGTTGACGTAGCGAGTCTGCGCGAGCGTCATGGCGTCGGCCGAGACGAACGGAACGCCCAGCACCCGCGACAGCGTCTCGCACAGCAGGGTCTTGCCCGTGCCCGAGGGGCCGATGAGCAGCACATTGCTTTTGATCAGCTCAAGCGCGTCTTTCTGTGCTTTCTCGATCTTGCGGTAATGCGAGTAAACGGCAACTGCGAGGACTTTTTTGGCCTCGTCCTGGCCGATTACATATTGATCAAGGAGTTTGACGATACTGCTGGGTTTGATGGTTTTGTCGAGCACGAGGGATCCTGATTAAGTTAGTCGATGCCATGCGCAGCGAACAGCGCCTTCGCCGGCGCTGTCGCCAGAAAATGCAGAAAGGATTGCGCGCCCGCCGCGTTTGGCGCCGCAACCATCGGCACCGCAACGTAAGCCGTCCAGTGCTGCACCTCCGGCGGCAGCGGGCCGGCCAGCTTGAGCCCTTGCTCGCGGAACATCAAAATTTCGATGATGGCGCCGAACGCGATCTCGTTTCCCTTGCCGTTGATCAGGTACTCCATCATCGCGGGGCCGTTATCGAAGCGTTTGGTTTTTTCCTGAATGCGGTCATACAATCCCAGCTTCTTCAACAGTGTTTCGACGTAAATGCCGCTGGACGCGCGGTTGAACACTACTGATTCGGCATTCAGCACCGCCTGCTTCAGGGCGTCCACGCTCGAAATGTCGCCGACGTTGACATCGTTGCGCGCGACCACGCCCACACCGACGCGGCCAACAGGCACGCGCTTGTCACCCGCAACCTTGTGCTGCTGCGAAAATTCATCCACCGCATGGTCGGGCGCAATCACGATGTCGAAAACGTCACCGCTTGCGATGTGTTTGCGTATGGCCGGCGTGGTCGCCCAGGTGATCGTGGCCTGCTGCGCACCCCGTGCGTTGTACGCGCTGACGGCCGCGACGAGTCCGGGTTCGATGGATCCGGCGCTTAGCAAACGGATGGCGGCCTTCGTCATGTTGCCTTTGGTGCGCCGGCAGCCGTCGATGACAACAAAAACGCTGCGCTATTTACCGAGGTGCCTGTCAAAAAACCGCGCGATTTCCTCGAAGGTTTCCTTCGATTCCGGCGCGGTGTGGTCACGGTACCAGCCGCCGTGCGCCTGGCCTTCGTGCACGTGCAGATCGGCAATCACACCGGCGCGGCGCAGATTGCGATGCACGCGCACGGTGTTGCTCAATAGCAGATCGCGTGTGCCGGTATTGAGTATGGTCGGCGGAAAGCCCGCCATGTCGCCATACACCGGCGAGAGCAGCGGGTCCTTGAGGTCGCGGCCGTTGGCATACATGGCTGCGCGCACATCACAGCTCACGCCGTAAGCGATCAACACGTTATCAACCATCGCATTGGTCTGGAACGAATCGCCCGCGCCGGTAAGATCCGACATCGGCGTGCCGGGCGCGATGGCGCCGGGCAGCGGCAGCTTGTCCATCTTGGCTTTCAGCACCATCGAGAGTGTCAGTCCGCCACCGGCCGATGAGCCGAGGATGGCCATGTTTTTGGCAGGTGCCATTTTTTGCGCGGCTTTCCACACGGTCATCGCGTCGTCGAGCGCAGCGGGAAACGGGTGGTCGGGCGGCATGCGGTAATCGACCGATAGCACTTTGAATCCGCCGAACCCTGCCATCATGGTGGCCTCGCTGGTGCCGGATTCGCCGGGGCCGTTGACATAGCATCCACCGTGCACGTGGATCAGCAGGCGATTGCGATTTTGCGGCGGTATCACGGTGGGCGTGAGCATGAATGCTTTAACGCCGTCGATGGTCATCGGCTCGATGCTGACCTTGAGTGCCTCGCGCAGTGCGGGCAGCCTTTGTTCCACTGCTGCCGCCGCTTTGGCGACCGACGCTTTCCATTCCTCAGGCGTTTTGGGCCACACTTTCCAGTTAGGGTTGATCGGCGCAGCGATGATTTTTTGCATCTGCGGGCTGACGGTGGTGGGCACCGGCAGCGTGCGTGCCGGCACTTCGCGGCCGGGCGTACCTTGGGCACTGGCGATGGGCACAGCGAATATCGCTAATGCAGCCATGCTTGCGAAACAGAGTGCGTAATGGAGCGGCGAGGTGACGGGCGTGTTCATCTGAAATCCTTCCTTCAGTGAGAAATTAATATAACTATTTGTTTTTATTAATCTTTTTTATAACTCAACGCTACTGCATCTGCGGCGTCACCACAAACGCGATCAGCTTCATCCATGCGCAGAGTGGCATTGTAGTATGGTCGATGATGTTGTCAGGCTCCACCTGACAGGCAATGCGAAATCCGCCAATACAATCATCCAGGGAGACGAAAATGCCGCATCGATTCTGTGTATGTCTTATCTTGCTGGCTTTTTCCACGTTGACGCAGGCGGGCCCCAAAGAGGATGCGCTTGCTGCTTACCAGAAGTTCTTCACCACTTTTACCACCAACAATCACGATCAACTGGCGGCGCTGTTTGCGCCGGACGCGTTGTTCTATGGCACCGGCTCCGCTGAGCTGGTGACCACGCCGGAAGGTGTGCTCAAGTATTTTGTGGCCGCTCTGTCCGGCGCGCGCGGTGAGGTCAAAGCGCGGCCCTTTGAGCAGACAGCTTTGCAGCTTTCAGATACCGCGGTTGCGATTTCGGGGAAGTGGCAATCGGAAAGAACACTGGATGGCAAGATGGTTACCAACGGGCCATCACGCAACACGGTAGTGATGCAGAAGCGAGGCGACCGCTGGCTGATCGTCCAGTTTCACAATTCGCCCACGCCCAAGCCCAAGCCGCCAGCACCGGCGCCCGCTAAATAGCAGCGGGAACCGCGCCCGGTCAGTCGAGCTGCAGTCCGATCTGCTTGATGATTTTTTGCCACTGCGCGGTATCGCCCTTCAGAAATTCACTGAACTGTTCCGGCGTGTGCGGCGAAAACTCGCCGCCCAGATTGTTCACCAGCCACGTGTTCATTTGCGGCTCGCTGATGTAGCGCGCGATATCCGCATTGAGCTTGTTGACGATGGGCACCGGGGTGCCTGCCGTCGCGAACAGTCCCGTCCACAGGTTCGCCTCGACGTTGATGCCGGACTCCAGCAGGGTCGGCACATCCGGTATGGCGGGCGAACGCTTGATGCCGGTGACCGCCAGCGCGCGCAGTTTTCCCTGCTTCACGAACGGTTGCGGATCCAGAATATTCAGCACTGAAAAACCGACTTCCCCCGAAGCCTGCGCCACCAGTGCGGGCGCCGCGCCCTTGTAGGCCACCGCGAGTGTCTTGATGCCGGCGGCCGCACTGAACATTTCCGCGGCGAGGTGCGCGGCGCTGCCCTGGCCCACGGTGCCATAGGTCACTTGATTCGGGTGCTGGCGGGCAAGCGCCACCAGTTCCTTGATGTTTTTGATCGGGAGCGTCGCCGCCGAGGTGATGTACAAGCCGCTGATGGCGCATCGGAGGATGGGTGCGAACGCGCGCCCGGCGTCGTAACTCAGCTTGCGATACAAAAATCCTGCGGTGTAACTGCTGCTCGAGTGCATGACCAGCGTGTAGCCATCCGCTGCGCTTTTCGCGACGAATGCGCCGGCGATCGTGCCGGTTGCGCCGGGGCGATTTTCCACGATGTAGTTCTGCCCATGCAACTCAGTGAGCTTTTGCGCCACGAGGCGGGCCAGCACGTCGGTGGACCCGCCGGCGGGGAACGGCACAATGATGCGCACCGCTTTGACGGGATAGTCCTGCGCCGCGGCGGTGAGCGCCAGCGCTGCGGTCAATGCCAGCAGCGCGCTGCGGCTGCAATTCAAAAATGATTTGCTGATTTTTAGCTTCATCATCGTCTCCTCCCCGGAACATGAATTATTTGTTTATTCCCGTCAGAATTTTCTCTGCCCCTCGCTTACTTCGCCATGCCCAGATCAACCAGCACCGCCCTGGTGTCGGCATATTCTTTTTCGAGGTCCTGCCGCAGCTTCACGCCGGTCAGAAATTCTTCGACTGCGAAAATTTTTTCGATGTCGCTTTTCCATTCGGCGGATTCGCTTGCCTTGCGCAGCGTGTTTTCCCAGTAGGCGACCTGGGCCGCGGGCAGGCCTTTCGGTGCGAGGATTCCGCGCCAGGGGCCGTACACGAGATCTACGCCCTGCTCCTTCCACGTCGGGATCGCAGCGAACGCACCGCCCAACCGTTTGGGAGCGGCCACGGCGACGGCACGAACCTGCGCAGACGCGAGGTGCGGGGCCGCCAGGCTGGCCGGCGCCGGCGTGAGTTCGATATGTCCGCCGAGCACATTGGTCATGGCTTCGGCAGACCCTTTGAAGGCAATGATCTTGAGGTCTTTGGCGCTGCCGCCTATCGCCTTGTTTAGCAACCCGGTCGAGAGGTGGCCGGGGCTGCCGATGGCGGAGACCCCGGTCGATACCTGCCTGACATCATTTTTCAGGCGCTGCACCAGATCCCTGCCGGTTTTGACCGGCGTGCTCGCACTGACGATGTACACATGGTACTCGCTGAACAGCGATGCGACCGGGGTAAAGTCGGTATAGGTGAGCGGGCTGGCACCCGTGATATGAGTGGTAAATATCGTCTGCCCGAACACCATGATCGTGTGCCCGTCCGCGGGGCGCTGACTGAGGTAGTTGTAGGCGATGGTGGTGTTGCCGCCGGGCTTGTTGGCCACCGCTATGCCGGTATTCACCAGCTTGTTGGCGGTGAGGATCCGTTCCAGCGCACGTGCCGTGCGGTCGACCCCGCCGCCCGGCGCATAGCCGACGACGATTTCAACGCTGCGCTGCGGCGCCCAGCCTTGAGTCCATCCGGCAGTGCCGAAACACAGTAGTGCCAGTGCAAACAGCGTGCGACTGATTTTCATGCTCTCCCCTTTGGCGTTGAGCGCAAAAGAACGAAAGGGAACGCTGCCGTGTGATGAGCGCTATACCGCGACGATCGGATTGCCTTCAAGTGCCTTCGAGGGCCTGCCGTCCACGCCGACGGGCACATCGCCGACCAGCGTGACGCGATAGAACTGGCGGTCGAAATCGGAATCGAAGATATCCCTGGGTGCTAAGTGCGCGGTGGCGCGGTTATCCCAGAATGCAACGCTGCCGGGTTCCCAGCGGAAGCGTGCCGTGAATTCGGGCCGCACGATATGCTCCCACAGGAACTCCAGTATCACCTGGCTCTCGCGCGGCGACATGCCGACGATCGACTTCAGAAACGACGGGCTCACGAACAGTGCGCGCTCGCCGGTTTCCGGATGCACTCGGACGATAGGGTGCTCGCTCACCAGCGTTCGTTTGCGCATCAGTTCCTGATATTCCGGCGTCTGGTTCACGCCGGCCGGCGGCGCGAATCGATGCACGCCGCGCAGTCCATCGACGAATGTGCGCATCACCGGCGACAGCGCGTTGTAGGCGGCGACCAGATTGGTGAACAGGGTGTCGCCGCCGTAGGGCGGCACGATATCGCCGCGCAGGATCGACGCGGCAGGCGGATTGACCGCTGCCGTGATATCGGTGTGCCAGCCCGACCACGCGCGGAACAGAACCTCGCCCTGGAAGCGGTTTGCCTTGCGGTTCTTGGCCACGGAATAAATTTGCGGATACTCGCCGTCGCTGCCGTAGACGACGTGGCCGGCGGTCGTTTCGCCGAAGTGACGCGCGGCAGCGATGTGCTTGCGGTGATCAAGCGCCTGATCGCGAAAGAACACCACTTTCCAGCGCAGCAGCGCGGCGCGTACTGCGTTCACCTGTTCTGGTGGCAGCGGACGCGACAGATCGACGCCGCGAATTTCGGCGCCGATGTGTATGGCCATCGGAACAACTTCGACCGCCCCAGCCTGCTGCGTTGCTACTTCCCGCACCGCGTGTATCGACATGGCTTTATCTCCTGCGGATTCGATCCGTGGGCAGATTCTCCGCCCAATCTGGCCGCGAATGCAACCTGCCGGAAAACTCGGGCGACGAGAGAGCTTACGTTTTCACAATAGACGAGGAGGGCGTCGAATTCTTGCGTTCATTATTTGTGTGGACGCTCGCCGTGCAGGGGTATGCCTGCCTCGGCGGCGCGTCCCTGCGGCCGTACGCTGGTGTAACCGGCGTTGGTGGTGTAGATGACGACCATGCGGCTATCGGCAGCGGCCTCGATCCCGTGCGGCAGTCCTGCCGGTAGACTGATCAGGCTGCCCGGCGCGATGGGCACCGGAGGCAATTCCTCAAACGTAATCGCGCCACGTCCTTCGACACAATAGATGACTTCATCGTCGTTGGGATGCACGTGGAAGGGCGTTACCTGCCCCGGCTCGTAGCAATTCATGCGCGTGACGAAGTCCTTCGATTCCAGTAGTGGCTGATTGACCCGCGCGTCGGGCGAATATCGCGTCAGGTCATTGATATTGAGCGATTGAACGGTGCCGGTTGTGGTCATGGTTGGTACCTCTGCTTTGCCAACAATCTTAATTTACTTTCACGCCCGCCGCCTTCACCACCGGCCCCCATTTCGCCAGCTCGTCACCAATGAACTTGGCGAATGCGTCCGGCGAGCCGCCCGCGGTTTCGATGCTCACCGCCATCAGCTTGGCTTTCACGTCCGGCATTCCGAGCACGCGATTCGATTCGGCATTGAGCTTGGCGATAATATGCTTGGGCGTACCGGCGGGCGCCTGCAGGCCGTACCACACCAGTCCGTCGACGCGGCCGAACCCGGCTTCTTTCATGGTGGGGACATCGGGATAGGCTGCGACGCGCGCGGCGCTCGTCACGGCGAGTGCGCGCACGCGGCCCGACTGGATGAACGCCTGATGTCCGGCAACCGCATCGAAAAAAATCTGCACTTCCCCGGAAGCGAACGCGGGCGCGCCAGTGCCGCTGCCCTTGTAGGGGATGTGCTCGCTCGGTATGCCGGTGACAACCTTGAACAACTCGCCGACCATGTGCGGTGCGCTGCCCGTGCCGGGCGAGCCCCAACTGATTGCCTTGGGTTTGGCCTTGGCGAGCGCGACGGCCTCACTCACCGATTTGGCCGGCACCTGCGAGTGGGTCATCATGAACACCGGCATGGTCGCGGAGAGGATCACGGGCGTGAAATCCTTGACCGGATCGTATGGCAGGTTGGTGTAGATGTGCGGGCCGATGCCATGCGTGGTGATGCCGCTATGCAGCAGCGTGTAGCCGTCCGGCGCGGCCTTGGCAACAACGTTGGTGCCGATCACGCCGCCGGAGCCGGGGCGGTTATCAATGACCACGGTCTGCCCGAGTGCCTCGCCGAGTTTTTGCCCCATCACGCGCGCCAACACGTCAGCCGCGCCGCCCGGCGGAAGAAACACCACGACGCGCAGCGGGCGGGTCGGGTAGTTTTGCTGCGCGTTGGCGGTAAAGCTGCCTGCGAGCGCAAGTACAGCGAGTATCGAAGTGAAACGTTTCATGCTTTTCCTCCTGTGTTAACCAAGTGCGCCTGCGGCGCGCAATTTTTCGATTTCTTCCGTGCTGGCGCCGAGCCAGTCTGTCAGCACGGCAGCGGCATGCTCTCCGAGCTTGGGCGCGGCGCTGCGGTACTGCACGGGCGTGGCGCTCAAGCGGATCGGATTGCCGACAGCAGCGACTTTGGTGCCGTCGCTGCGTTCGAGTTCGACCTTGAGGCCACGTTCGTGTGCCTGCTCCATCTCGAACACCTGTTTCAGATCGTTGATGCGTCCGTTCGGCACGCCGCCCGCATCGAGCTTCGCCACGAGATCATCGACCTTGCGCGCCGCAAATGTTATCCGCAGCTCGGCGAGCGCGGCATCGCGATTGATCTGGCGCGTCGACGGCGTGGCGAACCGCGGGTCACGCGCGAGGTCGTCGCGCGCGAGCGCCGCGCACAAGGATTGCCATTGCGTATTGTTGCCGCAAGCAACGATCAGGTATCCGTCGGCACACTTGAAAGTTTCGTACGGCATCATGATGCCGGCGGAAGAGGTGCCTGCGCGGACCGGCACCTTGCCCGTCTGAAAATAAGCCGCCGCCTGGTGCACGCTGAGCGCCGCAACGGTGTCGAACAGCGCCATGTCGATGCACTGGCCGAGTCGGCTCGCATCACGTTCTCGCAGGGCTGCGAGAATGGCGATGCTTGCATAGAGTCCGGTCGACAGATCGACGATGGAGGCGCCGATCTTCATCGGCCCGCCACCCGGCACGCCGTCAGGATGCCCGGTCACACTCATCAGCCCGCCGACGCCCTGAAAAATATAGTCGTAGCCCGGCCGTTCGCGCAGCGGCCCGGTCTGGCCGAAGCCGGTGATCGAGCAATACACCAGCCGCGGGTTCAACGCGGACAAGGTTGCGTAATCGAGCCCACGCCGCGCGAGGTCGCCGACCTTGTAGTTCTCGATCAGCACATCGGCCTCGCCTGCGAGTCGGCGCACCAGCACTGCGCCTGCATCGTTCGCAAGGTCGATCGCGATCGAGCGCTTGTTGCGGTTGACGCTGCCGAAGTAAGTCGAATCGCGGGTAGGTTCGCCGTGCTCGTCGGGCAGCCACGGCGGCCCCCACGGGCGTGTGTCGTCGCCGATGCCGGGGCGCTCGATCTTGACGACATCGGCACCGAGGTCGGCCAGCGTTTGCGCGCAAGTCGGGCCAGCGAGGACGCGGGCAAGATCGAGTACACGCAGCCCGGCAAGCGCGGGGCGGCGGGATTGTGCGGGAGCAGACGAGGACATGGCGTTCATGGGTGTGTTGGATAAAGCAGGGTCGGACTTTACCATAGGTGTAATGTACATAACTAATTGTTTTTATTATGTTTTTTGTAATTCCGTGCTTGCCGAAGGACTTGCCTGCACGGACTGCATAACATCGCTAACGCCGCGTAGTAATAGTTCAGTGTGTTGTGTGCCGATTCTATTGTTCAGCTTTCAGCCCGATCATCTTGATGAGCCGCGCATTTTTTGCCACTTCGTTGCGGATGAAGGCGGTCGATTGTTCGGGCGTGCCGGTAAGCGGCTCCAGTCCTTGCACACTGAACGACTCCTTCACGTCGGGCGCTTCGACAATTTTCACGATCATTGCGTTGAGCCGCGACACGATGTCCTTCGACACGCCTGTGGGCACCACGACGCCATTCCAGTTGGCGTATTCAT
>JAKFYK010000081.1 GCA_021730905.1 Betaproteobacteria bacterium | reverse complement strand
TCCTCCTTCATTAAGCGAATGGTATCGGCTGCCGCCGAGCGCGTGTGCACAATCAAAGGCTTGCCACATTGTCTCGCGGCGCGGATATGGGTGCGGAACCGTTGCCGCTGCCACTCCAGATCGCCAGTCAACCGGTAGTAGTCCAGTCCAGTTTCACCTATTGCCACGATTTTCGGGTGGGCAGCCAATCTGACAAGGCCTTCGACCGAAGGTTCGGTGACGTCGGGATAGTCGGGATGCACCCCTACCGACGCGTAAAGATGTGCATGAGCTTCAGCCAGCGCCAGCACCTTGGGAAAATCATCGAGATTCACGCTGACGCACAGGGCGCGCGTAACCTGATTGTCGCGCATCAGCGAGAAAATTTCATCCAGTCGGCCGGCCAGTTCTGGAAAATCGAGATGACAATGCGAATCGATCAGCATGTCAGTCTCGCGCCAGGCCTGCATAGCGCAGCATCAAGTCTTCGATAAGTAGTCGCACGTTCAGCGGGTGGTTTACGATGCGCTGAAAGCGCACTAATTCCCTATGAAAACGCAGCACTTCCAGACCATTTACGTTGCGCGCAGAGAGCGTTAAGGCTTCCTTAAAATCCGGGTTGTAACGCAGGCGCTGTTGAAAACACAGGCTCGCGAGATCGTAGGTCCAGCGCTGCAACCAGTTAATCAACTGTGGAACCGGGTGTGCCGCAAATTTCTCAGCCAGCGCCAGCGGTTCAAAAGCGCGCAACGACAGGCCATCGAAGAATTGCTTGCGGCTCGTCCAATATTCTTCAGTATCGATTTCGGCGGCCAGCACTGGTGCGCCACCGGTTTGCGCAAGCGCGAGCTCGGGCCGGGAGGCGCCGTTTTTGACCAACCAGTCAACGGCTTCCTGCATCGCAGGCGAATTCAGCAAGAGTTGCTGGCAGCGGCTGCGAATCGTCGCCGGCAGCAAATGCGGGCGGTCGCACACCAGCAGGAAATAGGTTGCCGGCGGCGGCTCTTCCAGACTTTTCAGCAGCGCGTTGGCAGCATTGATGTTCATCGCCTCGGCAGGCTGAATCACCACCACCTTGGCGCCTCCTCGATGCGCGCTGATATGAATGAAATCCTCCAGCGAGCGGATTTGTGCGACTGAAATATCGCGCTTTTTCTTTTTGTCCGTCGCTTCTGCATCGTCCTCAGTCGATTCGGCGGCTTCCGGCTGAACCGCTCTAAAATCTGGATGGCTGACCGTACCAAACCAATGGCACGCATCGCAGACGCCACACGCCATTAGTGGCGCCACTGGCTTTTCGCACAGCAACCCTTGTGCAAGCGCGCCCGCGAACGCACGCTTGCCGATACCGGTCACTCCCTTGATCAGCAGGGCGTGCGGCAACTTACCGGAACGCTGTGCAAGTTGCTGATAGGCATCTTTATGCCACGAGTAATAATTCATTTAAAACAATTACTTAAAATTATAATCTCAACTGACTTCTTAACCTCTTCCAAAGCTGCCGTACCATCGATGACCTGAATGCGGGTGGGTTGTTCGCGCGCACGCCTCAGGTAGGCCCCTCGCACCCGGGCAAAAAAGGGGTGCTCTTCCCGCTCGAAACGGTCCGGCGTCCGGGCGGCTTGGGTGCGGGCCTTGCCGACCTCAGCCGGGACATCAAAATACAGCGTCAGATCAGGCTGCAGTCCCCCTTGCACCCAGCTTTCCAGTACCTCGACCCGCTCCCATGCCAACCCGCTGCCGCCGGACTGGTAAGCAAATGTCGCATCAGTGAATCGGTCACAGATTACCCAAACACCATCACCCAACGCCGGCAGAATGACTTTGTCCAGATGCTCACGCCGCGCGGCGAACATCAGCAAGGCTTCGGTGTCGGGGTTAAGTTTCTGGTTTTTGTCGAGCATCAGTTCGCGCAATTTTTCACCCAGCGGCGTGCCGCCGGGCTCGCGCGTCAGCTTGACCGGTATCCCGCGCGCCTCAATAAACGCAGGCAGCCACGCTAGATGGGTACTCTTCCCTGCTCCGTCCATGCCTTCCAGCGTGATGAATTTACCGCGCGTCATTTTTTTCCTGAACGTTGGTATTTATTCACGGCGGCATTGTGTTCATCAAGTGTGCGTGAAAATTGCGAACTGCCGTCGCCACGTGCCACAAAATACAGCATTTTACTGGCCGCCGGGTTAAGCGCGGCCTGTATCGATGCCAGCCCCGGCATGGCTATAGGCGTTGGCGGCAAGCCGGCGCGCGTATAGGTGTTCCACGGTGTATCGGCCTGTAAATCGCGCCGCCGCAAATTACCGTCGAACGCATCACCCATGCCGTAAATCACCGTCGGGTCGGTTTGCAGCCGCATGCCGATGCGCAGCCGGTTGATGAAGACCGAGGCCGCCATCGCGCGATCACCGGCTTTGCCGGTTTCTTTTTCCACAATGGACGCGAGTATCAGCGCCTCATAGGGCGTGGCCAGCGGCAGATCGGCGGCACGCTTCGTCCATTGCGCATTCAAATGTGCTTGCATTAGCCGATGTGCGCGGCGCAGGATGGCGAGGTCGCTCGCGCCACGACTGAAATGGTACGTCTCCGGGAAAAACCAGCCTTCCGGCAGTGCGTCGGGAATGCCGAGTTTGCGCGCGATGGCTTCGCTACTCATGTCTTGCGTGTCATGCTTGACGGATTCATGCGAGTTAAGCGCCTCGCGCACCTGATTGAACGTCCAGCCATCGATAAAGCGGATCACCACTTGCGTCGCGTCGCCGCGTGTGATTTTTTGCAACACCTGAAGTGGCGTGGTCGGCGATTCGAATTCATAGTTGCCGGCCTTGATATGCGGCGCGCTGCCGCGCAGGCGGCCGATGATTTCGAAGAATAGCGGTTCGCCGAGCACGCCAGCCGCCGACAATTCCCGTGCCGCGGCGCGCAGGCTGCTGCCGGATTTCAGGTCAAAGACCAGCGGCGATGGCGTAAACGTGAGTGTTTGTTTTTCATAAAAAAATATTCCACCGGCGATGAGTGCAGCCGCACCGGCCAGCAGGATAAACAACCACTTAATTACGCGTAGCATCTTCTGCGTCCAGCCATCGCCCGACTCGCTGTGTCAGAGCGCCTGGTCTCCAGGTGCGATCCGCCAATTGTGCGATGGGCCACAGTCCAATCAGGCTATTCACCAGAAAAGCCTCGTCTGCGCCGAGTAAACGTTGCAGCGGAAAATGTTCGATGCGGCTAGTAACGCCCGCTTCCCGGGCCAGGTCGATAACCCGCGCACGCGTCACACCCATGACACCGCAGCGCGACAGGTCGGGCGTTACCAGCACACCCGCCTCCACGATAAACAGGTTGCTCATGGTGCCGCCGATGACGAAACCATCCTGATCGAGCAACAAGCCCTCGGCGATAGCAGGATCGCACCACTCGGCACGCGCAAGTACATTTTCCAGTCGATTGAGATGTTTGACGCCGGCCAACGCCGGCTGATGCGCGAGCCGTAAGCGGCACAGATGAACAGGGATGCCTCCCGAGTGTCGCGGCAGTAACGCACGCGGCTCCACAATAACGATACGCGTGGGCACGCACGCCTGCGGCGGTGCATAACCACGTGGGCTGCTGCCGCGCGTTACCATCACTTTCACCGCGGCATGCGCGTGTCCAGAGGCAGCCGATTGTATTTCGCTCAACATTATTGATTCGATGGGGCAAGGAATACCCAACACGGCGCAATCACCATGCAATTTGGCATAGTGGCGTGACCAATGCAGAGGTTGCCCATTAACCGCGCGCAGTGTACGAAACACACCATCACCATAGGCCAGACCGCGGTCAGTAACAGAAATCGATTCAGCCGGCGCGCCGTTGACGAGCATCATGGCCATGGCCGGAAAGAATGAACTGCGTCGCGATCAGAGCTTGCGGAAAACGAGGCTGCCGTTGGTGCCACCGAAGCCAAAGGAGTTCGACAACGCGACATCGATGTTCATCTGGCGCGCGATATTGGGCACGTAATCCAGATCGCACTGCGGATCGGGGGTTTGCAGATTGATGGTCGGTGGCGCGACCTGATCACGTATCGCCAGCACCGAAAATACTGCTTCAATGCCGCCTGCCGCACCCAGCAGATGCCCGGTCATAGACTTGGTGGAACTGATCGCCAGTTTTTTCGCGTGATCGCCGAAGCAGCGTTTGACCGCGCCAGTCTCGGCCACATCGCCCAGCGGCGTGGAGGTACCATGGGCGTTGATGTAATCGACCTGATCGAGATTCAGGTTAGCATTGCGCATCGTATTCGCCATGCAGCGCACCGCGCCGGCGCCGTCCTCGCACGGCGCGGTAATATGATGCGCGTCCGCGCTCATGCCGTAACCGGCGAGTTCGCAATAAATACGGGCACCACGCGCTTTGGCGTGCTCGTATTCCTCGATCACCAGCACGCCTGAACCTTCACCGATGACAAAACCGTCGCGCTCCTTGTCCCATGGCCGGCTTGCGCCTTGCGGATCATCGTTGCGACCGGACAAGGCGCGCGCCGCCGCAAAGCCGCCCACGCCGAGCCGGGAAATGCATGCTTCCGCGCCACCAGCGATCATCACATCGGCGTCACCATATTCGATCAGCCGCCCCGCTTCGCCGATACTGTGGTTAGCTGTGGTGCAAGCCGTAACCACTGCGATATTTGGTCCCTGCAATCCGTACATGATGGAAAGCTGGCCTGAAATCATGTTGATGATCGAGCCGGGCACGAAAAACGGCGTAATTTTTCGCGGACCGCCCGCCAGCATGGCATTGTGGGTGTCTTCGATCAGCGGCAAACCGCCGATGCCGGAGCCGATGCACACGCCTATCATCTCGCGGTTTTCGCGCTCAAGATCCAGCCCGGCGTCCTTGATGGCTTCGATGCCCGCCGCCAGTCCGTAATGGATGAAGGTATCGAAACGCCGCGCTTCCTTGGTGTTCAGCCACTTGGATACCTCGAAGTTTTTCACTTCGCCGGCAATCTGTGAACTGTAGGCCGAAGGATCAAAACGCGTAATGCGGCCGATACCGGATTTCCCGGCAGTAATATTGCCCCACGCTTCTGCAATGCCGATACCGACGGGCGAGACGATGCCCAGCCCCGTGACTACGACTCTGCGCGTGGAAGAACGGGGCATGAATTCGAGTTAGGCGAATGGCCGCCACGTGCCGCAGCGGGATGTCCGGGCGGCGGCGGTGGAAACCACCAAGGCGCGCCTCCGGTATTCAGATGGTTGATCAGGCCTTGGAGTGCGACTTGACGTAGTCGATCGCCTGTTGGACGGTGGTGATTTTTTCGGCATCTTCATCCGGGATTTCGGTCTCGAATTCCTCTTCGAGCGCCATCACCAACTCAACGGTATCGAGCGAATCGGCGCCCAGATCATTTACGAACGATGACTCGCTCTTGACGTCAGCTTCATTGACGCCCAGTTGTTCGGCAACAATCTTTTTGACGCGTTGCTCGACATTTTCCATTGCTTTCCCCTTGTCTATTGAATTACTGGCCTAGCCTGCCTATCAATCATCGGGCAGGTGCACCAAGGCGCGCATTTTACCATTATTTGAAGATCAAAAATTATCATAAATACAAATGCTTATACAACGCACCTCAGTCCATATGCATGCCGCCGTTCACGTGCAGTGTCGCCCCGGTGATATAGCCCGCCGCCGGAGAAGCGAGAAAAACCACGGCGGCAGCCACGTCCCCTGCCTCACCCAGCCGCCCCAGCGGGATCTGCCCGATCAGCGCCTTGCGTTGATCTTCGCTCAGTGAGCGCGTCATGTCGGTATCGATGAAGCCCGGCGCCACGCAATTCACTGTGATATTGCGGCTGCCGATCTCGCGCGCCAGCGATTTGGAAAAGCCGATCATCCCGGCCTTGGCTGCCGCGTAATTGGCCTGCCCTGCGTTACCCGTGGCGCCCACCACCGAGCCTATGTTGATGATGCGCCCGGAGCGCGCCTTCATCATGCCGCGCAGCACCGCCTTGGATAAACGGTAAATGGCCTTGAGATTGGTATTCAGGATATCGTCCCACTCGTCCTCTTTCATGCGCAGCAGCAGATTGTCGCGCGTGATGCCCGCGTTATTGACGAGGATAGCAATATCGCCAAAGCGCCGGGTCACATCCGCCAGCGCCTGATCGACTTGCGCCGAATCATTGACGTTCATTGCGATGCCAGCACCCTTGCCGCTGATTTTGGCTAGCGTTTGGGTAATCGCCTCGGCACCTACAGTGGAAGTAGCAGCGCCGATAACTATGGCGCCTGCTTTGCTCATTTCGACAGCTATCGCCTGACCTATGCCGCGCGATGCGCCGGTGACCAGCGCGACTTTGCCTTCGAGCCGATTCATTTTGCCGCTCCGATGGTTTGCGCCAGCGACGCAGGGTCGGTGACGGCAAACCCTTGCAGGTTGCTATCGATGCGCCTGGTCAGTCCGGCGAGCACCCTGCCGGGACCGCACTCGGCCACCTGCGTAACACCCGTAGCCGCCATGTGCTTGATGACTTCCACCCAGCGCACGGGGCTGCATGCCTGGCGTGCCAGAGCGGACTTGATCGCTGCCGGGTCACTAACCACCGTCACGTCAACATTGTTGACCACAGGGATGCGTGGCGCACTGAATGCAATACTGTTCATGTATACGACCAGCCGCTCTGCCGCCGGCTTCAGCAACGAGGAGTGAAAGGGCGCGCTCACCGGCAGCAGCAGCGCGCGTTTCGCGCCTCTGGCCTTGCATGCCTCGGCGCCCCGCTCCACCGCCGCCTTGTTGCCTGCAATCACCACTTGGCTTGGCGCATTGAAATTGACAGCTTCCACGACCTCGTCCTGGGCAGCCTCGGCGCACGCAGCGCGCACCGTGTCGTCGTCCAAGCCAAGAATCGCGGCCATCGCGCCGCTGCCGATCGGCACCGCTTCCTGCATCGCCTGTGCGCGAAAACGCACCAGTCGTACCGCGTCCTTGAACGCAATTGCGCCGGCGGCAACCAGCGCGGTATATTCACCAAGGCTGTGTCCCGCCACCATCGCTGGTACCGGGCCACCAGCTTCCAGCCAGGCGCGGTATACCGCATAGCCCGCAGTCAGCATTACCGGCTGAGTGTTGATCGTGGCATTAAGTTGATCGGCGGGACCTTCGGCAACAAGTTTCCACACATCTTGCCCGAGCGCGTCGGAGGCTTCGCCAAACACGTCTTTGACGACTTTCGACTCCGCGAAGGCCTGCATCATGCCCACCGCCTGCGAACCTTGTCCCGGAAATACCAGTGCGAGGGTCATTTATTTACTCAATAAAAACAAATAGTTACATTCTTACAAGAATAGCACCCCAGGTGAAGCCGCCACCCACCCCTTCGAGCATCACTAACTGCCCGGCACGAATACGCCCATCGCGCACGGCGGTGTCCAGCGCCAACGGTATCGAGGCCGCCGAGGTATTGGCATGGCGATCCACTGTGGTAATGACTTTTTCCATGGGCAAGCCAAGTTTTCTTGCTGTCGCCTGAATGATACGGATATTCGCCTGATGCGGTATCAGCCAGTCGATGGCCGATTTTTCGAGTTGATTGGCCGCCAGCGCTTCCTCGGCCACTTCGCCCAGCACGCGTACCGCGAATTTGAACACGGCGTTGCCTTCCATTTGCAGCAACGGACGTCCGCTGATTTTGCCGCCACTCACGCCGCCGGGCACCGACAGAATATCCGCATGACTGCCATCCGCATGCAGATGCGACGACAGTATGCCCGGAACATCGCTGCGCTGAAGCACCACTGCGCCCGCACCGTCGCCGAACAATACACAGGTCGTGCGATCTTCCCAATCGAGTATGCGTGAATACACTTCGGCACCAACCACCAGAATAGTCTGATATTGCCCGGAGCGCATGAACTGATCCGCAGTCGCCAGCGCATAAACAAAACCGCTGCATACCGCCTGCACATCAAACGCAGGGCAATTCTTGATACCCAGCTTGGCCTGTAAAATGCAGGCTGTACTGGGAAACACCATGTCCGGCGTGGTGGTGGCGACGATGATCAGGTTGATGGATTCAGGGTTGACACTTGCGGCTTCCAGCGCGCGGTGGCTGGCGAGCAGCGCAAGATCACTGGCAGATTGATTTTCCGCCGCAATGTGCCGCTGGCGTATGCCGGTGCGGCTGTAGATCCACTCGTCGCTGGTCTTGACGCGCGTTTCGAGATCCCGGTTGGTCAGCACCTTTGCTGGAAGATAGCTTCCGGTGCCGGCGATTCTTGAATAAACAGTCACGCGATTTTTCCATTCATGCCATTCGTCACGTGTATGTGCGCCATGCGCTCCGTTATATGTGCGAGCATGCCGGTGCGAACTTCTTCTGCTGCCCGCTTCAATGCGCATTCAAACGAATACGCATCGGCAGATCCATGGCTTTTCAATACGATGCCACGCAAGCCGAGCAGGCTCGCGCCATTGTAGCCGCGATGATCGACCCGCTTTTTGAACGCGTTGATCACGGGCATGGCTGCAAAGCCGGCGAGTTTGGTGAAGATGTTACGTTCGAATTCCTCGCGCAAAATGGTGCGCATCAACTGCGCCAGCCCTTCCGCGGATTTGAGCGCCACATTGCCCACGAAACCATCGCACACCACAACGTCTGTAGTACCTTTGAAAATATCAGTGCCTTCGACATTGCCATAAAAATTAAGCCCGCTTGCGCGCAGCAATTCTGCAGCCTGCTTGACGACGTCATTGCCCTTGATATCTTCCTCGCCGATATTAAGCAGCCCGACCGACGGATTTGCCTTGTGCTCAACGCACGCTACCAGCTCGGAACCCATGATGCCGAACTGGAGCAAATGCTCGGCAGTGCAGTCAACATTGGCACCGAGATCAAGCACGTACACGCGCCCTCTTTGTGACGGCATGATGGACGCAATCGCCGGCCGGTCGATGCCGGGAAGGGTTTTCAATACATAGCGTGAAATAGCCATCAGCGCGCCGGTGTTACCCGCGCTGACTGCGGCCTGCGCCTCACCGGATTTCATCAGATCAACCGCCACGCGCATCGATGAATCTTTCTTGCCGCGCATGGCGAGCGCAGGCGGCTCGTCCATGCCGACCACTTCCGAGGCATGTCGCACGACTAAACGATCACCGAAAGCGGCTTTGTCGCGCTTGAGCTGGGACTCGATTTCGGCCGACAAGCCGACGAGGATGACCGCCACATCGGGGTCTTCGCGCAACAGCGCCAACGCCGCCGGCGCTGTTACGGACGGGCCGTAGTCGCCCCCCATGCAATCAACAGCTACGGTGACCCGCATCTGAAGTTATCGTACGCGGATTAATTAACAGTCATGCCGCGCAACCGGACAGCGTGGCGCGATTTGATAGACTGCGCGGACGATTTACTCGCCCTTGGTCTTTAGGACTTTCTTACCCCGATAAAAACCATTGGGGCTGATGTGATGGCGCAGATGAACCTCGCCGGTGGTTGGCTCCAGCGCCAACGTCGCCGCACTCAGTGCATGGTGCGAACGGTGCATACCGCGTTTGGACGGTGATTTCTTGTTTTGCTGAACAGCCATGATATTACTCCTTCGATTTAAATTCTTTTTGCTGCAGTACGTTCAGGATACTCAGTGCACCGAACGCTGAAACATTCTCACTTTTAACACTTGCCTTGCCATGCGTCTCGCTGCAACTGTCATCTGCATGCCGCGGATATGCCGGCAACGCCAGCAGAATCTCATCTTCGATCAACACAGGCAGGTCAAGCTCCAAACTCGCCGCGATGCAATCCGGCTCACCCGGATCATCGCTCTGCTCCGCATCCAGCAATGCTTCCGGCACCAGCCGGAGTGTCGCATCAATCGCCAGCTCGTAGGCACGTTCGCCCAGACAACGCTGGCACTGCAACGGGAGCCATCCAGTTACCAATAGTCGGAGAACGGGCCGCCCACGTACATCTGCGCCGCCACTGACTTTGTAATCCACACTATCGGAACAGAAAGCTGCGGGCCACAAACTGTCGCGCAGCCGCCCAAATCCGCCAATCGGCAGCGACCCGCTCACGGTTTGCCCCTCACGAGAAAACTTGAGACTATCGATCAGCACATCCAATGCAGCCGCCACGCACGTAAACGTCGAATAGTAATATTTTCCTAGGATTTTGTCAAAGTCGATAAAGAGAAATATTATAAGAAGCAAAGACTTAGCGCGCATCTGACTCGCACAGTAGCCATCGCAAACCATTGATTTATGACTGTTCGCCCAATAATCCTAGCTTCCTCCTCCACCTACCGGAGCAGCTTGCTTGGGCGCCTTCAACTCCCGTTCACCATGTGCGCCCCGGACGTGGACGAAGCCCCTCTGGCGGGAGAGCCACCCGACACCACGGCTTTGCGGCTGGCACTGGCAAAAGCGCGCGCGGTTGCGGTGGCGCATCCCCATGCATTGATCATCGGCTCGGACCAAGTCGCAGACCTTGATGGCCGGCCGCTTGGCAAGCCAGGCAATCACGACGACGCGGTATTACAGCTACGCGCCATGCGCGGCAGATCGGTAATCTTCCATACCGCGCTGTGCCTGCTGGATGCGACATCGGGCCGGCATCAGCTTGAAGATGTTCCTTCGATCGTGCACTTTCGAGACCTTGGCGATGCGCAAATCGAAAACTATCTGCATCTCGAACAACCCTACGATTGCGCAGGCAGCGCAAAAATCGAAAGCCTTGGCGTTGCACTCGTGCACAAAATCGAAAGCGACGATCCAACCGCGTTAATCGGCCTGCCGTTGATGACACTGGTCAGTATGCTCCAGCGCGAGCAGATCAATGCCCTCTAGCGCTATCGCATATCCAATACGCCCCCGCCACTCAAACGCACCAGCGATTCAGCTGCCGCCGCACCGAACCGCTTGGCAAACCGCTCCGCCACGTTCTCGCGCGGCGTAAAGTCGATTATTTCCTCGGCTTTGATGACGTCGCGCGCTACTTGCTCCGTGCTGCCGATGGCATCCGCGAGGCCAAGTTCTATGCTCTTTTGTCCCACCCACACCAGTCCTGAAAACATGTCGGATGTTTCCTTAAGACGCTTGCCGCGTCCTTTGCGCACGACGTCGACAAATTGATCATGAATTTCGCCCAGCATTGCCTGGGCGTATTCTTTTTGCGTATCATCAAGCGGCGAGAACGGATCCAAAAAACCCTTGTTTTTTCCCGCTGCAAGCAACCGGCGCTCTACACCAAGCTTTTCCATCGTGCCGGTGTAGCCAAAACCGTTCATAAGCACGCCAATGGAACCGATCATGCTGGCTTTATTGACGTAAATTTTATCGGCGGCCACCGCGACGTAATAACCGCCCGATGCGCACACATCTTCGACCACGGCGTAGAGTGGAATTTCCGGGTACTTGGCGCGCAGACGTTTGATTTCGTCATTAATGTAACCCGCCTGCACAGGACTGCCGCCGGGACTATTGATGCGCAGCACGATGCCTTGCGTGCGCTTGTCCTTAAACGCATCGGCAAGTCCCTGCATGATGGCGTCGGCGCTCGCTGGCGTGCCGGAGCCAATGACGCCGTTAATGTCGACCAGTGCCGTGTGTTTGCCTTGTCCGCCGTCTTTTTTGCCCGTCCAGCCCATGGCGACGAACAGCACCACGAACAGATAGATGAAAATCAGCAACTTGAAAAAGATTCCCCATCGACGCGCGCGACGCTGTTCAGTAATCGCGGCAAGCGCCACTTTTTCGAGGACCGCACGCTCCCATCCGTTTGCGTTGTTTTCAGACATATTGTGTTTCCTTCACCAGTAGAACCTGCCCGTCGCGTTCTTCGACAGACACAGGTTTAAGACGTTTGCCTGGACACGGCCCCTGTACGCACAGGCCGCTGTCAGGTTGATAAACCGCGCCGTGCGTAGCGCAAATCAAGTATAACTTGGAATAATCAAAAAACTCGCCGTCCAGCCAATCCATCTCCACCGGCACGTGTGCACAACGGTTGATATAGGCGTAGACCTTGCCGCGATAACGCACCGCAAATGCGGGCTGTTCCCCATCTGGAGTCTGCACTTTGAAGCGCACCCCTTTGCCACCATCTTCGAGCGCGCTACCGTCGCAGATCAGGCGTGATTCGTCAGCCATAGGGACAGTTCGGTGAATGTATCGAGGCAGGCAACCGGCTCATGTTTTAGCAGATTTTCGCGCGGATGAGCGCCGTAGGCCACGCCCACGCGCGCGACTTCCGCCGCCATCGCCATTTCCATGTCGTGCGAGGTATCGCCTATCATCACTGCGCGTTCACGCGCAATGTTGAGTTCATCCAGCAGCCACAACAACATGCCGGGATGTGGTTTTGAAAAGCCTTCATCGGCACAGCGTGTGGCATGAAAAATTTGGCTGAGCCCAGTGGCTTCCAGCGCGCGATCCAGCCCTCGGCGGCTTTTGCCGGTAGCAACAGCTAGCAAAAAACCCGCCTTATGTAATCTGCGCAATGTTTCCGGCGCACCCGCGAATAGCGTGGTGTCGCGATCCTGCCGCTGAAAGTGATGCCGGTAGCGTTCGAGCAGCGCGGGGTAACCCACCGGTGGCAAATCGGGCAACAGGTATTTCAACGCGTCGTTCAAACCAAGGCCGATCACATAGCGCGCACGTTGTTCGCTCGGCACCGGTAGTTCCATATCGGCACAGGCGTCGCGCAGCGACGCTGTGATTGCGGCCGCCGAATCCATCAGCGTGCCATCCCAGTCGAACACCAGCAGATCAAATTGCTTCGGCATGGTCGTGTTTCAAATGCGCGAGACAAGCCTCAAGCTCCGCCGGCAATGGCGCGTCAAAGCGCAACGGTTTGCCGCTGTCAGGATGCGTGATGCCAATTTGACTGGCATGCAAAAACATTCTTTTAAGTACATGTTTTTTAAGAGTTTTATTTAACTTAAAATCACCGTACTTATCGTCGCCGGCGATCGGAAATCCAAGATGCATCAGATGCACGCGTATCTGGTGCGTGCGGCCGGTTTTGAGTTCAGCCTCGAGCAGGCTGAATGGCGGCTTTGCATCCGCCCATGCGCGACGCAGGCGAAAAATCGTATGCGCTAACTGACCCTCGTCGTTGACCGACACGCGACGCTCACCATTCGCTAGCACGTGCTTTTGCAGCGGTACTTTTACCGCACGTTTGGCATCGCGCCAGTGGCCGCACACCAGCGCCAGATAAATTTTGAGCACGCGCCCCTCGCGCAATTGCTCGTGCAACGTCACCAGCGCCGAGCGTTTTTTCGCGAACATCAACACACCCGAGGTATCCCGGTCGAGCCGATGCACCAACTCCAGAAATCTAGCCTCCGGCCGGGCAACGCGCAATTGTTCGATGGCACCCAGACTCACGCCGCTGCCGCCATGCACGGCCAGACCGGACGGCTTGTTGATAACCAGCAGCGACGCATCTTCGTACAACACGTCAAATTCGATGCGAGGGCCGGATTTATGCCCGCTCGACACGTCACGCTGCGCCGTGCGGATCGGCGGCACCCTCACCCGGTCGCCGCCCTGAATCCGGTAATCCGGGCCGATCCGGCCTTTGTTAACGCGAACTTCGCCGCTGCGCAGGATGCGGTAGACGTGGCTCTTCGGCACCCCTTTAAGCCATCGTATCAAGTAGTTGTCGATACGTTGGCCGGCCTCCTCGGCACCGACTTCCAGCCAGTTTACAGTTTCTTTACTTAACTGCTTCATTTGATTATACTATTTCGCAGTGCAGCATCTGTGTTCCCTCCGTGTCAGATGCGGACTTGAAGGAAGTCACGTGACAGTTTTCGCGTGTTTAGTACTCAAGCCGCAGGATTACAGAATCGTGCTTCCACAATGCGAAGCAGTTTGGTGATCTGTAATCGATGGATGAGCATGGACTGCGCCAGTACCAGAGCCGGCCCTGCCCTTTAGCGTCAGAAACGCAATCGCAGGCTTGGATATACCGGTTAATGTCGCTCACCGCGAAGTAGCGATAGTAGTCGAAATACGCGCTCAAGACACCGTTTGAATATTGCGGACACGCTTGATCATTTAAGCGGGTCCCGAACTGGCGAAACCAAAAACTTCGAATCAGCCTTGCACAGTATGTTTTATACCGCTACAGACTGAAGTTGAATAACGCCGCCTGCGCATAGAGGCGCGGCGGCGGCGGCTTTGCCCATCCCGTGGAGCATTGAGCGCGGGAGAAGAAGATGAAAAGAATGCTGTTTAATGCGACGCAGGCAGAGGAGTTGCGCGTCGCGATAGTCGATGGTCAAAAGCTGGTCGACCTCGACATCGAATCCTCGTCCAAAGAGCAGAAAAAAAGCAATATCTACAAAGGCATTATCACGCGCGTCGAGCCCAGCCTCGAAGCCGCCTTTATCGATTACGGCGCCGAGCGCCACGGATTCCTCCCTTTCAAGGAAGTCGCCCGCGCCTACTTCAAACCCGGCGTCGATGTGGGCAAAGCCACTATTAAGGAAGCGCTGCGCGAAGGCCAGGAAATCATTGTTCAGGTCGACAAGGACGAGCGCGGTAACAAGGGCGCGGCACTGACCACCTTTGTCAGCCTGGCGGGCCGCTATCTGGTGCTGATGCCCAACAATCCGCGTGGCGGCGGCGTATCACGGCGCATCGAGGGCGAAGACCGCAACGAACTGCGCGACGTGATCGATGAGCTTGAGATCCCCGGCGGCATGAGCGTGATCGCGCGCACCGCAGCCATCGGGCGCGAAGCCGAAGAGCTCAAATGGGACTTGAACTACCTGCTCAAACTGTGGGAAGCCATCGACAGCGCGGCCAAGTCGCAGTTTGAGGAGCCCAGGGAAGGCGGCAGCGGCAAGGGCAAGCGCCTCAACCCCGCGCCGTTCCTGATTTACCTCGAAAGCAATCTCGTGGTACGCGCCATCCGCGACTATTTCCACGACGAAATCGGCGAAATACTCATCGACACCGCCGACATCCACGAGCAGGCGCAGCACTTCATGTCGCTGGTGATGCCAACCAAGGTGGATCTGGTCAAGCACTACCGAGACGACGTGCCGCTGTTTTCACGCTTTCAGATCGAGCATCAGATCGAAACCGCGCATTCGCGCTCGGTCAACCTCCCCTCTGGCGGTGCGATTGTTATTGATCATACCGAAGCGCTGGTTTCGGTGGACGTAAACTCCGCGCGCGCCACGCGCGGCCACGACATCGAAGAAACCGCCTTCCGCACCAACCTGGAAGCCGCCGAAGAAGTCGCGCGCCAGTTGCGGCTGCGCGACTTGGGCGGCTTGGTCGTCATCGACTTCATCGACATGGAAAACCAGCGCAATCAGCGCGATGTCGAGAATCGCCTGCGCGACTCGCTCAAATACGACCGCGCGCGCGTGCAACTGGGCAAGATTTCGCGCTTCGGCCTGATGGAATTATCGCGTCAGCGCCTGCGCCCGTCGCTTGGGGAATCGAGCCACGAGGCGTGCCCGCGTTGCCATGGCACGGGCCACATTCGCGGCACCGAATCCACCGCGCTGCACATCCTGCGCATACTGCAGGAAGAATCGATGAAGGAAAGCACCGCCGCCGTACACGCGCAAGTGCCGGTAGATGTGGCGACTTTCCTGCTCAACGAAAAGCGGCACGACATACAACAGTTGGAGACGCGCCACCGTGTTACGGTTTCGCTTATCCCGAATACGCATCTTGAAACGCCGAACTACAGCATCACACGGCTGCGTCACGACGATCTGAACCAGAGCGAGCCGTTACCGCCTAGCTATGAGATGGTCAAAGCGCCAGAAGAAGTTGAGAAGCAGACCGCGGCATCCGAAGCCGCAACGCCGCGCCAGGAGGCTGCTGTTAAAGGGATTACGCCACCGGAGCGCCCGCCGGCGCAACCGGCGCCCGCACGGGCCGTCACACCGCTGGCGCCCGCTGCTGTTGTACCGGTGACAACCGAGCAGCGGTCGATTATCGGAAAGATTTTCGGCTGGTTCCGCCGCAAGCCGGAAGCGACTGCCACGACTGCCGCGGCAGTAACCGCCGCCGTGACAGCCACGACTGTTGCGCACCCAAAACGTGATGATGGCCGCCGTGACCGCTCGCGTCAAGGCCCGCGCCGCGACCGCGACGATCATCGCCAGGGAGGCCGCAACCGTCATCGCAGCGAGCGCGAGGGTGCTGACCGCGCAGAACGCGGTGAGCGTCCTAATCGCAATGAGCGCAACGAACGCGGCGAGCGCAACCAGCAGCCACGTCCGCAGCAAGCGCCGCGCCGTGATACCGAATCCGAGGTCCCGGCGCAAATAGTAACTGCAGAAGGCATCGTCAACGGCGTTCCCGCGCAGGAACACGCTGCGGGCGGTAACGGCGAAGGCCGTGGACGCCGCCGCCGCGGCCGAGGCCGTGGAGAACGTCCTGAAGGCCAAAGGCAAGACAACGCAGCGCAAGCCGCACCGACAATCGCCAGTGCCACGGAAGTCGCACCCGCGCGTGAACCGAGGGGTGAGCGCAAATATCGCTATCCCCGTACGCCGTTCGTACCGCGTCCACGTGTCGGTCTAGTGGAGGGAGAATCTATCGGCGAAGCTTCGGGCGATGGTGACATAGCTGTAATGTCCACGCCCACACCGGTGGCAAGCCCGATGGCCGCTGTACCAGTGATGTCCTCTGTCGCTGTCACGCCAGCACTGCCGGAAGTGCCAATACCTGCGGCACCTGTCATGCCCCGCACACCGCAAGTCGAAGCAATCGCAGCGCAGCCAGAAGCCGCTGCTATCGCTGAAACGTACGCTGCGCCCATGATTACTCCCATGACTGCCTCTGCGCCTGCACCCGCACCGGTCATGGCAAGTCCCCCAGCACCTGTTTTTGCACCGGCACCGCTGCAGTTTGGCTGGACCGGCGATCTCACACAGGTTGAAACGAATGTGGCCAAGATGCAGGCCGCGCAGGCGCGTGCGGGCGCCGTGGCAGAACCACCGCATGCGCGGCGTGTGCGTCCGGCGCTGCCGCCAGTCAGCGATGAACCGCTGATGCAAGTGGAAACCCGGCGCAACGAAGCGCCCGCCCAGCTATAGCCGGTAACGGATGTGGCGCAGTAATCCCTGCGCTGCTTCCTCCGCCATATCGAGCACACGCTCGAAGCCTTGCGCGCCGCCGTAATACGGATCAGGTACGCCTGGCGCGTCGCTTCGCGCGCTGTAGGTCATGAGCAGTGCAATCTTCGTTGCGTGTTCATCGGGGCAATCGCGCATAAGCAGTGATAGATTGTCTTCATCCATCGCCAGAATGTAATCAAAGCGCTCGAAATCTGATTTCTCGACCCGGCGCGCGCGCAACGCGCTCAAGTCATAGCCACGTTTGGCAGCGTGCCGTTGCGAACGCGCATCCGGAGGATCCCCGGCGTGATTGCCATACGTGCCGGCAGAATCGCAATGGATGTACTGGTCCAGCCCGGCTGCCTCTACGTGATGTTTGAACACAGCTTCCACCGTGGGCGAGCGGCAAATATTGTTCATACACACGAATAGGACATTAATTTTATTCATTATAAACAAATACTACATAAACCCTTACGCCGCACGCATGAACAGGCGTTCACGCAACACGCGCAACTCATCGCGCAATTTCGCCGCCTTTTCAAATTCCAGATTCTTCGCGGCGTCGAGCATTGCTTTTTCGACTTGCTTGATTTCGCGCGTCATTTCCTTTTCGCCCATCACGTCGTAACGCGCCTGATTCTGGGCTGCTTTTAATTCAAGCCGCGCTTCGTCGCGGTCGTAAACACCGTCGATGATGTCTTTGATGCGTTTTTGCACGCCGATGGGAGTGATGCCGTTGGCAGTGTTGAACTCGACTTGCTTGCGTCGCCGGCGGTCGGTCTCACTAATGGCGCGTTTCATCGAATCCGTAACGCGATCGGCATAAAGGATTGCCGTGCCATTGATATGTCTCGCGGCGCGGCCTATGGTCTGGATCAATGAGCGTTCCGAGCGCAGAAAGCCCTCTTTGTCAGCGTCAAGTATCGCTACCAATGACACTTCCGGAATATCGAGTCCTTCACGCAGCAGGTTGATGCCCACCAGTACGTCGAACTCGCCCAGCCGCAGATCGCGAATGATTTCCACGCGCTCCACTGTCTCGATATCCGAGTGCAGATAGCGCACCTTGATGCGATGCTCTGAAAAATATTCAGTGAGATCTTCCGCCATGCGTTTGGTGAGCGTGGTCACCAGTACGCGCTCACCGATTTTTACGCGGTCGTTGATCTCCGACATCAAATCATCCACCTGCGTGGAAGCCGGGCGTACATCGATGCGCGGATCAATCAGTCCGGTTGGACGCACCACCTGCTCCACCACTTGCGCCTGGTGCGTGCTTTCGTAGACCGAAGGCGTCGCCGACACAAAAATCGTGCGCCGCATCAGTTTCTCGAATTCGTCGAACCGCAATGGCCGGTTATCGAGTGCGGACGGCAACCGAAAACCGTAATTCACCAGGTTTTCCTTGCGCGCGCGGTCGCCCTTGTACATGCCGCCGACTTGCGGAATGGTCACATGGCTTTCATCAATGAACATGATCGCATCGTGCGGCAGATAGTCGATCAGCGTTGGCGGCGGCTCGCCCGGTTTGCGCCCGGACAGGTGGCGCGAATAGTTCTCGATCCCCTTGCAGAAGCCCATCTCGTTGAGCATTTCCAGATCGAAGCGCGTGCGCTGTTCGATGCGCTGGCATTCGACCAGCTTTTGTTCCTTCTGATAGAACTCGATGCGCTCCCGCAATTCATCCTTGATTGCCTCGATGGCGCGCAGCGTGGTCGAGCGTGGCGTAACGTAATGACTCGACGGGTAAACCGTGAAGCGCCCTACTCTTTGCAGCACATGGCCGGTCAGCGGATCGAACACGTGGATGCTTTCCACTTCGTCATCGAACAATGTGACTCGCACGGCGTTCTCGGCATTTTCCGCGGGAAAAATATCCAGCACATCGCCGCGCACACGGAATACGCCTCGCTTGAATTCCACGTCATTGCGCTGATATTGCATTTCGGTAAGCCGCTTGATCGCCTCGCGCTGGGCCAGCTTTTCGTTCTCGCGCAGATGCAGAATCATGCCGTGATAATCCACCGGGTCTCCGATGCCGTAAATTGCCGACACCGTGGCCACGATAATCACATCACGCCGCTCCATCAGCGATTTGGTTGCCGACAAACGCATCTGCTCGATGTGCTCGTTGATGCTGGAATCCTTTTCGATGAAAAGATCCTTCGACGGCACGTAGGCTTCTGGCTGGTAGTAGTCGTAATACGACACAAAATATTCCATTGCATTTTCCGGAAAAAACTCGCGCATTTCCGAGTACAACTGTGCTGCCAGCGTCTTGTTCGGTGCCATGATGATCGCCGGCACGCCCAGCCGGGCAATCACGTGCGCCATGGTGTAGGTTTTGCCGGAACCCGTGACGCCCAGCAGGGTTTGGTACGAGAGGCCGTCGCGCAGCCCCTCAGCGAGCTTGTCGATAGCCTGCGGCTGGTCGCCAGCCGGCTCGAACGTCTGATGCAGCCGGTACGGGCTGTCGGGAAATGTCAGCACTGTCGCGGCATGATGGCCGGGCAAGGGAACGACATTGGAGTCCTGAACTGGAGGTTTCATTTGCGTTTTCATCGGGTAACCGCGTATTTTCTCATGATCTTCGATCCGCAAGCGAATTTGGCCTAGCATCGCAGCCACTTCCGCAGGTAAAATATTGCACTGCACACATTAACAATCAACCACTTACACTATTGACATGACTGCTTCGCTGCTTGCTAACGTCGAAATGGCCCCCAAAGATCCGATTCTGGGGGTCACCGAAACCTATAACGCCGATACCAACCCGAAAAAAGTAAATCTCGGCGTCGGCGTGTATTACGACGACGACAGCAAAGTGCCCGTGCTGCAATCCGTGCGCACAGTGGAGCAAAAACTCGCTGAAACCGCGATGCCGCGCAACTACCTGCCGATCGACGGCTTACAGGCCTACAACCGCGCAGTGCAGGAAGTCGTATTCGGCGCGGACAGTGAGGCCGTGAAAAACGGCCACATCGTCACCGTGCAAACACTGGGCGGCACCGGCGGCCTCAAGGTCGGCGCGGATTTGCTGCGGCGTCTGAGTCCCAACGCGGAAGCGTGGATCAGCGATCCAAGCTGGGAAAACCATCGGGCGCTGCTTGAATTCGCCGGCTTTAAAGTCAACACTTATCCCTATTACGACGCCGCCACCCACGGCTTGCGCTTTAACGACATGCTGGCTTGCCTGGATAAACTGCCCGCGGGCGCGGTGGTGGTGTTGCATGCCTGCTGCCACAATCCGACGGGCGTGGATCTCAACATGGCGCAATGGGAAAAAGTCATCGAGGTCGTCAAGGCGCGCAACCTCATGCCATTTCTCGATATCGCTTATCAAGGTTTTGCCGAGGGGTTGGACGCTGACGCTGCTGCCGTACGCGCGTTTACCCAAGCCTGCCCGGCGGTATTTGTATCGAGTTCCTTCTCAAAATCCTTGTCGCTGTACGGTGAACGCGTCGGCGCATGCAGCGTCGTCACTGAAAATGCTGATCAAGCCGCAAAACTGCTGAGCCAGATCAAGCGCGTGATTCGCACCAACTACTCGAACCCGTCCACGCATGGCGGACAAACCGTCGCCACCGTGCTCACCACGCCCGAACTGCGCAAGCAATGGGAACAGGAACTCGGCCTGATGCGTGACCGCATCAAAACCATGCGCCGGCAACTGGTCGACAAGATTCGCGCGCAACGTGCCGACTTTGATTTCAGCTATGTCGTCGATCAACGCGGCATGTTTTCGTATTCCGGCTTGACCAGGGAACACGTGCGCCGGCTGCGCGAGGAATACTCGATCTACGCACTCGACAGCGGCCGCATCTGCGTGGCGGCCCTCAACTCGAAAAACATCGACTATGTAGCCAACGCCATAGCCAAAGTGCTGGTGTAGATGTAACTATTTGTTTTTATTGTTATTTTTTTACACTACGTCCGAACACGCCTTCAACCCAATCACCCACCTTGGCACCGACCGAGGTTCCGGCCCCCGGCCCCAGAATGGCCGTGCCCACTGCCGCGCCCGCAAGCGATGCCCCCGTGGGCAATAACATCGGCGAATCCACAGTGCCGGTAACGTTCAGCGGAACCGTAGCGGAGGCAACAGAACCTGCGCCGACTTGTGCGTTGATGCGCCCCGACAACGCTTTGTTGGAGGCAATCGTGACATTGCCGTCGGCGGACAACACGCCCGAAACCACTTTCAGATTGCTGAAGCGTTGCGCACCCCGTTCCATCACCACGTGGCCTGAGAGCTGATCGAAGCGCGTCTCTCCGCTGGAATCTTTCATTAAAAGGTTGGTGGCTGCCTTGCGTATATCAACACCGCGCAGGACACCGTTGTGCACTTGAAACGGCGCCTCGATGCGTAGCGCTGCACCCAGTTGCTCAAGTGCATTCGCGCTGGCACTGATAACGGGCTTGGCATTCAGACGACCGCTGATGCCCGTTCGCGGTGAAAACAGCGCTGCCAGCGGCGCTAATTCCAGTTGATTCACATCGAATGCGCCGCGCAACTGCGAACCTTTGCTCCACGCCAGCGTCGCACTGCCGTTCACCGTGCCGCCGTACAGGCGCGCCTGCGCGCTGCTGGTCTTCAGGTCGGTGTGCGTTGCCACGCCTTTGATATTCAGTTCATCAAGCACCAGCGGCGGGCCGAGAGGTAGCCGCCATGCCTTGGCCAGCACTTCAACCGCATAGCGTCCGGCATCGGGTTTGATGTTCGCGCGGAATTTTCCGTCGCGGGTAACGACGGATACTTGTTCCAGTTCGCTCCGATCGCTCAACGCAATCGCTGCATCAAACGGTCCAAAACTGCTTTTGCCGAATTGCAAGGTTGCGTCTTCGATTTTCACCCGTACTACCCGTACCGCCGCGGGACGCTGAGGCTCCTTGGGATCGCTCTTGCCCAGCACGGCGAGTTTTTCCATCCCATTCTGCGTGAGCTGCACTCCGTTCAGCTCGACGTAACGGATGATTTTGCTGTCCCCCAGCAACGACCATATGTCCGGCGCGATCATGAGCTTTGCCACTTTCACATCACCGGTTTTGCCAATGACGATGCCTTCGGCGGTAAGGTGCGGCGCAGGCAACGCAAAAGCACGCAGGCGCGCGATGGTAACCGGCTCCTTCAAGCGGGCAGAAATTTCCTGCTCAATGCGCGGACGGTAATCATCAACTGAAATCACGAACGGCAGCGCTGCCAGCACGGCAAGTAGAAAAGCGATGCCAATTCCTACGCGTTTTGCCCATTTCATGGAGAATGCCCCTGCATGCAACATTGACCGAAACCCGCTAAGTGACTAGAATGCGCGGTCTTTTCAGCAGTTTACCGAATATTCCCCGATAGCTCAGTTGGTAGAGCGACGGACTGTTAATCCGCAGGTCCCTGGTTCGAGCCCAGGTCGGGGAGCCACCCTATCTTTCACCCTCCGTCGTGATGGCATTTGCCTGAGACGTTCGATAAGGCTACCATTTGATCCACATGTCATCATTTTGACACGGACAATCGGAAGGAAGGGAAATCATGGCGGAAGACATGGCGGAAGAAGCCAAAACCAAGGTTGTTATTCTGACCCGCAGCTATCGCATCAAAGGACATATCCATCTGCTCCCGGGCGCCCGCGTCACGGATTTCCTGGTGGATTCCAAGGATTTTCTTGCTTTGACCGATGTAGAGGTATGGGAGATGGGCGGACGTCAGGTCCTTACCGCGCCATTCGTCAACATCAGCCGCGATCACATCGAAATCGTTACCCCGGAATCGAATTAGTCTGTGCGTAGTTGGTAGAGCATTGCCCGTTCTTCTTCGCAGATTTCCTCGCCGCACGCTATTGTCCGCCACCGCGGAGATATGCCCCATCTGCACGTTAGTCTGGAAATATCCGGGCTAGAATAGCGGCGTGAGCACGCCTGCCCCGTCATTCGACGCATCGCGAACCGCGCGTCATTCATTGCGCTTGTTGCTGGTGATGGCAACAATTGCTTTCGTCGTGGCCGAGGTCGCGTATCACGCCGGAGCGCTGTCGGGGCTGGATCAAGCCTACACCGATTTGTGGCACCGCCTGAGCGGCGTGCGCTATACGCCCAAACATACCGCGCTGGTGGTGATTGATGAAGAATCGCTGTCGCGCTATCCGGACGACCCGCTGGTATTCTGGCCGCCGCTGTTTGCCAAGGCAGCGGCGACGCTGCGCGAAGCCGGCGCCACCGTCATCGGCATCGACTTTCTGTTTTCGATCACGCCGGAGAACTGGTTCGGCAAGCTCAATCTATCAAAAACAGAAGCCCTGCAGCAATACGATCTGGCGTTCAGGCAGGAACTGAATTCAGGCAAGATTGTGCTGGTGGGCTCGATCGCGCGCGGCGAAACCGGCAAGCCCGACACGCTGCTGCTGCCCCACTCCGATTATCTATTGTCGCTGCCGAACATGGATCTGCTCGCGGGCATCGGGCTTGCCGACATCGAATCCGATCAGGATGGCGCGATACGGCGATTCAGGATCGCGCCTGCGATGAACCTGACCAAGGAAATGGCGACCGGCGCGCCGCGATTGTCATTCAGCGCACTGATGGCGGTACGCGCATCCGGGCAAAATCCGTCGGCCTCGGAATGGAGCATCGGCGGATTCGGCTACACCGCATCCAGTGTGCACAACATCAGCTACGTGGGGCCGCAGGGCGCCATTCCGCGCGTGTCGTTTTACAAGTTGCTGGAAAAAAACGCCCTTGATGATCCCGCGATTAAGGCGTTGCGCGGGAAAGTGGTGGTGATTGGCGGAGACTACCTGGGCATGAATGACATGCACCCTACTCCCTATAGCAGTTCGCTCGCGGGACGCGTGGGCACGTTGGTGACGGGTATGCCTGGCCCGGAAATTCAGGCCAATATCGTTGAAACCCTGCTCTCCGGCAGAACCACCGGGCCTGTGCCTGACGCAATGCGCTGGCTGCTCATCGCGACAGTGCTGCTGCTGGCAATAGCCATAGGCCTGCGCACTACGCCCTTGATCGGTCTCGCGGCAGTGGGCGCAGGATCGCTGCTCGCGCTGGGCATAGGCTATGCGACATTTCAACGGTTTCTGCTGTTTCCGTCGGCGCACCTGCAACTGGGGCTGCTCACCGGATTCTTCATGGTGTTGGGACTGCGTCTGACGCGCGAAGAACGCGACAAGGCGCGCATCCGCAACATGTTCGAAGGCTATGTCTCTGACGATGTGGTCAATATGCTGCTCACCAGCGGCCAGAAGCTGGATATGGGCGGGCAATCCATGCACATCACTGTGCTGTTCTCGGATATTCGCAACTTCACTACCATCACTGAGAAACTCAGCGCGCACGAGACAGTCGAATTTCTGAATGTCTACTTTGAGCGGGTCATCAACGTTATACGGGCTGAAGGCGGCAGAATAGACAAATTCATCGGAGACGCAGTCATGGCCGAGTTCGGCGTACCCTACCCATTCGCGGATCACCCCGCGCGCGCGTTGCGTGCTGCCGCCGGCATGCGACAGGTCGCGGAGGAATTCAAAAGCTGGATGCGCGACCGTTTCCCGCACAAGGAACTTCCGGAGTTCGCAGTCGGAATCGGCATACACACCGGAAATGCTGTCGTTGGCAACCTGGGATCGGCGAAACGCATGGAATTTACAGCCATTGGTGACACAGTTAACGTTGCGTCACGTCTGGAGGGCGAGACAAAAACCCTGAGTTGCGTTATTGTGGCCAGTGCGGAAACCGTGCGCGCAGCCGGCGATATGGTGGTTACAGGGCGCCATGACACATTGCAGGTTAAAGGGCGCGCGGAGCCGATAGAGGTTTATGAGATTCTTGACATCAAGGCGTAGGAGACAGACATGCATACCCTCAAATTGATTGCGGCAGCGGCGGCAGCACTCTCGATCAGCGCCAACGTGTGGGCCGATGCCGGCATGATCACGCAGATCAACGGCGACGTGTCCATCTCGACGGGTGGTGGCATGCAGAAAGCCGTGCCGTTTCTGAAGATAGCTACCGGCGACAAGCTTACGCTCGGCAGCGGTGCGCGCGTGCAAATGGTGTATTTCGGCAATGGCCGCCAGGAAGTGTGGAGCGGCAACGGACAGGTCGAAGTCGGCAGCCTGGACAGCAAGAGCACACTCAAACCCGCCGTCTCGCAATTACCGCCGCTGGTGGTAAATCAGCTTGCCAAGACGCCGGCGGCCGGACAGCAAGGCAAGACCGGCATGATCCGCGTGCGCTCGCTGGCGAATCCGGATGCCAGCGCGCATCTGGACAAGCAATACAAGGAACTGAAGGCGAAGACGGCTGCTGAAGACACGACACCGGAGGTGTTTTTGCTATCGGGGCTGCTCGAAATCAAGGAAATTGCGCGCGCCAAGGAAGTACTCGCTGACCTCGGCGGCAAGCCGAACTACAAACCGGTAGTGGATCATTTTACGCCGCTTGTCGCGGCGGCATCTCCCAAGTAAGTATTTGTTTTTATTATATTTTATACAACCGCGGCTGCACTTACAGCCGCTACCGAGGCAATCGCAGAAAACAGGTTGGCGACCGTCTGCTGCGTGATGCCGCGCGTGATAAACACGATGCGCGTGTCGTGATCATCGCTGGGCCATTTCTCCAGTTCAATCGGCGGGTGAAACAAATGCTGCACGCCCTGCACGATCAGCGGACCCTTATGCCCGTCCACATTCACCAGCCCTTTTACGCGGAATAAATCCGCGCCACGCAGTGTGCCCAACACTTCCATGCACTGCGAAAACGATGCCCAGGTGAATGGCTCTTTGTAACGCAGGCAAAATGACGTCACGTTGGTATCGTGCCGGTGCGCGTGGCCGTGTTCATCATGGCCATAGTGACCATGGTCTTCTGCATTGTCGGGACCCATCCAGCGCTCAACGTCTTCCAATCTCGACTGCGTGCTGCGCAGTGCCACATCAATCAGGAATGCTAACTCGATCTCGCCGTTGATAGCTCGCTTCACCGGCGCGCGCGGATTCAATTCGCGCAACGCGGTTTCCAATGCCGCTACCTTCGCTTCATCCACCAGATCGGTCTTGGTAATGACAATGCGATCCGCCAGTGCCGCCTGCTTCACCGGTTCGGACAGCGTCTTCAGTTGCTCCATGCCGTTGACGGCATCAACCAGCGTCACCACGCAATCGAGTCGGTACTGCGCCTGCAGCATGGTATCGGTCATCAGCGTTTGCATCACTGGGGCCGGGTCGGCCAGCCCGGTAGTTTCGATCACCAGGCGGTCAAAGTCGATAATCTCGCCGTTGCGCCGTTTGACGAACAGATCGCGCATCGTCTCCTGCAAGTCGCCGCGCAGCACGCAGCACAGACAGCCGTTGTTGAGCAGCATCATCTGTTCGGACGACACTTCCACCAGATCGTTGTCGATCGCCTGCTCGCCGAGTTCGTTGACAATCACCGCGACGCGGTTCATCTCCGGACGCTTCAGCAGCTTGTTGACCAGCGTGGTTTTCCCGCTGCCAAGAAAACCCGTGACCACACTGACCGGAATACGTCCGGACAGCGCGCTGCGGCCTAAAACAGGAGCTTCCATCGCTTACGTTACCTTCAAAATCCAAGTCATCAAAGAAACTCCTTCCCCTTCAGGGGGAAGGTTGGGATGGGGGTGGGTTGACAGTGCTGCCCCATCCTCACTCTAACCCTCTACTTCGCTACAAGTGTTCCCTTGCCCTTGAAAGGGAGAGAACGTGTTTACTGCGTCCACTCGACGATATACAACCCGCCGGTGAAACGGTCCTGGCAATACACAATGCCGCGATCATCCACATATACGTCGTTGATCTGCACCGCGCCCT
>JAKFYK010000072.1 GCA_021730905.1 Betaproteobacteria bacterium | reverse complement strand
GCGCGAGCGCGCAAATTGCACTCCGCAATTTAGCAGTTTTTTAGAGCTGTATAAATGCATAGTAGTAGCGCTATCATTTAGGGTTGCCCTCTTGTCATCTGGTCGAGCGCTCTATGACCACGAGAACTAGTTTTATACTGCGAAAACGCCGTATAACATTCCGGCACGATGGATAACATCCCAATAATCAATGACATATAACCTTTTGCAAACAGGTGGTTAGCATATAATACTGTATGTATGATCAGTAATAAAATTCGGCGCAAAACCGATTCTCCACCTTTGGTCTCCGTACGGCTGCTCGACCAGTTGCGGGAACGCATTCGCTACAAGCATTACAGCCTTAGTACCGAAAGAACCTATGTGCAGTGGGTGCGGGCTTTTGTCCATTTTCATAAATTACGGCATCCGCGCGAGATGGGCAAGCCCGAGGTCGAGGCCTTTTTGATGTGGCTTGCGTCCGAGCGGCAGGTTTCGGCTTCCACGCATCGCCAGGCACTTTCGGCGTTGCTGTTTTTGTATGGTGAGGTGTTGGGGGTGGAATTGCCGTGGCTCAACGAGATCGGCCGTCCACGGCAAGTCAGGCGCCTGCCGGTGGTGCTTTCCGCAGATGAAATAAAACGGCTTTTTCAGTTTCTGGATGGCGAGCATTTGCTGTTCGCCAAGCTGTTGTACGGCACAGGGCTGCGCATTATGGAGGCGATGCGCCTTCGGGTAAAAGATATCGATTTCGCGCGCAATACGATTATCGTGCGTGAGGCGAAGGGCAACAAGGATCGTGCGGTGATGCTGCCTGCCACGCTGATTGAGCCGCTACGTGCGCAGCTTGCGCGGGCCAATGTGTTTTGGGCACAGGATCGTGCAGCCAATCGTCCCGGTGTGTATTTGCCGCATGCGCTGGAGCGCAAATTTCCGCGCGCCGGGCAGTCCTGGGCGTGGCATTGGGTGTTTCCGCAGGAGACGTTATCGACCGATCCGCGCAGCGGCATTGAGCGCCGGCATCATGCGCACGAGACCGCGTTTCAGCGCGCTTTTAAACGTGCGCTGGAACTGGCACAGGTGCATCAACCAGCCACGCCGCATACACTGCGGCATTCGTTTGCAACGCAGGTGTTGCAGTCGGGCTACGACATCCGCACGGTACAGGAGCTTCTGGGGCATGCCGACGTAAAAACCACCATGATTTATACGCACGTGCTCAAGGTGGGCGGCGCGGGCGTACGCAGTCCGCTGGATGTGTTGTGAGTGGAAGGTTTGCGGTAGTCATTCCCTCATCCACGCGCTAAACTGCGCGCCGTGTCCGAAATCGAAAACGTCTTTTCCTCGCAGGGTTCTTTAGCCGCCGTCGTTCCCGATTTCCGTGCCCGCGCCGGTCAGGTCGAGATGGCGCTCGCTATACAAAAAACCATTCAAAAACAAATAGTTATAGTTGCGGAGGCCGGTACGGGCACGGGCAAGACGTTTGCCTATCTGGTACCGGCGCTGCTGTCGGGCGGCAAGGTGATTATTTCCACCGGCACCAAGACCCTGCAGGATCAGTTGTTCGACCGCGATATTCCGACGGTGCGCGCGGCGCTCAAGGCGCCGGTGTCGGTGGCGCTGCTGAAGGGGCGCGCGAATTATGTGTGCCATCATCATCTTGCGAACGCGCTGGCGGATGGCCGCCTGCCCACGCGCGAGGACACGCGTTACCTGCAGATGATCGCGAGCTTCGCGCGGCGCACACAAAGCGGCGACCGCGCCGATCTGGCGGATGTGCCGGAGAGTGCCGGCGTGTGGTCGTACGTGACGTCCACGCGCGAGAACTGCCTCGGCTCGAATTGCGGGCATTTCGACAAATGTTTTGTGATGCGCGCGCGCAAGCAGGCGCTCGACGCCGATGTGGTGGTGGTGAATCACCATTTGTTTTTTGCCGACGTGGCGCTGCGCGACGAGGGCGTGGCGGAGTTGCTGCCCAAATGCAACACGGTGATATTCGACGAGGCACACCAATTGCCTGAAACGGCGAGCCTGTTCTTCGGAGAGAGCGTGTCCACGTCGCAGTTGCTCGAACTCGCGCGCGACGCGCGTGTCGAGGGTATTGCCGGCGCGCGGGATTTTGCCGATCTGCCCGAAGCGGCGCTGGCGCTGGAGAAGGCGACGCGTGATTTCCGGCTGGTGCGCCGCGAGGACAGCGGGCGCATGTCCGCGGGCGCGATCAGCGACCGCGAAGATTTCGACGCGGCGCTGAACACGGTGTGCGAAAGGCTTTCATTGCTGCGTGCCTTGCTCGATTCGCAGGCCGAGCGCAGCGAAGGGCTCGCCAATTGCCGCCAGCGCGCGCACGAGCTTGCGCAGACGATCTTGCGTTGGCGCGAAGGCGAGGACGACAGTTTTGTGCGCTGGATTGAAATCTTTGGCCATTCGCTGCAGTTGCATGCGACGCCGCTGTCGATTGCGGAGATTTTCCGCAAGCAGGTTACCGAAACCTCGCGCGCCTGGGTGTTCACCTCGGCGACGCTATCGGTGAACGGCGATTTCAAACACTACTGCGGCGAACTGGGCCTGGAAGATGCGCAAACGGCAAGCTGGGCGAGTCCGTTCGATTTCGAACATCAGGCGCTGCTCTACGTGCCAAAAGATTTGCCCAATCCGAACACGCGCGAATACACCGCGGCGGTGGTCAGTGCCGCGCTGCCGGTGCTGATGGCGAGCGAGGGCAGGGCGTTTCTGCTGTTTACCAGCCTGCGCGCGATGCGCGAGGCGTGCGAGATGGTGCGCGAGGAATTCAAAGCGCGCGGCCTCGATTATCCGGTGCTGGCGCAAGGCGAAGGGTCGCGCACCGAGTTGCTGGATCGCTTTCGCACCCTCGGCAACGCGGTGCTGGTGGCGAGCCAGAGTTTCTGGGAGGGCGTGGATGTGCGCGGCGAGGCGCTGTCGCTGGTGGTGATCGACCGCCTGCCGTTTTCGCCGCCGGACGATCCGGTGCTGGCCGCGCGCATCGATAAAATGAACCGTGAAGGCCGCAATGCCTTCATGGAATATCAGGTACCGCAGGCGGTGATTACCTTAAAGCAGGGCGCGGGGCGCTTGATCCGCGATGAAACCGATCGCGGCGTGCTGATGATCTGTGATCCGCGCCTGGTGACCAAACCCTACGGCAAGCGCATCTGGCGCAGCCTGCCGCCGATGAAGCGCACGCGGGAGCTGGCGGAGGTGGAGGCGTTCTTCGCGCAGGCCACAGCAAGCACGGTTGGCGCAACCCAACCCTCGGCAGGCGCGGCCGTGGTTTGAGCATGCAGTCGCTGGCGCTCAACACGCAAGAGTCCGGCGGCGCGGGCTTGGTAAAATGGGGTCGCCGTTCATGGTTCGACAAGCTCACCACGAACGGCTCACAAAATGGCCGTTCGCCCTGAGCCTGTCGAAGGGTGGATGGTCATTTTGCTAGAGGCTCTAGGCGAAAAACCAGTACCAACAGAGCCATGCCGCCATGATCCATACTGCCAAAACCATTGCTGCGCCAAACCAATGGCGCGGCTTGGCGTGTTTTTCGGCGAGCCACAGCGTAGCCTGCCCGCGGCACTCGTCGAGTACCGGCTTCGGTATGAATTTCAGTGTGAACCAGATGCCGATGGGCAACAGTATCGCTTCGTCGAGCAAGCCGAGGATGGGAATGAAATCGGGAATCAGGTCTATCGGGCTGAAGGCGTAGGCGACGATGGCGATCGCGAGTATTTTTGCGATCAGCGGCGTTTGCGGATGGCGGTAACAAAACCACAACGTCATGGCTTCGGCTTTGAGCAGATTTGCCCAACGCAGCAGCCGGTTCAACATAACTATTTGTTTTTAAAGTATATTTTTACGCAAGAGCCGCGTAAAGATCATGCGCGTCTGCGCGCGTGATTTTTACTTGCACCAGGTCGCCAAGCTTGACGTTGGTGGGTTTGCTGATGAAGACGCTGCCGTCTATTTCGGGCGCATCGGCGCTGCTGCGCGCGACGGCGGTTTCGCCGTCGGTGTGATCGACCAGCACGGTCAACGTCTGGCCGACTTTTTTCTTCAGGCGTGCTTTGCTGATTTTTTCCTGCGTTTGCATGAAGCGCGCGCGGCGTTCTTCGCGTATGTCGTCGGGCACTGGATCGGGCAGCGCATTGGCGGCGGCGCCTTCGACCGGCGAATACGCAAAGCATCCCACGCGATCCAGTTGCGCTTCTTCCAGAAACGCCAGCATCTCTTCAAACTCTGTTTCGGTTTCGCCGGGGAAGCCTGCGATAAACGTGCTGCGGATCGTGAGTTCAGGGCAGATCGCGCGCCAGGCTTTGATGCGCGCCAGCGTGTTGCCGGTATTCGCCGGGCGCTTCATGAGTTTGAGGATGCGCGGACTGGCATGCTGGAACGGCACATCGAGATAGGGCAGGATTTTGCCGTCGGCCATCAGCGGAATGACATCATCGACGTGTGGATACGGATATACATAATGCAGCCGCACCCACACGCCGAGTTCGCCCAGCGCGCGCGCGAGTTCTGTCATGCGTGTTTTGAGCGGCTTGCCGCCCCAGAAGCCGGTGCGGTATTTGATATCGACGCCGTAGGCGCTGGTGTCCTGCGATATCACCAGCAGCTCTTTCACGCCTGCCTTGACCAGGCTTTCGGCTTCCTGCATCACATCGCCGATGGGGCGGCTGACCAGATCGCCGCGCATCGACGGAATGATGCAAAAGGTGCAGCGGTGATTGCAGCCTTCGGCGATCTTTAAATAGGCGTAATGCCTGGGCGTGAGCTTGATGCCGTGCGGCGGAATCAGGTCGGTGTACGGATCGTGCGGCTTCGGCAAGTGTTTGTGCACCACGCGCATCACTTCATCGGTCGCGTGCGGACCGGTGACCGCAAGAACCTTCGGGTGGGTTTGCTTGACGATGTCGCCCTTGGCGCCGAGGCAGCCAGTGACGATCACCTTGCCGTTTTCCGCCAGCGCTTCGCCGATGGCGTCGAGTGACTCCTCGACCGCGGAATCAATGAAGCCGCAGGTGTTGACCACCACCAGATCCGCGTCGTTATACGACGGCGATATCAGATAGCCTTCGGCGCGCAGTTGCGTGAGGATGCGTTCGGAATCGACCAGTGCTTTGGGACAACCGAGCGAAACAAATCCGACTTTTTTGGCGGGCATTGTGTTGCAGTGTATTACCTATTCGTTCCCTCCCTTTCAAGGGGAGGGTCAGGGTGGGGATGGGGTGGCATTTAAGCACTATTACCCCATCCTCCTCCCAGCCTCCCCCTTGAAGGGGGGAGATTCGTCGATACCTCGCTGCTAGATAGAGCCGTGATCCTCGCGAGGCAATACATTAGCTCTTGTTTTCGCCGCCGTCTTTGCCCGGTGTGCCGCCCGTGCCGCCGAATCCGGCGAACGGAAAGCCGCCAAACATATTGCGTGTCTGATTTGACATTTGATTCTGCATCTCGACAAACGCATTCGCACTTTGTTCAAGGTAGCGACCCATCAACCCCTGAATCGCGGGTCCCTGCATCTTGACGAATTCATTCCAGGCTTCGGTGTTGAGCATGGGATTCGCGCCGTAGAGCGTGCTCGACTGGGCCTGCATGCGTTTCTGGATATCCATGAAAGTATGGACGTTCTTTTCGAGGAAGTTGCCCATCATGCCCTGCATCGCGTTGCCATAAAAACGAATGATCTGCGACAGCATGTCGCTGGAAAACATCGGCGCGCCGGCGGTTTCTTCTTCGAGAATGATCTGCAGCAGAATGCTGCGCGTGAGGTCTTCCTTGGTCTTGGCGTCTTCGACGCGGAACTCGGTGTTGTCGAGCACCAGTTTTTTGACATCGCCCAGCGTGATGTAGGTGCTGGTCTCGGTGTCATAAAGACGGCGGTTCGGATACTTCTTGATCAGACGCGGTTGTTGAGCCATGACGCACCCCGGCAGAAGAGACTAACCATTATTTCAGAAAAGGTGGTGCGACGCAATGGAACGATATTAAAAACCCAATAAAAACAAATGGTTAAATTAGTGCGACTCTGGTTGCAAGGCATCAACGCGATGTGGTTGTACCGCGTGCGTACGCAACATGGCCGACGTTTGCGCTGTACCGGCTACTGCATATGCTGCCCGCCGTTAATGGCAATATTCGCGCCGGTGACAAACGCTGCCTCGTCGGAACACAGGTAGGCGACCAGTCCCGCTACTTCTTCCGGCTTGCCCAGCCGGCCTATCGGAATTTGCGGAATGATTTTGCTGTCGAGCACCTCTTTCGGGATCGCCATCACCATTTTGGTACCGATGTAGCCCGGTGAAATCGTGTTCACGGTGACGCTTTTGCGCGCGTATTCGAGCGCAGCGGCCTTGGTGAATCCGTGCATCCCTGCTTTTGCCGCCGAGTAATTGGTCTGCCCGAATGCGCCTTTCTGCCCGTTCACCGACGACACGTTGATCACACGTCCCCAGCCGCGCTCGGCCATGCCGTCGATCACCGGTTTGGTCATGTTGAACACGGAATCAAGGTTGGTGTGCATCACCGCATCCCATGCGGGTTTGTCCATCTTGCGAAAGGTGGTGTCGCGCGTGATGCCGGCGTTGTTGACCAGCACGTCGATCGGGCCGCACTCGGATTGAATTTTCGCGACCGCCGCCTGGCACGACGCAAAATCCGCAACGTCGATTTCATACGCCTTGAATTCAAAGCCCTGTTTTTTCATGTCGGCGAGCCATGCGTCGCGCTTGGTGTTGCCGGGCGAGCAGGTGGTGACGACCTTGTAGCCCATGCGCGCGAGTTTGATGCAGATCGCCTCACCCAAGCCGCCCATGCCGCCCGTTACTACCGCCATGCGTTGTGTCATTTCGATGCTCCTCTGTAAAAATATTATTTAAAACAAATAATTACATTATTATTGTGCTGGATCAGCCGGTACTGTTTTTTCCTGCACATAGCGTCCCGGCGCGGCTTCGATTTCAGTGTAACCCGCGCCGCCCGGCGTTGCGCGCGCGGGTATATTTGCGCCGGCGTGCTGCGCCAGCCATGCGCTCCAGTGCATCCACCAGCTTCCCGCCTGCGATTGTGCGCCGGCCAGCCAGTCATCGGCATTTTCGGGCTGCGTTGCGCGGGTCCAGTAGTTGCGCCGGTTGCGCGACGCAGGATTGATCACGCCGGCAATATGGCCGCTGGCGGCGAGCACAAAAGTTTGTTTGCCTTTCAGTATCTGCGTGGTCGCGTACGCTGTTTTCCACGGCACGATGTGATCCTCGCGCGTGGCAAGCAGATAGGAAGGCAGATCGAGCCGCGCAAGATCGAGCGGCGTGCCGCATACCGTGAGTTTGCCAGGAACACGCAGGCTATTTTCAAGATAGGTGTTGCGCACGTACCACGCGTACATCGCGCCGGGCAGGTTGGTGCTGTCGCTGTTCCAGTGAAGCAGATCGAACGGCTCCGGCGTCTTGCCCTTCAGGTAATTATGAACGACGTAATTCCAGATCAGATCATTGGCGCGCAGGCTGGCGAAGGTGATGGCGAGTTCGCGTCCGGGCAGCACCCCGCCATTGGCGAACTCGCGCTCGCGGCTTTGCACATAGGCTTCATCGATAAATACCGACAACTCGCCGGTGTCGCAAAAGTCGAGCATGGTCGCGAGCAGGGTGAGGCTGGCAACCGGATTTTTCCGTTTCACGCGCAGCACCGCGAGCGCCGTGGCAAGCAGCGTGCCGCCGACGCAAAAGCCGAGCGCATTGATTTTTTTCACGCCGCAGATCTTGCGCGCGGTATCGATCGCTGTGATCACGCCCGTGGACACGTAGTCATCCCAGGTGACCGTGCCCATGCCTGGCGGGACGTTGCGCCATGACACCATGAACACGGTATGGCCTTGTTCCACCGCATAGCGCACCAGGGAATTTTCCGGCTGCAGATCGAGTATGTAAAACTTGTTGATGCACGGCGGCACCATCAGCAAAGGCCGCTCGCTCACGGTGTCTGTCGCGGGCCGGTACTGAATCAGTTGCATCAATTCGTTCTCATACACCACCGCACCCGGCGTGACAGCAAGATTGCGGCCGACCTCGAACGCGCGCTCGTCGGTCATCGATACCATGCCCTTGGGCAGGTCGTCGCGCAGATTTTGCAGGCCCTGCGCAAGGCTGGCACCCTGTGTTTCCGTTGCGAGCTTGATGGCCTCGGGGTTGCTCCAGCCGAAGTTGGCGGGCGAGGCCGCATCGATCCACTGACGCATCAGAAATGCCGCTTTTTTCTTTTCGTGCGAATCCAGTTCAGCGCCCTTGGCCAGCGCTTCGAGCCACTGCGACGTGATCAGATACGACTGTGACAGCCATTGAAAATACGGCTCACGCCATTCCGGCGCGCGAAAGCGCCGGTCGGGCGCGACTGCTGCGGTATCGTCTTTGGGTGCGTCAGGCGATGACAGCCGTGTCCACAGCGCAAGTTGCTGCTGATACCAAGATTGCTGCAACTGCTGCCAGCGCGACGGATCGCGCACATAGTCTTGCGCCAGTTGTTGCAGGGTCGCGCCGGCGTCGATCTGCCCCGCGCCCTGGCTAAAGGGCTGCATGACAGCCGACAGCAGTTGCTGGTGAATGGCGGCGATCGTGTCAACCGAGGCTTGCCATGCGATTTGGTGTGGATCGGGCATGATGCGTGGGGACGATACCAAGTAAGAGTGTGCCCATTTTACATGGGCTTTCTTGCTGCATTCTGAAATGGCCGCAACGCAGCATGCGTTTAATTGTGAGATAGGTTCTAGTGCCCGTGCGCGATTTCGCCTACCAGCCAGATGGTGCCGATGCCGAGCGCGATCAGCACGACTTGCTGAATCGTGGCGCGAATTTCAGGCCGCCGGTGCAGCCCGGGTATCAGGTCGGCCACCGCGACGTAGAGCATGCTGGCGGTGGCGAGACCGATCAGCGTGCCGATCCATTGCTCCATCGTTTGCAGCGCGAAGTAGGCGAGCACGCCGCCCACCACCATCGCCACGCTGGACAGCAGGTTGAGCGCGAACGCGTACTGTTTTGTGTATCCGGAATGCAGCAGAATCAGGAAGTCGCCCACCTCCTGCGGCACTTCGTGCGCAACGATGGCCACCGCGGTGACGATGCCCAGTTGCGTGTCGGCGAGAAATGCCGCGGCGATCAGCACGCCGTCAACAAAATTATGGAACGTGTCGCCGATCAGAATCATCATGCCGCTGCGGCCGTGATCGTGGTGAGGCGCAACACTGACGGCAGGCGTGTTGTGGGTGTCGTGCGGGTCGTGCGCTTCGCATTCCTCGATATGGCAATGCCGCCACAACACCAGTTTTTCGAGGATGAAGAACAGCAGCAGGCCGCCCAGTATGGTGGCAGCCGTCGTTTGCAGGTTGTCCGAACGGTTGAACGCGTGCGGCAGCAATTCAAGGAATACCGCGCCGAGCAGTGCGCCCACCGCATAGCTGATGAGGATAGACACTTGCGAGGCACTGGCGCGCGACGCGATCAGCCATGCGCCAAAAATGGAAATAACGCCGCCGGCGACGGTTGCCGAGAGGATCCAGGTGAGCGTAGTCATGAGTAAAGCATGAGCCGGCCCGCGGCGCAGGACGGCGATTGAATGACGCGCGATTATACGTTAATTCAAGAGCTTAGAGTGCCTAAGATAATGAAACCCATGCGTCGTTGCGTCCAAAATCGGTGGTGGCGCGAAGGACGAGGAGTCTCATATCGCGAATATGAGCGACGAGTCCGACAAAGCGTCCCGCGCAGGGCGGAGCAGGTTCCAAGTGCGCAGCACTTGGATGCGACCCCGGAGCGGGACAATAGCGTGCCATTATGCGCGGGCCTTTCACGTGCCTGCGCGGTCGCATCCCCGCGAGCGGGGCCCCTGCTCCGCGCTCCGGCACGCCGCCGATTTTGGCCACAACCCAAAAGGAGGGGGTGGGGCCCCTCCGCCCCACCTTGGCTGGCGCGAGTTTTGCCCCAGGGCTTTGTCGCACGGCTTGCCCATATTCGCGATATGGGCTGCGCCGCGCTTCGCGCCCTGAAGCAAAATCGTGCCAGCGCCGCATGGGTTTCGTTATCTTAGGCACTCTTTTGCGTTCCCGCAGACTGCCGCCAAATGAACGCCGCCATGCGCCCGGTGATTTTGTCGCGACGATAGGAATAGAAGCGCGCGGCGTCGGAATAGGTGCACACTCCACCGCCATATATCCGGGTGACGCCCGCGCGCGCCAGCGCGCGCCGCGCCAGCGCAAACAAATCCGCCAGCCACTTGCCCTGCGTGTGTGGAACGAATGCGGTTTTTGACCCGGTGTCGCTCGCGGTGAATGTTTCATAAACATCGTTGCCGACTTCAAATGCCGCAGGTCCGATGCCCGGTCCGATATACGCCAGCAAATCCGCCGGATCGTCGCCGGCATCCTGCAGCGCCTGCACGGTATGGGCGATGATGCCGCCCGACAGCCCACGCCAGCCGGCGTGCGCGGCGGCCACGCGCGTGCCCGCGCGATTGGTGAACAGCACCGGCAGACAATCGGCGATCATGATGGTGCATACGGTACCTGCGTTACACGCGACGCTGGCGTCGGCATCCGGGCTGTCGGCTCGTTCGTCGATGGCATCGGCATTGACCACGCGTGTGCCGTGGATCTGCCGCAGCCACTTCGGCGTTTGCGGCAGATGCTGTTGCAACAGGGCGCGATTGCGAGCGACCCTTTGCGGGTCATCGTCGGCGCGCAGGCCCAGATTGAAGCTCGCGTGCGGGCCGGTGCTGACACCGCCGCTGCGCGTGGTGATAAATGCCTTGACGTTGGCGGGTGCGGGCCAGTCGGGTACGATCCAGTCGTGATTCATGTTCAGTTCACGTCGCGTTTTTAAGGCTGGAAATCAGCTTGCGCATGTCGGCAGGCACGCGCGCGCTCCAACTGCGGCGGCGTCCCGTGGCAGGGTGAGTGAGCGCCAGTTTCTCCGCATGCAGCGCCTGTCGCGCAAATAGGGGTGTTTTGCGATTGCCGCCGTACACCAGATCGCCAACGATCGGGTGACCCATGGATGCCAGATGCACGCGTATCTGGTGCGTGCGCCCGGTCTCGAGGCGGCAGCGCAGCAGCGTTGCCTGCAACAGATGTTCAATAGGTTCGTAATGCGTGATCGCGGCTTTGCCGCCGGGAACCACGGCCATGCGCGTGCGCTGCGTCTTGTGCCTGCCAATTGGCGCGTCAACGCTGCCTTCGCGCGCGACCAGGCCATGCACCACGGCGACGTATTCGCGCGTCACACTGTGATCCTGCAACTGACGCACCAGTGCGGTTTGCGTTGTAAGGGTTTTCGCCACCACCAGCAGGCCGCTGGTGTCTTTGTCGAGCCGATGCACAATGCCGGCGCGTGGAATCTGCGCCAGCGACGGCGCGTGTTGCAGCAGCGCGTTGAGCAGCGTGCCGTCCCAGTTGCCGCTGCCCGGATGCACCACCAGCCCCGGCGGTTTGTTGATGACGATCAAATGCGCGTCCTCATACACCACATCGATGGGAATCGCTTGCGCGCGAAACGCCGTCGCGCGCGGGTCCGCCAGCGGCGCCATGGTAATTTTTTCACCTCCCCACACTTTGTGGCTGGGCGAAGGCGATGCGCCTTCCAGCGTAATGCGGCCTGCCTTGATCCAGGTGGTGAGACGGCTGCGGGAATGTTGCGGAAACAAACGCGCCAATGCCTGGTCGAACCGCATACCGGCGCTATCGGCGGGTACGACGGTTTCTGTGGCGGTTTCGCTCGCAGCTTCGGGCGTGGCCGCCGCTGCAGCCCGGTTTGGGCTATAATTTTTCATGTTTTATCGAGGCGATATCCCTATGATTCGGCATAGTTTAACCATATTTCTGGCGCTGCTCGTAGGCTGGCAGTTGGCCGCGTGCGGCTTGATGGGCGATAAAACCGACGAAACCAAGGGCTGGTCGGCGCAAAAACTGTACGCTGAAGCTCGCGCCTCGCTGGACGAAGCCAGCTACGAAAAAGCTATCAACTATTACCAAAAACTCGAAGCGCGTTATCCCTATGGCCGTTTTGCTCAGCAGGCGCAGATCGAACTGGCCTATGCCTATTACAAGGACAAGGATCCCGCAGGCACCGTCACGGCCGCGGATCGATTCATCAAGATGCACCCGAATCATCCCAATGTGGATTACCTGTATTACCTGAAGGGCTTGGCTCATTTCAATGAAGACTTGGGGATTTTCGGGTTTATCAGCAATCAGGACATGTCGGAGCGTGACCCCAAGGCCGCCAAGGATGCGTTTGACGCGTTCAAGGAACTGGCCACGAGATATCCCCAGAGCAAATATACGCCCGATGCCATAGCACGCATGAACTATCTGGTGAATGCGCTGGCGTCGCATGAAGTGCATGTGGCGCGCTATTACATGAAGCGCAGCGCATTTCTGGCGGCAGCCAATCGTGTGCAGTACGCGATGAAAACTTATCCGCAAGCGCCTGCGAACGAAGAGGGCCTGCTGATCATGGTCAAGGCGTATGACGCGCTGGGCATGCAGGATCTGCGTGCCGATGCCGAGCGGGTGATGATGAAAAACTACCCCAACAGCAAGTATCTGAAGGGCGGCAGCCACCGCAATGTGCCTTGGTGGCAGATCTGGAATTAGAACCTATCTCATAATCGTTCGCACGTGCGACGGCGGGGTGTCTCTCAACTTGAAACACTCAACGGCTTAACCCACGGCCAGACACACAACACCAACGACCATTGCGGTGGCAGCCGCGATCCGTTGTGCGGCATGCCCTTCCGCAAGCAACTGTGTTCCCATCAGCGCCGCGACCAGTATGCTGATTTCGCGCGCCGGCGCGATGTAGGAGACCGGAGTAAACACCATCGCGCTCAACACCAGTATGTAGGATAGCGGGCACAGAATCGCCACCGCGATAATCGCTTTGTAGCAGCGCCGCCACGTGGGCAGCAGATCGTGACGGTGCCGCATCGCCATCGGCGTCATCAGCAGCGCGCGGCCGACGTTTGACGCCCAGTCCTGAATCAGCGGCGGAATCAGGAATAGTCCCACGGCAACCTTATCCACCAGCGTGTAACTCGCGATCATGCAGCCGGTCAGCAACGCGTATCCCGCGGCGGGCAGGCTGCCGGATCGGCGCAAGCTGCCCATGCCGCCCGTCAGCATCAGCGCGCCAAAGCCGATCAGCACCGTACCGCCTACGGCCAGTGCCGTCGGTGTTTCGTCCAGCAACACCACCGCGCACAGCACGGTGATCAGCGGCGCACTGCCGCGCGCCAGCGGATAGACCAGCGACAGGTCGCCGCTGCGGTAGCCGCGGTCGAGCAGCATGTAATACGCGGTGTGCAGTGCGGCGCTGGCGGATATCAGGCCGATATGCTGCCAGCCCAGCGCCGGCTTCACGTACCACAGGATGCCGACCGCAATCGGCGCGTAAATCACCGCGGACAGCGTGGCAAACCACCACACAAAAACGGTGCCGCCGCCCGAGCGCTTAAGCAGAAAATTCCAGCCCGCATGAATGACCGCAGCGCACAACACCAGCAGCAGGGCGAGTGTGCTCATGCGGCTGCTAACGTGCGCGCTGTACGATGAGTGGCATCAACGCGCGATCGCACATTTGCCGGGGATTTACTCGGCGTCGTACCCGGCTTCTTCCACGGCGCGCATGAGTTGTGCGGGAGTGGCTTTCGTTGCGTCGTACTGCACGGTTGCCTGCGCGGGATCCAGTGTTACGCGGGCGTCGGCAACACCGGGTGTCGCCTTGAGTACCCGCGTGACGCTGTTGACGCAGCCCATGCAGGTCATACCGCTGATTTTCAGTGTGGTGGTTTCCATGATTTCACCTCGAAGATTGAATGGGGCGCCAGCGTTTGAGCAGCAATGCATTGCCGACCACCGATACCGACGATAGCGCCATTGCCGCGCCGGCAATCACCGGATTGAGCAGGCCCATCGCCGCCAGCGGTATGCCCAATGCGTTGTAAAAGAATGCGAAAAACAGATTTTGCCGGATTTTGGCAAGCGTGGCCCGCGACAGGCGGATGGCGTCTACGACGCTCATCAGATCATTGCGCATCAGCGTGATGTCGGAGGTCTGAATTGCGACGTCGGCGCCCGCGCCGATGGCGAAACTGACATCCGCTGAAGCCAATGCGGGTGCATCGTTGACGCCATCGCCCGCCATGCCGACCTTGCGACCGTCGTTGCGCAGCGATTGGACGTGGCTTGCTTTGTCCTGCGGCAGCATGCCGGCGTGCCATTGTGCAATGCCCGCCTCGCGCGCTATCGCCTCGGCGGTCAGGGCATTGTCGCCGGTGAGCATGACAGGGGTCACATCAAGGGCTTCCAGTTCGCGAATCGCGCCGGGTGTGGTGGGACGCAAACGGTCGGCGATGCCGATAATGCCCAGCGTACGCTGTGCGCACGCCACGAATATTACTGTTTTGCCGGAACGCTGGAGTGCCGCGATATCGGCGTCGGGCAGAGTGAGGCCGAGTTCTGTCGCGAACGCGGGCGAACCGAGGGCCGCGGCCGCGCCGCCGATGTTGGCCTGTATGCCCTTGCCGGAGATCGACTGAAAATCAGAGACCGGTTCCAGCGTGAGCGCGCTTTCCCGGGCGTGCGCGACGACCGCTAGCGCCAGCGGGTGCTTTGATCCCTGTTCCAGCGCGGCGGCGACGGCGAGCACGTCATTGCGGTTGGCATCGTTCAGCACGATGATGTCCGTAACCACCGGCTTGCCTTCGGTGAGCGTGCCGGTTTTATCGACCACCAGCGTGTTGATGCCGCCGGCCGTTTCCAGTGCCGCTGCGTTGCGTATCAGCACGCCGGCGCGCGCGCCCATGCCGCTGCCCACCATGATGGCGGTCGGCGTCGCAAGGCCCAGCGCGCACGGACAGGCGATCACCAGCACGGCGACGGCGTTGATCGTCGCAGTGGTCAGGTCGCCGCCGATGAGCCACCACGCAATCCAGGTGACGGCGGCAATCGCGATGACCACGGGAACGAAGACGCCTGAAATCACGTCCGCCAGCCGTTGTATCGGCGCTTTGGATCCCTGGGCATCTTCCACCAGCCGCACGATGGCGGCGAGCGCAGTCTGCTGGCCGACGCCGGTGGCGGCGCAACGCAGCAGGCCTTGCTGATTGATGGTGCCCGCGTACACGCGAGCGCCGGGCCGCTTTGCCGACGGCAGGCTCTCGCCGGTGAGCAGTGATTCATCCACGGCCGATTCGCCGTCGAGTACATCGCCATCGACGGGGATGCTGTCGCCGGGCCGCACGATAAAAATGTTGCCCGGTTGCATGTCGGCGACATTGATTTCGACGCGTTCGCCATTGCGTTCCACTGTCGCGGTTTTGGGTTGCAGGCGCATCAACGCTTCAATCGCGGAAGACGCTTTGGCGCGCGCGCGCATTTCGAGTACTTTGCCGAGCAGCACCAGCGTGATTACCGTGGCACTCGCCTCAAAATAAACGTGATGCGGGAGTTTCCATGCGATCACCGCAACGCTGTAGCCATAGGCCATTGTGGTGCCCAGCGCCACGAGAACATCCATGTTTGCACCGCCGCCGCGCAGCGAGTTCCAGGCGCCGGCGTAAAAGCGCTTGCCGATCCAGAACTGCACCGGCGTTGCCAGCGCAAATTGCAGCCACACGGGCAGCAGATCGTGCGCGGCGCCGGCAAGCATGCCGGCCATCTGCGCGATAAACGGCAACGTCAGCAGCGCCGAAATGACGAAACGATTCCATTCACCACGATAAGCTTCAACGTGCAGGCGCTTTTCATCGTCGCGGGAATTCGCGGTTTTCAGGTGCGCGCCGTAGCCGGCTTTTTCGACTGCGTGGATCAGCGTTTCAGTCGTTACCGGGGCGGTGGGTGTGTAATCCACGCGCGCGCTCTCGGTGGCGAAGTTCACGGCGGCGGATACGCCGGGCAGCCGATTCAGCACCTTCTCGATGCGCGCGGCGCAGGCGGCACAAGTCATCCCGGTGAGGACCAGGTCTATGCGGTGCTGTGGTTTGGCGGCGGCGGTTGCCATGTGAACGCTCTATATTCCCCATATGGGGACGAACAGTAGATGAATAAAGGGATGCGCAGTTCGGGCGACTCAAATGTGCCAGGCAAAAAGCCGGTCATTTCGGGCGCTCGAATGATGACGGCGTGAACAAGGGTGGCGGATAAAAATCATCTGTGGACGGGCGGGAGGACACATTAAATATATAAATAAAACAGAAGCTTGGAGATAATTTAGTACTGGGCGCCACCCGACGCGATGATCCAGCTCAAACATCGTATCCATGCGCCGCAAAGTAACACGTCGTTACCTTGAATGGTGAAAGCAAGGTACACTACCTAAGCACAAATACCTGCATGCTTTATGGTCTCGAAGGAGATCTCTCCGATTGGCGAAACTACCCGCTCCGCGTGAATGCCAGCCCTGCACGGCGTGCTGTGACGGCTGGTTGCAAATCAGTATAAATGATGTTCCGGTTTACCCGGGCCGTCCCTGTCCCCACAGTACCGGCAAGGGCTGTAACGACTACGCGAACCGTCCCGTCCATCCGTGTGTGCAATTTGAGTGTGGCTGGCGCCAGGCCGGCAGCCCTTTGCCGGAATGGATGAAACCCAGCAATGCCAAGGTCATTGTTTTGTTTAATCAATCCCAATGGCGCGGCATGCCGGTGGATATTGCCGTGCCCGTGGGGCGCCGTATTCCACCGCGCGCGCTTGCGTGGCTCAAACAGTTTGCCGAAACGCATGGACGCGGACTGCTTTATTCCGAGCAGATCATGGAGAACGGCAAATACACGGTCAAGCAAGCAGTTGCGGCTTATGGCCCGCCGGAATTCCAGCAGGAGTTCACGCCGGCTGACTTGCAAGGCAAAATGCTGGCCGGGTAAACGCCGGTCGTAAAAAAGCCGCGCGTACGCGCGGCTTTTTTGAGTCCGTAACAAACAATCAATTGTATTGCAGCTTGCCTTCGACCACGCGTATGCGGTCGCCGGCACGGAAGCCCGGCTCGTTGTCGTAGCCGAAAGTGCGGCTGCTGCCGTCTTCCATACGCACGATCACGTCGTAGCGCTTGCCTGATTTCGCGTATTTTTCGACCTGATGGCCGGCAAACGCGCCGCCTGCAGCGCCCGCGACTGTAGCCACTTTGCGACCGCTGCCACGGCCGACCTGATTGCCGAGTAGGGCGCCAGCCACGCCGCCAGCCACGGCGCCAAGGCCGCTGCCTTCGCCGGCGACGGTTTGCACGTTGACAACTTCGACGCGGCCGCAGTTATTGCACACGGCCGGGGCGGGAGCCGGCGCTTGCGCGACGACGGCCGGCGGATACGAAGCCGCCGGAGCAGGTGCGGGCGCTGTCGGCGGATAGTCATAGGTTGCAGGATACTGCGGTGCCGGCGCGCCTTGCGGATACACGGGCGCAGCCGCGGGATAGGTCGGTGCGGGACGCGGTTGCTGTTGCTGAACCGGGCGCTGCGCGGGCGGGGGATTGACACTTGGTGCTTGCGCGACCACGACTTTTTTCGGCGGCTCGGGCGCTACTGCGGGTTTCGCGGGTTCCGGTGCGGGTGCCGCTTTGGCAGGTTCCGGCGCGGCAGCCACTGGAACCGCGGGTGCTGCGGGCGTCGGTGCTGTTGCGGTTACGGGAGAAGCAGGCGCTGCGGCCTTGTCACTCTTGGTCGGAATAAAGCCGGTCATAACGCCGACACCGACCAAGCTGGCTGCGGTTACCGACACGGCAGCGATGCCCACCAAGGGATTCATTTTTGCGGTTTCAGACATGTCATTTCTCCATTTTCAAGTTGACATTCATACCGGGCTTTTTTCCACCGGCCCCTTTCCAGCTAACGGTTAGGATAGCACGGCGCTTACCTGTGCCACGTGAAAATATCACACTGAAACAAGTTGTTACACTTAAGCGACGCCTCTAAGTTACTGATTTTGACTACGTTTGCAACTCGGGCCGGTTGCGAAACCAGTCCAGTGCTTCAGGATTCGCCAGCGCTTCGCTGTTCTTGATGGGCAGGTTATGCACGACATTGCGCACCGCAAGTTCAACGATTTTTCCGCTGCGCGTGCGCGGGATGTCGGCGACCTGCAGTACTTTGTCGGGCACGTGGCGCGGCGTGGTGTTGTCGCGGATCTGCTGCTTGATTTTGTTGGCGAGCGCGTCATCCAGCGTGAGGTCATCGCGCAGACGCACGAACAGGATCACGCGTACGTCGTTGTTCCAGTCTTGTCCGATGGCGAGGCTTTCCACGACGTCATCGAGTTTTTCCACCTGCCGGTAAATCTCGGCGGTGCCGATGCGCACGCCGCCGGGGTTGAGCACTGCATCCGAGCGGCCATAAATGATCAGGCCACCGTGTTCGGTGTATTCGAGATAATCGCCGTGGCGCCACACGCCGGGAAATTTGTCGAAGTAAGCCGCGTGATATTTACTGCCGTCGGGGTCGTTCCAGAAACCGAGCGGCATCGACGGAAACGGCGCGGTGCACACCAGTTCGCCTTTTTCGCCCCGCAGCGAACGCGCATCCTCATCAAAAACCTCGACTTTCATGCCGAGGCCGGGTGCCTGAATCTCGCCGCGCCACACCGGTGCCGCGGGGTTACCCAGCGCGAAGCACGACACGATGTCGGTGCCGCCTGAAATTGAGGCGACGTGAAGATCACTCTTGATGTTGCGATACACGTAATCGAAACTTTCCGGCGCCAGCGGTGAGCCGGTGGACAGTAGCGCCTTGAGATTCGGCAGCTGGTGCGTGGCCGCAGGCTCGAGGCCGAGCTTGGCGATGGCGTCGATGTACTTGGCGGCGGTGCCGAAGATGGTGATGTTTTCGGCTTCGGCGTAATCCCACAGCACGCGGCCGCGCCGTACAAAAGGCGAACCGTCATATAGCATGAGGGTGGCGCGCGAGGCCAGGCCCGACACCAGCCAGTTCCACATCATCCAGCCGCAGGTGGTGTAGTAAAACAGGCGATCGCGCGGCTTCACGTCGGTGTGCAGTTGATGCTCTTTCAAGTGCTGCAACAGCGTGCCGCCCGCGCCGTGCACGATGCACTTGGGCACGCCGGTGGTGCCCGACGAATACAAAATGTAGAGCGGGTGATCGAACGGCAGGCGTTCGAAAAGGATATCGCGCGGCTGATACGGCGCCATGAAGTCGCGCACGTCGACAGCATTGCGGATATTCGCCAACGGCGGCTCGGCGCGCGTGTAGGGCACCACAACGACCTTCTCTACCGATGGCAGTTGCGCCGCAATATCTGCCACTCGCGGCAGCACATCGATGGTTTTGCCGAGATGGAAGTAGCCGTCCACCGCGAGCAACACTTTGGGTTCGATCTGGCCAAAGCGATCCAGCACGCCCTGCGCGCCGAAATCCGGTGAGCATGACGACCACGTCGCGCCGATGCTGGCGGTGGCCAGCATGCCGATCACCGCGCCGGGCAGATTGGGCAGATAAGCGGCAACGCGGTCACCGGGTTTGACGCCTTGCGCGCGCAGCGCTTGCGCGAGCCGCGACACTTCGGCGTAAAGTTCACCCCAGCTCACACGGCTTTTCAGTTGCTCTTCGCCCCAGAACACGATGGCGGTGGAGCGGTCGCGCCGCCGCAGCAGGTTTTCTGCGAAATTCAGCCGTGCCTCGGGAAACCAGCGCGCGCCGGGCATGCGGTCGCGGTCGACGAGTATGGTGTCGCCCTGCGTCGAACCGACTACGCCGCAGTATTGCCAGATCGCCTGCCAGAATTGTTCGCGGTTGTTGCATGACCAGCCGTGCAGCCCGGCGTAATCGTTTGCCTTGAAACCATAACGTTCGCCGACGAATTTTGTGAATGACGCAAGGTTGGATGCAGCGACGCGTCGGGGGGAGGGTGTCCACAACGGTTGATCCATGGCGATCTCGCTAAATCGGATTCAGGACTACTCGGGCCGCATATGCGGAAACAGAATCACGTCTCTTATCGACGGGCTGTCGGTGAGCAGCATCACCAGCCGGTCGATGCCGATGCCGGCGCCGGCGGTCGGTGGCAGGCCGTATTCCAGGGCACGAATATAGTCCGCGTCGTAATGCATGGCCTCGTGGTCGCCCGCGTCTTTTTGCCGGACCTGTTCCTGAAAACGCTCAGCCTGGTCTTCGGGATCGTTCAATTCCGAAAAGCCGTTGGCGATTTCGCGGCCCGCGATGTAGAGCTCGAAGCGCTCGGTGATTTCCGGGTTTTTGTCATTGCGGCGCGCCAGCGGCGAGACTTCCGCCGGGTAGTCGATCAGGAACGTCGGCTCGTGCAGCTTCGACTCGACGGTGTTTTCAAACAGGGTGAGCTGCAGCGCGCCGAGACCGTCGGTGGCGCGCGGTTCCACCCCCATGCTTTTGAGCTTGGCGGTGATTTTGACTTTGTCGTTCAGCACGTCCTCGCCGATTTCCGGGTGATATTTTTTGATGGCGTCGGTGATGGTAAGCCGCGCGTAGGGCTGGGCGAAATCGATTTCCCTGCCCTGATAAGTCACCTTGGTTGACCCGGTGGCCTGTGCCGTTTCACGGATCAGGCGCTCGATGAAATCCATCATGCCGTTGACTTCCATGTAGGCGCAGTAAAACTCCAGCATGGTGAACTCGGGGTTGTGGCGTGTGGACATGCCTTCGTTGCGGAAATTGCGGTTGATCTCGAATACTTTTTCAAAACCACCGACCACCAGCCGCTTCAGATATAACTCCGGCGCAATGCGCAGATACAGCTGCATGTCGAGCGCATTGTGATGTGTGACAAACGGACGCGCCGCCGCGCCGCCCGGAATCGGCTGCATCATCGGCGTTTCGACTTCGAGGTAGCCATCCGCGACCAGTACGTTGCGCATCACCTGAATGATCTGCGAGCGCTTGCGGAACGTAGCGCGCGTGTCTTCGTTGACGATCAGGTCGACGTAGCGCTGACGGTATTTGATCTCCTGATCGCTCAGGCCGTGAAATTTCTCGGGCAATGGCCTTAATGATTTAGTCAATAAAAACAAATACTTACATCGAATAGTCAATTCGCCAGTTTTGGTAATGAACAACGTGCCGGAGACGCCCACGATATCGCCGATGTCGTAATGCTTGAAAGCTTCCAGCGCGGCTTTGCCGGTGTCGCCTTCAGACACAAAAATCTGTATGCGTCCGCTGCTGTCCTGAATCGTGGCAAAACTGATCTTGCCCATCACGCGTTTGAGCATGATGCGGCCAGCAACGGTGACGGCGATGGCGTCCTTCTCCAGGGTTTCACGATCGGTTGCAGCGTGTTTCGCCACGACGTCGCCTGCGTAATGCTCGCGCACAAAATCGTTGGGGAAGGCGATACCTTTTTCGCGCAGCGCTTTTAACTTGGCGCGGCGTTCCTCGATGATTTTGTTGGTGTCTTGTTCCGGCAGTTTATTTTGTTCATCCATGATGTTTACAACCCCTGCTTCAAACTGGCTTCTATAAACGTATCCAGCGCGCCGTCGAGCACTGCCTGCGTATTGCCGATTTCAACGTTGGTGCGCAAATCCTTGATGCGCGACTGATCGAGCACGTAGGAGCGTATCTGGTGTCCCCAGCCGATGTCGGTCTTGGAGTCTTCCATGGCCTGTTTTTCTTCATTACGCTTGCGCATCTCGAGCTCGAACAGGCGTGATTTCAGCATCGCCATCGCTTCCGCGCGGTTGCGATGCTGCGAACGGTCATTCTGGCATTGCACCACGATGCCGGTAGGGATGTGCGTGATGCGCACCGCGGAATCGGTCTTATTGATGTGCTGGCCGCCGGCGCCCGACGCGCGAAAGGTGTCCGTGCGCAGATCGGCCGGGTTGATGTCAATCTGAATCGAATCATCCACTTCCGGGTAAACGAACACGCTGGCAAACGACGTGTGGCGGCGGCTGTTGGCATCGAACGGCGATTTACGCACAAGGCGATGCACGCCGGACTCGGTGCGCAAATGCCCGTAGGCATAATCGCCGCTGACTTTCAGCGACGCGCTTTTAAGGCCGGCGACTTCGCCGGGCGATTCTTCCAACAGCTCGACCCTGAATTTTTTGGATTCGCAGTAACGCAGATACATGCGTTCCAGTATCGAAGCCCAGTCCTGCGCTTCGGTGCCGCCGGATCCGGCCTGGATGTCGAGAAAGCAGTTGCTGGAATCCATTGCGCCCGAGAACATACGGCGAAATTCCATCTCCGCGACGGTGTTTTCCAAACCCTGCGCGTCGCTGGCTACTGCTTGCAGCGTGGCGTCGTCGGACTCTTCGCGTGCCATGTCGAACAGGTCTTGCGCATCGCGCACGGTGGAGGCGAGCGAGGTGAGTGAGTTCACCGTGTATTCGAGGGACTTGCGTTCCTTGCCAAGTTCCTGCGCGCGCTTGCTGTCGCTCCAGACGGCGGGATCTTCGGCGAGCCTTACGACTTCATCGAGACGTTTGCGTTTCGTCTCGAAGTCAAAGATACCTCCGCAGCTCCGTGGCGCGTGTTTCGATATCAGCAAGCTGCTTGGCGATGGCGTTGATGCGTTCGGCTTCCATGATGCACAGTGTCCTGTAAAAACAGGATTATACCCGACGAGGTGGCTGAAACTACAGATGCTCCCAGTGATCGAGTATCAATTGTGTCGCGACGACACCATTGAATTCGTTGACGCTGAAGCGATAAACCGCGCGTATGGCCTCGGGCAATGGCTCGCTGTGGCCGAACAAAATGCTATCGAACATGCGTCCGTCACGCCGCAGGCGCAGCTTGAGATGACGTTCGCCCACCACGCGCTGATGCACGATTTCGAACGGATCGAGAAAGCGCGGTTCGGGAAAACCCTGCCCCCAGATGCCGTCGCGCAAGGCATGCGCGGCGTCGAGCGTGGCGTGTTCAACCGGCAACGAGCCATCGGTTTCGATTTCACGTTCCAGATCGGCGGGTGAGAGCAGGGTGCGCGTCACTTCCTCGAAGTGTTTTTGAAATCGCTCGAAATCGCATTCGCGCAAGGTGAGTCCAGCGGCGGCAGCATGGCCGCCAAAGCGCAATATCAAGCCGGGCGCGCGCTTGGAAACCAGATCGAGCGCATCGCGCAGGTGCAGCCCGCGTATGGAGCGGCCGGAGCCTTTGATTTCACCGTCATTGCCGCGCGCGAAGGCTACCGCCGGGCGATGGAATTTGTCCTTGATGCGCGAGGCAACGATGCCGATCACGCCCTGATGCCAAAGTGGGTCATACAGACTCAGGCTGTAGCCGCTGGCATCGGTGTTCTGCTCCAGCGTGGCGAGCGCGGATTCCTGCATGTCGGCTTCAATGGCGCGGCGCTCGCGATTCAGCGCATCGAGCTCGCGCGCAATTTCCTGCGCGCGCACGTCGTCGTCGGTGACCAGGCATTCGATACCCAGTGACATGTCGGTGAGCCGTCCGGCGGCATTAAGCCGCGGGCCAACCGCAAATCCCATGTCGTAGGTGCCGGCGCGCGCGGGGTCGCGGCCCGCCACGCGCAGCAGCGCGGTGACACCCGGTTGCGCGCGTCCCGCGCGTATGCGCTGGAGTCCCTGAGATACCAGAATGCGATTGCTTTCATCAAGACGTACTACGTCCGCGACAGTGCCCAGTGCAACCAGATCGAGCAGGTGCGCGAGGTTGGTCAACTTAACCGCGCCTCGTTCCCGCAGCACCGCGCGCAGGGCCAGCATGAGATAAAACATCACGCCGACCCCCGCCAGATGCTTGCTCGGAAACGCACAGCCAGCCTGATTCGGGTTGATGATGCACCACGCGTCGGGCAGTGTATCGCCAGGCAAGTGGTGATCGGTGATCAGCACCCTGATACCAAGGCGATTGGCCTCCGCCACGCCGTCCACGCTGGCGATGCCGTTATCGACGGTGATGATCACATCGGGCTGTTTCTCGCGCGCAGCGAGTTGCACGATTTCCGGCGTAAGCCCGTAGCCATATTCAAAACGGTTGGGCACCAGATAATCGATGTTTGCGTCCATCGCGCGCAATGCGCGGATGCCGACAGCGCAGGCGGTGGCGCCGTCGGCGTCATAGTCGGCGATGATGAGCAGTTTTTTTCTGTCGGTAATGGCGTCGGCGAGCAACGATGCCATGCGCGGCAGATTGAGCATCAAATCCGGCGCATGCAGGCGTTCGAGATCGGTCGCGAGTTGCTGTGGGTTGACGATGCCGCGCGCAGCGTAGATGCGGGCGAGCAGCGGATGCACGCCACTTTGAGTAAGCGCGCTGATGGTTTCCGGTGCCATGGGACGAACGGTTATTGCCGACATGAGTATTTATAAGTATTTGTTTTTACGCCAGAATTTAATCATGTCAATCGGGTGAATTATAAATTTCCGGATGCCGGTTTCGTCGGCGCTGATCACGGTCAACGACAGCAAGCACCGCGCCTTCAATGCATCCAGTAGCGGAATGAACCAATCGCGATTGAGCGCGGTCACAGCGTTGCTCCATGCGTGCGCGTCGCCGAGTCTTAACAGTGTTTCGAGTTGTTCAAACGAAAATAAATGCGATCCGCGTTTCAGTGTCTCTGGCGCAATCTGCACCAGCCGCGGTTCACATGGACAGCCGCTGTGATGCGCCAGCGCACGCACAATCCGGTCGCCACTCCACACCGTCGTAAAAGGTGCGGACACAGGCGCCGGCAAGGTGCCGCCGCCCCACAGCCACACGCTGTTCACTGGCAAACGTCCGCGAGCTTCGCGCGCATCATTCAGCGGATGCGAGTGCAGCAGCATCTGTATTTCGGTGAGGATGCGATGCCAGCGCGCGCTGTCCTGTCCTTGCGGCAGAAAAGGGCGAACGTCGCGTCCGGTCACCGTGCCAAGACTCGACGTCGTCATCACAGGTGCCGCGTCGCTGTGCAGGTACCAGTGCCCGGGTTGCGGCGCGTGCACGGTGACGTTTTCTTCATGCAGATGATGGGCGAGCGTTGCGGCAAGGGCTGTGGATTCGTCAGCGGTAATTTCAAGCATGGCGGGATCGGTGAGCATCAGCGCATTGCGCCGCGTTTCCAAATGAACTGGCGTGGCGTTGAGCCAGTAGCCGCGGCCGGCGTTGAGATTTTCATCAGCGGCAAGCAGTGCCGCAAGGGGAAAATCCTGTTGGCGCGCGATGCCGAACGTGCCACACAGCCATGTTTCCGCGCTGGTTGCAGCATCAGAAACAAGCGAGGCGTGCGCGAGCAATGTCTTGAGTTGCGGTGCATCCACCGTGCGCCACAGCGCCTCCGCCTGCACAATAGGCGGCAGCAGATGCGGAATGAAGAGCGTGCAGTCCATGGGGTTCCGCGCGAGTGTAGCATCGGGAAGTACCCGGGGCTGCGTGAATTGAAGTAAACTCCGCGTTTTCAAAATCCCGCCCTCAGTGAAACCCTACGAACTTTTCATAGGTCTGCGCTACACGCGTTCGCGCCAGCGCACGCGCTTCATTTCGGTGATTTCGCTGATCAGTGTGATCGGCATCGCGCTCGGCATGACGGTGCTGATCACCGTGCTGTCGGTGATGAATGGTTTTCAGCGCGAAGTGCGCACGCGCATGCTCTCCGCGGTAGCGCATGTGCAGATATCGGGCATGGACGAGAAGCTTTCCGACTGGGAAAAGGTGGCAGCCATTGCCAAGGCGCATCCCAACGTGCTGGCGACCGCACCGTACGTCAATGCGCAAGGTTTGTTGACCAGCGGCAGCCAGGTGCGCGGGACCTACATGCGCGGCATCGTGCCGGAAATGGAAAGCCTGGTAGACGATCTGGCGGTCAGCATGCGGCAGGGCAAGCTCGACAGTCTGAAGCCCGGCGAGTTCGGCATCATTCTCGGGGATGCACTGGCGCGCGCGCTCAATGTTACGGTAGGAGAAAAAGTGGTGCTGGTAGCGCCTCAGGGGCAGGTGACGCCGGCGGGCATACTGCCGCGCCTGCGCCAGTTCACGGTGGTGGGTACCTTCCATGTCGGTCACCATGAAATCGATTCCGGGCTTGCGTTGACGCATATCGAAGACGCAAAGCGCCTGTATCGCATGGGCGACCAGATCAGTGGCGTGCGTCTCAAACTGGATGATCTGTTTCGAGCGCAGCAGGTGGCGCGCGAACTGTTGCCGCGCGTGCCGCCGAACACGATGGTGACGGACTGGACGCGGGTGAATGCCACTTATTTCCGCGCAGTGGACATCGAGAAGCGCATGATGTCGCTGCTGCTGTTTTTCATTATTGCCATCGCGGCGTTCAATCTGGTGTCGAGCCTGTTCATGGTGGTCAAGGAGAAGCAGGCCGATATTGCGATCCTGCGCACGCTGGGTGCGTCACCCGGTGGTGTGATGAAGATATTCATGACGCAGGGCATCGTCATTGGTCTTGCAGGCGTGGCGTTCGGTACCGTATTCGGCATTCTGGGTGCGCTGTACGTGGACGTGATTGTGGGTTTTGTCGAACGATTGTTCGGCTTCCGTTTTTTGGACCCTTCGGTGTATCAGATCAACAGCCTGCCCTCGGAACTGCGTCCGCAGGATGTCGTGTTGACGGCATTGTTTTCGTTTGTCATGGCGGCGGTGGCGACCATATATCCCGCGTGGCGTGCCTCCAAAGTCAATCCGGCGGAGGCCCTGCGTTATGAATGAGGGTGTGAATGATTCCGTGATTGCCTGCCGCGGCCTGCGCAAGATTTACCAGCAGGGCAAGGTCGAAGTGCCGGTGTTGCTGGGCATCGATTTTGATGTCGCGCGCGGCGAGCGCGTGGCGATTGTCGGTGCGTCGGGATCGGGCAAGAGCACGCTGCTGCATCTGCTGGGCGGGCTCGACATGGCGACTGCCGGCGACATTTTCATACTCGGCAAGAATATCCGGGAGCAGAGCGAGGCCGAGCGCGGCACCACGCGCAATCAGGCACTGGGGTTTGTCTATCAGTTTCATCACCTGTTGCCGGAATTCACTGCGATTGAAAATGTTGCGATGCCGCTGCTGATCCGACGCATGGCTAAAGAGGAAGCCTATGCAGAAGCCGAGCGTGTGCTGGGCGACGTGGGTTTGTCGCACCGCCTCGAACACACGCCGGGTGAGCTGTCGGGCGGCGAGCGTCAGCGCGCGGCACTGGCGCGGGCGCTGGTGACGCGCCCTGCGTGCGTGCTGGCGGATGAACCTACGGGTAATCTCGATCGCAAGAACGCCGGCGCCGTGTTTGATCTGATGCTCGAACTTAACCAGTCGCTCGCCACCAGTTTTATTATCGTCACGCACGATCTGGAGATTGCCGCGCGCGCAAACCG
>JAKFYK010000117.1 GCA_021730905.1 Betaproteobacteria bacterium | reverse complement strand
GTCATCGGCGCGTTCTACACCGACACCAACGCCAGTCCGCTGGGCTACGGCAACGTCGCCGAGGGTGGAACCTATCCGCGCAATACCTCCAAAGGCACAGGCACCATCTTCATCAAGAAAACGTTCTGATCGAGCATACAAGGGGACATCATGAAACTCGTAACAGCAATCATTAAGCCGTTCAAGCTCGACGAAGTGCGCGAAGCGCTCTCCGCCGTCGGCGTGAGCGGCGTTACCGTGACCGAAGTCAAGGGTTTCGGGCGGCAGAAAGGCCACACCGAACTCTATCGCGGTGCCGAATATGTGGTGGATTTTCTGCCCAAGGTGAAAGTCGAGGCTGCGATCAAGAGCGACATGCTGGACCAAGTGATCGAGGCCATCGAAAAAGCCGCCAACACGGGGAAAATCGGCGACGGGAAAATATTCGTCTTCGAACTCGAACAAGTCATCCGCATACGCACCGGCGAAACCGGCGCGCAAGCACTGTAAGGGGAAATGAAATGAAAAGATTTAGCATAATTTTGTCAACGCTGGCGATGCTGATCTGCACCAGCTTCATGGCGCAAGCACAGGACAAACCCGCGGAAAAAGCGGAAGCTGCACCTGCGGCCGCAGCACCGGCTGCCGCACCGGCAGCGGCTGCTCCTGCGGCGCCCGCAGCCGCGGCACCCGCGGTGGCCAAACCCACACCGAACAAGGGCGACGTCGCATGGATGCTCACCTGTACCGCACTGGTGCTGATGATGAGCGTGCCGGCCCTGGCGCTGTTTTATGGCGGCATGGTGCGTTCAAAAAACATGCTCTCGGTGCTGATGCAGGTGTTTGTGGTGTTCTCGCTAATTACCGTGCTGTGGTGCGTCTATGGTTACAGTCTGGCGTTCACCGAGGGCAACGCATTTTTTGGCGGCTTCGACCGCTTGTTCCTGAGCGGCACATTCGATGCCGCCAAGGGAGAGTTCGCGACCGCCGCAACCTTCAGCAAAGGCGTCGTGATACCCGAGTTGGTGTTCGTTGCTTTCCAGGCCACGTTTGCCGCCATTACGGTTTGCCTGATCTTGGGTGCGCTTGCCGAGCGCGTTAAATTTTCCGCGATCCTGATCTTTGCGGTGCTCTGGTTCACCTTTGCCTACGCGCCGATTGCGCACATGGTGTGGTTCTGGCCGGGACCTGATGCCTACACCGATGCCAAGCTGGTAGAAAAACTGAACTCTACCGCGGGCTTGATCTGGCAATGGGGCGCACTCGATTTCGCGGGCGGCACAGTGGTGCATATCAACGCCGGTGTTGCTGGCTTGGTCGGCGCTTATCTGGTGGGCAAGCGCATTGGATTCGGCAAGGAAGCCATGACGCCGCACAACCTGACCATGACCATGATCGGCGCCTCGCTGCTGTGGGTGGGCTGGTTCGGATTTAACGCGGGTTCCGCACTGGAAGCGGGCAACTCTGCGGCTTTGGCGTTCATCAATACCTTCCTCGCCACGGCATGTGCGGTGCTGACCTGGACGTTCGCCGAATGGATGTTCAAAGGCAAACCGTCGATGCTCGGTGCGGCATCAGGTGCGGTTGCAGGGCTGGTTGCGATAACACCGGCAGCCGGCAACGTCGGTATACCCGGCGCGTTTGTGATCGGTAGTCTGGCAGGCATCATTTGCCTGTGGGGCGTCAACGGCCTGAAGAAGATATTGAAAGCCGATGATTCGCTGGACGTGTTCGGCGTGCACGCGGTAGGCGGCATACTCGGCGCCATGTTGACCGGCGTGTTCTGCTCGCCGTCACTGGGCGGCCCGGGATACGTGTCCGATTGGGTCACCGCTAAAGTAACCTCCGCTGCAGACTACGACATCATGGCCCAACTCATCACGCAGGCTAAAGCAGTGGGTGTCACGGTAGTCTGGACGGCGGTTGTTGCGCTGATCGCCTTCAAGATCGCCGACATCATCGTCGGGTTGCGTGTCACCGAAGAGGAAGAACGCGAAGGCCTCGACATCAACTCGCACGGCGAGACCGCGTATCACATGTAGTTGCAGCAAGGAAGCGCACCCTCCTCCCTGCGCTTTCTAAGTCCCTGGGACGCCCCTTCGAAAGATCGGGCGTCCTTTTTATTGCGGTTTTGCAGATACTCTGGTGGCCCACGCTTCAATCCACGCGCGATCAACGCGGCCGCTTTTTACTTCCACGCGGTGCGCAGCATCAAAGAAATAGCTCTTGGGCATCTCTCCGCGCCATGATTTATCGACCGAATAGCGCACGCGCTCGCTGAACGCATCAGCGAATACCCATTTCTGGACAGCGCCCGGCGGATACTTCACGAAGAACGCATCGATCAGTGCGCGATCTGCAGGTGTGTCGGTGGACACCAGCAGTATCGGCAGCGACGGGTGCTTGCGCTTCACCGCATTCCATTCCGGCATTTCGTCACGGCAGGGCTCGCAGTACAGCGACCAGAAGGCAATTACAAAGGGTTTGCCCGCGTGCGTCTTGCGTAGTGATGCAAGCGTATTGGCGTCGAACGGCAGCAACGCGCCGGCGACTAGTGTTGCACTGCGGGCACACAATACCGGAGTACAGAATATAGCGTAACTATTTGTTTTTATTATAAACTCTCTGCGATTCATGGCAATAACACCGTGGTGGTAAACCCTTCGCGTTGCGTATTCCAGAACGCATAAAAACGTCCGCCGTGTTCCAGCACGCGGGGCTGATCTGACGCGCCGGTAGTGGCAAACAGGTCGCGTTCGCGCCAACGGTCGCCGCCATTGTCGGAAACCATTGCGCGCAGGCGCGAGCGCGTGCCGTCGAATTCTTTCCACACGACGACCACGCGCATGCCGCTCACCGCAAGATCAGCATGCGCCGCCGATTCGCCGCCCACGTGCCGCAGCGCGTCCACGCCGCCTTCGCCACTCAACCGCAAGCGCCCATAGAACACACCGGCGCGTTTCGCGCCTTGCGTAAACCACACCGCGTGCAAGCGGCCATCGGCATCCGCCGCCAGCGACGGGCCGTGATGCGGGCAGACGTCCACTGCCCACTCGTCAAACGTAGCGCGACGCACGGTTCCGGCCCGCCCATCCGCATGCATCAGCGCCATTGCATGATCGCGGACGTTAGGCTCGAATACATGACGCCACAGGGCGAGAACGCTGCCATCGTCGCGCGGCAGCAGGGCAATGCGGCAACACTCGCAACTATGGTCGGCGAGTTTGAAGTCGCCGCGAAAACTCACGCCCCGATTGTCGGAGACCGCGAAATACACCGCCGCGCCGCGATATTTTGTGTCCGTGCCCGCGGCAACCATGTCGCGCTTGTCGATCCACGCGATGAAAATTTTGCCATCGCGGGTCACCGTCAGCGCGTCGAACCGATGGGTGATTTCCTGCCGGTCGGTATGCACCGTGAACGGCGCGCTGAACGTCTTGCCGCCATCCGTTGAACGCGCAAAACGAATGTCGCCGGTATAGGGTTTGAGCAGCGGTTTGGTCCAGGTGACGTACACTTCGCCACTCTTACCTAGAGCAATCTTCGGACGCGCGTCGCCCTCGGCACCGATGTCCTCCGCCACCACATTCACGCGGCGGGGCGGGGACCAGCTTTTGCCCGCGTCGGACGAGCGACGCACGACAACATGGCCCCCGTCAGCACTGGCCGCCCACAGATCGCCCCTTGAGTCGAAAGCCGCCGAAGCGGCAATCTGCAAGCGTGCCGCCGTTACTGCTGCACCTTTAGCGCCGCCGTGCCCTGCATGCTCTTCTTGTGCAAAACCGGTACCGTAAAGCAGGGCAGCAAACATCAGCGTCAGCGCTACGGCAGTTCTCACCATTTAGCCTCCAATCCCACGTACAGAGTGCGCGGCAGTCCGGGCGACAGCACCGGTTGATTGCTCGACACTTGCGCGCTGTCCGCGTATCGCCGGTCGGTCAGATTATAGACGCTGCTGTTGATTGCAACATCCTTGGTTAACGGCCAGTTTACGCGCAGATTGAACAGGTCATGCCCGCCGTATTTTTGGGTATTGGCCGCATCCAGCCAATAGCTGCCCAGCCGCACCCATTCCAGTTGCACGCGTGCATCCTTCTGCGGCAGCCAGGTCAGTCGCGTGTTGGTCATTACACGCGGTGCGGCTTCTATTTCCTTGCCGGTAAAGGTTCCGTTGTTGGTCACCCAATCTTCGTAAGTGTGCCTGGCATAGGAAAACGCAGCATCAGCACGAAAGTGTCCTGCAAACGGCGCACCCGCACCGATTTCAATGCCGCGATGCCGCGTTTTCCCGGCATTGACCGTAGTCGTCAGCGTGGTCACCGGATCGCGCTGCGACACGATATCGTCTTTCTTAGTCAGGTCATACACCACGACATCGTAGGACAATGCACCCACATTGCCGCGCAAACCCACTTCAAGCTGATCCGCCTTGATCGGCTTGAGCGTGGACGACGCAGCCGCCGACGCGTTAGCTGCTGCTGCGCTGGCACCCACCGACGGACGGAACAGATTGCCTTCGGACGGCGCACGAAAGCCGTGTGTGTAGCCGGCGAACACATGCGTATCCTTGGTGATCGCATAGGTTGCACCCAGCTTGGGACTCACATGCTTGTAGGTCACGTCAGTATTGTTCACCTGCCCGTAGAACCGCGCGGCGGGAAACGTGATGCCCGCAGGAACGAATATCGGCGCTCCGGCAAAATGATTCTCGAACGAATACGACAAATGGTCGAAACGCACGCCACCGGTCACACGCAGTCGTTCGCTCGGCGAGATCTCGCCATGAACGTAGGGCGAGATGCCCTTGAACGTCACGTCATAATCATACACGCGGCGCGCAATCGAATAGGCGTTGAATACGCGCGACGGCGCAGCACCGGTGACACTGACATTCAAGCTGTCTTCAGTGCGTCCGCCGGGACTGTAATCCACGTCCGCGCCCACGATAAGTCGCGCGCGCATGAATTGCGGAAAATCACGCCGCCATTTTGCCATCACCCCGTATGAACGGTTCTCCGACAGCGACACCGTCGGATCAGAGTTGAGCGTGAACGACGCCAGCAGTTCCATGCTGTTGTCGCGTATGTACGGCGTGATGGACAGCAGCGTGTTGTCCCATTCCTTTTCATAGCTGGCCGACAGCCGGAACGCATCAACTTTGCGATACGCGATCGGCAAATAATTGCGCGTCGGATTGTTGGTATAGTCGGCCAGCGTCAGCGGCGAATTCGCCCCCGTCTGCTGGTCGATTTTAGAGAACGCCAGTACGGTTTTCAGCACCGCATCGTTGCCCAGCGCACGGTCCCAGCGAAAGGTGCCGCTCTGACGGTCATACTTGGTAGTGTCACGCCAGCCATCGGTGTGGGTCAGATTGAGATCAGCACGAAACCCGTTATCACCGATGGTATTTCCGCCACCCAGCAGCAAGCGACGCCAGCCGTGACCGCCGATGTCACCGCCCAGTGTGAACTCGCCCTGCTTCGGCGGCGTGCGCGTCAGCACGTTGATCACGCCACCGATGGCATCGGAGCCGTAGAGTGCCGTGCCAGGCCCGCGAATCACCTCGATGCCGCCCGACTGCGGAATATTGATTTCGTACAGCGCATTGTGATTGAAAAATCCCGTCGAGCGAATGGGAATGCCATCCTCCAGAAACAGATAGACGGGATTGGTAGTGAACGGATGGCGTATTGACGTGGTATGTCCTTCGCCATTGGTCACCGCGACGGCCACGCCCGGAATCTGGCTCATGATCTGCATCGGATGATTGGGCCGGTCCTGCCGCACTGTCTCGCCCTTGATGACACCCACCGCGGCGGGTGTTTCGTTCAGCAATGCTTTTTCTCGTGTACCGGTAACCGTTACTTCAGGCAGCGTAGCGCCCTGCGCCGCGGCACTTGTGCATGTTACAGCCCCCAACAGACTCACCCCCGTCAAGACCCCGATCGTCAAACGATTCATAGCAACTCCTCATAGCAATTTGCTCTTGTTGTGCAGTAGCACGCGCCGGACTTGCCGGTGCACGCAGGTGACAGAATCAGCGCAGTGCTACGGGAGGATCGCGAGGATGGCGGGTAGAAGCAGGGGTCGCCAGTGACGGCTGAATGTTCCTGGCCGGCAAAAAGACCGTGGCGGTAACAACAGCCATTGCAAACGTGCTGGCAGCGGTTGGCACAGTAACAACAGAACTGGCAGCAAGACAAAACGAACAGAAGATGCCATGCGTGGTGCGCCCGGGAGCATCATCCGATTGAGACTTCAAATCCAACTGTTGCGCAGTGCCTGCCGTGTGGCAAATATCGCCCTGCGCGCTCCCGGCCGGCTTCGCGGGCAACGCCAGCAAGGATGCCAGGATATCCGGACGATCGGAAAACAGCACGCTCGCCATGGCTGGTGACAGCGCACTGAACAGCATGGCTGCCAGCACAAACCTTGCGACAAGTTTTCGGCGAGACTGGATCATGGATGATTTGTCAATGTCATACGCAGGCAGTTTTTGGGGGGGTCAAACCACTCAGGCGTTTAGTGCGCACTAGTATGGCTACCCGCAATATCGCGCACCTCCACCGACAGCTCCAGCGATTCACGTTTCTTGTCCGCCAATTCGAACGTGAGCTTGAGCGGCACGCGGTCACCCGCCTTCATCTGCTGCTTGAGTCCCATGAACATCACGTGATAACCACCGGGGGCGAGCTTCACCGTTTTACCTGCGGGCACATCGATACCATCGACCTGAAACATTTTCATCACGCCGTTTTGCATGGTCATGTTATGAATTTCAACGGATGCTGCAACCGGGCTGTCAACGCTCAGCAATCGCGCCGCGCTTTTGCCGGTGATTTCCATGAAGGCACCCGTTGCTTTTTGCGCCGGCACGGTACCGCGCACCCACGCATCCTTGACCTCAACAGTTTGTGCGCTTGCCGCGAAAGGCACGCACAACGCCACGCACACAACGTGCGCAAAACGAACAAACCCAAATAAAGGATTCATAAAATTATCCAATTAAAACATATAGTTATGATAGGCCCCTGCAGGGCATAGCACCCCTGACAGGAGGTGAATCCGCGACGCAATAATACGCAGTGCGCAGCGGCCGGTACTAAACGACGGGGATTTAGTTAAGTCGCGGCGGAGCGCGCGGACTCAGGGGCTGCTTGGCAGCAATATCCGGCGGCAAGGATGTCGCCAGAGAGGGAGGAATGACAACCGGTATGCCTTCTATGACCGCTACTACACGCGGCGCTTGCGTATCCGCGAACAGCGGCACGCTGGAGATGCAGAACACGCAGGGCTTGTGTGCCGCCACCGGCTGCTGATCCGGCGCATTCGGCAATACGAACTTCGCACCATCCTGCGTGCAGATGCCCGCCAGACTGGACTGTCCTATCGCTGTCGGACTCGAAATTTTAGCGGCAGCATTCAGCGTCGCCGGCAACAGCACGACAAATACCACCGCGATCAACGCGGCCCAGGCTGAGAGTCTTGTGGCGCTTCGGGAAAACATGGCTAGCTTATATTAAGCCGCCTGATGCGGTGCGGTCAACTCCGTGGCCTGTAAGGTAGTGTCTCCGTTTGAAATGTAACCAGGCGGTTTGGTCAGGGAACGCCCCGAATGGTGCTCAGTAGGCCTGTCGCCTGACTGACGGCAATTTGCCAGCCTATGCCTGTTTTTACATAGGTCTGTGTCCATCGGACATCAAACCATTTCCCATCCCCGCGCTTGATCGGGCTAAGCGCGCGCGCGATGCACACCGAGTCCCCAAAGCAGGAAAGTCGAAACTCAGGAACGGGGGCCATCTCCACCGTGGGTTCGCCAGCCATGACACTGATTATCCGGGCGTCCTTGCCATCAACCTTACCTGTTGTATGCGTGTGCGTGTAGTCATCTGTGAAATAGCGACGCAGGGCCACAACGTCCCGGTTTGCGCCTGCGCTTTGAAACGACTTGCGAAAAGCCACTATTTCATCCTGTAGCCTGGGATCAACCTTTGATGCTGGTTCATTAGGGTGAGCGACCGAATTTGCCGCTAACGCCAAGACTGCCCCGGCAATGGCGCAGGACTTGCGAAAGTGTATGCGCATAGGCTCTCCAAGAGGATAACGAGAGATTCGTACAAACAGGATAGCAGACAGCGAAACATTAGTCCGCGAGTCTCGCTATTTCAACAAGACTCCAAACGTGGTCAGCCAGCCGCTTTGCATTGCCGGAGTAACCTTAGAGTGCATTTCAGGCCCCTCACAACACGTAGCGTGCCAGATCTTCGCTTTGTGCCAAGTCCTTCAGGCGGGTATCGACATAGGCGCCGTCGATGGTCACCGTCTGGCCGAAATGTTTGCCGGCGTTGAAAGACACATCCTCCAGCAGCTTTTCCATCACGGTATAGAGCCGGCGCGCGCCGATGTTTTCGGTTTTCTCGTTGACCTGCCACGCAATCTCGGCAAGGCGCTTGATCGCATCCGCACCAAACACGAGTTTTACTTCCTCGGTAGCGAGTAACGCCTCATATTGCTTGACCAGACTGGCGTGCGTATTGGTGAGTATCTGTTCGAAATCGGACACCGACAGGCTGTTCAATTCAACGCGTATCGGAAAGCGCCCCTGCAGTTCCGGAATCAAATCTGACGGCTTGGACAAATGAAACGCGCCGCTGGCAATGAACAGAATGTGATCGGTCTTGATCATGCCGTACTTGGTGGTGACCGTGGTGCCTTCCACCAGCGGCAGCAGATCGCGCTGCACGCCCTGGCGCGACACGTCGGCACCGGAGGTCTCCTGCCGCGCGGCAATTTTGTCGATTTCGTCGAGAAACACAATGCCGTTCTGTTCGACGTTGTTGACCGCCTGCGTTTTGAGATCTTCGTCGTTGATCAGCTTGACGGCCTCTTCGTCAGTGAGCAGTTTCATCGCGTCCCGCACTTTCAGCTTGCGCGTGCGCTTCTTGCCGGTGCCGACATTCTGGAACATGCCTTGTATCTGCGAGGTGAGATCTTCCATGCCCGGCGGTGCGAATATTTCCATGTGCGCCGGCGCGGCCGCAACCTCGATCTCGATTTCCTTGTCGTCGAACTCGCCTTCGCGCAGCTTCTTGCGGAATTTCTGACGTGTCGGATTTTCACCATCCTCTGCCGTTGCTGTCGCCCCAAAATCAGGCGGCGGCGGTAGTAGAACGTCGAGCACACGCTCCTCCGCCATATCCTCGGCCTGACGCCGTACCTTGCGCGTGGCGTGCTCGCGTATATCCTTGATCGCGGTTTCCACCAGATCGCGAATGATGGTGTCCACGTCGCGCCCGACATAGCCGACTTCGGTGAACTTTGTCGCCTCGATTTTGATGAACGGCGCGTCTGCAAGGCGCGCCAGCCGGCGCGCGATTTCGGTCTTGCCCACACCGGTAGGCCCGATCATCAAAATATTTTTGGGTGTGATTTCCTGACGCAGCGGCTCGGCCACCTGCTGACGCCGCCAGCGATTACGCAACGCAATAGCCACCGCGCGCTTGGCATCATCCTGCCCGATGATATGGCGGTCAAGCTCGTGAACGATTTCCTGCGGGGTCATTGTGCTCATTGCTGAATGCTGTGAAGGAGTGAAGGAGTGAAGGAGTGAAGGAGCAAAAGCAGCTTCGTGGAAAGGCGACTGGGGTACCCCCTTCACATATTCACCCCTTCACTCGTTCACGAATTCAATCAAGCACTTCTATAACATGCTGCTGATTGGTATAAATGCAAAGATCGCCGGCAATCGACAGTGATTTTTTCACGATATCCTGCGGCGCGAGATCGGTGTTTTCGAGCAGCGCGCGCGCTGCCGCCTGCGCGAACGAGCCGCCGCTGCCGATAGCCACGATGCCGAGCTCGGGTTCAAGCACGTCGCCGACGCCGGTGATGATCAATGAGTGGTCGCGATCGGCTACCGCGAGCATCGCTTCAAGACGGCGCAGCATGCGGTCGGTGCGCCAGTCTTTGGCAAGTTCTACCGCCGAGCGCATCAAGTTGCCTTGATGTTTTTCCAGCTTGGCTTCAAATCGCTCGAACAAGGTGAACGCATCCGACGTGCCGCCCGCAAACCCCGCGAGAATCTTCTCGTGATACAGCCGGCGGATTTTGCGCGCGGTAGACTTCACCACCACGTTGCCGAGCGTGACCTGTCCGTCGCCGCCGAGTGCAACCACGTTACCGCGACGCACCGACAGGATGGTGGTACCGTGAAAAACTTCGGGGTTCATGCGCTGAGCGTACAATGCGTTGAAGGGAATATCCGGGTAGATGGGGCGCAATATCTGCTTTTCAAGAGACGATTATAGCTGCGTTCTCATTCCAGCTTGAAGACGACTGGCACCACGTACGGCGACTCAATCGCCTGCCCGCCCTGCCGCGCGGGAATAAAACGCCACGATTTCACTGCCGCGAGTGCCGCGTCATCCAGGGCAGGATGGCCGCTGGTTTTTTCAAGTCCCACACTCGCGGCGAGTCCTTCGGCGGTAACCAGCACCCGGATCAGCACCGTGCCCTGATCGCCGCGACGGCGCGCGGCCAGCGGATACGCGGGCCGCGGATTGTTCAGATACGACGCGTCGGAGCGCGGCGGCGTCACAGGCGCTAAAACTGGCGTGGGTGGCGCGCGCGGTACTTCGGGTGGTGGTGCCGGACGTTGTTCGGGCACTACGGGCGCAGCCGGCGATGGCGGCGCTTCCGGCGGCGCGGTAAGTATCGGTTCTTGTACCACGCGTGGTTCCGGCTTTTGCCTGACGACGGGCTTCACCGGTTCAGTACGCTCGGCGCGTGTTTCCATCGGCAACGGCTTGGGCGGCACGATCTCCGGCAGCTCCTGCTGCAACAACTCGACCGTGAGCGGGCGTGGCGGTACATCGCGCCGGGCGATCCATCCAGGCAGCAGTGTCAGCAGCAACACGTGCACCGCTACGCTGCCCGCTACGCACAGTAGCAGCAGCGCAGGGTCGTGCGATCTGAGGCTCAAAACCGGATCAGCGGTCATGAGAAATTATATTTGAAAACATATAGAAGTCATTTCACAAACAGGTTTTTGATAATTTAACTTATTGATTTATACATTTATGAAATGACTTCTCGTTTTATTGCATTTTTTAATGCTTATGCTTCATGCCGCACAGCTTGCCGATACCCAGCCCCTTGCAGTCCTTCGCGAGCTGGGCATGGCATTCCTTCTCGCCTTTGCCACCCTCAAGACACTTCGCGGCAACGAGATGCGCATCGGCCATCGCACGATGATCGAGTATGTCTTTTTGCACTTCGGAAGCACTGTGCGGTTTTTCGCCTTTTTTGGTCTTATCCTGTGCCAGCGCAGGGGTAGCTATCAAAAAGGCAGCGGCCAATATTGAAATCCAGTGTGTGCTCATTTTGTTTTCTCCTGTTAGTTTAATATTACTTGGAATCACGCGATCAACGTCGAGCGTGGCGTGATTGTCGTCCGCATTGCGCAGTACGACAAACACGCCGCGCGCTCATTTACGTGGTCAACAACGCCGTTAGAACTGCGCTCTCAACCCCACCTGACCACTACGCTTGCCAAGCGGCGCTATGTCCTTGAGGAAAGACACGTGGTTACGCGCATCTTCGTTAAGCAAGTTAACGCCGCGCAGGAAAAACTCGATGCCGCCCTGTGGCGCCGGCAGTTTTATGCGATAGGTCAATGCCGCATTGAGCAGGGTGTAGCTGTCGGTGGGCAGTTCATTGGCCGACACGCGATTTTGCGCCGACACCCACATTGCGTCCACGCGCGCGCCTAACTGACCCCAGCGATAGTCCAGGCCCGCGCCGAAGCGCCGTGGCGCGATTCTCGGCAGCGGCAGACCGGTGCTGCGATGATCTGCGCGCACAACATCGAACTTCAGCAGCAGATCAAGTGTGCTCGCGCGATCCAGCAACCGAAACTTGCCCTCAGCCTCCATGCCGCGAAAGCGCGCGGGCACCGCGCGGTAGGCCAGTTCGGGCAGTACCTCCTCGCCGGTGTTATCCGACACCCCGGGCTGGACGGTCTCGGGCGGATTCAATTCTCCGTCGGCGCCGCGCGTGTTGCCGCTGTTGAACACGCCGATGTAATTCCTGAAGCGGCTGTGGAACACACCAACGCTGCCTGAGTGCGCGCCGGAGCGCATGCGCAATGCTGCGTCGAACGACCGTGATTTTTCTTTGGCAAACGTGGCATCGCCCACTTCATACGACCCGGTCGCGGCATGTGGACCGTTGGCAAATAATTCGTAATAGGTTGGCGCGCGCTCGGTCATCGTCCCGTTGAGCGCCAGCGCCAGTCCCGGTGTAAAACTATAGACGCCGCCAATGGCACCGCTATTGCCGCTGAAGGTTCGAGCCTGCGCTGGATCGAAGCGCGGCCCTGCGCCTCCAAACGGCACGGGGCCGCCGCCTTGCGAACTGACTTCCGTGCGCTCATGACGCCCACCGAAAGTCAGCTTCAATTTCCCTATCGGCAGCTCTTCATAAATAAACAACGCCTTGCTATCGGTCTTTGTCGTCGGCACAAATGCTTCCGCGCCCAGTGCCGAAAAATCAAAATTGCTGAACTGAACGCCGACCGCGCCTTTCAGCGGTCCGAGATTGCCATGCGTAAGCTCCAGTCTGCCTTCGTGGCCTCTGCTCTTGAACTCGGTGGCCGCAACACCCGCATCAAGCTCGGTGTGCTTATAGTCGGTCTTGCCGAACTTGAATTTGACGCCGCTGATGAAAGAACCGGTGTCGCGCACTTCGCCGGCAAGATCCCAGCGCTTGCTCTCCATGTCGATGGTGACTTCGGGCTCGGCAACCGTGCCGTACTTGCTGTCAAACGACGAGAACGACAAGCCTACGTACCCTTTGTCCCAGGTAGCGGAGCCGCCGATGGCGCCACCACTAGAACGTGACGCGCTGTTGGGCAACGTGCCGTAGGTTATGGCTCGCGCAGGATCGGCAGCTTGCACACGCGGCGAAATATTCGGGCCCTTGATCTTAAGATCATCGGTATCGCGCGTGTACACGTCCGCGTGCAGCGCGATACGCCCGTTGCCTGCTTCCAGCATCGCGCCGAAAGCCTTCTCGAACTCGGCGCCACCCACGCGCGCCTCGGCTCTGCCGCGCACACCCTGCACCGGTTCCTGCGGAATGCGGTTGTCGATTACATTGACCACACCGCCGACCGCGTTGCCACCGTAAAAAAGCGCCGCCGGTCCGCGCACGACTTCGACGCGCTCGACAACCAGCGGATCAATCGGTACCGCGTGATCGTTACTCAGCGACGACGCATCCAACACACCCACACCGTTACTGAGAATGCGTATGCGATCTCCCTCGAGGCCACGTATCACCGGGCGGCTGGCATTGGGCCCGAACCAGGTCGAGCTCACGCCCGGCATCTCGTTCAACATTTCGCCCAGTGTCGAGCGCCGCAGCAATAAGAGATTGATGCCGTCGAGCACGGAGATTGGCGGCACCAGACCGAATAGCTCGCTGCCGAGTGGATTGCCGGTCACGATCACCGGCGACAATTGAGTTGGGGTTCCCGCCCCACTGGGCGGTTGTACACCGGTGGTCTGCGCGTGCGCGGATACCGCGAGCACAGCAGCCACCGCACTTGCGATGCGACTGACCATTGTTTTCTCCTGTGGAATGCACGGCACGCGGCACTGAGCAATGCTCAAGCCGCGCGTGGATTCAGATCAAAGCGGCAATGCCGCTAAATCACAGGATTACTGGAGGACCGCGCGAGTGCGCGGGAACGGCTTCGGAACCAAGCCGGGGATTAAAGGTGTAAGTAGAAATGGCCGCGGGAAGTTCAGCGGTGATCGGCAGCGCGCACGATCCGTGCACACCACCCAGCACCTGCCCGAACGCAAGATCGAACGCACACAAGCTGCCTTGGCCGAGTGGCGATTCACCGCTGCCCTCGTCATGGTCATGCGCGTGACCTTCGTGGACATGCGCATCGTGCGCGTCGCCGCTCGCATGCCACGTCGCATGCACCAGCGCGCCCTGCTGCGCAATGAGCAGAAGGACAACGCAGAGAGTGTGGAAAAACCGGCGCGGCATCATTTGCCTGTGTTCAGCCCGGGCAAATCACAGCAGGATTACTTGGCGACCGTCACCACCGCATCGGTGAGCCGATAATAAAGTCCCATCGGATCGTCCTTCAGCACCGCAAGTTTGCCGGTGAGCAGGATAGGTTCAAAACCATACTTGACGGGTGACTTGGCCTGCACTTCAACCATTTGCTCCGGCCCGCCGGGCAAACAAAACGAACATGACGGCGGCAACGCGGTCAGAATAAACCGTGCCTGCTTTTCGCCCATGTCGAGCGGCATCATGAAGCCCTGAATCTTGACTTCTTTTTTGTCGAGCGCGCTTACCGCTTTGGCGAACTCCGGCACGAATTTGTCTTTTTGCTTGACCGGCTTGACTTCGCCCAGCGTCTTCCACGACAACACGCCTTTGAGTTCCGGCAGCGGCTTGTCGGCATATGGCGATGGCGCCAGCGGCGCATCGGTCGCAGGATTCTTGGCATACAAATCTTTGCCGGCAGCGGGGCCTTTCTGCTGTGCCCACGCTGCAGCGCTGAGCCCTGTGAGTACCGCTAAAAATACAGGCAGGAATTTTTGGATGTTCATCGCAACCCCCATCGACACAAACATTTAATCGTGGACAATACTACCGCACTCCAGTAAAAACAAGTAAGTATTTGTTTTTATTACATTTTTAATGCTTGTGCTTCATGCCGCACAGCGTGCCTATGCCCAGTCCTTTGCAATCCTTGGCCAACTGCGCGTGGCATTCTTTCTCGCCTTTGCCGCCCTCGAGACATTTCGCAGCCGCGAGATGCGCATCGGCCATCGCGCGATGATCGAGGATGTCTTTTTGCACTTCGGCCGCATTGTGCGGCTTTTCGCCCTTTTTCGCCTTGTCGTGTGCCAGCACCGGCGTCGCCATCAACAAAGCTGCAGCCAGTATTGAAATCCACTGTTTGCCCATGTTCTCTCCAGTCACTTCGTCTCCGACACTAGCCGCGTGCCAAAGTGCCCGCGATGTCCGTTCGATACGCGCGCCATGCCGGTATCAGTGCGGCAACTATGCCCACCCCCGCCGCCAGCGCCAGCACCCACCATTCGGCCTGCACCCAGGTCCAGCCGGTGACCGACACCTGCTGCGCAGTTTTGAGTGCATAGCCCAGCACTTCCGCCAGCGCATGCCCCAGCGCCACGCCCAGCACCCCGCCGATCAGCGCCAGCAGCAGCCCTTCGAACAGCAGCAACATCATGAGTGTCATCGGGCGCGCCCCCAAAGTGCGCATCACCGCGAGATCGTAACGCCGCTCGTTCAGCGCGTTGTAGAGCGCAATGAACACCGACAGCCCGGCGCTGAACACCAGCACCAGCGCAAAGCCGCGCAGCACGTCCACGCCCACGCCGATAATGCTGAACAGCCGCGCCGTTTCGTACGCAGGCGAGGCCGCCTGCATCGCGGAATTGTTGTTGACGTAGCGCGGCAACATCGCGGCGGCAATCGGTGATGCATATTGAATCAGCAACGCGGTGTATTCTTTTTCTTCTTCCTTCATCTGGTTGGCGATATCGTTGATGTCCTTGATATCATGATGATCGGCATGCATCGCCCACACGCTTTCCACGCTGCAAATCACCAGCCGGTCGAGCACCGTGCCGCTGCGTTCCAGAATGCCGACCACGACATACGGATGGGCCTCATGCGCTTCACCGGCGTCGCCCAGCCCGTGCGAGCCGTGAAATTTCGCGCCGAGTTTCAGGCCGGTACGCGCGGCGACTTCCGCGCCGATCACCACTTCGAGTACTTTTTCCCAACGCTTGCCCGATGCAAATTTGGCATCGTAATGCACCAGATAATCCGGCGTGGTGCCGACAATACGCGCGCCCTTGTAACTGTCGCCCAGCGCCAGCGGTATCGCCCTTTTCACCATGCGATGGCGCGAAATCTCCAGTGCCTGCTTATACGGAATATTTCCGGTAGGCACATCGAGATGATAAATGCTCGACAAAATCACCTGCATCGGGCTGCCCTTGGCGCCAATCACCAGATCAATCCCCTGCGCATCGCGCCGCATGCGCTGATCGAGCTGCGTGGTGGCCAGCAGCAACAACACAATGGTCGCCACGCCCAATGCCAGCAACAAAATATTCAGCAGCGTGTTTAGGCTGCGTGCGCGCAGATAAGCAAGACTGATGGTCGCAAGATTCATTTTGGGACTGCCAACTCATGGTGGTTAGGTACACGCGACTTGATGCGCTGATCGTGCGTGGCAATCACCAGTGTCGCGCCACAAGCCGTCGCTTGCGCCAGCAGCAAATCCAGCACTTGCAGGCAGCGCGTATCGTCGAGATTCGAGGTCGGCTCGTCGGCCAGCAGCAGCTTCGGTTTGTTCACTACCGCACGCGCCACCGCCACGCGTTGCGCCTGCCCATGTGAAAGCTCGTGCGGACGCGCACTGCCTTTATCGGCAAGATCAAGACTGGCGAGTACTTCACGCACGCGCGCCACGTCCTGCGGCTCGCCCGCCAGATATTGCGCCAGCAGCAGATTGTTCATTACCGTCAGGCTGTCGATCAGATGCAGGCGCTGTAACACGATACCCACATGCTTGCCGCGAAAACGATCGAGCGCGGAAGGCGATAGCGCCATCAAATCCTGATTCGCAACTGTCACCTGGCCGGACGCCGGGCGCAGGATGCCCGCCAGCACATGCAGCAGCGTCGTCTTGCCGCTGCCCGAAGGCCCGAGCATCAGCCACTGCGCGCCTTGCTCCGCTTGCCAATCATCGACGCGCAGCACGTCTTTCCCGTCATAGGCATGCGCAAGCTGGTGAACGGCGAACATGGTTGTGGATTCCAATGGTGAAAGAATATTTTACCGCTACCGGCGCGGGATTGCTGCACGCCATAGCGAGCCGCCCTATACTTCCCCAAATCGCCATGAAACATGTATTCATTTTTCTGATTGACGCCTACAAACTGCTGCTGTCGCCATTTTTTGGCCAGCAGTGCCGCTTCTATCCGACGTGTTCGAGCTATACCAAGGAAGCCATTGAAGTGCATGGCGCGCTGCGCGGCGGCTGGCTGGGTGTGAAGCGCATTTTGCGTTGCAACCCGTGGCATGCGGGCGGAGTGGATGAAGTGCCGGAGCGAAAAGACTTGGCCGGGTAAGCCCGTAGCTGCATTCGCCTCTGCGCACCGAAAATGCGCTTTCGTCTTGAATGGCTGCGCGCCCCCGATGGCGACTTGCGTGCTGCCGGCTACACGCTTTGCCACTGCAGCCACCAAAAACCCATTACCGCCGCCAGCATCAGCACCGCCATCACACGCCATGCGTTGCGAACAGCGTCTTCCGGCAGCCCGGGCTTGCGGCCACTGATCATCGCGCCGATCAGATTTTCGCGGTGCAGCCAGCTACTGATCACCACGCCGGCGATATGCGCACCAACGACGGCCAGCATGAGATTGGCGACAATCTCATGGGCGTCTTCAAGCCAGTGTCCGCCAACGTCATTAAAAACAGCCCACCCCGACAGGGTGATCACCAACGTCAGCACCAGCAACGCAACAATCGCCCATGCGCCGGCGGGGTTGTGCCCGGTGTGGTGATCGGGCTGGCGACGCAGCAGCGTCCCGAGATAGCACACCACGGCTGCCGGGCCGCGCACGAAGTTTGAGAAGCGGGCGTAACGCGTACCCACTACGCCCCACAGAATACGAAAGGCCACCAGTCCGGCCATGGTGTAGCCCAGCGTCACATGGGCCAGCCGCCAGCGCTCGCTCTCAGCCGTCAGCCACGCGCCCGCAAAGCACGCCACCATCAGCCAGTGAAAAACGCGCACAGGGGCGTCCCACACAAGAATTGCGGAGCGCCGCGGGATAGCGCCTGGCGCTTCAGCGCGGGATACGGATTTCGCGTTCACTGAAACTCCCTTTGTCAGCCTGGGTATGGCAGGCAACGCAGTTGGCGGCCGTTTTCACCACCGGCGATTTCCAGGTGGCCGCAGCCACCTCACGATGCTTGCGAACAAACCACGCCGAACGGGTGATGCGATCTTCGGGCGGCGCTTCGCTGACACGCTTATAGGTGCCGGCGTTTGCTGCGAGCCAGACCGATATTTCTTTCACCGTGGCAGCGTCAACCGAAGCGTCGGTACCGTAGTGACGTTGCAGATTGTTCATGATGCGCGGCCATGAAACTGCAGGCAGCATGCCGGGCGGATAGGCCACATGGCAAGCCGCGCATTCCTGCTGGTATTTGGGCAGCGACGGGGTACGCGGTGCACGGTTGTCGCCGTCCGCGAGTGCCGTGCTGCCTGCGGAAACCAAGGCAAGGACGGCGATCACGTCTTGCAAAATTCGTTGGCCGGGAAAGTACAGTCGTTGGCGCATGACAGGTTGTCCTGTGAGTGTGTTGGCTGAATCGGTTAACGTTTGAGGGTGATCAGCCAACTCAGCACGTCGGCCTTTTCGCTGGCGCTACACTCGCGACCCAAAACGTCGTTGCAGTTGCGGCGGAACCATTTCTCCACCTTTGCGGCATCGGTGAAACGCTCCGCATTGAAAGCCGGCGCCAACGCGCTGACCGGTTTGCTGGTCGTAGCATGCTTGCCGGGTTGGGTAGGCACCGCGCCGTGGCATGTGGCACAACTCCATTCCTTGCCATGACGCGCAGTGAAAAACTGCTGACCACGATTGGCGTCTGCCGCCGCGCTAGCCTGCGCGCTGTACCCGGTGAGCAGTTCGGCGGGAGTAGCCGCACGAGCCGCCGCGGTAAGTGCCGCGCCGGCAAGCAGTGCGACGACCAAAGTACGAGTAATGATTGAAGGGTTCATTCGCAACTCCTGTCTTTTAAATAGGCCGCCCGCCATGAAACAAGCAGGAACGAGCGGCCCGGAATAAAATATAACTAATTGTTTTTATTGATAATTATTGATAGGGTTTCTAGACAGCCGAACTACCGGCTGCCCCTGTTTGACGGGTCGTCGCGCTGGCGTCTTTCGCTGTGATCATCGGACGGGCGCCCGCGCTCATTCATGCTGTGCCGCTCCTGGCTATGGCGACGCGCGTCCCCGTCGCGATCACCGCCTGCGCGCTGGCTGTCGCTGACCTCCCCGGTCCGTGCGTCGCGATACAATTTCGGGTGTGCGCTATTTTTGTCGCTGGTCCTGGCTTCCAAAATGCCGTGGTCGCGTTCGATGTGACGGATATTGTGATTGCCGCTGGTTGCCGCCTTGTCGTGACTGTGGCGGATGGACATCTCCCGCCGATAGTCGTTGCCGGAAGCGGACGAGGATGATTGGGCGAATGCCTGGGCGGCAACACTGCCGGCCAGCAGGCTGAAGCAAAGGATCGTTGCGCGAGTGAGGTAAGTAGTGCGTAGCATGTGAATCTCCAAGTGTTGTTGCGGTCGAATCGCCGACCGTAAGTTCATTTTGCGCGGCAATGCCTGAATCAAACCTGAAGGCCTCGTTCATCCGCCGTTCAGGAAGGCTGGGTTAAAAAGAATGCCTCCATGAAGCCCTATAGACATTATTTGATTTGCGTCACGGCGGCTTTGCTGCTGGGGCTTGTGCATACCGGTGACGCTCAGGCCCGCGACAGGCATGACCACGATCGCGCGCGCCAGGCGGTGGCCGCCGGCGAGGTAATGCCCTTACGGGCGATTCTCGAACGGGTGGAGAAGGAACATCCGGGCAAGGTCATGGAAGTCGAACTGGAACGCGAGGGCGATCGCTGGATCTATGAGATCAAATTACTGCGCAGCGGCGGTGCCCTGGTTAAACTGAAGTTCGACGGGCGCGACGGCACGCTGCTCGACAGCAAAGCGCGCAGGGCGTCACGCGGCAACGATGATCGTACGCGGGGAGAAAAGCCCTGATGCGTGTCCTGGTGGTGGAAGACGAACCCGCGCTGGCTGCGCAGTTGGTCACGGCCCTGAGCGAAGCAGGGTATGCAGTCGATGCTGCGTACAACGGCGTCGATGCACATCACTTGGGCGACGATGAAACCCAACCGTTTGATGCGGTCATACTCGATCTTGGCTTGCCGCAAATGGACGGCATTACGGTGCTGAAAAAATGGCGTGCTGCAGGACGCGCCATGCCGGTGTTGATTCTGACGGCTCGCGACAACTGGCATGAAAAGGTGGCTGGCATAGACGCCGGCGCCGATGACTATCTGACCAAACCTTTTCACATGGAAGAATTGCTGGCGCGCCTGCGCGCGCTGATCCGGCGCGCCAGCGGCCATGCCAGTGCAGAGTTGACCTGCGGGCCACTGGTGCTGGATACCCGCAGCGGCCGCGTCATGCTGGCGGGACAGGCGCTGTCACTGACCAGTCACGAGTTTCGCGTACTGGATTATCTGATGCATCACCGCAATGAAATCGTCTCGCGCAGCGACCTGATCGAGCATATCTACGCACAGGATTTTGACCGCGACTCGAATACCGTTGAAGTGTTTATCGCCCGGTTACGCAAAAAATTGCCACACGGACTGATTGAAACCGCGCGGGGCCTCGGCTACCGCCTGGTCTGTTCGCCGGATTTGCAACGTCCATAATGAAACTGCTTGCACTGCGATTGCCCAACGCGGTGCGCAATTCACTGCGGGTTCGGCTGCTGGCCGGTACGCTCGCGTGGATCATCACCACCATCGTCATCGCGGGCTGGGGACTGGGCAGTTTGTTCCATCATCACGTCGCGCGGCAGTTTCACGCGGAACTGAAAACCCATCTTGACCAGCTCACCGCGAATATCGTGCTCGACGGCGCAGGACAGTTATCGTTATCGACGCCACTCACCGATCCGCGGCTAAGCAAGCCTTACGCCGGCCTCTACTGGCAAATCGACCGCATCGCCGGTGCAGATTACCCTGCGTCGGTTGGCGTGCTGCGCTCGCGCTCGCTGTGGGACGGCGTGCTGGTAGCGTCACTCGACATGCCGGCTGATGGTGAAATTCACCAGCACCGCATTGCGGGTCCGATGGGCACCACGCTGGGCATGATTGAACGCATGGTGATTTTAGAGGAACAGCCGGGCTCGGCGGCGCAAAAATTCCTGCTGATGGTCGCTGCCGATACACAATTGATGACGGCACCGGCAGAACGCTTGAACGGTACGCTGTGGCTGGCGCTGGGCGTGCTGGCACTGGGGCTGGTCACTGCCGCGATATTCCAGGTGGTGATTGCGCTGGCGCCCCTGCAGCGGCTGCACAAGGCGCTGGGCGCGGTACGCAACGGCGAAAACCATCGCCTGAAAGGCGATTTTCCGGTTGAGATCGAGCCGCTGGTAAAGGAATTCAATACCGTCCTGGCACAGAACAACGAAATTGTAGCGCGCGCCCGCACACAAGCCGGCAATCTCGCCCACGCGCTGAAAACACCCTTGAGCGTGCTGGCCAATGCCGCGCACGGGAAATCCGGAGAGCTCGCCGGACTGGTCACGGAAGTGGTGGACACGGCGACGCGGCAGGTGGACTACCACTTGATGCGCGCTCGCGCCGCGGCTGCGGTACGCATGCCGGGCGCCCATACCCTGCTCGCGCCCGTTGTTGAAGGGCTGGTGCGGGTGATGCGCCGGGTCCACGCGGATCGAAAGCTCGAGTTCGTCGTTCAGCCGCTGGCGGATTCACTGGTTTTTCGCGGCGAGGAGCAGGACCTGCACGAAATGCTAGGAAACCTGCTCGACAATGCCTGCAAATGGGCACGGCAGCGCATCGAGCTTCAGGCGTTCCCTGATCGGGACAAGCTGGTGATTACGCTCGACGATGATGGTCCGGGGATCGCCGAAACGCGGCGGAATGCAATGATCCACCGGGGCGCAAGGCTCGATGAAACCGTTCCTGGTTCAGGCTTGGGGCTCGCGATCGTTGACGATCTGGCGCGCTTGTACGGTGGTCAACTCGAACTGACCGATTCGCCCCTCGGCGGATTGCGGGCTATCTTGACATTGCCTTCCACGGAAACTTTGCAAAACCCTCGCTAGCCCGTGCGTAAGGCGTTAAGACGCAATCCGGCATACCAGCCCCTTCAGGTACTCGCCCTCCGGAAAATTAAGCGCCACCGGATGATCGGCGGCAGCGTGATGCCACGCCTCGATGCGCGCACTCACGCCGGCATCAAGCGCCGCGCCGGCGACGATTTTCTGGAACAGGTCGGCGGACACGCCGCCCGAACACGAGTACGTCATCAACACGCCGCCCGGGTTGAGCAACTTGAATCCCAGCAGATTGGCATCCTTGTAGGCACGCGCGGCTTTCTCGGCGTGCGCGGCAGTCGGTGCGAGCTTGGGCGGATCGAGCACGATGATGTCGAAGCGCCGGTTCTGATCGCGGAACTTGCGCAGCGTTTGAAATACGTCGCCTTCGATCCACTCCACTGGCGGCAGATGGTTGAGCGCGGCGTTCTCGCGCGCCAGCGCCAGCGCCGGACCTGAACTGTCGATGGCAGTGACCGATCGCGCCCCGCCGGCGAGCGCGTGCAACGCGAATCCGCCGCTGTAGCAAAAACCATCGAGGACGCTACGGCTCTCAGAAATATTCTTTAAAAACAAATGGTTATCTCGCTGATCAAGATAGTAGCCGGTCTTGTGCCCCGCTTCAATTTCAACCTTGAATTGCAGACCGTGTTCATGAACGATGAGCGCGCCGGTTAGCGGGGTGCCGCGCAGCAGGCCTGTGCGTGGCGGCAAACCTTCCAGTTCACGTACATCAGCATCCGAACGCTCCCACACACGCGCGACGCCAGGCAACGATGCCAGCGCATCGGCAATGGCATCGCGCCAGCGCTCGGCGCCCGCTGCGAGCAACTGCACGACAACGGTATCTGCATATCGATCGGCGATTACGCCCGGCAGGCCGTCCGATTCGCCATGCGCCAGACGCGCGGCATTGGTCATGCCGCGCGCCAAGAGGCTTGCACGCGCGTTTGCCGCAGCCACAATTCTGTTTTTAAAAAAAGTCTCGTCGATCGCTCGTAAATGCCAGTCCCACACGCGCGCGGTGATTTGCGATTTCGGGCTATAGGCCGCAACCGCGAGCGTCACGCCATCCGTGGATTGCACTTCAACGGTTTCGCCCGATTGCGGCGCGCCCTCGATGCGCGCAATCGCACCTGAAAAAATCCACGGGTGCCGGCGCTTGAGCGATTTGTCGCGGCCGGGTTTGAGAATGAGCTTTGCTGATGGGGCATGAGGCGTGAGGGGTGAGGCGCCTGCACGGACATTTAACGGGACCGCTATGCCCGCCTCACGCTTCACGCCTCCCCCTCACGATTTCTTCTTGGCCCGCGGATGCGCCGCGTCATACACTTTTGCAAGATGCTGAAAATCCAACTGTGTATACACCTGCGTGGTGGAAATGCTCGCGTGCCCCAGCATTTCCTGCACCGCGCGCAAATCACCGCTCGATTGCAGCACATGCGAGGCAAACGAATGACGCAGCATATGCGGATGCACGGCAGCGTGCAGCCCCGATTTTACCGCCCATTGTTTCAGCCGCAACTGCACGGCGCGCGGGCCCAGCCGCCCGCCGTTACGATTGACGAACAGCGCCGTCTCGCCAGCACGCGCGATCTCGCCGCGGGGTACAAGCCATTCCTCTACCGCCGCGAGCGCATGGCGCCCCACGGGAACCACCCGTGTTTTGCCGCCCTTGCCAGTGACTCTTACCGTGCCGTCGGCGCTGTCGATGTCGCCCAGTGCGAGGCCGGTCAGTTCGGACAGGCGCAATCCCGACGAATAGAGCAACTCGAACATAGCTTTGTCGCGCAACGCGAGCACGCTGTCATCCTCGGCGGCCATCAGGCGCCCCGTCTCGTCGGGCGACAGCGCGTGCGGCAGCCGCTTCGCGGATTTGGGTGCGCGGATGCCGACGCAGGGGTTGGTGGTAAAGCCGTGGTCGCGCGCGAGATAGCGATAAAAACCGCGCCACGCCGACAGCATGCGCGCAATCGAACGCCCGTCGAGTCCGCGCGCATGCAGTTGCGCAACATAACGCCTTATCTGATGCACTTGCAGTTTGTCGAGTGCATGGGTATCCGCAAGCTGTATCAGCGTCTCGATATCGCGCGCGTAGCCCGCGGCGGTGTTGGCGGCGAGCCGGCGCTCGTGCGTGAGATGCGCCAGAAAATCCGACAGGTGCTGCTGCGCAGGCGAACGCGCCTGCCGGCCTTTGGCGGGAACCGTTGCTGGTGCCGCAGGGGTCACACCCGCCGTCACACCAGATGCCGCGCCAGCGCGGCAGCCACGATGTCGCCCAGCCGCGACAGGAATATCGTGCCCATTTCGGGGTAGAAGCGGTGTGCGTCTTCGCTCGCCAGTGCAAGCAGTCCGAGGGTTTCACCGTCGTGCAACCTGACATAGGCAAATGACTTCAGCAACGGCGCAGATTCGCCAAACAGTTCCGCCGTGTCCGCGGCAGCCTGTGCACAGCAGAGCGGGTGAGTAAGACCCGCGGCAAAACCACGCGTTGCCTCGCTGGTCGGCTGAAACACGGGTAGGTCACCCGCCCCGCGCCACACCCTCAGCGCTACATGCGGCACCGAAAAATCTTCACGCAGATTGAACTCCGTCGCATGCACTACAGCCGCGATGTCCGTCGCGCCGAGCAGCGCCAGCGTGATGCGATGGATTCTCTCGCTGATGGCATCGTTTTCTTCGCCGAACTGGACAATTTCACGCAGCTTGCTTTCAAGCTGTTTGCTTTTTTCGCGCAGCGTCAGAATCTGCCGCTCGCTGATGGGAATGGTGCGTCCGCCATGCGGATGCGGAATATGGATCTCCGCCATCATCTCGGCGTACTGCTCGAAAAACTCCGGGTGCTGTTTAAGGTAGGCGGCTACGTCTTCTGAATTCATTATTGTCCCTGGGTGATTGGCGCTACGCTCAACACATAGTCTTTCGCATACCACCTACAAATCCATTTCCCCTTCAAACACGGTGACCGCAGGGCCCGTCATCATCACCGGACTGCCTTCACCCGCCCATGATATACCGAGGTCTCCGCCGCGCGTGGTGACACGCACGCGAGCGTCGAGCAATCCGCGCTGGTTGCCGGCGACCACCGCAGCGCAGGCGCCGCTGCCGCACGCCAGCGTCTCGCCCGCACCGCGCTCGTAAACCCGCAGCTTGATGTGAGCGCGGCTCATGATCTGCATGAAACCGGCGTTTACCCGCTTGGGAAAGCGCGGGTGTGATTCGATCAATGGCCCATCACTATCCACATCCGCTTTCACCACGTCGGGAACGACCTGGACAGCATGCGGATTTCCCATGGATAAACTATTGATTGTAATTGTCTTTTCTTTTATCGCCAATTCATATGTAAGCGCCCGCTCACGTGCTACAAAGGGTATCTGGGATGGCTCAAAGACGGGCACACCCATATCGACCGTAATCTCGCCATCCGGCTCCAGTGTGGGCTCGATAACACCAGACAGTGTTCCGATGCGGATTTTGGTTTTTTGGGTCAGCGCCTTGTCATGCACATAGCGCACAAAGCAACGCGCACCATTGCCACACTGCTCCACTTCACCGCCGTCGGCATTAAAAATCCGGTAGTAAAAATCAGTGTCCGGGCTGCGCGCCGGCTCAACCTGCAAAATCTGATCGCAGCCGACGCCAAAATGCCTGTCTGCCAAAAGACGCAATTGATCGCGGCTGAGCAACAGTGGCTGGCGGGTGGCGTCGAGAACAACAAAGTCGTTCCCCAGCCCATGCATTTTGGTGAATTTTAAATGCATTTAAGAGATTTTAACGGCAATAATCTCGATAATCGCGGTAGATGCAGCGATTCATTACAACGGTCATACCCCCCGCGAGTGCTCGCTCCGCTGCGGGTTCGTTGACGATACCTTCCTGTATCCAAATGGTTTTCAGGCCGAGTTTAAGGCACTCATCGACCACGTCGTCGATGAATTCTGCGCTGCGAAACACGCTCACCAGATCAACCGGCTCCGGCACGGCGGCGAGGCTCGGGTAGACCTTTTCACCCAGTATTTCCCTGGCCGCCGGGTGCACGGGAATGATGTGAAAACCGAATCCCTGCATGGACGCAGAAACGCCATAACTCGGACGCGACGGGTTGGGTGAGAGGCCCACCACCGCGATGGTTTTTACATTCCTCAATATCGCGCAGCAAGCCTGCGTGCCGGGATTTTCAAACATGTTTTGCTCCTGAAATTTTCACATCCATCACACTCTGATTTTCTTCGCTCACTCGTGCACGGCTTTAACCATGATGTAATCGTCCATCATGAACCCTTCGCCGATTTCGCGCACCGAAGTTTCGGCGATGTGAAAACCATATTTCCGGTACGCGGCAATCGCGTTTGAGTTATGCCGATTCACCGCCAGCGTCAACCGCGTGCATCCCGCGCCGGCCATGAACTTCATCACGTGTTCCAACAGCATCGCACCATATCCCCGCCGATGCGTACGTGGATGCAGATAGATTTTGTCGAGTTTCATTTCGTGTGGCACGTCCGTTAAGAAGTAAGAGGCGTAGCCAGTCATTGCGTCATCGACCATCAGCACATCCCACCACAAATCCGTGCGTGCGAGCTCATCGCGTATGAGGCCTTCGTTGTAGCGTTGCGCCAGCATGTATTCTATCTGCGCAATGCTGATGATGCCCGGATAGTGCGCACGCCAGATCTCGCCGGCAAGCGCCACCAGCGCAGGAATTTCCCCATCCCGCAGCGGGCGAATCAATGCACGCTCAGTCATAAAATCCCGGCTCCCCCGGCGGCCGCGTCTTGAATCGCTTGTGCACCCAATAGTATTGTTCCGGCATTTCGCGCACACGGTCTTCGATGAACGCGTTCATGCGCCGTGTGTCTGCTTCTACGTCGCCGGTGGGAAAGTTTTCCCATGCCGGGTAGAAACGCAGTGCATAGCCCTGCGCGCCGGGAAGCTGCCGCGTCACTGCCGGCACGACCACCGCTCGCGCCAGCCGCGCCAAGCGCGAAAGCCCGGTAATGGTTGCCGCCGGCACCCCAAAAAAGGGCACGAACAGCGAATCGCGCTCGCCAAAATCCATGTCGGGCAGATAATAAAACGGCAGGCCATCGCGCACGGCCTTTACCACCGGCCGGATGCCATCCTGCCGCGAAAACAGCACCGGCGTCTCAAAGCGGGTCCGACCGTGGAGCAGCACCCGGTCGAACACGGGGTTCTTCTGCTTGCTGTACACCGATACCCCGCGCCACTCGGTAATAATACGCGCGCCGCCCATGTCGAGGCCGACAAAATGCGGCGCGAGCCAAATCACCGGCTTGCCCGCGACCGCCAGCCAATGTTCCAGTCCTTCCACCCGCACCAGCTTTTGCACGCGCGCCTTGGACGACCACCACAGCAGGCCATGTTCAAGCAGACTGCGCGCCAGCACCTGAAAATGGCCGCGCGCAATGCGCCGGCATTCTTCATCGCTGCGCTCGGGAAAGCACAGTTTCAGATTCGTCAGTGCTACGCGCCGCCGTCCACGCGCGAAAACGTACAGCAGCCATCCGGCGCCACGCCCTATCGGCGCCAGCACTTGCAGCGGCAGCAAATGCAGCAACCAGATAGTGGCAAGACCAAAGCGCGTCACGATGATTGTGCCGTTGGCGGAGGCGCGCCGGCGGGCGTTTTGTAGCGGTTGTATCCCCACAGGTATTGCTCGGGGCAACGGCGCACCACCGCCTCGACCGCGCGATTGAGGCTGGATTCACTGAAATTTTCCACCGGTACATGCTC
>JAKFYK010000175.1 GCA_021730905.1 Betaproteobacteria bacterium | reverse complement strand
GCAGCGGATGCACCACGGTGGTGGCGCTGAGCATCATCAGCGTGTGGCCGTCGGGCGCGGCGGTAGACATGATCTCCAACGCGATCTGGCTGCCCGCGCCGGGACGATTGTCGACCACGAAGGTCTGGCCGAATGTTTCGCCGAACTTGACCGAAAGACTGCGCGTCACCGTGTCCATGCCGCCACCGGCAGCGAGCGGCACCAGCGTGCGCACGGGGCGCAGCGGATATTGCTGTGCCTGCGCGGCGCTGAACATGCTGGCTATCAGCATCGCTGATGATATGTAACTATTTGTTTTAATTGATATATTCATAATTCCGTTCCTGTGCGAAAATGGATTGATGCTGGCGTGAAGCTGACGGTGGCTTTCGCCACAATGACGAAAACAGTAACGAAAATAAGCGAAGGGGGAAATATGTTCATCCGACAATCCGGCATTTTACCCGCGCTCGCGTCCGCGCTTTGCGGATTGTTCACGCCATTGGGTCACGCTGCTGAAGCATACCCCGTGCGTTTGGCATCATGGGGCCGGCGAAACTGCCGCAGCTCGTCGTGCTGCGGCTCAACAGCGAAATTCACAAAGCCGTGCGCGCGCGCGAAGTCGAAGAACGCTTCACTACCGCCGGCATTCAACCGCTGCTCAACACGCCGCGGGAATTCTTGACCATGCTCGAAACCGAAACCGCGCGCTGGGGCAAGGTCGTGAAAGCGGCAGGCATCAAACCGGAGTGACCAGGCAACGGCGCACGGATCAGGCGGCTTTCTCCAGCAACCGCACCTCGTGCTGTGGAAACGGAATGACGATGCCGCGGCTGCGGAAGGTTTCAACGATGGCTTTGTTAAGCTCGCCCAGCGCAGCGACATAATCGGGCACGTTGACCCACGGTCCCACGCCGATGTTCACCGAAGAATCGGCGAGGCGGTTCACCTGGATCACCGGCGCCTGCGCTTTCAGCACGCGCGAATTGCGCTGCAGAATCTCGTCGATCGTGGCGAGCGCCTGATTCAGATCCGCGTCATAAGCGACGCGCACGGCTATCTGCAACTGGCGAATCTGCCCGTAGTTGTGGAGTATTTCGCCGACGATCTTGCGGTTGGGAATCACCACGGTCGACAAGTCCGCGTGACTCAAGGTGGTGTTGAACAGGCTGATGGTCTCGACACGGCCTTCTTCCTTGACGATGGAAATATATTCGCCGACACGGAACGGCCGGGTGAGGATGATCGTCAAGCCGGCGACCATATTGCCCAGTACGCCCTGCATCGCGAGCGCAATGCCCGCGCCCGCAACGCCCAAACCGGCGATCAGCGGCAGCAGTTCCACACCGAGGTTCTGCAGCGCGATGATGCCGAACAGGATCAGCACCACCACCCGCACAATGTTCTCCAGCAACTGGCGAATCGGCGGCTCGAATTCGAACTTTCGCAGCAGGCGTTCCATCACGCCCGCCGCCCAGCGCGCGACGAAGAATCCGACCACCAGTATGATGATTGCGGTAAGCAGCTTCGGCCCGAACTTCATGCCGAGATCGATGGCGGTGCTCCTGACCTGCTCCAATGCTACGAGGTTGTCTTTCATGGGATGTCCTTTCAATAGGGTACGGCGCCTTGTATTCTAGCCGCACAACATCCCAATCGCCCTCGCGCGACAGCAGATGCCGCGCCAAACGCCAGCCTCTCACCTCACGCAGCAAGCGCAAACTTCTGGAACGTGTGGCAGTCTTCCGGCGCGCGGCCACGGCTTACCGCGAACGTCCATGTCACTTCGCTCACGTAGAGATCGTTCTTCGAGTCGAGCGCAAGCCCGTGCGGCGCCGCGAAACTGCCGGGTGCGGTGCACTCCGGCGTGCCCCAGCGCGCCAGCAGCTTGCCCTTCGGATCAAAAATCGAGAACCGGGCATGACGCATCTTGCTGACCGGGCCGAAGCTGTACGAGGTGTCGCCCTCGTGCCACGCGAGTTCGGTAACGTAAACATTGCCCTTGGCATCGAACGCGAGGTGCGTCGGGCGTTGCGTATCGGTCCATTGCTCGAGAAACTCACCATCAGGACTGAAAATCTGAATGCGATCGATCTCGCGGTCGCACACGAAAACGCGTCCATCGGCGGCGACTGCTATGCCGTGTGGCAGGCGGAACTGGCCGGGGCCGTCGCCGGGCTCGCCCCATGAACGCTTGAGCTGCCCGGTGGGCGAAAAAATGTGCACGCGCGCGTTGCCGTAACCGTCTGAAATATAGATTTCACCTTTCAGTCCGATGGCGACATTGGTCGGACGGTTGAACGGCGGTCCGGCGCGCTGGATCGAGCCGGTATTCTTGCCGTCGTAGCCGGTGTCCGACGGCGTGTTGAGCGTGCCCATGGTCATCAGCAACTTGCCTTCGGGCGTAAACTGGCGCACGGTGTGGTTGCCGTCGTCGGTGGCAAAAATGGTGCCGTTGGGCGCAACGTAAATGCCGTGCGTGCGCATGCTGAAGTCGCCCTTGCCCCAGGTGCGCAGATATTTGCCGCTGCGGTCGTAGATGATAATCGGGTTTTCGCCGCGGCAAATCAGGAACACGCGGTCCTCCTGATCCACTGCCACGCCGGCCACATCGCGATGCGCAAAACCCTTGGGCAACTGCTCCCAGCCTTCGACGACGGAATACCTGATTTTGTCTGTTGCAGCCATGCGGTTCTCCCTTGACGATTGGATGAGGTAATACGTTCAGCGCCGGTTGATGCTGAAGCGGCCCGGTCCTATCAGCGCGACCACCAGCCCGGTGAACAAAAAGAAACCCTGCAACTCCAGCGCCCAGCCGCCGCTCCTGCCAAGATCAAACAACTGGCTCGAATGCGACAGCGTGATGGCAAAGATCATGTTGACCACGATAATCAGCCCGCCGATGCGCGCGTAAAAACCGGCAATCAACAACAGCGGCGCGAGCACTTCGCCAATATAAACGCCATAGGCGACCCACGCAGGCAGCCCCGCGCTGAGCAGCGAGGCCTCGATGCCGCCCACGCCTTTGACTATTTTTGCGTAGCCGTGAAACAGCATGAAAACGGCCAGTACCAACCGCAGTATCAGTTTTCCAAGATCGTCGGTCATATTTTTCTCCGTTGTTACCAGAACCTATCTCATAATCATTCACGTGTGCGACGGCGGCAATGCGGGATGCGATGCGAGGAGGACTCGCGCAGCCATATCGCGAATATGGCAAGCGAGGCCGACGACGCAGCGCGCCCGCATTGCCCCGTCCCGAAGGGTTGTGGCCCAAACACGCGTCTGCGGCGTCCATCGTGTTTGGGCCACAACGCAGCGCGCGAATGATTATGAGATAGGTTCTACTGTTCATTCAAACCCGGCTACTGCCTCACCGTCAGTTTCACCAGCGCGTCAGCACGCGTTTCCTTGTCAAGACTGCCGCAAGTCGCGATCATGGTCTCGTATTGCGCCGCCGGTATCGGCAGGCCCGGAGTCACTTCGCGCAGCCGCTGCGCGAGACCATCGTAATTCCAGATGAATTCGCGGCCGGTGGATTGCCTGGTGTGGCTCTTGCCATCCTTGGTGAAGATGGTAATACGCGGGCCGAACAGCGTCATCTTGTGTGACGGAATGATGGTCACGCGTTTCATCAATTCCAGCACTTCGGGCGGATCGTCGGCCGCATCGAGCTTGCGCCCGCGCAACAATGGATAGCGATGCTTGACCGCACCATAGGCGGTGAAATACGCCGTGCCGCCCTGACGCGCCTCGCCATCTTCGCGCCGGCTTGGATATGCAGGGCTCGGATATTGCGTTTCCAGCCAGTTCACCACCGCCTCAATGCGGTCGATGTCCTGATAACGGATATTGTTTTCGCGGCAGATATCGCCGGTGACATCGATGTGCGCGATGTTGTAGCCGGCGGTGAAATAAACGCGATAAAGCGTTTCGAGGAACATCCAGTCGCGGCCGAGATTGGCGGTGATTTTATCGAGACTCGCGCGCGTGTCGCCGGTGAAACTGTAACTGAGCTTGCCGGCGTTGTTGCCGGCATATGCATGGTAGAAACCGGCGTCGCCTTCAAGCACGGTCTCGCCGCCGACGTGCCCCGGCTGCGCCAGCGCCACCGCGAGCATGGCATTGCGTGTGGCTGCACCTTCGCGCAACGGCGTGGCGCCGCCGCGCGCGGCTTCCAGATTGCCACCCGCAAGACTCGCGCACAGCGCGATCACACTGTTGATCTGATCTTCGCTGTAGTTGAGCGTTTTCGCCGCGGCTACCGCCGCGCCGAAAATGCCGAACACAGGCCCCGGATGAAAACCGTGGGCCATCAAACTCGGAATGAACTCCGCTGCCATGCGCTCCATCACTTCGTAGCCGGCAGCAACGCCGGTGAGATACGCCTTGCCCGATGCGCCCGCAGATTCCGCCGCGACCAGTGCGGCGGGAATAATCGCGGTATTGGGATGCGTCAGCATCCTGAACGTGTCGTACTTGCCGCCAGCAAGCGCCAGCTCCGAATTGGCGTAGGCCGCGCCAGCCTTGGTCACCAGCGTGCCATCGGTCAAGAGGGTCGCGCCCTTTTTCACGCCGGTTTCTTCGTCGGCAATCATCTTCACGGCCTGCTTGCCCGCAGCCGTCTTCGACCCGATCAGCACGGAAGTCAGCGCCTGTATCGTCACGCCTTTGGCGCGATCAACTACAGCGGCAGGAAGATCTTCGTAACGCAGTGTGGCGGCCCATTGCGCGAGTTGACGACTTAAAGATGGCATAGTGAATTTTCCTGTTGGGTTTTAGCTGTGCCAATGTGCGGCGGCATTCAATGCGGCGTGGGACTGACCGCATTCCGGGATGCACAATAACGCATCCCGTTGCGTTAGATGCATATGGATTCACACTGCGATTAAAAATTTATAAGTATTTGTTTTTATTATGTTTTTTACTATGAGCGCTTGTCCGAGACTATGCGTCCTTCTTTCAGTACCAGCAGCAACTGACGCACGTTGTTGATGTCGTCGAGCGGATTTGCCGCGACGACAATCAAATCGGCGAGCTTGCCGACTTCTATAGTGCCTAGATCATCCGCAACACCACACACCGCAGCAGCATTCTTGGTTGCAGCGAGTAATGTCTGCCAGGGTGTTGCACCGTCCTTTACCCACAATCCCATCTCCAGCAGCGCCGCATCCTTGAGCGGCCGGATGTCGGAACCCAGCGCCATTTTCACGCCGGCCTTGAGTGCCTTGCTGAACCATGTGGCGTGCACGTCGGCTGCTGCGTCCGCGCGGCAGCACAGTGACGGCGGAAGATTGCGCTGCGCAAGGTACGCGCGTTCCCACTCGTTGCCGGCCTGGTTGGGCGTGAGATGACTGATGGCGAGCGTGGGCACGTACCAGGCATCGTGCTTGAAAAACAAGTCAATGCACTCGTCGTCCATGATATAGCCGTGCTCGATGCTGTGCGCACCGTAGCGGATGGCATTCTTCACGGCATCGGGGTTGGTGGCATGCGCCATCACCTTGAATTCGCGCTGGCGGCAGATCGCAAACGCCGCCTTCAACTCGTCTTCCAGCAGAAACGAATGCCAGTGCCGGTCCCACGCTGGCCCCATGATACCGCCCGAGAGATTCAACTTGATGTGATCGACACCGTTCTTGATCTGCTCGCGGATGGCTTTCACAAAACCGTACGGGCTGTCGCATTCGAGCGCGTGGCCAGTGGTGAGAAAGTGGCCGCCGGTGGTGGTCAGAAAATGTCCGCTGGCGTACACGCGCGGGCCGACATACTGCCCGGAATCGAACGCGCGTTTCCAGGCCACGTCCATGAAGCTGTGCGTGCCCGCACAGCGAAAGCCGATGATGCCCGATTCGGTCAATCCCGACATCAAACGATGCCCGAACAACGCCACCTGCTCTGCCAGCGGCGCGTCGGCAAGCGTCAGGTAATCGGGGTGGATGTGCACATCCCACAGGCCGGGCAGCAGATACGCGCCTTTGAGATCGACGACAGTGGCATCGCCCATAACGGGTTTGTGTCCGTCGGTCAAAATGTCCGTGATGCGTCCGTTTTCAACAACCACACTGGCGTTCGCGGCGAGCGCCGGATGAACGCAATCGATCAGCGTGGCGTTGGAAAGGATGGTTCGCTGCATGCGACAGTCAGTCTATCTTTGCGCCCGATGTTTTCACAATCCCGGCCCACTTCGCCGCATCGGCTTTCTGGAATGCCGCAAACTGCTCGGGCGAGTTGCCCACCACATCGGCGCCCAGGCCGGTGAGGCGCTCGCGCACGTCCTGCAAGCGCAGGATTTTTACAATGTCCGCATTCAGCCGGGTGATGATCTCTTTGGAAGTGCCGGCCGGCGCGAAAATGCCGAACCATTGCAGGGCGTCGAATCCGGGCAGTCCCGACTCCGCGACCGTGGGCACGTCCGGCGCGATGGACGAGCGTTTCAGATTGGTGACTGCCAGCGCGTTGAGTTTTCCCGATTTCACGTACGGCAGAAACGACACCGCAGTACCGAACATCAGGCTCACCTGACCGCTCACCAGATCGATCAGCGCGGGCGTGTCGCCCTTGTACGGCACGTGCAGCATTTGCATGCCCGCCATGGACTTGAACTGTTCTCCAACCAGATGCGAAATGCCGCCGTTGCCGGAGGATGCAAAACTCAATGCCTGCGGTTGTTTTTTGCCGAGCGCAATCAGTTCACGAACGTTTTTTACGGGCACTGAAGGATGCACCGCCAGCAATATGGTGGCGCTGGCAAGCAAAGTCACCGGTGCAAAATCGCGCACCGGATCGTAAGCAAGTTTGCTGTACAGGCTGGGGGCGACGGCATGCGTGCTGCTGGTTCCGACCAGAATGGTATAGCCGTCCGGCGCAGATTTTGCAGCCGCATCGGAACCTATGGTGCCGCCAGCGCCGCCGCGATTGTCCACAATCACCTGATGGCCCCAGGATTCCGCAAGTTTCTGCGCCACGACACGCCCGACGATGTCGGTGGCCCCGCCTGCGGGAAACGGCACGACCATTCTGACCGGCCTGGCCGGATAAGATTGAGCAAATACTGCGCCGATCGGCATGACCGACAGCAAAACCATATAAAACAACCCGGCATGCGGACGACGGTTTTTCATGCGCTCCACCTGGGCAGTATCAACGGGAAAATACCAAGGAAAATCAGATAAGGTTCATGTCACCCTCGACAGTCTATCAAAATTCGCGTTCATACCGCGCATCGCAAGGTCTTGATCTCTTGACAAAGCCCGGCTTCATTATTACAAGTGGCACAGGGCTGGCGTTTAATCGTGCCCCAGGGGAGAAACCGTGAGAACCTGCAAACCACTGGCCGCTGCGGCCGGGGTTGGCGCAGTGGTCGTGATGGCCGCGCTATTTGCCGCACCACCTGCAGCGCAGGCGCGCGTCACAAAAATTGTCATCGATAAAAAAGTCTCGCCGGCGTTTCCGCTCAAGGACGGCGGCTTTCAGTCGTTCGGCGCGGCGGGCCAGTACGAAACCATCGCGGGCCGCGCGTACGGTGAACTCGATCCAGCCGATCCACGCAACGCCGTCATTCAGGATATTCAGCTCGCGCCGAAGAATGCGGGCGGCAAGGTGGAGTACGTCGCGGCGTTCTTTCTCGTCAAACCCATCGACATGTCAAAAGCGAGCGGCTTGCTGTGGCATGACGTGCCGAACCGCGGTCGCCGGGTGGTGATTCCGGGCACGGAGCGCAACGCGGGTGACGTGGGCCTCTCCAGCGGCTGGCAGGGCGACAACGCCGGCAACACGGCGCCTGGCGCGGACAACGATTGGGTCACCGTGCCCGTCGCAAAAAATCCCGATGGCTCGCCAGTCACCGGGCAGGTGCTCGGGCGCATCGTCAATCGCAGCGGCGCCAACTCGCAGCCGCTGATCGTGCAGACCAATCCGCTGCCGTACAAACCCGTGACGCGCGACACCTCGAAAGCGACGCTGGTCTCGCGTACTCACGAGACTATCGAAGGCGTCGTAAGCGGTGAACGCACCATTCCGGCTACCGACTGGGCGTGGGCCAAATGCGGCGGCGAGCATCCGCCGTTTCCCGGCACACCCGACGACAATCATATTTGCCTGAAGAACGGGTTTGATCCGAAACTGCTGTACCAGGTGGTGTTCACGGCGAAAGACCCATATGTGCTCGGCGTGGGTTTTGCGGCGTTTCGTGATGTTGGAACGTTTTTCAAATATGCGAAACAGGATGATGCCGGTACCGCCAACCCACTGATGGACGGCGGCGGCATCCGCTGGACGATCTCGCGCGGGCGCTCGCAATCGGGCAATTTTCTGCGCGGCTTTCTGCACCTCGGCTTCAATCAGGATGAAGCGGGCAAACAGGTTTACGACGGTGCATGGCCGATCATCGCCGGGCGGCGTATCGGCATGAATTTCCGCTGGGCGCAGCCGGATGGCGTGCTGGAGCTGTATCAGGCAGGCAGCGAAGGGCCGCAGTGGTGGGTGCCATGGCCGGACAAGGTGCGCGGCCTGCCGGCGCGCAGCATCCTTGACCGTTGTAACGCCAACAAAACCTGCCCCAAGGTCATCGAACATTTCGGTTCCGCCGAAGTGTGGGGGCTCAAACTCACGCCGGAATGGGTGGGCACGTCGGCCGATGCGGATATTCCGCTTCCGCCCAACGTGCGCCGCTACTACATTCCGAGTACTGCACACGGCGGCGGCACAGGCGGCTTCAACACCAGTCTGGCTGGTTCGACCTTGCCGCCTCCGGATTGCCCTGGCAACAATTATGGCGCTGCACTATTGAATGCCAATCCATTGCCGCACACGCAAACCTACAACGCGCTGCGTTTTCATTTCCGCAACTGGGTGATGCAGGACGTTGCCCCGCCGCCAAGCCGCTACCCCACACTGGCAGACAAACACCTGGTGGATGCAACGAAAGAAGCGATGGGCTTCCAGGCGCTGCCGGGATTGCCGCCGACGATCCCCGGCAAGTTCATCAATCCGGTGCTCGATTACGATTTTGGCAGCCAGTTCAACTACAGCGATGCATCAGGTGTGCCGACGGTAGCGCCGCCGAAGATCAAGCGCGTGATACGCATGCTGGTACCGCGTGTCAACGCAGACGGCAACGAACTCGGCGGCGTGCCGGTGGTACTGCACGACGCGCCGCTCGGAACGTATCTGGGCTGGAACATCACCGCCGGCGGCGAGCGCCCTTTCCACGCGGGGCAAATCTGCAACTACGCCGGCGGCATGATTCCGTTCGCGAAAACGCAAGCCGAGCGCATGGCCAACAACGATCCGCGTCTGTCACTGGAGGAGCGCTACGGCACGCACGAAGGTTATATCAACACCGTGCGCGCTGCCGCGCAGATTGCGGTGATACAAGGTTTCCTGCTTCAGGCCGATGCGGACAACCTGATCAAACAGGCAACGGAAAGCAACGTGTTGAGGTAGGCCCCGCCACGGCATCGCGACAGGGATTGCGTTCTCGCCGGCGTTCGCCGACGATATTGCCTGTTTTCTGCATATCGAAACCACCGGCAACCCGAATTTTTTCCATGCAAAGGCTATTAATATTCCTGCTGTTGACCCTGCATGCCCAGTTCGTCTTTGGCCAGGCAGAGCGGCCGGCATTTCATACGCTGATGGAAATGGCCAAGGTGAAGAAAATCATCACTGTGGATACCGTTGCCGGCAAGACCAACGTGCTGCTCACCGCCATCGCCGACAATCCGGCTTTCGTATTTATTTTCGCGCCGGGCGGCGAAGGCACACTGGCAATCGACGCCGATGCGGATGGAACGCCCATCACCAAACGGGTGCGAAATCCCGCCTATCCCTTTGCGGCCGGATTTCTGGAACGGCGGGCGGCGTGGGCGGCCATCGACGTGCCGGAAAGCTACGGCATCGCGATCTCCCGCGAGCAACGCCAGGAGCAGCGTCACATCGACGCCATTGTCCAGGTAGCGCGCAAGCTCCGGGAGGAATATCCGAAAGCGAAACACATTTTGATCGGGCACAGCAACGGCGGCATCACCGCCGGCATGCAGACGATACAGCCTGCGCCGGTATTTGATGGGATCGTTTTTTCCGCGCCCAATCTTTCTGCTTTTCCCGTGAGCTGGGAACCGCAGCAGGCCAAGGCGCCCATCATGTTTATTACCCACCAACACGACGACTGCGGCGCAGCCAGACGCTCACTTCCTATCAGTGCGCGAACCATCGCCGCCGCAGGCAGCCGTTTTCCGCTCACGGTAATCAAAAGCCCGTCGCCGGGAAATCGTCAGGAGTGCTTTGTAGCCCCGGCACCTCACTTTTTCACCAACGTGCATGGGGAATACACCGAAGCGATTTTCAGATGGGCGTCTTCCCTGAAGTAAGCTGATGGTCGCCGGCGATTCGATGCCGAGTGTGCGTGTGGCGCCACGCTGACGCATGGACTGAATAGTCCATCATACTGTTCGAGGAAAGCGCTTTTAAAAACGCGTTTTACATACGCCGGGTTTTACGGTGCCTTACCACGCTCCCACAGCGCCTTGATCTGATCGGGCATGGTCATCGGATCGAAAGGCTTGGCAATCACGTCGATGGCGCCGAGCGCGAGCAGTTTGCGGACCTCCTCGGGCTGCACCTTGGCGGTCATGAATGCCACCGGAATTTCCGCCGCTGCCGGCAGTGCGCGCAGCTTCGCCAGCACCTCCGGCCCGGTCATGCCCGGCATCATCACGTCGAGCAGCACCAGTTGCGGCGCAAAACCCTCGAATGCCGCAAGCGCCACCTCCCCGGACTCGCACGCCATCACCTTGAAACCGCCGACCATTTCCAGTGCCATCACCGCCACGGTGCGCACGTCGCGGTCGTCTTCCACGAGCATGATTTTTTCCAGTGCCGGTTTCATTTGCCTTCTCCTGTTTGCGGCATCTCAGGCAGATTGAAATAAAATGTGCTGCCGCCGCCTTCGCGCGCGCGGTGGCCGATGCTGCCGCCCAATCTCTGGATGATACTGCGACTGATACTGAGTCCCAGACCGGTGCCGGCACGGCGGCGCGAATCCGAGGAATCAAGCTGGGCAAAGCGCTCGAACAGCCGCCCTCGCAATTCCGCCGGCACGCCCGGTCCGCGATCGCTGACGCTCAACTCCACCGCGCCATCCGCGCTGTGCAGCTGCACCTCGACCTCGCCATCCTGCGGCGAAAACTTGCAGGCATTTGAAATCAGATTGGTCACCACCTGCAACAACCGGTCGCTGTCGCCGGAAACTTTCGGCACGTTGACGTCCGCCGCGAATGCAAGCCGCACGCCATGGGTGCCCGCGAAACCCTCGTTTTCGCGGATGGCGCGCTCAACCAGCGTGCCAAGATCAATGTCACGTATGTTCATCTCGACACTGCTGTCCAGCAGTTTTTCGCTGTCGAGAATGTCGTTGACCAGGCGCACCAGGCGCTCGGAATTTTCCATGGCAATGGTTACCAGCTGTCGCGACTTGTCGGGCAGCGTTCCGGTCACGCCGCCGGCGAGCATGCCGAGCGAACCGCGGATGGACGTCAGCGGCGTGCGCAGTTCATGGCTCACGGTCGCAACAAACTCGTTCTTGAGACGGCCTACCTCTTTCAGTGCCGATATGTCGGTTGCCAGGACATAGTAGCCCGACACCGTGCCCGGCGCTTCGAATCTGGGCACCAGCTGCGCCGAGACGTCGAGCGCGCGCCGGCCCGCAACGGGGAGCGCGAATTCGAAATGCATGGCCTTGCCCGCCAGCACCTCGTTCACACCGCGTTCCATGCTCTGATAAGTTTCTCCGCCAAACAATTCGCGCAGCGTGCGGCCATGAATTGCCTCGGCGCCGCGGTCCAGCCAGCTTTCGATGGCCTTATTATGAAACTGCAGCCGCCCCGATCGATCGACATAGCCGATAAACGCCGGCACCGCATCCGTGATCAGCCGCAGTTGTGCCTCGCTCGCGCGCAACGCATGTTCGGCTGCCTGCCGGCCCGCCTGATGGCGATGGATCACCACCATCGCCCACGCCAGCAGCGCGACGGCGAACGCCGTGCCCCACAAAATCATGAATCCGACGGTCCCGGCGCTGAAGGCGGTTTCTTCCTGGCGCAGTTGCAGCGAGCGGTTGGAGAACAGCCGGAATTCGTCCGTCAGCGATTCGACGCGTTGATTGAGCCGCAGTGCATCGGCGCCGTAGACCAGCGCAACGGCAGCCTGCAATCCTTTTTCCATCCGGGCCTGCACGCCGCGATCCAGCAGCTCCAGCCGCTCCGCGAAGACAAGTTTCAGCGCGTCCATGCGGCGGCGTTGATCGGTGTCTCCTGCAACGGCGCGGAAATCCCCGATGGCAGCCTCGCACTGCGCGCGCGCCGTGCGAAAGTTGGCAAGGTCTCTTGTGTCACCCGTACTCAGATATTTGTTCAGCAGCGATTCTGCGTGGCGCATGGCGCCGACGACCGTCTCGAGCTTTACCCGTTCGGACTGGGTATCGCTCTCGAAGCGCCCGCTGTCCACCAGTACATCGATGCTGCGATAAGCAAGCGACCCCACGGCCAGCAGTATTGCCAGGCCCAGAAACAACAGAAAGTTGATCTTGACCGTAAAGCTGGCGCGTCCTCCCGGCCAGCGCATCCACGAGGGGAGTTTCACGGCTCGGCAGTCCCGCATCCAAAACTGCCTGCCCGGATCCGCCGGCGAACATCTGCGGGCTCCTTCAGGATCCACAGCGGTCTGCTCACTGCGCCTCCGCCACCTGCTTCAGCGATAAAAGCAAAGCATCAAGCTCGATCTGGTGCACAGCGGACGGCAAGGTACCTGCCGCGCAAAGTGGCCCAAGGAAACCTTCGGCCGCTGCCGCAGCCTCGCCCACGGCGGGAAGACCGAACGTGCTCGCCGCCCCGGCGATGGAATGCAGTTCCCGCAGCAGCGTCTGCATGCGCGCGAGCGGTTCCACGCCGTCGGTGCAGGCCTTCCATAGCGACTCGATGTGCCGCAGCTTGTCCGGCAAGGCGGCGCGGTACTCCGCTGTCAACGCCTGAAAATACTGGTTGAACTGCTCAGACGGCATCGAACGGTGAAGACGGCTTGTCGTTCCGTGGTTGCGGCAACCCGACCACGGTACGCACCGCTTTCAGCAGGCTGTCGAAGTTGAAGGGCTTGGTGATATAGCCGTTGGCGCCGCCCGCCAGTCCGCGCAGCACTGACTCGCGCGTGGTCTTCGCCGTCAGCATGATGACCGGCACCTGATTGAGCGTGGGATGCTGGCGTATTTTGGCCAACACATCGAAGCCGTCCGTATCCGGCAACATGACATCGAGCAGCACAAAATCCGGTGGCCGGGGAAGGCGGAACGCCACGACAATTTCCTGGCGATTGGTGGCAAGCACCGCATCGATTTTCTCGAATCCAAGATAGGTGCGCAACAGCTTGCCCAGATGCGGCTCGTCCTCGATCACGACGGCCAGCAGCCGCTCGTCCGGCTTGAGCGTGCGTACTGCCGTCGCGGCGCGCGCGATGCTCACGTAGTAGCCCTGCTGACTGAGCGCCACCTCGCCTGCCGCGGCTTCCTGGCTAGCCGCTGACAGCGCGCCTTCCGAGGGCGGCGGCGCAGGATTGCTGCTCAGAAACCCGGTGAAATCCAGATCGTCCGACGCTGTGGCATTGGTCGACTTGATCAGACCGTCTTCAAGCAGCTTGCGCAAAATACCAAACACCATCTCGCGCGGCATTGCCGGCAACCGCTGCATCAGCTGCAAGACGGTGGCCTGCGCATCAACCAGCACCAGCAGCCCGAGTTCTCTCTGGGATAACGTGGTGGAAGCGCCGCGCAACTCGCGATTGCCCTTGTCCGTCACCCCGAAAATTTCTTCCTCCAGAATCGTGTAGGACGGATTCATTCCGTTCCTCCCCTCTTCCGTCACATGAACACCCGGTATCTTCTTGTCACCAAATGAGCGCTGGCCAGGACTGTACGGGTTCCCGTCTTCGTGGGAACGACAGCATACAAAGTGCCTTGGACTTGAAAGCAAAGCATTTAGTTCACGCTTTGCCGACGTTGCGCCGAGCCATAAAGTATCTCGCGTTCGGCTTCGGTGGGCACGCGATCATGCGCCTTGCGCTCGTCAGCCAGCAGCGCGAGGCCACGTTGCACCGCCGGGCGCGCGAGGATCTCCTCAAACCAGCGCTGCACGTTGGGATACAGCGCCATGTCCACACCGCGCCGTTCGGGATTGATGATCCACGGCCAGGTGGCAATGTCGGCAATGGTGTATTTGCTGCCGGCCAGATAAGCCGTCTTGCCCAACTGCTCATTCATCACCTTGTGCAACCGATTCACTTCATTGGTGTAGCGGTCGATCGCGTATTGCTGCTTTTCCTTCGTGTACGAACGGAAATGCCCGGCCTGCCCGAACATGGGGCCAACGCCACCCATCTGGAACATCAGCCATTGCAGCGTGGTGTATTTTGCGGCGGGCTCATACGGCAGAAACCTGCCGGACTTCTCGGCGAGGTAAATCAGGATCGCACCGGATTCAAACAGCGCGAACGGTTTGTCTCCAGGCCCGTTGCGATCAACGATTGCGGGTATCTTGTTATTGGGGCTGATCTTCAGAAACTCGGGCTTGAACTGATCGCCCAAGCGCGTGTTGACCGCATGCACGGTATACGGCAGTCCGGTTTCTTCCAGCATGATGTGTATCTTGCGGCCATTGGGTGTGGGCCAGGTGTACAGGTCTATCACAAAATTTCCTTTAAAAACAAATAGTTAAATTGTATCTCACGCTATTTTATGTGATATCGCGCAACTTGCGCTTCATCGACCTCAACGCCGTGCCCTGCGCCGGTCGGGCGCGCCATCGTGCCGTTGTCGATGCGTATCGGATGCTTCACGATGTCATCGACGAGGTAATGATTGGTGATGCTGACGCCCCAATTTACATTCGGCGCAACGCAGCCCATGTGGATAATGGTCGCCGCACCCACGCTGGTCTCCGCCACTTTGCACGCGAGGTTGATGTTAAGCCCCAGCGCGCCGCATACCGACATCGCATGCGCCGTGGCGCTGACGCCGCCAAGCTTGATGGTTTTCAGATTCGCACCCTGAATGGAACCGGCGCGCGCCATCGCGATGATGGTAGCCACATTGCCCAGCGATTCATCGCCGTTCAGTGGCACCGGTGAAATGCGCGCGAGCGCCGCCATCCCATCGTAGTCATCGTCCCGCAGCGGTTGCTCGAGGAACAGCAGGTCGGCTTCGCGCGAACGCTCGACGAAAATACGCGCGTTGCGAAAATTCATGCCCATGTTGGCGTCGGCGCACAGCACGACATCACGGCCGATCGCACGGCGTATCGCCACCGCGGCATCGGCTTCGTCAAATGGATCCTTGATACCGACCTTGAGCTTGAAGAAACGGTAACCTTCCCTGATTTTTTGTTGCGTCTCGGCGATGTCGTCCTCGATTTTCGGATTGCCCAGCAGGTACATCGCGGTAATCGAATCGCGCAGCGCGCCGCCGTACAGGTCCGACATCGACACGTTGAGATGCCGGCCCGCGAGATCGGCGATCGCCGCGTCCACCGCGCACTTCGCCCCGCCATTGTGATGCAGCGCGTGCGCGCAACGTTGCGCGAGTTCGGCACGCTTTAGCGCGTCCTTGCCGACCACCAGCGGCGCCAGATGGTCGTTCACTGCCGCCACCATGCCCGGCAGTACATCGCCCGTCATGGTCGGTGCAACGGAGGCTTCGCCCCAGCCGACCAGCCCGTTGGCTGCCTCGACACGCACCAGCAGGTCATACGAAATCTCGATACGCACCCCTGCCATGCTGACCGGCTTCTTGAGCGGAATGGCGATGGGAATCGCATCAATGCGCTTGATCGTCAGTGGTTTTGCGCCAGTGCGCTGTGCGGCAACGGTTTGAGGAGCGGTATCGGGAGCCATGCGGCTTCCTCCTGATGTGCTATAGGTGCGTGGGGCAGATTATAGACCTCTGCGCTTAGAGCGGCGGCAGTGGCTGCAACGCATCCAGCGCTACCAGCGGCAGCACCACATGCGACGCACGCACGCTATCCACGTACACGGTGTTGGTGGCAATGCGCCGCGTGCGCGCGTGGCCCTCGGGTTCGCCAGTGTTCCAGTTCAAATCGTAGCGCGGGAAGTTGCTCGACGACACATCCAGTCGGATACGATGGCCGGCCTTGAACAGATTGCAGGTCGCAAACGGTTCGATGGTGATTTCATAACCCTTGGCCGGCGTCATCATCTCCGGCTTTTCCCACGAATTGCGATAACGGCAACGCAGGATGCCGTCGCACAAATTCATCGCATAGCCGCGCGGGTAGTCTTCGTTGGGCGGATACACGTCGATGAGCTTGGCGGTGAAATCGGTATCAACGCAATTCGATGATACGTGCAGTTTCACCGTGATCGGCCCTGCCACCGCAACGTCCTGTGTCAGCGGCGGTGTCTCGAACACCAGCACATCGGCGCGCGCGGCCAGTGGCATGCCGGGATTTTTGCAGCCAAAAAAGCGTTCGTGCTCGCGCTGATCGAATGCACCGCCCTCGAACACCGGCTGTCCCGAAGTAAGCGGCCCGCCCATGGTCGGCACCGGGTTTGACGGATCGTAGTCGTACGACATCGGCGTAACATTCGCAGCCGGCCTTTCTTTCGCCAGCTTTCCATCGGCATGCAGGTAATACGGCGTGAATTGCACCGCCGGCAGCGGCCAGTCGTCGCCCACGATCCAGCGCCCGCCGTGCTGCATGCGCCCAGCGGCATTCTTGCGCCCCGATCCGCCGCCCATCAGAAACAGCCGCACCGCGGGTTCTCTATCTACGCCGTTGGCAACGCCGCGCACCCAATGGTCGAACCAGCGCTGCCGAAGATCGCGCCAATTTTTTGCGAGATTGCCGTCGATAGTGGACGCCTCGCCGAAATCGACATCACCCGACCAGGATTTCGAACGATCACCGTGCGTCCACGGCCCCATGATCAGCCGCACCGGTCCGCGCTTGCGTTTTTTCAGTCCCACGTAATTGTCGGTCGCTGTGCGGATGTAGGCGTCGTACCAGCTCGACATATGTATCTGCGGCACGTCGGCGTACTGGTCGTACCAGCCTTCGGTGTAAATACCGAGCTGCTTCCAGTAGTCACTGAATTCGCCGTGTGTCCATTGTTCGAACAGATACTCCTCATACTCCGGCGCCCATTTCACCGGCGACTGCCCCGGCTTCCACGGCATGCGCTTGAACCATTCGATCAGGTCTTCGGCGGCGAGCGCTTCCCGCACACGCACATCCGATTGCGCCAGCGGGCTTTCCTTTGCCTGATTGAACGCCCAGGTCACCTGCTTCATTTCGAACGCGCCGCCACTGCGGATGCCCGATAGGTAGGCGTTCGAGAATCCGCCGCAGTCGATCACCATCGCCAACAAGGCTTGCGGCGCGAGACACGCCAGCGCCACTTGCGTATGCGCCGCATACGACAACCCCATCGTCGCTACCTTGCCGTTGCACCACGGCTGTTTTTCAATCCATTGCACGGTATCGAAGCCGTCTTCGCCATCGCTCAGATACTTGACGAATTCGCCCTCGGACGCGTGGCGGCCGCGGCAATCCTGATAGATCACGATGTAGCCGGCGCTGACGAATTGCGTGGCGACTTCCGGGCGCAGGCGCGGTTGCGTTTCACCGCGATCAACTTCGGAACGCGACGCGCGCGCTTTGCCGTAGGGCGTGCGTTCGAGGATGACCGGAAATTTACCTTCGACCGCTTTGCCGTTGCGCGCCGGACGATAGATATCCGTCGCAAGCTTGACACCGTCGCGCAACGCGATCATGACGTTGCTGTCTACAACAATCTGGTAGTTTTCTGATGTGGATTCGGACATGGGCGCATGAGAAGAAAGGAAAGGCTTATTCTACTCTGCCACGCAATGCAACCGGATCACCGAAAGCGCATATTGATTTCAGGGTCGCCCGGCAATCCGAGGTAACGCACTTTGATGCGCATTTCGCGGCTGGGCGTGATCGGTACAGAAAAAGAACCCAGGCTCAGCTTGTCGCCCACGCGCAAACGCCCGCCACTCTTGCGCACGTCTTCCACCAACCACAGCACGGCGTTCAACGGGTGTCCCATGATCGCCGAACCAGGCGCACGGGCATGTTCATTGCCGACATCATCGGTCATCACCACGCGCATGTCGCGCAGCGCATCGGCAAACACCTGCGTGGGCTGCACCGCGATGCCCTGACCGAAAATGCCGCTGCGCGCGCCGGCGTTGATCGCGGTAATGACTGCGGCGTTGAGCAGTTCGCCCTCGGCCACCACCAGATCAGCGAGCTCGATAAAGGGTTGCACGCGCGACAGCGCCTTCAATGCCTCCAGCGGCGTGCGTGCTTCGTTGATGGCGTCGTCACCCACTTCCACCAGCAAATCCGCTTCGAACACCGGCCGTGCGCCATAACCGCCGAACACCGGAAACCCGCTTTCCATGGTGAGCATGCGCGACAGCAGCACGCCGCGCACCGGTGCGTTCGCGCCGAAGCGCTTTTGCATTTCAGGATTGGTGAGCGCCGCTTTGTAGCCAACGATACGTCCGCCGTATTGTTTATTCGCGCGCAACTGCGTAACGAAACGGTCGCGCGTGCAGGCGGCATCCGGCAGAGTCATCGTCGGTGAGAACCCGCGCAGCGCCTGTTTGTCGATCCAGCGCGCGGCCACATCAGCCATCGTTTGCTCGTCGAGGCATTGCGCCTTAGCAACCATCGGCAATGCGCATAGCAACAGAGTGGCAAATAATCTAACAAACACCAGATGGCAATTCATGTGAATAGTATGGGTGAGGGTAGAATGCGCCGTTTGCCGAAATTGTGGATGGCGTGTCGTCCGGAATCGTGCATCGAACGTTATGCTGGGACCTGCATTGGTTGTTACTTTCCTTTAAAAATACCATAAAAAACAATAACTTAATTATTTTATCATGATTCTTTACGCGCTCACGATTTTCACCAGCGCGTTCCTGCTGTTTCTGGTCCAACCCATCCTGGCAAAGCAAGTCCTGCCCTGGTTCGGCGGGTCGGCTGCGGTGTGGACGACGTGTCTGGTTTTTTTCCAGTTTCTGCTGCTATTTGGTTATGCGTATTCGGATTACACCACGCGCAGGATGACGCCGCGCAATCAGTTGATCCTGCATGCAGGATTGCTGATCGTGAGCCTGGTTTCGCTGCCGATCATTCCCGACGCATCATGGAAACCCGCGGGCGATGAAGACCCTACCTGGCGCATCCTCGGTTTGCTCACGTTCACCATCGGCCTTCCGTATTTTCTGCTCTCGACCACGGGACCATTGGTACAAGCCTGGTTCGCGCGCGCGCATTCTTCCGGCACCGTATATCGATTATTTGCATTGTCGAACTTTGCTTCGCTGCTGGCGCTGATCTCGTATCCGTTCGCGGTCGAACCCTGGATCACCACACGCATTCAATCGTTCGGCTGGAGCGCAGGCTATGCGCTGTTTGTGATCGTGTGCATCTGCGCCGGCATGTACAGCCTGCGCGCGCACACGGAAGCACAGGCGAATCCGGCTGCGCAAAAAAACGACGATGGCCCTGCACCCACCTTTGCGCACTATGGCATGTGGCTGCTGCTGTCGGCCATGGGCTCATTCATGCTGCTTGCGGTCACCAATCACATCACGCACGACGTGGCATCGGTGCCGTTCCTGTGGCTGCTGCCGCTCACCATCTACCTCATCACCTTCATTCTTTGTTTTGAAAGCCACAACTGGTACAAGCGCATGGTTTTTCTGGGGCCGCTGATCGTGGTAGTAGGTGCGCTGGCGTGGTTCATGCACGAAGAAGGCGGCATCATGGACTTCAAGACCGCGGTGCCGTTGTTCAGCGCTGGACTCTTTATCATGTGCATGTTCTTCCACGGCGAGCTGGCCGCGATGAAGCCCGCGCCGCGCTACCTGACCACGTTCTTTCTGATGGTGTCGCTGGGCGGCGCGCTGGGCGGGGTAGTGGTCGGATTCATTGCGCCGAAGTTCTTCAACACCTATTACGAATTCGGCATCGGGCTGGTGATCACGCTGCTGCTGGCGGCTTACCTGACCATCGACGTCTCCGCGAATGCGGGTATCCGGCGCGTCGTGCCGATTGTCATCCTCACCGCTGTCGGTTTTACCGGCTACCACGTGTATCACTACATCGACACATTGTCGAATGACGCGCGATTGATGACGCGCAATTTTTACGGCACGCTGCGCGTCAAGGACACCGGCCCTGAAACCAGCGAAACCGCCATGCGACGCTTGATGCACGGCGTGATCATGCACGGCGAGCAGTACCTCAATCCCAAAAAGAGCAGCCGCATCACCACCTACTACACCGAATCCAGTGGCGTCGGTCTGGCCGTGAAATACTTTCAGGAGGCGGGCCCCACGCGCGTGGGCGTGGTCGGACTGGGTACCGGCACGCTCGCCGCCTACGGCCGCAAGGGCGACGTGGTGCGCTTCTATGAAATCAACCCGCAGGTCATCGAAATCGCGCGCCGCGATTTCCGGTTTATTCCCGACAGCGCGGCACATGTGGATACCGTGTTAGGCGATGCGCGGCTCACCATGGAGCGCGAGCCTCCGCAAAAATATGACGTGCTCGCCATCGATGCGTTTTCCAGCGATGCGATTCCGGTGCACCTGATTACCAAAGAGGCATTGGCAATTTATCTCAAGCATATCAAGCCCGACGGCGTGATTGCTTTTCACGTCACCAACCGCTTTTTGAAACTCGCGCCCGTGGTCAAACAAATCGCGGATACTTACGGCCTGCACACCGCGCTGATTTCCGACGACGAAACCGAAGGCGACGCCTCGCGCACGGACTGGGTGCTGGTCACACGCAACCAGAAACTCCTGGAGCACGATTCGATCAAAGACAATACGTCGCAAATCACCGAGATTCCACGCTTGCGGTTGTGGACGGATGATTTCAATAATCTGGTGCAGATACTCAAGTAAGATTAAAATAGATTTAATTAAATATCATTTAAAAACAAATAGTTATGATAACTCTCGTTCGCCTGTCGCAACTCCTGGTAGCGGCGGTGCTAGGCGCCTCCGTTGTCGCGCACGCGCAACCCATGCCAACTACCACCGACGCGCGCGGACTGCCCACGCTGGCGCCCCTGGTCAACGATGTGACGCCCGCCGTGGTCAATATTTCGGTGGTGACGCGCGCGCCGATGGAAAACAATCCGCTGTTCCGAGATCCATTCTTCCGGCGTTTTTTCGGCGCGCCCGACCGTCCGCAGCAGCGCGAACAGGCGGCGGGTTCCGGTGTGATTGTTGATGCCGCGCGCGGCTACGTGCTGACGAACAACCACGTGATCAAGGACGCCGAGCGCGCCATCGTCACCCTGAAAGACCGGCGCCAGTTCAACGCCAAACTGGTGGGCACCGATCCGGGCACCGACATCGCGGTACTGCAAATCGAGGCGGCAGGCTTGAGTGCGCTCAAGATCGGCGACTCCGACAACCTGCAAGTTGGCGATTACGTGCTTGCCATCGGCAATCCATTCGGCATTGGCCAGACCGTGACCTCGGGTATCGTCAGTGCGCTGGGACGCAGCGGGCTTAGCGTGGAAGGCTACGAGGATTTTATCCAGACCGATGCCTCGATCAATCCCGGCAACTCAGGCGGCGCGCTGGTGAATCTGCGCGGCGAACTGGTCGGTATCAACACCGCCATCATCGGCCCGGCCGGCGGCAACGTCGGCATCGGCTTCGCGGTGCCCTCCAACATGGCGCGCGCGGTGATGAACCAGATCATCAAACATGGCGAAGTACGCCGCGGCCGCCTCGGCATCGAAATGGCCGATCTCAGTCCGGAAATCGCGAAAAAACTTGGCGTGAATACGCTCGACGGCGCGATCATCGCCGTGGTGCAGCCCGGCTCTCCGGCGGAAAAATCCGGTCTGCGCGAAGGCGACGTAGTGACTGCCCTCAACGGCCGCGCGATTCGCAATGCCACCGAACTACGCGCGCGGCTCGGTTTAACGGCAATCGGCGAAGAAGTCGAGATGCGCGTCAGCCGCGCGGGGACTACGCGCGCGGTACGTACAAAGATCGTGGCGCCAGATGTTTCCGGCGGCGACGGCCAGACCGTGGCACAACTGCCCGGCTTGCGCGTCATCGAAATTCAGCGTGGCAGCCCACTGTTCCAGCGCCTGCAAGGCGGCGGACTCGTGGTTTCCGCCGTTGAGCAAAACAGTGCGGCATGGGTCGCCGGCTTCCGCCCCGGCGACATTATTTACGTGGTCAACCGCCGCCGCATACAGACTGCCGCGGAATTCCAAACCTCGCTGCGAGGCGCGCAAAGTTACGCGGTAGGGTTGCTGCGCGGCGACTTCACGCTGACCATCACGTTGCGCTAACGGAAACGGCCCCCATGAAAACGCTGCTCATCACCGGCGCCGCCGGCCGCATCGGCACTTTTTTGCGTACCGAACTCGCCGGCAAGTACCGGCTGCGGCTGTCCGACATCAAGCCGATTCGCAAGTTACGCACGGGGGAAACGTTCATGCGCGCCGACATGACCAAAATGTCGAGCATGCTGCGCGTCACCAAAGGCGTTGATGCCGTGCTGCATCTGGGCGGCCAGACCTCCCAGGGCGGCGCAGAGGACGGCGCGTGGGAGCGCATGCTGCCCGCCAACATCGTTGGTTTTCGCAACACACTGGAAGCTGCGCGGCTCAACGGCATTAAACGCTTTCTGGTTGCGACCTCGAATCATGCGGTTGGATATTATCGCCGCGACGAGATTATCGACCACACGGTTTACCCGAAGCCCGACAGCATTTACGGCGTATCAAAGGTTTTCAACGAAGCGCTGGCAAGTTATTATGCCGTGCGTTACGGTATGGAAATGTTTTGCATGCGCATCGGCAACGTGAACCCCGCGCCTCTGGATCGCCGCCGTCTCGCCATCTGGATCAGCCCGCGCGACATGGCGCAACTTGTCAGCATCGGCATCGAGCGGCCCGGCATACACTTCGAGATCGTCTACGGCATATCGAACAACAAGCGCACGTGGTTCGACAACCGCAATGCGCGCCGGCTCGGTTATCGTCCGCAGGACCGCAGCGAGCCTTATGCCAAAGCCGTGCTCGCGCGCGACAAGCCGTCAGCCGCGGCGGCCGATATATATCAAGGTTACGCGGGCAATCCGGGCGGTAACGCCCGCAAGCAACGCGGCAACCGAAACAGCTAACCCACTTATTCCCCGTTCGCCCTGAGCTTGTCGAAGGGCGTAAGCGCTCTACAAGGCTTCGACAGGCTCAGTCCGAACGGTTCATAGTTTTGGAAAGCGCAGCACCTAGTCCGCGCGTATGCGTGTCTCGCGGATAATCTTCGCGAAGCGGGCAATCTCCGAACGCGTAAAGCTCGCGAACTCCGCCGGCGTGCCGTGCACGATATCGATGCCGAGATCGGCGAACCGCTCTTTCACGTCCGGCAACTGAAGTGCGCGCCGCGTCTCCGCGTTCAGCGTGTTGATGATCGCCGGCGCCACGCCCGCGTTGGTTACAAATCCCCACCAACTGTCGAACGCATAACCGGGAAGTCCCGACTCGGCCATCGTCGGCAAATCCGGTGCCAGTGCCGTGCGCTTTGCACCGGTGACGCCCAACGTGCGCATCTTGCCCGTTTTCATGTGCGGAAACACCACTGGCATGCTGGCGAAAACGATTTGAATCTGACCCGCCATCAGATCGGTAATCGACTGGCCGGTGCCTTTGTACGGCACATGGGCGATCTTGATCTTTGCCATATAGGCCAGCATTTCGCCGCAGATGTGCGACGGCGTGCCGTTGCCGCCGGAACCGTAGTTCAGATCACCCGGTCGCGACTGTGCAAGTTTGATAAGTTGCTGCACACTGCGCGCGGGAACCGACGGATGCACCACCAGCGCCGTAGGGCCGATCGCGAGCATGGTGATCGGCGCAAAATCCTTGACCAGATCGAAGCCGGGTTTTTGGTACAGCGTCATGTTGATCGCCGCCGGCACACCGGTGAGCAGCATCGTATAACCGTCAGGCGCGGTGCGCGCTGCAAGCTGCGTGCCCAGATTGCTGCCGGCGCCCGGCCGGTTATCGACGATGATCTGCTGCGACAACCCCTCCGACATGCGGTTCGCAAGAATTCGCGCGATCAAATCGGATGATCCTCCCGCAGGAAATGGCGCGATCAGCCGTATCGGCTTCGCCGGGTAGTTCTGCGCAGAGACATTCATGTTGCCAGCCGCGAACAATGCCATCGCGCAGCAACCCAAAGCCTTCACTGCACGCCTGATAGATGACTTCATTTCCTCTCTCCTGTAAGGTGCGCTACCGATACTGGGCGCATCTGATTGCTACCGTAACAGTTCGTTGCGCGTGGATCAATGGTCTACCCCCAGACGAGACAATCTATCCGGAAATCCGGGAACATGAAAATCAAAACCAACGGCATCGAAATCAATTGCGAAATTGAGGGCAGCGGCCCATGGATCACGCTGTCACATTCGCTTGCGTGCAATCTGCATATGTGGGACGCGCAGATGGACGTGCTGAAGCATACATTCAAAGTGCTGCGCTTCGACACGCGCGGCCACGGGCAATCGAGCGCACCGCCGGGTGATTACACGCTGGAGCAGATGGCCGACGATGTGAAGGGCCTGTTCGATGCGCTGGACATCGAACAAACGCACTGGGTGGGATTGTCGATGGGCGGCATGATCGGGCAGACCTTCGCGCTCAAATATCGCGGCATATTCCAGAGCCTGGTGCTCGCCGACACCACCAGCCGCCGTCCGCCGAATGCAGAACAAATGTGGGGAGAGCGCGTCGCCATCGCCCGCGCCAAAGGTATGGCCGGCGTGCTGGACAGCACACTCGCGCGCTGGTTTACGGAACCCTATCGCAACACGCGCAAAGACGCAATGGCACGCATCGGCGCGCAAATTCTTTCCACACCGGTCGATGGATTCAGCGGCGCGTGTATCGCGATTTCAAAAGTAAATACCCTCGACCGGTTGAAAGAAATCCAGTGCCCGGTATTCATCATCGTCGGTGAAGAAGATCACGGCACGCCACCGGAAATGGCGCGGGCGATCCATGAAAACCTGCCGGGATCGGAACTGCTGGTTATCAAATCGGCGGCGCATCTTTCCAACGTGGAGCAAAGCGACCAATTTAATCGTGCACTGACGGCATTCCTCGCGCGCGTCAACTAAGGGCCATCGCCAGCATTCTTCCGCCGCAGGGCCGCCCCGCCCGCCACCAGCATCGCGGCATTTGACATAAACACCGGCACAAAGCCAAACGCCGTACCCACGCTGCCGAAAAACAGCGGGATAAACAAGTGCGCGACATTGTTGACCATCACCCGGAGTCCCGCCGCTTCCGACGATCTGCCTGTCGGCGCGAGCGCGTAGATCAGTGACATCGACATCGGCTGGCCGCTGCCGACGCCAAGTCCGAGGATGAACGCCACCATCGCCAGCAGCCAGGCATTGGCAAAAAACGGGAACAGCACGAACGCAAACGCGGAAATGAAGATGCCATAGACCAGTATCTCGGCTTCGCTGGAACGTCTCGCCCACGCCGGCAATATGATGCGCACGATGAAGGTTGCCAGCGCGAACGTGGCGAGCACCGCGCCGATCACCGACGCCGACAGTCCTATCGAATGTCCGTAAATCGGAAAATAAAACTGGAACAGGTCCCACGCAGCGGACAGGATGCCGCTGGCGATGAAGGCGCCGCGCAGTTTGGGCATGCGCCACAAGTCGATTACCCGTTGTTGCGAATGATCGCCGGACACCGGGGCGGCCTTCGGCAGAAAATCGGGCTTCAGCCACATCAGCAAAAACGGCACGACCGTAAAGGACGACAGCAGCAGGAACGCGTTCAGGTGCCCGAGGTGATCTATGGCCAGGCCGGAAGTAAACGGCCCGATCAATCCCGCCGCCGAGAAGCCCAGACTGACCAGCGAATAATTGCGCGCGCGGTTTTCGGGGCCGCCGACACCGCCGGTGGTGCCGTGAACGGAGACAAAAAAGAAATGAAACGACGAGCCGATCAACAGCGCGGATACATAGAGCGTGGCAAGCCCGGGGAACAGCGGCGGCAGCAGCATGGCAATACCCACGCCCACCGTGCCGGCGATCATCGGGCCGCGCGGACCCAGCCGGTCGGCAAGGCGGCCGGCGTAGATCGCGAAAAACAGCGGGCAGATCGCATACAGCGCCATCAGCACGCCAATGGTGAACTGGTTCGCGCCCAACTCCAGCGCATACAGCGACATCACCATGCGGCTACCGCTGAAGCACGAGTGATTCAGCAGGCACAGCAGGACGATTAGGTAGATGGGCATGAATGCGGGGGAGCGGAATCGGCAAATGCCGGAAGCGCGGGAACGGATAATTGTACACGCCACCACCGGGAATACCCATGGTATTCCATAGTACGGCTAGGTTTATGCAATTAAAACAATGGATGTAACAGGTACTTGCAATGCTTTAGACCATATCATGGCAAGCAGCTTCATGGCATTTTGGTCGTCTGCACGACGTTCGTCAGGAGGTGTATGGAAAACAAATGCTCCGCATCCGTCCAGCAGCGCTCGGCGGTGAACCCCGCATCGCGCGCCACTTGCTGAAATTCTTCGACCGAGTACTTGCATGAATTCTCGGTGTGTATGGTCTCGCCCGCGCGGAAATGGAAGGTATGTCCCGCCACGATTGCCTGCTGCTGGCGTTTGCTGCGCAGATGCATTTCGATGCGCCCCTCATCGGCATCATAAAACGCATGGTGCTCGAACGCGCCAATATCGAAGTTACCGCCCAGTTCGCGGTTGATACGCGTCAGCAGATTCAGGTTGAAGGCCGCGGTCACGCCCTGCGCGTCATTGTAGGCGGCATGCAGTCGCGCGAAGTCCTTCTTTAGATCGACGCCCACCAGCATCGCGCCGCCCGGTCCCGCGATCGCGTGCGCATGACGCAGAAAAGCCAGCGCCTCCGGCCGCGTGAAATTGCCGATGGTCGATCCGGGAAAATAGATCGCGCGACGGCTTGCGCTGATATCGATCGCAGGCAATTGCAGCGGCCGGGTATAGTCGGCGCACACCGCCGCCACCCGCATCAATGGATATGCCGCAGCAAGCGCGGTGGCGCACTGCCGCAGCGCCGTGCGTGAGATGTCGATAGCCATGTAGGCCGGCGGCATCAGCGCCTCGATCAGCACGCGGGTCTTGCGCCCGGAACCGGCCCCATACTCGATCAACAGGCATCGCGGGCCGAGCAAACGCGCCATCTCGCCGGCGCTGGCCTGCATCATCGCCAGCTCGGTGCGCGTGGGGTAGTACTCGGGCAACGTGCAGATCGCCTCGAATAACGCACTGCCAACAGCATCATAGAAATACTTGGGCGCGAGCGACTTGCGCGGCTGCGCCAGCCCGCTCAGCACGTCGTCGAGCAGATTTTCGGTATCCGGATGCAGGTCGTGAAACAGGAATTCGGCGCGCGCGGGCATGGCACAAATGGTGAAAGTGGCGGCGGCGCCAAGGGTAACACGCCATCACCGCTGCCATGAATCAGCCGAGGCTCATGCGTCCCGCGTGATATTCGATCCACTTCTTGATACGATTCGCATCGCCGGAGCGACTGAGACGTCCCCAGGAGTCAAGCAATACGATGACCACCGGCGCGCCCGCAATCACGGTCTGCATTACCAGGCAGCGTCCGGCCTCGCGTATGTAGCCTGTCTTGGACAACTCGATGTTCCAGTCCGGGTTTGGAATCAACGCGTTGGTATTGCGGAATTCGAGCATACGTCCGCTGACCGTCTGCACCGCATAGCCGTTTCCGGTGGAATATTGCCGGATCAACGGATACTGGTAAGCCGCCGTCACCATCTTTGCCAGATCCTGCGCCGTGGACACGTTGCCACTGGACAAACCCGTGCTGTCCACAAACGACGTCTGCATCATGTCAAGCGCAATGGCCTTGAGGTTCATTTCGCGGAGAA
>JAKFYK010000028.1 GCA_021730905.1 Betaproteobacteria bacterium | reverse complement strand
AATTGCGGCTGTGCTCTGGTAAAATCGCGCCTCCCGCGGAGAGGTGGCAGAGTGGTTGAATGTACCGGTCTCGAAAACCGGAAAGGTCGCAAGGCCTTCGAGGGTTCGAATCCCTCCCTCTCCGCCATGTATATGATATAAGTTATTGATTATATATTAATAATTCAAGTAATCCTTAATCATACCAACAAATTTACCCCCAAATAGTTGCCCTCTACGGCAATTTTACCGCCTTGAAGGTATTGCGGGTCCCCGAGCGCACCCCATGTATGGCCTGTATCCGATTTCGCGAACTCCGATGTCGGCCAACAGCATGAATTCAGGGCGCTGCCCATACGGACACTTTGGCACAATTTAGCCGGATGTCACACATTGATCCGAAAATGCGAAGCCTGCAAACCGGTAATCAACGTGCAAAGTGTAAGGACGGCGCACCGTTCGAAGGACGGTTCGGCGTTCACTGTGCCAGTTCTCTGGACCAACGCGCGTCGTTACTAGACAGCGCCAGCTGCTAGTAACGACGCGTAATAACGCTGCGTCATCAAGCGGTTAAGTAGTGGTTTTTATAGTGACGACCAGTAGTGACGGACCGCTCTTCACGGGTCTGTAGAAAATTCAGCGACTGCTTTATGAGAAATGCCGATGACTCGTGACGCGAAGTCTGAACGAGTCCTATCGACCCTAAGCTGACGGTCGATCTTCACTGAAGCAGCCGTTCAAGTTCTTGGCGAATTGCGGGCATGATGACACTTGATGATGTGGCCGCTAATCCGGCTTGATGCCCGACCCCGCAGGTGCAAACATCGTTTTAGCGACTGTCCGCAAATGCTCGATAAAAAGCTGAACCACCGGGCTGACGGTTCTATTCTTAAGCGTAACAATCGCAATCGACCGCGGCTTTACGCCTAAATCAATTGGCAATGCTTTGAGCGACCACTGCTTCGCGTTGTGTCGCAGCACGAATTCGGGGAGCACTGACAGGAAACGCCCGGTTGCGAGCAACTGGTTGCGCAGCAGGAGGGAGCTGGCACTTATCCTTTTCTGTGGAAGCTCCAGACCGTGAGCTTTGAACGCCTCGGTAATCAATGCAGTGGCTACCGGATTGGGCGGGAGGGCCCACGGTTCATCCACCAATTCCGCAAGCGAGACCTTGCGTCGGCGTGTCCAGCGGCTCTGCGCTCCGACGACTACGACCTCTTTTGGATCGTCGAAGAGAATTTCGATATCAAGGTCCTCTTCCGCAAAAGAACCGGGCATTCTTGCCAGCACCAGATCGACTTTGCGGTCTCGCAGGTTCCGAAATTCCAGCGTCCCCGCGCCTGCCTGGACACTGACAACGATTTTGGGATAGCGGCGCGACAATCTATCGATGACCGCCGACAACAACCCCGCGGCCAGCAGCTCTAGAGATGCTATCCGCACTTCTCCTGCCGTCGGATCCGCCAGGAACTCGATGTCTCTAATTCCCTGCCTCAGCTCGTCGAATGCCACGTGGCCGCGTTTGAGCAGCGCGTGCGCGTAGAGAGTGGGCTCGATACCCCGCGAGCTGCGATCGAGGAGACGCACGCGCAGAACGTCCTCCAGGTCGGCGATCACTTTGGACACGGCGGGCTGAGACATCGCAAGATGTTTGGCGGCCTTGGCCATGCTTCCCCAATGCACGACGGCGAAGAGGACGTGGAGATCTCGCAATTTGAGGCGCCGACCGATACGACTCTCCCAGTGCTGGATGGTGTTATCCATAACAATCCTTGATAACGCTATAGCAAATTTAGCGATACCCTTTATACCCCCGGGCGTTTACTGTTACAAGAATCCACAGGAGAACACCATGACTTTCACTCGCTATCCCATGCTGTGTCTTGCGGCGGCCATTGTTACAGCCCTTGTTCTACCAGGGATAACAGCCGCCCAGACCTACCCGAACCGGCCACTGCGGATCATCGTGCCATTCCCGCCGGGCAGCGGGTCTGATACCGTCTCCCGCATACTCGGTAACAAGCTTGCCGAGCAGCTCGGGCAGTCGGTAATCGTGGACACGCGCCCGGGCGCAAGCGGCATTATCGCCGTGGAAATCGCAAAGACCGCGCCGCCCGACGGTCACACGCTACTGATGGCGGGTTTCGCCACCTTTGCCCTGCTCCCAGCGCTCAAGCCCAAGCTTCCCTACGATACCGACAAGGATTTCGTCGCGCTATCGCGCGTAGCGTCGGGAGCCTTCGTGGTGGCGGTACATCCGTCGCTCGGGGTCGGTACCGTGGCTGACCTTGTGAAACTCGCAAAAGCCCGGCCCGGCCAGCTCAACTACGGATCGTCAGGCAATGGCTCAGTACAACATCTTGGAGGCGAAATGTTCAATGTGCTGGCGGGTGTAAAGACCGTGCACGTTCCCTACAAAGGCGCCGTGCTCGCGCTCAACGACCTGATCGCGGGACAGCTCCAGTACGTTGTGGCGACGCCAGTCATCGTGATGCCTCACGCGAAGACGGCCAGGATCAAGGTGATCGCAACGACGGGCGCGAAGGGCGACCCATTGCTTCCCGCAATGCCGACGGTGGCCGACGTCGTTCCCGGCTTCGAGATCACAACCTGGAACGGCGTGGCTGTGCCGGCGAAAACTCCCGCCGTCATCGTGAAGCAACTGCACGCCGAAATCGTGAAGGCGTTGCAAACGCCCGAACTGCAGGATCTGCTCGCCAAGCAGGGCGTCACGCCGCACGCCGAGTCTGCGGCCGAGTTCACTGCCTTCATCAAAACTGAACGCGGGCGCATCGCGCGCGTCGGCCGGCAGGCCGGCATCGCGCTTGATTAGGAATCCAGCTTTCCTTAGAAAGAATTCCCGCGGCTTTGGCGACGGCGTTTCGAGTGTGGTTTTGACTGATCAAACCCAATCAATGTCCGCTATGCGGGACCGACAGCTACTTCCGCTCTTGGCCGACTGTTGCCCGCTGGCAAGGCTCAGAAATTCACCGAAATTGTCATCCTTGTCCCGTAAAGCGGACAGCCCCGGTAGACCCCCATTTTTTGGGCGACGTTGACCCGAAATTATTGCCGAGTCGCCGTCACTCACCCCCGTCACTGAAAAAACCAGCACTAACTCATTGACGTGAAACTGTTACTCCAAGTCGTCACTACCGGTTCGCACCGGGGTAGTGACGCCTGATCAATCCACTGGCGCATGGTAGCGACAGGGCACAATCGTGAATCTTGGGAAGCCTGCCAATAATAATTCCGCTAAAGCCGCTAACGACGAGGGGAGCAAGGATCCATTAGCAGCTCAAGCCGCTTATCATTGGCTAAGGGCGTTGCGCCACGATGTCGATGACTGCAGCGGGCATATGCAGCCGCCGCGACGGCTTCAATGGCCTCGGCGAATACCGTTTTCCTTCCCAAGATGCCTTCCACCACCCAAGATGCCCTGTTTTTCCGTTCGGGAAACTTGGGCATCTTGGGCACCTTGGGCATCTTGGTGGGTCGGTACTGCTTACTCTCCTCCAAAAGTCCCCGACATCAATGATGATCAGCCTTGACCTAACTCACCGCAATCTCGGCCCGTCGGCCCAAGACCGCAAGCGCACGTTCGAGCGTGGGCACCCGTGTCGGATGCCGCGGGTCCAGCATGCGCCGCGCCTCCTTTTCGTTTACGTGCATGCGCCGCGCAAGTTCCGATTTCGATACCGCCTGTTCGCGCATTTCGGTGTAGACGGCTGCCTTGAGCGCGGTGGTAATCGGGACCGGAACCATACGCTCGTCCCGTTTCGCGCGAGACGGTGCGGGAATATCCAGACCATCCTCAATCCGGCCCTCGATGGCCGCTTGCAATGCCCCCTCGGCTTCGGACATCGCATCTTCCACCGAATCCCCCTGGGTGATCGCCTCCGGGATATCCCGGCAACTCACCACGTAGCCACCGTCCTTGCGATCGCGCGTGAGTTTCACCGGGTAGGTAAATTGCAGCATGTTCCACTCCTTAAAGAATGTCCCGCTCGGTAAGCCCAAGCTGTTTGAGCATGGCGTGATAGGTGCCGGTCTTTAATTCATCCTTTGGATTGCGCACTACCGTCCGCCGATCTCCAAAGATCAGCAAACCGTGCGAACCCTTGCCGCGATCAGGGCGCCACTCGCAGACAATACCCGCCGCCTTGGCGTACTTCACAATCTTGCGGATGAATTCATTACCACGCATTACCCACCGCCTTACTAATGAATCGATTATCGGACATTAGTGTCCGATAATCAAGGATTGTATTGGAAATCATTCGCCACCCTTTGTCCAAAGCCGTCCGAGGATGGCCGCTACGCGCGTTCACGCAGAATCGGCACCACCTTGCCGGGCAGCTTGGTCATTTCGCAGTACCTGGCCCACTCTGCCATCAAGCGGCGCCGCTTCTCGAACAGGTCACCGCGCCGGTAGGCCGCTTCCACCTTGTCGCCGATGGTGTGCGCGAGCGCCATTTCCGAGACTTCGCGCGGATAGTTCGTGCGCTCCGAAGTCCAATCGCGAAAGCTCGAGCGAAAGCCGTGTACGGTAATGTCTGTACGCTCCATGCGCTTGAGCAATTCCAGCATCGCCATGTTGGATAACGGCTCGTTAATGCGCTGGCCGGGGAACACGTAGTCATTCTGGCGTAGCTTGCGCATGGCCTTGATGATAGAAACGGCGGCCGGCGCCAGCGGAACACGGTGCTCCCGGCCCGCCTTCATCCGGCTGCCAGGAATCACCCATACACCGGCACCCAGGTTGATTTCGTCCCAGCGTGCCCCGGTCACCTCGCTGGTGCGGGTCGCGGTCAAAATGACGAATTCCAATGCGCGCGCCGCGATACCCTCCTGCCTGCGTAGTTCGGCCATGAACTGACCGACACGCTCGTAATTCAGAGCGGGATGGTGTTTAACCCGGTTCTTTTTCTTGAGCGCCGGCAGCAACTTGTCCAAATGTCCGCGCCAGCGTGCGGGATTGTCGCCGCTTCGGTAGCCCCGTACCATTGCCCAATCGAGCACTTTTTCGATTCGCGCGCGCACCCGGCCGGCGGTTTCTGCCTTATCGGTCCATATAGGTTCCAGCACCTTGCACACCAGCGCGGTATCGACTGCCTGCACCGGCAGGGCACCGAATATCGGCCCGCAGTAGGTTTCAAGGGTGTTCGTCCACTGGCTGGCGTGCTTGGCGTTCTTCCACCCAGATTCGTGCGCCTCAATATAGGATGTAGCGCACTGCTTGAACGTCAGCGAGCGTGCCGCCTCAAGCACCTTGCGTTTTCTGTCGACATCCCGTGCGTCTATGGGGTCGATACCATCCCGAACCAGCTTGCGGGCTGCTGACGCCGCGTCGCGGGCCTCGGCGAGAGTCCGATCATAGAGTGAACCCAAACCCATCTCACGCGCCCGCCCGTTGAGCATGAAGCGGTATACCCACGATTTGCTCACGGCCTGGGAAACTTGGAGATACAGACCAAGCCCATCCGGGTAATATCCCGGTACCGCGATGGCTGTCACCGCCTTCGCGGACAGCCTGTTGACCGATCTTGCCATGCCTACCCCCAAATGTCCTACCCACGAAAACCCATGTTCCTACCCATGAATTATTTTCGGATAGTGCCGGACGACGTTGGACGTGTCAAGACAATATGATCAATTTCCCCTATGAAATTAGCTATGAAGATGGACGAATCTGGATTTTTCTGAATTTTAGTGTGGCGGACTCCCTCTCCGCCAGTCAACGCGCTGGCCGTATCGATTGCATCCCGCCCATATAAGGCTGCAACGCCGCCGGCACATCCACCCCGCCGTCGGCACGCTGATAGTTCTCCAAAATCGCCACCAGCGTGCGCCCCACCGCCAGCCCGGAACCATTGATGGTGTGCACAAATTCCGTTTTGCCCTGTGCGTTACGAAAGCGCGCCTGCATGCGCCGCGCCTGAAAAGCTTCGAAGTTGCTGCACGACGAAATCTCGCGGTAGGCATTCTGTCCCGGCAGCCACACTTCGATGTCGTAGGTCTTAGCTGACGAAAAACCCATATCGCCAGTGCACAGCGTCACCGTGCGGAACGGCAACTCCAGTTTTCTCAGTATCGTTTCGGCGTGCGCGGTCAGCTCCTCGTGCGCCTCGCTGGATTTTTCCGGCGTGACGATCTGCACCAGCTCAACCTTGTCAAACTGGTGTTGGCGGATCATGCCGCGCGTGTCTTTGCCGTACGATCCGGCTTCGCTGCGGAAACACGGCGTGTGGCATACATATTTCAAAGGCAACGTATCGAGCGCAAGGATCTGCTCGCGCACAAAATTGGTCACCGGATATTCCGCGGTCGGTATCAGGTAAAGATCGCGTCCTTCGATTTTGAACAAGTCATCTTTGAACTTGGCAAGACTCGATACGCCGTTCGCGCATTCTCCGCTCACCATGTACGGCGCATACACTTCGGTATAGCCGTGTTCCTGCGTATGCACGTCGAGCATGAACTGCGCCAGCGCGCGATGCATGCGGGCGACGTCCTTTTTCAGCACGGAAAAACGCGCGCCGGCGATTTTGCCTGCGGTATCGAAATCGAGTCCGCCGAGCGCGGCGCCGACATCGACATGGTCTTTCACGGTGAAATCGAACTTGCGCGGCTCGCCCACACGCCGCACCTCGGGATTGTCGTCTGCCGATTTGCCCATCGGCACCGACGCCTGCGGCAAATTCGGAATCACCATCAAAAAATCATTGAGCCGATGCTGCACACCGTCGAGCTGCTGTTCCAGCGACTTCAGTTGCTCGGCCTGCGCGCTTACTTGCGTCATAAGTTCCGCCATCAGCGCCGAGGCATCTTCCTTTTTGGCCTTGAGTTGTCCGATCTGCTTCGACAGCGCGTTGCGCCGCGCCTGCAGTTCCTGCGTGTCGGTCTGCACTTTCTTGCGTTCGGCTTCCAGCGCCTCGAATTCGGCGGCAGGCAATGCAAAACCACGATCGGCAAGGCGCTTGGTGACGCCAGCAAGATCGCTGCGCAATAACTGTATGTCGAGCATAGTGTTCGTCCTGCGATTAGGATGTCTTTTTTTCGGGCCGCTACTCAGTTGTGTATTATCGCGGAGTTCGTCGCGGCTCACCACCCTTTGCCACCATTCCCGGCGCAACGCGTAAAATGCCAGCTTCACTGAAAGGAATCTACGTGTCCCTTCGTCTGTCAGTCTCCGTCAGCTTATTGCTTTGCGCATCATCCAGCGCGACGCTTGCACAAAATTACCCTACCCGCGCCGCGCGCATGATCGTGCCGTGGACCGCCGGCGGCACCGCTGACCTGCTGGCGCGCATCGCCAGCCAGAAATTTTCAGAGAGTTTCGGCCAGCAGTTCGTGGTCGATAACCGCCCCGGCGCGGGCGGACTGATCGGCACCGAGCAGGCGGCAAAGGCTGCGCCCGACGGCCACACGCTGCTGCTCGCCACCACCGCGCCCAACTCGGTTGCGCCCAGCCTGTATGCCAAGATTCCATTCGATCCGGTGAAGGATTTCGCGTCGATCTCGCTGATGGCGACCACCTGCTACGTGCTGTCGGTGCATCCGTCTATGCAGGTCGCCAACGCGAAACAACTCGTGGCACTCGCTAAAGCGCGTCCGGGGCAACTCACCTTTTCGTCGCCGGGCAGCGGCACGCCGAATCATCTGTCGGGTGAAATGTTCAAGATGCTCACCGGCATCGACATGCAGCATGTGCCGTACAAAGGCAGCGCGCAGGCGATAGCCGACGTGATGGGCGGGCAGATCGCGATGAGTTTCGAGAACATCGTCGTCGCGAGCCCCATTGTGAAATCCGGGCGCATCAAAGCGCTCGCCGTCACCAGCGCCAAACGCGCCGGCGCATTGCCTACAGTACCGACCATCGCGGAATCCGGCGTGCCGGGCTTTGAGGCCGTCGGCTGGTTTGGCGTGGTGGCGCCGGCCGCTACACCCAAGGATGTTGTCGCCAAATTGAACGGCGAACTGGTGCGCGTGCTTGCAACACCCGACATCAAGGAACGCATCTCCAGCCTTGGCGCCGAAGTCGTCAGCACCACGCCTGATGGACTCGATCAATTCAATCGCGCACAAATCGCGTTGTGGGCCAAGGTGGTCAAGGCCTCTGGTGCAAAAATTGAATAATCTTTTAAAAACAAATACTTATCAAAGGACCCTATCATGATGCCCAAGGAATACGATGTCACCGGAAAAGTCATTTTCATCACTGGCGCCGCGCGCGGCATAGGCTGCGGAATTGCCGAAGTGCTGGCCGAAGCGGGCGCCGATATCGCGCTGAATGCGCTGACGTCCAAATATCTTAACGACACGTGTGCCGAGATCGCCAAGGCGTCGGGGCGTCGTGTGGAGCCCATCGTCGCCGATGTCACCAAGTCCGCCGACGTGAAACGCGCCGTCGATGACGTCATGGCAAAATTCGGCCGCATCGATGTGCTGGTCAACGCGCTGGGCGACGCCATCCGCAACCCGCTGGTGGCGCTGCCGGGCAAGGACGGCAGCGTCGGTGCTTCCGACGACGACATACGTTTCGTGATGGACATCAACCTCACCGAGGCGCTGCTGTGCACGCGCGCGGTGGGGCCGCACATGCTCGCGCGCAAGTCCGGCAAGGTGATCAACATCGCGGCGTGGACCGCCAAGACACGCGGCGGCGAGATGGTGCTCTACACCACCGCCAAGACCGCGCTCGCCGGCTTCACGCGCGCGCAGGCGCTCGAATGGGCGCCCTACAACGTGCACGTCAACGCGATCGGGCCGGGTTCGTTCCCGGATATCGTCACCTCCGGGCCGGAACGCTTCAAGGAAACCAACGAACGCGCGAAGAAAAACGTACCGCTGGGCCGTGCAGGCCAGTTGCGCGAGGTGGGTTTGCTGGCGTTATATCTCGCGTCCAGCGCGTCGGACTATATGACGGGGCAGACGCTGGTGCTGGATGGCGGGGTGGGTTTGTAGTAGACGTCGCCCGAATATGCAGAAGCGAAATCCGGGGAACAATTAACATAAAGCGAAGGAGGTGCGAGATGTTTGACTTCTTTAAGAAGCGATCTTCCTTTCCCTCATCGGAAGAACTCTCTCGATTGTCTAAATCGGCGTGTTCCGATGTCCAGTCGAAATGGCTTCATTTCAATGAGACGGTAACCTTGAAATCTGGCATTACACTTGCGCAGAAAATAGATTTCTTCGCACAACCATTAACTCAATTCTTCAAAAAAAAGTATCTACAGCTCTTGCTTGGCGGGTCAGAGATTTTCTGGCTCACAACGTTCACTGCAATTCTTGAGTCTGGCACCCATGCCAAACAAGACGTAAACGCTGCCATCGAGGAGCTGCGCAGCAAATATGCAGGTAAGGCGTAAAAACGCTTCTCGCTACCTATTTGTCTCGCCTGCTACCTGCCTTACGATCTAACCCACGTAAATACTCCAACTTCTCCCGTATCTTCGCCTCTAATCCAAACTCTGTAGGCTCGTACAACGTTGGCGGCGTCATGCCATCGGGAAAATAACTCTCTCCCGCGGCGTACGCGCCTGCTTCGTCGTGCGCGTAGCGGTAATTCGCGCCGTAGCCCAGATCCTTCATCAGTTTTGTCGGCGCATTGCGCAGATGCTCCGGCACCGGGCGCGATTTATCCTCGCGCACCAGCGCGCGCGCGGCGTTATAAGCCGTATAGGCCGCATTGCTTTTCGGCGCGACTGCCAGATACAGCACCACTTCAGCCAGTGCCAGTTCGCCTTCGGGCGAACCGAGACGTTCGTAGGTCTCGCAGGCGTCGAGCGCCATGCGCAGCGCGCGTGGATCGGCGAGGCCGATGTCCTCGCTTGCCATGCGCACGATGCGGCGACCCAGATACAGCGGATCGGCGCCGCCGTCGAGCATGCGTACCATCCAGTACAGCGCGGCGTCGGGCGACGAGCCGCGCACCGCTTTATGCAGCGCGGAAATCTGGTCGTAAAACTGATCGCCGCCCTTGTCGAAGCGGCGCAGACTTTGCGTAAGCGTCTGCTTCACAAAATCTTCGTCAACGGTGGTGCGCTGTGTTTCCTCGGCGGCATCCGCCAGTTGTTCGATCAGGTTCAGCAGCCGGCGCGCATCGCCGTCGGCATAGCCGATGATGCGGGTTTTAGCTGTATCTGAAATTTCATTTAAAAACAAATACTTACTAAATGACCGCTGCAGCAGCGTGGCAAGCTCTTCATCGGAAAGCGGCTGTAACACGTACACCGCCGCGCGCGACAGCAGCGCGCTGTTCACCTCGAACGACGGGTTCTCGGTGGTGGCGCCGATGAACGTCACCAACCCGCGCTCGACGTACGGCAGAAACGCATCCTGCTGCGCCTTGTTGAAGCGGTGCACTTCATCAACAAACAGCAACGTGTGCCGTCCATGTTGTTGCAGCGTGATTTCCGCGCGCGTGAGCGCCTCGCGGATTTCCTTCACGCCTGAAAATACCGCGCTGATCGCGATGAACTCGGCGTCGAAAGCATCGGCCATCAGCCGCGCCAGCGTGGTCTTGCCCACGCCCGGCGGGCCCCACAAAATCATCGAGTGCGGTTTTTTGGATTCGAATGCAAGGCGCAGCGGCTTGCCCGCGCCCAGCAGATGCGATTGTCCTACAACATCATCCAGCGCACGCGGGCGCAGTTGCTCGGCCAGCGGCGCGCGCGGTTCACGCCTGGCGAAAAGGTCGTTCACGACAGGAACAACACAACAACCCCATTAACCGCGGAAAACACCGAACACACGGAAAAAAACCATACGGATTCTTTCCGTGTGTTCCGCGTGTTCCGTGGTTATTCGGTGCAACGTTCATTCACGTATCACATCCGCGCCCTTGGGCGGCGTGAAGGTGAACGCGTCCGGCGCGAGCTTGGGATTGCGCTCGAGGTCCGCGAACTTGATCACGGTGACCTGCCCGAACTGATCGCGAAGCTCCATCGCATCAAGCCCGTTCTTGCCGAATCCCAGACGGATGCGCTCGAACGCAGTATCTTTCGATTTGGGAATCGCTTCCAGCCAGTCGAGCCCTTCCTGATTACCGATATTGTTAAGCGTGTAGCTTTTCTCGATTTCGTTGCTGCCCGCGAGCAGCGCCGCCGGACTTGCGCCCAGCGCCTGATCGAGCTTGCGTTCGGTGACCTGATTCAGATCCTTGTCGTAAATCCACAGCTTGCTGCCGTCGCCAACGATGATTTGTTCGTACGGCTTGTTGTATTCCCAGCGGAATTTTCCGGGGCGCGAGAACTGCATCGTCCCGGTCGATTCCTGAATTTTCTTGAGATTCTTGTCGAGCACCATCTGCGCGAAACGGCCTTTTGCCGTGCTGGTTTGAGTCAGAAACGCTTTCAGCGCTTCGGTGGTTGCGCCCAGCGCCGCAGTTGAATAAAACGCAGGGCCGAACAGGGTCAGCAACAGCAGGAACGAACGGAACGGAATACGCATGGTGGATTCGCAGTCTAAAAAGTCTTACGGGTACGATCGATGTCGGCGACACGACCGCCGCGCACGGTGATGACGGTGATGAACGGATTCGCTATCGTCGGATAGTAATACAGCGACTTCACGATATAGTTCCTGAAATTCTCGATGCTTTCATGATCCGGCCTGCCCGCGCGCAGCAGCACCTCGCCTTCAGTCATGCCGCGCTGCAGGTAAATGAACGTTGAAAAATCCATGCCGCGCACCGGTTTGTCCTGCGACACTACAGCGCCGGGAGGCGGTGGTGCGACCGCTATCTGCGGTGCCGCTGCCGGTGCTGGCGCTGCCACGGGTTTTGGCGGCTCCACCAGTTTGCCCTCCGCATCCACCGACGCGGCCGCCGGACGTCCATCCACCAGCCTGGCCGGACGGTTAGCGGGCGGCTTTTCGCTGTATTGCGTGACGCCGCGCTCGTCCACCCAGCGGTAAATTTCCGCCGCATAAACGGCCGACGCCAGACTAGCCAGTGCCGCCGATGCGATTAAAATGAGTTTTAACATGGTGACACCTCGCCGCTGACTACGTTAAGTCTGCCACGCCCCGATTGGACAATAAACGGGCCTGGAGGTTTAACGCGCGTCGGCGTCACCCGCCGACGCAGGCGCCAGAACCTCGCGGTTGCCGTTGGACTGCATGGGGGAAACCAGCCCGGAACGTTCCATCTGCTCAATCAGCCGGGCGGCCCGATTGTAGCCGATACGCAGATGGCGCTGCACCAGCGAAATCGACGGCCGCCGCGTCTTGATGACGATGGCCACCGCCTGATCGTACAACTCGTCCGCCTCGCCGTTGCCGCCGTTTCCGCCATCGAGCAGGTCTCCCGCCTCGCCTTCGGCATCGGCGCCGTTGAGCACTTCGTCGATGTACTGGGGCTGCGCCAGACTCTTGAGGTAATCAACGACTTTATGCACCTCGTGATCCGACACGAACGCACCGTGCACACGCTGCGTCACGCCGGTTCCCGGCGGCAGATACAGCATGTCGCCCTGCCCCAACAAAGCCTCGGCGCCCATCTGGTCAAGTATGGTGCGTGAATCCACCTTGGCAGCCACCTGGAACGCCACCCGCGAGGGAATATTGGCTTTGATGAGTCCCGTGATCACATCCACCGATGGCCGCTGCGTTGCCAGCACCAGATGAATGCCGGCCGCGCGCGCCTTTTGCGCGATGCGCGCGATCAACTCTTCGACTTTTTTGCCGACCACCATCATCAGGTCGGCCAGTTCGTCGATCACCACCACGATCAGCGGCATTTCGTGGAGCGCTTCGGCTTCGGCGCCTTCTACTGCCGGAATCAGCGGATTCGGAATCGGCTGCTTCGCTTTTTCCGCGTCGCGTATTTTCTGGTTGAAGCCGGCGAGATTGCGCACGCCCAGCGCCGACATCATTTTGTACCGGCGCTCCATCTCGCCCACGCACCAGTTCAACGCGTGCGCGGCCTGCCGCATGTCCGTGACCACCGGCGCCAGCAGATGGGGTATGCCTTCGTACACCGACAGCTCCAGCATCTTGGGATCGATCAGGATCAACCGCACTTGCGTCGGCGGCGCCTTGTAGAGCAGCGACAGGATCATCGCGTTGATCGCCACCGACTTGCCGGAACCGGTGGTGCCCGCCACCAGCAGATGCGGCATGCGCGCGAGATCGGCCACCACCGGATTGCCGGCGATATCTTTGCCCATCGCCAGCGTCAGCGGCGAACCCATGTCGGCGTACACCTGCGAACTTAATATTTCGGTGAGCTTGACGATCTGGCGCCTGGGGTTCGGAATCTCCAGCCCCATACAGCTTTTGCCGGGTATGGTTTCGACCACGCGGATGCTGATCACCGACAGCGCGCGCGCCAGATCACGCACCAGATTGATGATCTGGCTGCCTTTCACCCCCACCGCGGGTTCGATCTCGTAACGCGTCACCACCGGGCCGGGATAGGCCGCGATCACTTTGACTTCCACACCGAAGTCGCCGAGTTTTTTCTCGATCAGGCGCGAAGTAAATTCCAGCGTTTCCAGCGACAGCGTTTCGAAGCTGCGTTCGGCCTCGTCCAGCAGGTGCAGCGGCGGCAGCAGCGAATCCGGCATATTCTCGAACAGCGGCACCTGTTTCTCGCGCTCCACGCGCGGCGATTTGGGAATATCGACGCGCGGCGGCTCGATGCGCACCGGCTCATGTATTTCGAACTTGCGGCGCGTTTCTTCGACTACTTCCTCGCGCTCGATCACTGCCTGCTCGCCAGCACGCCGATCCTGCCGCTCCTGCCAGCGCGTCACCACGGCGTTAAATGCGGTTTCGAGCCACGTGCCGAGCTTTTCGATCACCGTCAGCCACGACACGCCGGTAAACAGGCTGAGCCCCGCCGCGAACACCAGCAGCAGCACCAGCGTGCCGCCGGTAAAGCCCAGCAGCTTCGACGCCATGCCGCCCGCCATCGCGCCGATCATGCCGCCCGGCGCCAGTGGCAATATCACCTTGAGCGTGTGCAAACGCAGGAATTCGACGCCGCTGCTGGCCATCAGCAGCACCAGAAAACCGATGCCGACCACCACATACGAGCGGCGGTCGGTTTCGGGAACGACTTCGATGCGCCGGAAACCCCACGCCACCAGCGCGCCGCAGAACAGCACCCACCAGTACGCGGACACGCCGAACAGGTATAGCAGCAAATCAGACAGGTAGGCGCCGACCACGCCGCCGGCGTTGTGTATCGAGGTCGCGCGCAGGCTGTGCGACCAGCCCGGATCGCCCTTGTGATAGGTGTAAAGAACGATCAGCAGATACAGCGCCAGCGCCAGCAGCGCAAACCACCAGAATTCCCGCACCAGAGCAGCGATTCTCGGCGGCAGCGGGTTTCGTGCTGCGCTGTCATTGATCGCGTTGTCGCGGCTGAACATCAGATTAACTCTGCTCCATAACGCAATGATTATAAGATAAAAGCTTCCGCTGCCGCCACAAAAACAAACCCCGCGTATGAGCGGGGTTGGGTAGCTTTGGCGGTGTTGCCGCTTGTGGTTTTACTGCACGACGCATTCCTGCACAGGATCAACCGAGCCCAGTGCAAACGGGAACGGATCGAGGCCCAGTCCCGGATCACCAGGCAACCGCACCGGCGGCTTGTTCGGATCATTGGCAAGCCCGAATTGTCCCGCGGCCAGCAATATGGAGCCGCCCTGGGTCGCCATGATGTAAAGGTCGGTATGCGTCACGTGATAGACGCCGCGCGCGAGTCCGCCGCTCTTGCTCGTGGTGCCTTCGCAGCCCTCCATACACTCCAGCGTGTCGCCGGCGGAACCCCGTATGCCGATAGTCGCTATGCTGGTCTGAACCTTGTACGAGTCCTGATTGCCACGCTTGCCGATGAGCCCGGTCACGGAGCGCATGCCGCCCTTGAGCAGGCGCACGGTCACACTGTCCTCCTGCGGTTTTTTGATATCGAACTGATACTGGTCGATTTTCATGGTGGTGTTCGGTCGCAGCGTCGCCGAGCTGCCATCGGTAAAATTGATCTGCGCGAAACTGTCCTTCTGCGTGGTAAGGGTATCGCCCAACGCTACCGCGGCTTTCTGCAGCAGAATGCGCGTAGTGCCGTCCGCGCGCTGCGCCGAAAGCGTTCCCTTCAACTGCACCACGGACCCCACGGTTTGCGCCCAGACCGCGGCACCCCACAGGGCGAATAACAGCCCCAAGGCCCAACAGCCAGAATGACTACATACCCTTCCCTTCATTCCGCGATACTCCCCGTTGACGGACCGAATCCAGTCGATCCTGCGTCAAATAAAAACATAAATAAAACAAGTGCTTATATTACACCAGGCGTTGCGCTAATGGCCGCGCTTTGAAATATTGCGATCAACGATCACCATGCTGCGGCGCTCGACACGTATCAAGCCCTTCTCCTGCAGTTCCTTGATCACGCGGCTGACCATTTCGCGTGACGCGCCGATCATGCGCGCGATTTCCTGCTTCGGCGGCGTGCGCGGCACTACCAGCTTGCCATCGACTTCCTCCGCCATTTCAACCAGCAAACGCACCACGCGGCCCGATACATCAATCAGTGCCAAACTTTCGATCTTGCGGTCGGCTTCGCGCAGGCGCTTCACCAGATTGCGGATCACCAGCATCGCAACCTCGGAATTTTCTTTCAGGCAATTCATGAAGCCCGCCTTCGACAGGCGCAGCATCTCGCACGGCTCCAGCGTTGATACGCTCGCCGAGCGCGGCTGATCGTCAAGTATGCCCATCTCGCCGAAAAAATCATGCGGCCCCATCACGCTCAGGATCACTTCGCGCCCCTGATCGTCCGGTATCAGCACCTTGACCTTGCCAGAGAGAATTACATACAGCGAATCGGTTTCATCGCCCGTCTGAATCACAAATACGTTGCGCGGATAGCTGCGATGCTGAACGTAGTTCAGCAGCGTGACAAGTTGTTGTTCGGTAAACGCCGAAAACAGCGGCACCGACTTCAGCACGACGGGATTTAATCTGAACTGTATGGCCATGGCGCCTCTTCTACCTTAGGTTCGCTCTATGCGGTACGACACCCCTGCTCCGCTTGCTAGTCTGCCAGAACCGCGGCAGTCCGTCACGTCGCGGCGCCACGCGCAAGCCGCCGGCGGCTCGACATCGTCTCTTGCAACCTGATACATTCGCGCTTTTCCTCAAAGCACACTGAAATCATGACTGAAGCTACACGCCATTGTCGGCTGCTGATTCTAGGCTCCGGCCCTGCCGGCTACTCCGCCGCCGTTTACGCCGCGCGCGCCAACCTGCAGCCGGTATTGATTACCGGCATGGCGCAGGGCGGCCAATTGATGACCACCACCGATGTCGATAACTGGCCCGCCGACGTTGACGGTGTGCAGGGGCCGGAGCTGATGGAACGCTTTCTCAAACACGCCGAGCGCTTCAAGACCGAAATCGTGTTCGATCAGATTCACACCGCGCAGCTCAAACAATCACCGATTACGCTGATCGGCGACAACGGCACCTACACCTGTGACGCATTGATCATCGCTACCGGCGCCTCGGCCATGTACCTGGGGCTGCCCTCGGAAGAAAAATTCATGGGCAAGGGTGTGTCGGGTTGCGCCACCTGCGATGGCTTTTTCTACAAGGGCCAGGAGGTCTCGGTGGTCGGCGGCGGCAATACCGCGCTGGAAGAAGCGCTTTATCTCACCAACATCGCGAGCCACGTCACCGTGGTGCATCGCCGCGACAAATTCCGCGCCGAAGCCATCATGGTCGATAAACTCAAAGAGCGCGTCGCTGCCGGCAAAGCCACCATCCTGTGGGATCACACGCTCGACGAAGTGCTGGGCGACAATACCGGTGTCACCGGCATGCGCGTGAAGCATGTCAAAACCGGCGCCGCGACCGAGAAAAAACTTCAGGGCGTTTTCATCGCCATCGGACACAAACCGAATACCGACGTATTCGCGAGTGAACTCGATATGAAAAACGGCTACATCATCACCAAGGCTGGTCTCGAAGGCAATGCCACCGCCACCAGCGTGCCGGGTGTGTTCGCAGCGGGCGACGTGCAGGATCATGTTTACCGTCAGGCCGTCACCAGCGCGGGCACGGGTTGCATGGCTGCGCTCGACGCGCAGAAATACCTGGAAGGCAAGGGGCTGATCTAGCATACCAAGGACAGTGGAGTGCGGAGTGACCAAGCGCAAGCAACCGCCGAGCGGGCCTGCGGACCCGATGCGCGGCTCGCTGCAAGACCTGCTGCCCGACGTGGTTCCGCTGCCGCCGCCCAATCGCGCGCAAGCGCCTAAGTCCCGTCCCGCCCCCATCGCGGCACAGCGTCTGCGCGATGAGCGCGAGGTTTTAAACGAGAGCCTCAGTGATCAGGATGCATGGGAAGCCGGTTTTGAAGCCGGCGATGAACTGAACTTTCTGCGGCCTAGTCTGGCGACGACCACGCTGCGAAAACTGCGCCGCGGCCACTGGCTGATTCAACGGGAACTCGATCTGCACGGACTCACCGTTGCCGAAGCGCGCCCCGTGCTGGTGGCGTTTCTGAATAGCTGTCTGCATGACGGCGCGCGCTGTGTGCGCATCATCCACGGCAAAGGACTCGGCTCGAAAAACCGCGAGCCTGTGCTCAAACGCAAAGTCGCGGTCTGGCTGATGCAGCGCGACGAAATACTGGCGTTTTGTCAGGCTCGCCGCACGGAAGGCGGCGGCGGTGCAGTGGTGGTGCTTTTGAAAGGCGTGAAGCGTTAGGCGTGAGGCGCAGCGCGGGCCGAGGTTACGCCTCACCCCTCACGCTTCACGCCTCACGAATTTCAGATCGCCGCCTCGTCCGTCTCGCCGGTGCGGATACGCAGCACCTGTTCCACACTGGTGACGAATATCTTGCCGTCGCCGATCTTGCCGGTGCGCGCTGCCTTGACGATGGCATCTATCGCCTGATCGAGCAGCTTGTCCGGCACCACGACTTCGACTTTTACCTTGGGTAGAAAATCAACCACGTATTCCGCGCCGCGGTACAACTCGGTATGGCCCTTTTGCCGACCGAACCCCTTGACCTCGGTCACCGTCAATCCGCTGACGCCGATCTCTGATAGCGCTTCGCGCACTTCGTCCAGCTTGAAGGGCTTGAATATGGCTTCGATTTTCTTCATGAAAACTCCCGATTCGTCACAATACAGTTAAGAATAGCACAGCCGGTCAATCGGCAGGTGGTTCGTCAAAACGCGGTCAGTCAAACGGCGGGCGAAAATGATTGGTAATAGGATAGCGCCAGTCCTTGCCGAACCCGCGCGCCGTGATGCGTATGCCCACCGGCGACTGGCGCCGCTTGTATTCGGATATGCGGATCAATTTCACCACCCGGTCCACATCGGCGCGCTGGTAACCAGATGCAATGATGTCACGCGGACTCTGGTCGTTTTCGACATACGCTTCCATGATCGCGTCCAGCACGTCGTACGGCGGCAGGCTGTCCTGATCTTTCTGATCGGGACGCAGTTCCGCCGACGGCGGCCGGTCAATCACGCGCTGCGGGATCACCGGCGAGATCGAATTTCGATAGTTCGACAGCCGGTACACCAACAGCTTGTTGATGTCTTTTAGCACCCCGAATCCGCCGGCCATGTCACCATACAGCGTGGCATAACCGGTACCCATCTCGCTTTTGTTGCCGGTCGTGAGCACAATGGAGCCCGTTTTGTTGGACATCGCCATCAACAGCACGCCGCGTATCCGCGACTGAAGATTTTCCTCGGTGGTGTCTTCCTTCAATCCCTTGAACTCGCCCGCCAGCGTCTGCTGGAACACATCGAATATCGGCTTGATGGCGATCTCGGCATAGCGCACCTTGAGCGCCACGGCTTCGGCGTGCGCGTCCTCGCGGCTCATGCCCGCGGTGTACTGCGAAGGCATCATCACCGCTTTCACGCGCTCCGCGCCCAGTGCATCCACCGCCACCGCCAGCGTCAGTGCGGAATCGATCCCGCCCGACAATCCCAGCAGCACGCCGGGAAAGCCATTCTTGTTCACGTAATCGCGCACACCCAGCACCAGCGCTTTGTAAACATCGGCTTCGAGTGGTTGCGCCGGCGCAATATCGCCTTTCACCGGCACGCCTTCTACGACATCGATGTATCCCAGCACTTCCTCGAACGCCGGGAACTGATGCGTGAGTTTACCTGCAGCATCCATCGCAAACGACGCGCCGTCGAACACCAATTCATCCTGCCCGCCCACCTGATTGGCATACACCACGGGCAGTCCGGTTTCCGCCGCGCGATCGCGCACCACCTCGTAGCGCGTTTGCTGCTTGTTCATGTGATAAGGCGATGCATTGAGCACTAGCAGCAACTGTGCGCCCGCCTGCTTCGCCGCCAGCGCCGAAGGTTCCTCCCACACATCGGCGCAAATGTTCACGCCGACCCGCAATCCTTCGTGCTCGAACACGCACGGCTCCGTGCCCGAATCGAAGTAGCGTTCTTCGTCAAACACGTTGTAGTTGGGCAGCTTGCGCTTCAAGTACGTCGTAACGACGCGCCCGTTGCGAACGACAGATGCAGCGTTGTAGCGCTTGCCGTCCTGCCGGTGCGGGTGCCCGACCACCAGCGTGATGCCCTGCGTATTGCCTGCCAGCGCCGCCAGTGCAGCGGCACTGGCATCGTAAAAATCATTGCGCAACAAGAGGTCTTCGGGCGAATAGCCGCTGATCGCCAGTTCCGTGGTCATCAGCAGCGACGCGCCGCCCTGCCGCGCGCGCTGGGCTGCATCCGCGATTTTCGCAGTATTGCCGTCGATATCACCGACGGTGTAATTGATCTGTGCAATCGCAATTTTCATGCCGCTAATATATCATCGACGGACCCATAATTCGCTCCTGCAATGATTCTGTACTCCGATTTTCACAATCCAAATACCCGATTCCGCCGGCATCGCTCATGACCGTCGAGATCGTATCCACGCTGGCTGCTATCGATTCCGCGCAATGGAACCGGCTCGCCGGTGGCAACCCGTTCCTGCGGCATGAATTTCTGCATGCCCTGCATGAAACCGGTTGTGCCTGTGAAAAAACCGGCTGGGCACCGCGCTACCTGGTGGCGTTCGAGAAAAAACGTCTGGCCGGCGCGATGCCGCTCTATGTCAAATCGCACTCGCGCGGCGAGTACGTTTTCGACTGGGCGTGGGCGGACGCCTATGAACGCCACGGGCTGGAATATTATCCCAAGCTGCTGTCGGCGATTCCTTTCACCCCGGTCACCGGGCCGCGCATACTGGCGGCATCGGACGACGTTGCCGAGTCGCTCGCCGCAAGCGTGCTCGACGTCGCGCGCGACAGCGATGCCTCGTCGCTGCACTGCCTGTTTCCTCCGCAAGAACAGGCCGCGCGGCTGGCCGGCAAGGGTATGATGCTGCGTCATGGCGTGCAGTTTCACTGGGTTAACCCGGGCGCAGGCGTTGCGGATTTCGACCAGTATCTTGCGCTGATGAATCACAACAAGCGCAAGAAAATCAAGCAGGAACGCCGCCGCGTGCGCGAGGCGGGCATTACCTTCCGCTGGCTCGAAGGCGAGGCCATTACGGACGACGACTGGGCATTTTTTGCGCGCTGCTACACCCGCACCTACCGCGAGCATCACAATACGCCCTACCTCAATCTTGATTTTTTCCGGCGCATCGGTAAAACCATGCCGGAAAATCTGCTGCTGATCGTTGCCGAGCGCAATGGCAACGCCATCGCCGCATCGTTCAATGTGCATGGCGCGAACCATTTGTATGGCCGCTATTGGGGCGCTATCGAACATCATCCGATGCTGCATTTCGAGACCTGCTACTACCAGGTCATCGAGTACTGCATCGCACGCGGCGTCGCGGTGTTCGAAGGCGGCGCGCAAGGCGAACATAAAATGGCGCGCGGCCTGATGCCGGTGCAGACAACTTCCGCGCACTGGCTCGCTCAGCCGCAGTTCGCGAAAGCTGTTGAAGCGTTTCTGATCCGCGAAAAAAAAGGCGTCGAGCACTACATCGACGAGTTGCACGAACACACGCCCTTCAGTCAGTTGCACGTCATCCCATATTCATAAATATTGTTTAAAAACAAGTACTTATACTGATTTCACGCTCGACAAAGCAGCGGGCGGTATAGTAGCGGACGTTAGTTGCAGTTAAATCATCGCAGATAAATTCATGAAATTTTGCAGCAACTGCGGCGCTCCCGTCGCACGAAAAATCCCCGCCGGCGATTCACTGCCGCGCTATGTGTGCGATGCCTGCAGCACGATTCACTACCAGAATCCGCGCATGGTGGTGGGCTGCATCCCTGAATGGGAAGATAAGGTGCTGCTGTGCCGGCGCGCCATCGAGCCGCGGCACGGACTGTGGACGGTACCCGCCGGCTACATGGAAAACGGCGAAACGCTGGCTGCAGGGGCCGCGCGCGAGACACTGGAAGAAGCCTGTGCTCGTGTCGAAATCGGCGCACTCTACGCTGTCTACAACATTCCTCACGTCAATCAGGTCTATCTGCTGTTTCGGGCACGGCTGCTGGATCTCGATTTCAAACCTGGCGCAGAAACGCTGGAAACGCGGCTGGTCGGCGAAACCGAAGTGCCTTGGGATCAGATTGCATTTGCCACGGTGCGCAACACACTGAATCACTACTTCGGAGACCTTGCGCGCAAACAGTTCGGGTTTCACATGGGAACCATCGAACGGCCGCCGCACTAAGTCGTACGCAGAGCATCTACGATATTCAGCTGCGCGGCGCGCACCGACGGCAAGAAGCCGCCGATGACGCCCATCAGCAACGAAAAAATCGCGGCCTTTGCCACGATGCCGCCATTAAGCGTAAAGCTGAACGCGAGTTCAGAAAACGACTGCCAGTTCATGGTCGATATCGTGAACAACTGCATGAACGTCGCCATGAAAATCCCCAGGGCGCCACCCACCACGCCCAGCAACACCGCTTCAAATAAAAACGCGCCAAGGATGCTGCGTTTGCGAAACCCGAGTGCGCGCAGCGTGCCGATCTCGGAGGTGCGGCTCGCCACCGACGCATACATGGTTATCATGGCGCCGATCACCGCGCCGATGGAAAAAATGATGGACAGCGTGAGTCCCAGGTATTTGATGAAATTCGCGAGCATTTGCGACTGTTCCGCATAAAACGCCGTCTCGCGTTTCACTTCAACCGTCAGCCGCTGATCGGATTCCAGCCGTGTTTTCACCGCATCGAACGCGCCGATGTCAGCCAACTTGAAAATCACCGACGAAAATACCGGCCGCCGGAACGACTGCATCAGTTGATCGGCATCGCCCCACACTTCGGAATCGAATCCGCTTTTACCCGAATCGAACACGCCGACCACCGTCCAGTCGCGCGCGCCGAAGCGCAGCGTTTCCCCAAAACCAGCGCCGTGAAATCGCTCGGCGATGCTCTTGCCGGTGACGATCTCCGACGAACCGGCGCGAAACATGCGCCCCTCGATCATGCGCACCTGCGGCCGTAGCGCAATGCCTGCAGGCGACACGCCACGTACCATGACGTTCGACGGCGCGTTTGTTTCACGCTTATTGAGATTGACCAGCACCACGCTCTCTTTCGACACTTGCCTTTCGCCCGCGCCACCCATCGCAATTTCCGGTTGCGTCTCGACGATGCCCGCCTGCGTGCGATCCACGCCGCTTTGCACCTCGGTTTGCGATGAACGCCGGATCACCACTGCATTGTCGTAACTACCTGTTTCCACTAAAGTTTTTCTAAGCCCTTCTTCGAGCATCAGCACCGTGGCGAACACAAACACCACCAGCGCCATGCCGCCCGCAGTAAGCGCAGTGGTCACTTTGCGCGCCCACAGATTGCGAAACGTATAAGAAAGCGGAAGTGCCATCAGCCGACGTTCCGCAAGCCATCGACAATGCGCACGCGCGCCGCACGCAGCGCCGGCAGCAACGCCGCGACAGTACCGACAATCACAATAGCGGCCAACTGCATCCACACCGTATCGTTGCTGACTTCAAACACCTTGAACAGCGTGCCCATGGCGCGGCCAAACTCATGTGCCACGGGATAGGTGCACACAATGCCCAACACCCCTCCCACCAGCGCAATCGCCAGCGATTCTCCGGCGATAAGCGCGGCCAGAAACCACGGGCCAAAACCCAACGCCTTGAGTGTTGCGTACTCGGAAATACGCTCGCGCGCGGTCATCGCCATGGTGTTGGCCATGACCGCAAGAATAATAAAAATCACCAGAAAAGAAACCACGCGTATCGCAACCACAATCGCCTCCGTCATCGAAACAAAACCCAGTTGAAACGCCTTTTCGGTTTCGGTCAGAGTTTCCGCCAGCGAATTCCTGAAGGTTGCATCGAGGGTTTGCGCCACCTCCGCCGCACGATCCGCGCTGGTCAGGCCAACCACGTAGACGCCGACATGATTGGCGCGCCGCGGCGCGAGCTTCTTCACGGTTTCGTTCAGATACTCCCAATGAAAAAAGAACTGCGAGATGTCGGTATTGGCCTCTGCGCCATCGTAGATCGCGCGCACCACAAACTCCCATGTGCCGGGAAAAATAGTGCCCCGGATCGGCACCGTGTCTCCGACCTTAAGCCCGTGGATATCCGCGATCTTGCGGCCAATCACAGCACCCCGGCGGTCACGCAGAAAGTCGCGGAACTGTTCGGGCGGCACCACAAATTCCGGATACAGCGCGAAATAGGAACGCGGCTCAATCGCGAACTGCGGGAAAAAATTCTTTTCCGTGATATAGACACCACCGAACCAATTGGCATAGGACACCGAGCGCACGCCCGGTATCTGGCGAATTTTTTCGTTGTAGGTCAGCGGCAGCGTAAACACCAGCGAAATCGAATTACGCGTAATCAGCCGTGTCGCCGACGCCGCTTCCGCTCCCGCATACCAGGCGTGCACTACTGTCTGCAGCAACCCGAAGGCCAATACCGCAACCACCAAACCGAGCACGGTGAGGCCGGTGCGAAGTTTGTGCCTGAGCGCATTGCGCAGCACGAGCTTGATCAGGTACATGCGAAGGGTCCGGTGTCACGCATGCTGCGCGATCCCGTCACTGACAAGAATGCCTTTTTCCAATTGCTGCACGCGGCGCGCCCGTTGCGCCGCGTACGGGTCGTGCGTGACCATGATGATGGTCTTGCCCATTTCGCTATTGAGCCGTTCCATCAGTTTCAGTATTTCATCAGCCGAGGTGCGATCAAGGTCGCCAGTCGGCTCGTCGGCCACCAGTATGGCCGGATCGGTAATAATGGCGCGCGCGATGGCTACCCGCTGCTGCTGGCCGCCCGACAACTCCGACGGATAATGCGCCATGCGATCAGCCAACCCCACCATGCTCAACGCGGTGTTCACATGTTCGCGGCGTTCCGCTGCGCCAAGGCGCGTCAGCAACAGCGGCAGCTCGACATTCTCGAACGCGCTCAGCACTGGCATCAGATTGTAAAACTGAAAAATGAAACCGACATTGGCGCTGCGCCAGTCCGCAAGCTCAGCCTCTCCCAGCGAAACGATATCCACGCCGCCCACACGCAGCGCCCCGCTGTCCGGTTTGTCGATACCGGCAATCAGATTGAGCAGTGTGCTCTTGCCAGAGCCGGACGGCCCCATCAGTGCCATGAAGTCACCGGACGCAATATCCAGCGTGATATCCCGCAGCACCTCCACCACCTGATCACCACGGCGATAAGATTTCACCAGATTGCGGATTTCAACTACGGGTTCGCTCATGCAATAGCGACGATCACTTGGTCTGCACAGCTACCGCGACTCCATCGCGCAGTTTTTCCGATGGCCTCGCAACGATGCGTTCACCCGCTTTGACTCCGGATTTAACTTCGACAAGCTCGCCGATTTTCGATCCTGTAACTACAGGCGCTTCGACCGCCTTGCCGTCCTTCACGACGTAAACCACGCGCCGGCCATTGCGCTCCACTATCGCAAAAGACTGCACCACCACGCGCGGCGTGCGCTCTGTTGCAGGCATCTCCTGGGTAAGGAAGGCCACTTTGGCGCTCATCTCCGGCAGGATGCGCACGTCCTTGTCGACAAACTGAATCTTGGCCAGCACCGTCGCTTTCGAACGATCCACCGTGGGAACCAGCCGTAACACGGTGCCGCGAAAACGCGTTTCCGGCAGTGCATCCAGTTGGATCTCGCACGGCTGTTGCGGTTTAACCTTGGACAAATTCGATTCCGACACATCGGCTTCAACTTCCAGTGTTGCCATGTCCGCCATGGTGACGACTGCCGCCTGCGAACCCAGCGCCGAGGAAAACGGCGTGATCACATCACCCACATTGGCATTTTTCGTCAGCACGACGCCGTCAAACGGCGCACGGATCAGCGTCTGCTCGACCGCCACCTGTGCGGCGCGCACATTGGCTTCCGCGGCGCCAATGGCAGCCTTGAATCCGCTGATCGCTGCTTTTGCTTTTTCCTGACGCGCAACCACGGCATCATGCGCTGCCGCTGACACAAAATTCCTGTCGAGCAAATCGCGTGAACGCGCCAATGCTCGCTCCGCGTCCTTCATTTCCGCCATGCTCTGTTCCAGATTGGCGCGCGCCACACCGACATTGGCCTGCGCCTGCTGCTGCGATGCGATGACGTCCTTGTTTTCCAGACGCGCCAGCACTTCGCCCTCTTTCACCACGCTACCCTCGCGCACGCCCAGCCACTCGAGACGCCCGGTGGCCTTGGACGCCACCGCCGCTTTGCGCTGCGCGACCACATATCCGGTCGCGTTCAGTTGCGTGTGCGCCTGCGATGGATAGGCCTGTGTGACCGTAATCGTGTCCACCGGTATCGCAGCACCACGCCCGAGCAAAAAATAGCCCGTTGCGGCCAATACAACCAGACCTGTCAACCACGGCCACACGCGCCAACGCCGTTGCGTTGTACTGATCGCGGACGCACTGCGGTCGATACGCAGCTTGGACAGATCGGATTCGCTCAATTAATATTCTCTTTTAAAAACAGATACTTAAAACGATATTGTATCTGACATTGTATCAACACTACCGCTGTTTTGCAGCGCAATATCGGCTGCTTGCCGCTACCGTCAAGCACGCGGTTCGCAATGAACGATGCTTAAGCTATAGTGCGGGCCACATCATCTTTGGAGTTCCAGCAGATGCTATCCGTTCGCCCCTCCGGCGCCTCACTCGGCGCGGAAGTCGTTGGCGTTGATCTCTCGCAAGACCTCGACGACACCACGTTCAACCGCATTGTCGATCTCTGGCACGAACACGAAGTGTTGTTTTTTCGCAATCAAACACTTACTCCGGAACAGCATGTGCGCTTCAGCCGCCGCTTCGGCGAGCTTGAACTGCATGTGCGCAAGGATTGTTGCCGGCCGGGATTTCACGAATTGTTCGTGGTTTCCAACATTATCATCGATGGCAAACCCATCGGCTCGCAGGACGCGGGACTGTTTTGGCATTCCGATCTTTGCTATCTGAAAGAACCCAGCCGAGGCTCACTGTTTTACGCGCACGAAGTACCGCATGACGCGAACGGCCAGGCGTTGGGCGATACTCAATTCGCCAGCGCCACCACGGCTTACAATTCATTGACACAGGACATCCAGAAACGAATCGAAGGCCGCAAGGCGGTGCAATCTTACAAAAAGGGCTACTACCGCGACCGCAACGCCGGCCCCCGCAAACCGCTGACACCGGAACAGGAAGCGCGCACGCCCGACGTGGAACATCCCATCGTGCGCACTCACCCTTACACCGGGAAAAAATGCCTGTTCATCAACGAAGGTTATACAGCGCGCATTGCCGGCATGGAAAACGCCGAAGGTGATGCGTTGCTCAACCAGTTGATCGAACACTCAACACGGCAAGAGTTTATCTACCGGCACCAGTGGCGCGTCGGCGACTTCCTGCTGTGGGACAATTGTTCCGTGCAGCACCAAGCCGTGGCCGATTACAAACTGCCGCTGCGACGCCATATGGAGCGCACCACGCTGAGTGGCACTGCTCCCTTTTGACTACCAGCCACTGAACCGCGGCCACACAGCCTCGATCTCCACGCCGCCATTCACAACGTGGTACGCCGCATGCTGCGCCGCCGTCGCGCATGCATGATTGGGGAGCACGCGCAGCAGAGTGCCGACCGGAAACCGTGACATGTCAATGACGCCGCGGCCACGACGCGCGACGATCCCGTGCTCCTGGTTAGTGCTCGAAACAATAAAGTCGTCGATGGCACGCCCGCGGATATCGCATACGACGCCATATCCCTGATCGATTTTCTGGCTGGCGGTACCGTGGTCCCGCGACAGCGCCATCCAGCCGGCATCGGTGATGATCCAGCCCTTTTCCGGCTGATGGCCGATCACCGAAGTCAGCACCGACAATGCGATGTCGTTTTGTGTGCACACCCCAAGACCCGCCATGAAGAGATCGAAAAACATGTAGACACCGACGCGAACTTCGGTAACACCCGCAAGATTTTCCACGACTGTCGCCGTCGGCGTGGATCCCACGCTCACCATCGGGCATGGCAATCCCGCAGCACGCAGTTGTTCGGCGCAACGCGCGGCTTCAGCGCGCTCGCGCCGCGCGTAACCACGAATGTCTTCCACTGATTTGCAGTCATACGAGCCGCCGGCGTGCGTCATCACACCGCGCAAATTCGCACCCAAAGTTCGACCGATATCGGCCAACGCGGCATTACCGGGTGTAACGCCCGCACGATGTCCGTCACTGTCGATTTCTATCAAGGCAGGTATCGGAATGCTGTTTTTAGCACTCGCGGCCATCACCGCTTGCGCTGCGTCGATGTTGTCGAGGATCACCGTCAGGTCGCAACCGCGGCGACGCATTGCCACGACGTGATTCAGCTTGTTGGGCGCAATGCCCACGGCGTAAAGAATGTCGCGATAACCGGCGGCAAAAAATTGCTCAGCCTCTTTCAGCGTCGACACGGTAATACCGCCTTCTCCGGAAGCTGCAGCGCGCCGTACTACGTCAATAGACTTTGCGGTCTTTACATGAGGGCGCAAGCGCGCACCCAAGCCCGCGACTTGCTCATGCATGCGCGCGAGATTGCGATCCAGAATTCCTTTGTCGAGCACCAGCGCGGGGGTTTCGATATCTAATAATTTCATAATAAAAACATGTAGTTACACAGAAGCGAATGCTCGGAAGCAGATTTCCTGTCGGGTGTTATCCAGTGTATCGGAAGTTTTGTGTGGCGTGCGATGCCGCCGAAAACACAAAAGCCCGATCTCGAAGAGATCGGGCTTTTGTGTTGAATGGGTGCCTGACGATGTCCTACTTTCGCACGGGTAATCCGCACTATCATCGGCGCTGAATCGTTTCACGGTCCTGTTCGGAATGGGAAGGCGTGGTTCCAACTCGCTAAGGTCGTCAGACGTAGC
>JAKFYK010000055.1 GCA_021730905.1 Betaproteobacteria bacterium | reverse complement strand
ATTCGATGGCCGTTGGCACGTTCGGCAATTCGCGCACGCGCCTGGGCGACATGACGACGATGCCGCGCAGCCGTCCGGAGCGGATGTGCTGGCCCATGATGATGGTGGTGAAAAAGCCGGTGGAGATTTGCCCGGCCATCAGGTCGATCAGCGCCGGACCGTCGCCTTTGTAGGGCACATGCACAAGCTTCATGCCCGCGACACTGCTCATATACTCGGCGGTGAGGTGAGTGCCCGTGGCATGGCCGGCCGAGCCGTAGCTGATCTGGCCGGGTTTGCCGCGCGCGAGTTTGACGAATTCACTCAGCGTGCGCGCGGGCAGCGACGGATGCGCGACCAGCACATAAGGCACGGTGGAGATCAGCGTCACCGGCGCGTAATCCTTCAGCGGATCGTAGCGCGGCTTGGCCTGCGTTGCAGGGATTACCGCCAGCGTGCTGATGGTGCCGACGCCCAGCGTATAGCCGTCGGCAGGCGCTTTGAGCACGGATTCAAAGCCGATCAACCCGCCCGCGCCAGGGCGGTTCTCGACGATGGCGGTTTGGCCCCACGCTTCGGTCAATTTTTGCGCCAGCACGCGCGCGATGGTATCGGTGCCGCCGCCGGGCGCGAAAGGCACGATGATGCGCACGGGTTTGGCGGGATATTGGGCGAACACGGGCACGCTCCATGGAACCAGCGCGACAACGATGATAAGTTTTCGCACGAGCGTACCTAGAAGCGCACCAACGTTTCCTGCGGCGTGCCTGCGCGAAAGCGTGCAACATAATCGGCAGGATCGATTTCGATGCCTGAAATATTTTTCGCGTAAGACTCCGAACGAAAATACGCCAGATAATCCGCTTCATTCACGAAATTCGCGGCGGACAATTCCACCGTGTTGCCGTCGGGATCGTGATAATAAAAACTGGTTCCAGGTCCGTGATTGAACGAGCGCATCGGTGTGATGCCGCGCGCGCGCAGTGCTTCGTAACGGCTGAACAGATGGTCGAGGCCTGCGTGCCGTAATTGCATGTGGTGCATGCCGGGCGCGCCTTTTTGATTGTCAGCCTGACCGCTGATCGTGGGCACTTCGAAGATGCCCAGCACCTGCGTGTACGGGTGGTCCGAAAAAATGCGGATGAAGGCGATGTTGTGCGCGCCGGCCCAGGTGGCTTTCTTCGCATCGTCGCGCACGAAAAAAGCTTTCACATCGGTGACCGTCTCGTGCCAGTCTTTCATCGCCGCGAAGCGCGATGTTTTGAAGATCACTTCGCTGAATTGCGGCGGCGTGAATTTTCCGCTGGTGGTTTTGACCTGGTTCATGGGTTGTCGTCCTTTAGTAAATATCGTTTAAAACATTTACTTAAACTACTTGATCGGCAGGAACACCGCCGTTGCAAGACTTTGCACCACTTTAACTACCGTGCGGCCATGGCGTCCAGCGAGCACTTTCGACAGCACATCAAGGCTGGATATCATTTTGCCGAATTCACGCTCGAAGCCGAGATTGGGCGCCGGCCCCGCGCTTTCGTTCGACAGCAGCAATAGCTCACCCTGCGCGTTGCGCGCAGTAGAGAGTCTCCATACCGCGATTTCAACATTGCGCGCGGCGTTGTAGAGGCCCTGCGGCTCGACATCGTTGACGATAAAAAACGCCGTCTTGTCGTTGAACGCAGTCTGGATCATGCTCGCGAGTCCCACGATATACGCCAGCACGCGGTCGCCCCGATAATCCTCGCGGAACGCGAGCTGGATAGCCTGCGCGCCGCGCAGGTAGTTGAGGTCCTCGAACTGCCAGCCGTGGTGCCGTTCGAAAATGCGCGCGATGCCGGCCTCAACGCTTTTCTGTCCGCTTTTTCCGAGTTCGCGCGGATTGCGGCGATACAACCGCTCCGCAAGCACGCGCAGGCTGGCGAAGATTTCCTGCTGGTGCGCCTCGGTTACCCGGTCGAGATCGGTCTTGACCAGATGCGATGCGCCGTAGCTGCTGTCGGGCTTTGGAGGCGCAGTGCGATGGGTGGCACACGCCGCAGGCAGCGCGAGGGAAAGGATAAGCATCACACGGTATTGCATGCGCCATCATAGCGCGAAGCACGCCCGCTTGTGGGTGGCGGATTGTTGCTATAGTGCGTTTTCCGCAACGAAGGAGTGCCATGGATCTGGCAGCGTACAAACGCCCGTTGATGATCAGCGCGGGGCTGGCTGCCGTGCTGGCGGCGTGCGCCTGGTACTACGACGCCATGACGATCGCCATGCTGTGCGTGCTGGCGGTGCTGTGGCAGATCCTGCGCCTGCTGTATTACCTGCTGCGCTGGAATCGCAGCGGCCTCGCGGCAGGCGGCATACGCTTGCTGATCTGGGTGGCGGCTGCGGCGAGCGCGATGACGGCTCACGGCCATTACGGAAAACTGTCGCGGGCAAGTGGCGATGCGCTGGTGGCGGCGCTGCAAGCGTATCGCGCGCGTGAAGGCCGCTATCCGCAAAATCTCGAAGCGCTGGTGCCGCGGGATATCGCGGCGATTCCAACCGTGGCGTTGATACCGAGCCGCGAGCAGAAATTTCGCTATCGCCTTGTGGAGAATCAGTTCAGGCTGATGTACGTCGCCGGGTTTCGTATGGCGTCCGAGTTCGATTCGGAAAAAGCGAAGTGGGAAGAACTCGATTGACGAAACAACAGGAGGAATGACCACATGATAAAAAATATAATAAAAACAAATAGTTACATAATATTTACTCAACGGCTGGTTACCACATTCCAAGCCACACTCACTGTTTTCATTTTGGCGTGCGGCACGATTGCAGGGCCAATTGCCGCGCAGAGCTATCCGGCCAAGCCGGTACGCATCATCGTGCCGTTCGCAGCCGGCGGGCCCAATGATTCCGCGGTGCGGCCGTTATCACAGAAACTGCAGGAACTGCTGGGCCAGCCGTTCGTCGTCGATTACCGCGCCGGCGCCAACGGCATCATCGGCACGGAGTACGTGGCGAAGTCACCACCCGATGGGTACACGCTGCTGATCATCTCCTCGTCGTTCACCATCAATACCGCGATGTACGCAAAGCTGCCGTTCGATCCGGTCCGTGATTTTGCGCCCGTGAGTTCCATTGCGACGGGCGACATTCTGTTCGTGGTCAATCTCGTGGTGCCGGCACGCACAGTGAAAGAATTTGTCGCACTGGCACGCGCCACGCCAGGCAGGCTTAGTTACGGCTCTTCCGGCGTCGGCGGCTCTTTGCATCTGGGTGCCGAGCTGTTGTCGTTCACGGCGGGACTCAAGATGGTACACGTGCCTTACAAGGGCGCGATCCTCGCGCTGACCGACGTGATCGGCGGCCATGTCGATGCGATGTTCGTCGCCGGGCCTGCTGCTATTCCGCAGGTAAAGGCCGGCAAAGTTCGCGCGCTTGCCGTCGCAAGCCGGCGCCGGGCGCCGGCGCTGCCCGATGTGCCGACGTTTGCCGAAGCAGGTTTTCCCGGTGTCGAAGTCGATTCGCATTACGGCATACTTGCGCCCGCCGCCATGCCGCGCGAAGCATTGGTGCGGCTCAACGCGGCGATTGTAAAAGCGCTGGCGACAACGGAAGTGCGCGAGCGTTACGTCACGATGGGGATGGAAGCTGCCAGCAGCACGCCGCAGGAATTTGCAGACCATATCCGCAATGAGATGGTGAAATTACGCAAAGTCGTGGCAGCAGCGAAATTGCCGTTGCAATGATTTGCGGGTCCACAAACTTTGCGCATCACCTATACGCAATATTGATACGTCACTGGGGGAGCAAGGAAGATGGCACTGGTTGAATACAGGGAAGAGGGCGGCATCGCGTACATCACGTTGAATCGCCCGGAGAAGCTCAACGCGTTCTCCGACGAAGTCGGTATCGCTTTCTGCGACGCGCTCTATCGCCTGAACGACGATGCCAATGCGCGCGTCGGCATCATTTCCGGCAATGGCCGCGCATTCTGCAGCGGCGCGGACGTGCGGCAGCGCCAGTTGCGCGCCAAGGCGGAACTCGAGAAGCTCAGCAGCCCCGCGGGCCGCGGCAGCAATTTTCGCGAACCGTTCTTCCGCTCAGCCCATTCCAAGCCGATTATTGCCGCCGTGCACGGCTATGTGTATGGCCTTGGCGTGCGCATTGCGCTGTACGCCGACTTGCTGGTGGCGGCCCGCGATGCCAAATTCCAGATCACCGAGACGCCGCGCGGGCTCGACAGCACGTCGTTCTGGATGATGCTGGCGAACGCCGGCGCGGGCATGCTCGCCACCGATGTCGCGCTTACCGGCCGCACCTGGACGGCGGAAGAAGCCGCCACCCACGGATTGCTCACGCGCCTGTGCGAGGCGGGCGAACACGTCAAGATGGCGGAGGGCCTCGCGCACGATATTCTCAAGAATCCGCCGCTGGCGGTACAGGCAGTGGTCGCAGCCCGGCGTTCCATGCTGCACGAGATCGACGTCAAGGCCCATGCCGTCGCACCGCGCGGATTGCACCTTACCGAGGATTTCCGCGAGAGTGCCGCCGCCTTTCTGGAAAAGCGCAAACCTGTTTACCGCGGACGGTAGTACGAAAAATCCCGCAATTGACTGTTCGCAAGGCGGGGAATAGAGTGCCGTCTGATAAAAAAAGGGTTCACATTTCCTGGCGCAGCCGCTGACCGAAACCCATGACCAGACCAGGCTTCTTTGCCAAATGCAAAGAACGCATGGCAATAGAATCTGTATCCGTTACCGCTGGAACTGACTCTGAGGAGGAATGGCATGAGCAAGATTCAATGGTTGGGCGCATTTGCGGGTTTCGTCGTGTTCGCGAGCGGCACGGCATGGTCGCAGCCTTATCCGTCGAAACCGGTACGTGTCGTAGTCGTATTCGCTCCCGGCGGCGCGACCGATGTCGTCGGGCGGATTGTATTTCAGAAAGTAAGCGAACAGCTTGGCCAGCAGTTCGTGATCGACAATCGGGCTGGCGCGTCGGGAACGATCGGCGCCGCGATCGTGGCGGCGAGTCCGCCCGACGGCTATACGGTTATGGTGTATTCGACCACGCTCCTCGCCAGTGCGCACATCTACAAGAAGCTGCCCTATGACACGCTGAAGGATTTCACCGGTCTGTCACCGGTCGCGCGGCTGGTGCTCGTCCTCACCGTGCACCCCTCGATGCCGATACGCACAACCAAAGACCTGATTGCTTTGGCGAAATCGCGGCCAGGTGAAATCACCTATGGCTCGGCCGGTGTCGGCGCCCTGCAGCATCTCGCAACGAGTCTGCTCGCCAACGATACAGGCATGAAAATGGTCCATGTCCCCTACAAGGGCGGCGGTCCGGCTTCGGTTGCGATCTCGGGGGGCGAAATTCAGGTGCTGTTCACGCCGATATCGGAGGTTCTCTCCATCATCAAGGCCGGTCGCGTGCGTCCCATTGCGGTGTCTTCTACAGCGCGAGTCAGCCAGCTGCCGGAGCTTCCCACCATAGGGGAAACCGTAAAGGGCTTTGAGCTTACCTCGTGGATGGGTACTTTCGTGCACTCCGGCACGCCGAAGGCTATCGTCGACAAACTCAATGCCGAGATCAAGAAAGCCGTGGAAGATCCGGAAACTGCCTCGAAGCTGTCGGCCCAAACACTGGATCCCATGTATATGCCGGTCGACGAATTCGCGAAAATAATTAAGTCCGACTACGAAAGGTATGGACGTGTGGTGAAGCTTGCGGGCGCTCGCATCGAATAGACATAATTCCTGTACCCGCAACGGCTGGAACCGACTACAAGGAGGAATGGCATGATTGCAATTCGATTGTTGTGTGCATTCGTGGGTCTCATCGTATTCGCGAGCGGCACGGCATGGTCGCAGCCGTACCCGGCGCGGCAGGTGCGGGTGGTCGTGGTGTTTCCGCCTGGTGGCGCGACCGATATCGTAGCGCGGATCGTGTTTCAGAAAATGAGCGAGCAGCTCAACCAGCAGTTCGTGATCGACAACCGGGGCGGCGCGGGCGGGATGATAGGCGCCGAAATTGTGGCGAAGAGTCCACCCGACGGTTATACGCTGATGGTGTATTCGCAGACGCTCCTCGCCAACGCACACCTCTATCAAAAGCAGCCGTATGACGCGCTGAAGGATTTCATCGGGATAGCACCGCTCACGCGGATAGTGGGCATGCTCGCTGTGCACCCCGCGATGCCGGTACGCACGACTAAAGACTTCATTGCGCTGGCGAAAGCGCGGCCCGGTGAAATCCTGTACGGCTCGGCCGGAATCGGTGCCTACCAGCATCTTGCCATGAGCACTTTCGCCACCACGATCGGTGCGAAAATGACTCATGTTCCCTTCAAGGGCGGCACGCTGGCGGTCACCAGCATGATGGGCGGCGAGATACAGGCCATCATCACACCGATTGCAGAACTTTTCGCCCACCTGAAGTCGAATCGCGTGCGGCCCATCGCGGTCGCTTCGGATGCACGAACCACCCAGTTTCCGCAGATCCCCGCCATCGCGGAAACCGTGAAGGGTTTCGAATTCATTTCGTGGTTTGGTGCTTTCGTGCCGGCCGGCACGCCGAAGCCTATCATCGACAGGCTCAACGCCGAGCTCAAGAAAGCGATAGAAGATCCCGGTATTTCCGCGAAGCTTTCGGAGCAGGTGCTCGATCCCATGTATATGACCACCGAGGTGTTCGCCAAACAGATCCAGTCCGATTACGACAGGTTGAGACAAGTGGTGAAGCTTTCGGGCGCTCGTATCGAATAGGCGCAGCGGCGGGAAAGCGAGGCGCTTCTCCGGCGCAAGCCGGCTATGACAGGCAGCGCGGGCTGCTAAACCGCGTTGCCTTTGCCATCGATGGCGGCTTCACTTCTTCATGTACTGATGGCCGGCCATGATGGCCTTGACCGCTTTCAGTCCCTTTGCCTTGAGTAACTGGCCGACGCGTTCATCTTCTTCGGCGAGCAGCGCCTTGGCATTGCGCACCACTTCTTCGAGCCGGTCGGCAGGAAATTTCACCGCACCATTCTCGTCCATGTGAATGATCTCGCCGGGCGCCACATCCATGCCGGCAATGCTCACCGGCACCTGCACGGCATGCACCGCCTGCGGGCCATGGCCCGCGCAAATCCCGCGCGTCAGGTACTGAAAATTCATCGGCCGGATCTCGTGTATGTCGCGCGACGGGCCGTTGGATACCGCGCCGATGGCGCCGCAGGCGCGCATCGAAGAGGTCATGTTGCCGCCTGACAAACCGATCTTGTCGGCGATGTCGCCGGGAAATTTCTGCTGGAAACAGAAGATGGACGGCTTGCCCAGCTTGTCCATGGCTTCCAGCACCTCCATCAGGGACAGCTTTTTGAAGACCGGATCGGGCAGGCCGTAAGTGCAGGTCACCGCGTAGCCCGCGATGGGCCCCATCTCCGGATACCAGCACGACAGCGTGTTGTTGGTGTACCAGTTTTCCGTTAAGGGATTGTAGATCTCCAGGCACAGTGGCCGTCCCGGATAGGTCGCGACCACGTTGGTGATGGTCGGCGTATCGATTTTTTTCAATTCTTCCAGCAGTTCCAGATCAGTCATCGCATCGCCTCTATTTTTTCAGGGAAATCAACGGCACTTCCGGAAGTATCCCGGAGCGGATAGGCACAGTCAATTCGGAGCTTGGTGACTAAGCGCTGCTCACAAGCCTGAATCACAGCACGAAGATTATTCCGGCTTCAATCCCGCGGCTTGTGCGACCTTCGACCACTTGGCCATTTCAGCGCGGAAGAACGCGACAGCCTGCTCCGGCGTGCCGCCGAGGTAACTCGTGCCGATCTCCGCGAATCTCGCCTGCACTTCGCTGCGATTCATAATCCGGTCGATCTCGGTATTTAACTTCGCTACAACATCCCTCGGCATTCCGGCAGGGCCCATCAGGCCCCACCATTCGGAGCTGTCGAACCCGGGAAAGCCCGATTCATCGAGGGTCGGAACCTCGGCAAACGACGCATACCGTGCTTTGCTGGTGACGGCGAGTGCGCGCAGCTTTCCGCCCTTGACGGTTGGTCCCGCCGAGGTGGTGGTCTGGATCAACATCGGAATCTGACCGCCAATCGCATCGATCAAGGCGGGGCCCGAGCCTTTGTATGGAATGGGGATGATGTCTATCTTGGCGAGGGACTTGAGCATTTCGCCCGCGAGATGGTTCGAGCTGCCGAGTCCACCAATGCCGAATGCCAGTGTGCCGGGACGGGCGCGCGCAAGCGCAACGAGTTCCTTGATCGAGCGCACCGGCAGCGATGGATGGACGCAGATCAGGTTCGGCGAACGCACCAGCATGACGACATGGGTAAAGTCATTGATGGTATTGAACGGCACCTGGCGGTACAGGCTCGGATGCAGAACGTGGCTGCTGGCGACACTGACCACGCTGTAACCGTCGGGCACGCTCTTGGCGACGATATCGGTGCCGATCATCCCACTCGCACCGGGACGATTGTCAATAATGACCTGAATGTTCCAGGCTTCGGCGAGCTTCTGCCCGATCGTGCGGGCGATGACGTCGGTGCTGCCGCCGGGCGGATAAGGCACGATCCAGCGTATAGCCTTCGCGGGATAGGCTTGCGCGGCCACGTCGGCGCACAACGCCACCGCCAGCAACGCGATGGCAGTCCGTGCGGGTTGTTTTTTCATGTCTTACCTCAGGGCATGATGGATTGCGCAATTCTAGTTCGAATCGCCTGTTTCGTACCAAATGGCATGATGACCGCCGCTCATGGACTGCTCACCCGTGCGCAAGCCTGTTTATCGCGGGCGGCAGCGGGCGGGGTGTCATAGCCATATTTTCTCGTAGCTTGAAACAATGCAGTGGAGCATCGTAAGCTTCGGCACGAAGTATCACACCCTGGCCCTCCAACGGAAAGTCGCACCTATGACCCGCCATTTCGGTGTCCTCATCCCATCCACCAACACCACTGCCGAGACCGAGCTGGCGCGATTGCCGACCGGCTATCAGGCGCATTTCGCGCGGCTGCTGACTTCCACGCCGGGACGTCCGTTCTCGCCGAGCCGGGACGATGACATCGACTATCAGTCGAAGCTGCTCGGTACCGCCAGGGTCGAATTGGTGGTATTGATCCAGACCTCGGCAAGCCTGTTTACCGACGATTACGACGCGGTCACCACGCGGCGCATGAGCGCTGCTGCCGGAGTGCCGGCGATCACCTCCGCGCAGGCGGTGGGGCGCTCGCTGCGCGCGCTCGGCGCACGCCGGATCGGACTCGTCTCGCCGTATTCAGAGGAGGTCAACGCCATGGCGCGACGCTATTTCGCCGACAAGCACGGGCTCGAGATTGCCGCGTTCGAAGGCTTTGGAGCCACTGAATCGTACGCCATCGGCCAGCTCGGGCCGGAAAATGCGCGCGCAGCGTTCGCCCGCATCAACCGTCCGGACATCGACGCTTTTGCGGTACCCGGCGGCAATTTCCCGACGATGGCGTCGATTGCCGCGTGGGAACGCGAGTTTAACAAGCCGGTGGTAACCACTAATCAGGCATCGGTGTGGGCGATGGCGCGCGAACTCGGCGGCGAACGCATTCCCGGCTTTGGCCGCCTGCTCGAACAGATGCCGGCTGGTTGAGACGACGATGAACGTATTCCTAACCTTGCCGGCGCTCTGCGCAATATTTGCGACAGGCACAGCGGGTCTCGCACTGGCGCAAAATTATCCGGTCAAGCCGGTGCGGATGGTAATTGGTTTCCCGCCGGGCGGCGGCGCGGATATCATGGCGCGGATACTCGCGCCAAAAATGGTCGAAGCATTCGGACAGCAGGTGATCATCGAGAGCCGTGCAGGGGCGGGCACCAATATCGCGATGGACTACGTCGTCAAATCGCCGCCCGACGGCTACACGCTGCTCATGAACACGCCGCCGATTGCGATCAATATGTCGCTCTACAAAAATCTCGGCTTCGACACCATGCGCGATCTCGCCGCCATTTCGGTTTTTTCGTCGACGCCCAACGTGCTGACCGTGCACCCGTCGCTGCCGGCGCGCAACGTGAAAGAACTGATCGCGCTCGCGCGCGCAAAACCCGACATGCTTAAATTTTCATCGGGCAGCAACGGCACCACCCAGCATTTGTCGGGCGAGCTATTCAAGCTGCGCACCAAGACCAGCATGACGCACGTGCCCTATCGCGGAACGTCGCCGTCGCTCACCGCGCTGGTCGGCGGCGAAGTCGAATTGAACTTCGCCAATGTTCCATCGGTGCTTGAGTTCATCAAGGCCGGACGACTGCGGCCGCTTGCGACCACCACGGCCGCGCGCACCGTGCTCATGCCGCAAGTGCCGACGATGCGCGAGTCGGGCGTCGATATGATCGTCAACGTCACCTACAGCCTGCACGCGCCCGCGGCCATTCCGCGCGACATCGTGAACAAGCTCGCCGATACGGTGATCAGGGCCGCGCGTTCCGCCGACATTCGGCAGCGCCTGCTTGATCTGGGCGCCGAACCGGTTGGCTACACACCGGAAGAAACCACCAAGTGGCTGCGCGAGGAAGTCGCGCTGTGGGCAGTGGTGGTGAAGGCATCCAGCGCGTCGGTGGACTGAGGGAAAAGGACTTCGTAGATCTCTTAGCTGCCGGGCAACCTAGAATACCAATGGAATTTACAATGTATCGGTAGGCTCCTGCATTTGGGTTCTGGAAAAATGGGTGCAAAATAGCCAGTTAACATTACTGAAGTATGACAAGACCTTGTAATCTCAATGGGCAACCCCTGTTATTCCAACACTGCTGTGTTATCCCGCAGGGTTACGGGATAACAAGAAGTTAGGAGGTTTCAATGAACACCGGCTATGTGCTCGGGGCTGCTTTCGGTCAAGCTTTCGCGATGACTCTCATCATGTTCGCCCTCTGTGCCCTTGCCATTCAAAGCCAGCGCAAAGCAAAACTTGGATGGCAGAAGACGCTCGTATTCTTCTCGATAGCTTGGGCAATCATGACGATTGTAAACGCTATTCTTTTCTTTTCCGCGCCGTCATTACTAACCAGCAAGGAGGACAGCATTCTGAGTATCGTCCAAACCTTTGTTCTGCCGCTGATCGTCAGCGCCGGAACATTGCTTTTTGCTATGGAAGCCCAAAGCCTCCTAAGAGCACGCTGAAGAGAGATACGTGCGATTCGGGCAGATGGACAAAGACAAGGCTAGAGAACGGGGCGCGAAACTGGCGATCGTCGTAATTGGCGCGCTGTGGGCAGTCATTTACGTTTTGTACAGTTATCTGTCTCGACCGCTGGGAGAAGAATTAGCCTCCGGTATCTCCTTGGTTGCTGGGCTGTTTGCGGCTGGAGTACTTTCCCCAGTTCAAAATGCGTACGCCAACTGGGAAGCGAGGAAGTACTGCGCAAAGAATGGTCACGTGCTAAGACACCACGTCGCCGCTGACGGTAGATCCTTCGTTCTCTGCGACAGGTGTAATGTGGTGATGATCAATGAGCATGCATCGCGCGATGTGTCTCGTAACTCTTAGTTGGGGTCAAGCGGACGCAAGGGCGAAGTTAGACTTCAAGAGATGAATGCGTGGCTCCTCACTTGGGAAGGAACATCTGGTCCGGCTCTTGTGCCGGAGAAGCGGATTGTCGCGATTATTTCCGCCCGAAAGAGTGCGAACACGATCGCAGACATGGTCGATTTGTTATATTGCCGAGCCATCGATTCAGCTCACGATATGGCTTTCGCGGCGAACAAGCGCAAGCTTCGTGACAATCAATGTCGTCATCAATGCAGTCAATCCCACCGTTTCTTCTACGGCCGGAATCCCTGCATATATGCGCGGCTTGTGTCTAATTTCGAAGTGGAGCGAGACGAAGCGCTTGGCGTCGAACGAGTCCGGTGGACAGCCCCCCCGTACTCACGTGTGATGAATCCCGGAGAAATACCGGTAGAGGTCGAGCCAGCTATTGATCGCGAAATCGTCCGACGCGCGAGGTCATTGTCGCTTGACCTATACGAACATGAGGCCTAACCACGTGTCCGAATTCGGACGCGCGGTACAACCACCCGCCATTCAATGCAAGCGTCAACTATTCGCGAGACTTGTGCGCTAGTGGGCGGTTTCATCCGGTAAGGCTTGCCATTTTCAGTGTGGCGCTGTTAGCTTCCAGCGGCGCACAGTTGTAATATCTGGTGGAAGAGATGGGTTTGAGCACTGTATAGAAAATATAAAAATGTCAATAAAATCAAATACTTACATAATATCATCAATATTGCTCGCCAGCACCTTCGCTACCGCGCAGCCACAACCCGCTTCGATAGGTTCAGGACAGGCGTATCCCAATCGCCCGGTGCGCGTGATTGTGCCGCTGGCAGCCGGCGGCAGCATGGATACGATCACGCGCGCGGTGTCGCTCAAACTGGGCGAAGCGTTGGGACAATCGTTTGTTGTCGATAATCGCCCGAGCGCGGGTGGTCTCATCGCGGCGGATATATTGTCGTCGTCTGCGCCCGATGGACACACGCTGATGATGATAGGCGGCAGTACCGTGGTTTATCCGATACTGTACAAATCACGTTACGACATGCGGCGCGATGTTGCGCACGTGGCGCAGGTTACCGCGCAGGGTTATGTGCTGGTGGTGCAGCCGTCGCTGCAGGTGAAAACGGTGCAGGAGTTTGTGCAATATCTCAAGGCGAATCCCGACAAGGTCAACTACAGCTCGTCGGGCATCGGCAGCCCGCTGCACATGAGCGGCGAGCTGTTCAAGATCGCAACCGGCACGCGCATGACGCACATACCCTATAAAGGCATGGCGCCGGCGTATGCCGATCTCGTCGGCGGTCAGGTGCAGGCGTCGTTTCCGACGATAGTTTCTTCGGGCACCTACGTCAATTCCGGGCGGCTGCGTGCGCTGGCGGTGACCACACCCACACGCGTACCCGCGTTGCCGAATATGCCAACCTTTGCCGAAGCCGGCGTGCAAGGCATGGTGGTCCTCAATTGGTACGGATTGACTGCGCCGCTGAAAACGCCGCAGACGATCATCGATCATGTTTCCGCAGCGACCAGCAAGGTGATGCGTTCACCCGATATGATGAAAAGCCTGCTTGCGGATGGTTCGGAAGCGGTGGGCAGCGCGCCCGCTGAATTCGCTGCGCATGTCAGGAACGAGCACAATCAGTGGAGCAAGGTGGTGAAGGCCGCGGGGATACGTGTCAATTAGAAGCAGGCGGCAAGAAAATCTATAGCCAGGGGGAGGGAGCGATGACGATCCATAGAAGCGGGACGGTAGTTGCAGTGACAGCCATCACGTGCGTGGCGGCCTGTGCCGCAGGTAGTGCGTTGGCACAGTATCCGGATCGGCCGATACGCTACATCGTGGCCTCCGCGCCGGGCGGTTCCCCCGATGTCGGCGCGCGCATACTTGCCGTCGAACTCAGCCGGTTCTTGGGGCAGCAACTCGTCGTTGACAATCGTGCGGGGGCGGGCGGTTCGATCGGCACCGATATGATCGCCAAGGCGGCGCCGGACGGCTACACCATCGGGCCGGGGAATATCCAGACCATGGCGATCAATCGCATTCTGCTCAAGCTGCCCTACGATCCCGACAAGGATCTGCGCAAGATCGCGTACGGCTACTCCACCACGAACATTCTGGCAGTCAACGTGGCGATACCGGCGAAGTCGGTGAAGGAACTGATTGAACATGCACGCGCCAATCCCGGCAAGCTGTTGCATGCCGGCGTGATCGGTTCGAGCAACCATCTGTCGAGCGAACTGTTCAAGCTGATGACCGGAACGCGCATGTCGTTTATCGCCTACAAGGGGGCGCAGCAGGGCATTACGGATATGATCGGGGGACAGGTGCATCTGACGCTGGAAAACATTGCCGCCCTGTTGCCGCATGTGAAGGCAGGCCGTGTGCGCGGCCTCGCGGTGACGTCTATTACACGTTCGCGTGCCGCGCCGGAGTTGCCGACCATCGACGAGTCCGGCCTGCCCGGATTCGACATGGCGCCGTGGAGCGGGCTGATCGCGCCGGCGGGCATTCCGGCGGCGGTGGTTGCGCGGCTCAACACCGAGTTCAACAAGGCGCTTGCGCTGCCGGCGGTGCGCGAGAAACTCGTTGCCATGGGGCTGGAGGCAACAGGCGGCACGCCTGAACAGTTCGACCAGCACGTGCGCCGCGAAGCGGCGAAGTGGGCCGACGTGGCGAAGCGTGCGGGTATCAAGCTGGAGTAGCCCATGCTGAGCAAACAACAACTCGACCAGTTTTCCCGCGATGGCGTACTGTTGGTCGAAGACGTCGCGGATCAAACCACGCTTGCGGTCATGCGCCAGGCACTTGCCGATCTTGTCGACAAGTCCAGGCCGGTAACGCAACACAACGCGATCTATGATCTCGAACCGACGCACACCGCGGAACGGCCGCGTCTGCGGCGCGTGAAACATCCGCACCGGCGCCACCCGGTATTCAATAACTTTGCACGCAGCGAGCCGCTGCTCGGCATCCTCAAGCAACTGCTCGGGCCGGACATACGCATGCACAGTTCCAAGCTGAACGTGAAGTCCGACGACGGCGGTTCGGGTGTCGAGTGGCATCAGGATTGGGCGTTTCATCCGCATACCAATCGCAGCCTGCTTGCCGTCGGGCTGATGATGGAGGATTGCCGCATGGAAAATGGTCCCATGCTGGTGATACCGGGCAGCCACCAAGGAACGGTGCACGATCACAATGCCAACGGACGATTTTGCGGCGCCATCGATCCCGATAGCGTACCCCTGGACTATGAGCATGCAATCCCGTGTGTCGGCAAGGCGGGCACGATCTCCCTGCATCACGCCTTCGCGGTGCATGGCTCTGCCAATAACACGTCGCCGTTTCCCCGGCCTTTGCTGCTCTACGAGTTCATGTCCGCGGACAACTGGCCGCTGATGGGGGTGAGCGACCTGGAAGAATTCGAATCCCGGATGATCTGCGGACAAACCACCTACGCGCCGCGGCTCGAAGCAGTTTCAGTGCGATTGCCGCTGCCTGCTGCCACCAACCTGGGTTCGATCTACGAGAACCAGACGCAACTCAAGCGGCGCTACTTCGCCCCCGCCGACGCGAAGGAATCTGCATGATTCAGGCGGTTGACCGTTTCCCGACAGGGGAATACATTGCTGATTCGTGAAATGGGAGGTTGATATTTCCGCTATCCTCAGTCAGCCGGTCGTCAAACCCGACGCGCTCGATGATTTCCACGTCAAGCCGCTCACCGGCGGCATGGGTGCGGAAATCTTCGGTGTCGATTTGTCGCGGAATATGGATGAGCGGACCTTCCGCGCGGTAAATCAGGTTTTGCTGGATCATGGCGTGATTTTTTTCCGTGACCAGGACATCACACCGGCGCAGCAGATGGCATTCGCAAAGCACTGGGGTGAAATTCATCTGCATCCTCACATGCGTTGTTTGCCGGATCATCCGGGGATCATCGAGATCGTAAAGAAGGAGGATGACACCACGGTGTTCGGCGAGAACTGGCACACGGACCAGATGTTCACGCCGACGCCCGCGCGCGTCACCATCCTCTTTGCAAAACAGGTGCCGCCCGTCGGCGGCGACACGCTGTTCGCCAACCTGCACATGGCCTACGACACGCTGTCGGACGGCATGAAAGCGATGATCGCCGGCCTGCGCACGATCAGTGTTTACAACAAGAAGAAAAAACGGCCGGCTGCCATGACGCCGACCGCGCCCGGCGAAGACCCAGAACCCGTCGAGCACCCGCTGGTCCGTCACCACCCGGAAACCGGCCGCAAGGCGCTGTACCTTTGCCACATCGGGATCACCTACCAGATCGTTGGCATGACCGAGGACGAAAGCCGGCCCATCCTGTCATACCTGCTCAACCACGCGACACGGCCGGAATTCACGTGCCGCTTTCGATGGGAAGTCGGTTCGATGGCGATCTGGGATAACCGCCGCGCACTGCACTATCCGGTCAACGACTACTACGGGTACCGCAGAGTCATGCACCGGATCACGGTCAAGGGCGAGCATACGTTCTAGGCGTGCCTAGAAAAATGACCATTCACCCTTCGACAGGCTCAGGGCGAACGGTTATTTTGAGAGCCGTTCGTGGTGAGCGTGTCGAACCATGAACGGGAGTTTTTTGGCATTTTGTTAGGTGCTCCAAGTTGCCGGGTGCAAAATTCCGGGGCTACTTTCGATATCCCTTGACTTCTCGGCGTGCCCGCAGGAAAGCTGAATAAGGCAATCGACCCTGGAGGAGGAGCATGATGGCGACGAAGATTGCAATGTCGTGGCGAGGTTGTGCGTGTATGGCAGTAATGGTGGCAGTGGGTGCCGTGACGCACGCAGTAGCGCAGTCATATCCAAGTCGGCCGATACGGCTCATCATGCCCTATCCCGCCGGCAGCAGCAGCAACGACATCATGGGGCGGGCGCTGGCGCTGCGCCTGTCCGCGCAGATGGGGCAACAGATCGTGTTTGACAACCGCCCCGGCGCCAGCGGCACGCTGGGCACCGAGATGGTCGCCAGGGCACAACCGGACGGTTACACGCTGCTGCTCGGTATTAACGGCCCGCTGGCGATCAGCCCGAGCGTGTATCCGAAACTCGGCTACGACTCCGTGCGCGACTTCGCGCCGGTGGCGATGGTGGCGCTGGTGCCGTACATCATCGTGATCAATCCATCGGTGCCGGCCGTCAACATCAAGGAGTTTGTGGCGCTGGCCAAGGCTCAGCCCGGCAAGCTCCATTTTGCATCGTCGGGCAGCGGTGGCACACCGCATTTGTGCGGCGAACTGCTCAAGACCGTAGCGGGGATCGATCTCGTCCACGTGCCGTACAAGGGTGGCGCGCCCGCGATCGTCGACACGGTGGCCGGGCAGACCCAGATGTTCTGTCCCGGTGTGACCGGTGCATTGCAATTCGTGAAGCAGGGCAAGCTGCGCGCGCTCGGACTGACGGTACTGAAGCGCTCACCGTTGTTGCCCGATCTGCCGACGCTGCACGAGCAGGGCCTCACCGGATTCGACGCGAGCTCGTGGATGGCCATCGTTGCGCCGGCAAAGACGCCGCGCCCGATTGTGCAGCGGTTGTCCGAGGAAATTGCGCGCGCACTCAATCATCCGGAGTTCAGGAACTTCATTTTGCAGCAGGGATCGGAGCCGACCATCATGAGTCCGGAGGAGCTCGGCACCTATATCCGCAGCGAGATCGACAAGTGGGCGAAGGTGGTCAAGCTGGTGGGGTTGAAGGTCGATTGAATATTTACACCAGCGTCGGGTGCCTGTTGATCCACTCGGTCGCCTGCTCATACGCATGTGCTACCCGATAGATGAGCGCTTCGCTGAACGGTTTGCCGACGATTTGCATCGCCAGCGGCAGGCCATTCTTGCTGAACCCCGTAGGTACGGACAGCGCCGGACTGCCGGTGATATTAAACGGCGCGCGCGACTGCCGGCCATAGGTGTACTCAACCGCTTTCAGGTCGTCGATGCGGCAGGCGGGATCCATCGAACTCGAGGTGATGATGATGTCCACGCTGGAAAACAGCGCGTGGAATGCGTCCGTCAGCCTGCGCCGCAGGCGCGTGGCATTGATGTAATCGGCGGCTCGCACGAAGGCCCCTGCCATCAGGCGTTCGCGGGCCAGCGCACCGTAGTCCTGCGGCCGTTCGCGCATCCATTTTTCATGCACCGCAAAGGCTTCGCTGGTGAGGATAGTGCGATTGCACGCGATGTATTCGCCGAGTGGCGCGCTGGAAATTTCCTGCACCTGCGCACCAAGTTCTGTCAGCCGTTTCGCGGCGGCTTCGATGCCGTTCGCGATTTCGGGATCGGCCTGCATGTCGCGCGTGTAGAAGTGTCTGAGCACACCGACACGAATACCTTTGATATCGCGGCCCAACTGCGCGGTATAGCCGCCGGTGCTGTCGCTGTTGGCAACTGCGGCGCTGCCGGGATCTAGCGCGTCGTGGCCGGCAATCAAATCGAGCATCAACGCGTTGTCGCGCACCGTGCGCGTCAGCGTGCCCACGTGATCGAGCGAAAAGGCCAGCGGTACCACGCCGCGCCGACTGACGAGGCCGTACGTGGGCTTCATGCCCATGACGCCGCACATCGACGCCGGATTGCGTACCGAGCCGCCGGTATCGGTGCCGATGGCGGCGGGCAGAAAGCCGGCGGCGGTTGCGGCGCCCGAACCGCTGGATGAGCCGCCGCAGAAGTGATCGCGGTTCCACGGATTGCGCGCCGGCGGCCACGGCAAATCGAACGACGGCCCGCCGATGGCGAATTCATGCGTCGACAGTTTGCCCATGAACACACCGCCGGCCGCGCGCAGCTTTTGCGTCACCACCGCGTCCGCCTTTGCCACATTGTCCTGCAGGATCTTCGAATGCGCAGTCGTCGGCAGGCCGGTGTAATCGACAATGTCTTTAAGGCCGTACGGCACACCGTGAAACGGCCCGCGCCACTCGCCGCGCATGATTTCAGCTTCGGCGCGCCGTGCGTCTGCCAGTGCCAGCTCGGGCGTGGCGCGCAGATAAGCGTTGTAGTGCGGGTCGTGGCGCTCGCTGCGCGCGATCAGCGCCGTCGCGTACTCAACGGGTGAGAGTTTTTTCGCGCGCAACAGTTCCGCGGCTTCGGCGACGGTGAGCCAGGCCAGATCATCCATTGCGCTCATGGCCGATCTCCCGTGGCCAGACTGAAAACGTGCGCTGGCTCGTCAGCGTAGGCGAGTGTGCTCGTCGCCAGCGAGTCGCGCCGCGCGCGCGCCGCTTTGGTTGAACGCAGCAGTTCCTGCAACTGCCCATCGTTCAGGCGCGTCATGCCGATGTCCGCGGCCATCTTGCGCACGTCGTCTAACGTGAGATCGTCGTTTGCCATATTTCTTTTTCCTTGAATGTGGACTGTCAGTTCGTGGAGCCGGTTGCGCCGGGTTTTCCATTCTGCCTCGCGCTGACAGACTACTGCAATGATGGAAAGGGCAGAAGCCGCGGCGGCACGAAGCGCGTAGCTATAAAATTAAATAAATGATTAAAAACAAATACTTATAATGATTTGGATGTAAGCGGTGCAGCGCGGGTTGATCGTGCGCAATCGGCTGTCCGGTCCGGGCACAAACATAGTCAGCGACAAGCCTGCGCATGCGCGGCGTTGATAAAACCGGCGTTGCAAATGGAGCGATATGGTCCAGCGGTCGAATGTAAAATTGCCTGCATGCATGCGGAAATTTGTGACGATGTATTGCGATGAACCCAACCTTGGAGGAACAGCGATGACCAAGACCTACGAATTCACGACCGAAGACATCGAATATCTGCGCCATGGAGAGCGCGCGCTGAAACTGCGGCTCTACAAGCCGCGCGGCGCAGGTCCGTTTCCCGCCGTGGTGGATCTGCACGGCGGTGCTTGGGGCAAGGGCAGCCTTGAAGAATGCCGTGGCCGCGACGAAGCGCTGGCAAAGTCGGGACTGCTGGTCGCAGCGCTTGATTTCCGTCAAGGCGACGACGGCTACCCGACCGCGCTGGTGGATATCAACTATGCGATTCGCTGGCTCAAGGCGCGTGCCGCGCAGTTGCAGACGCGCGCCGATCTCGTGGGCATTTGCGGTTCGTCGAGTGGCGGGCATCTCGCCATGCTGGCTGCGATGCGGCCGAACGATCCGCGCTACGCTGCCATCCCTTTGCCCGCCGGATCGCCCGCGGTTGACGCGTCGGTGCGCAGCGTGGCAATGGCCTGGGCGGTGATCAATCCGCTGTCGCGCTATCGCAACGCCCTGCGCGAACGCGCCAAAGGTACGGCGTGGGTCGGCGACATCCCTGAACGGCAAGGTTCCTTCTGGAAGAACGACGAGAATATGATCGACGGCAATCCGGTGCTCATGCTCGAGCGCGGCGAAAAAGTGGTTATGCCGCCTGCGCTGTGGGTGCAGGGCCGGCCCGATCCAGTGCATGACTACCGCGACCCCGAGTCGCCGGTTGCGCTTAACGAGCCGGAGCGCTTTGCGGCGAATTACCGCAAGGCGGGTGGCACGATCGACGTGCAATACATCGATCAGGCTGCACGCACGACAGTCGCGTCACATGATCCGATTGCGGCTTTCTTTCTCAAAGAGATGCCTGTTGGACGGGTGGTGGAAGTAGCTGCTTAGTTATACCGCTTCAAACTATTTCGTTCCTTCCCTTACGCATGTTGCTTGTGCGGGGGAAGGCGCCATATTGCATTGATGCGTCAAAGTAGAATCAGAGAACGCAGAGGATTTTTTATGACTCAATCACATGGTCCGCTGGACGGCGTTAAGGTGGTGGCCTGCTCCACCGCGCAGGCCGGCACGGTTCCTTATATGCTGATGGCCGATCTGGGTGCAGAAGTGATCAAGATCGAGGTGCCGGGCAAGGGCGACAACTCGCGCGGCTCCAGTATATTTCCCGGCCTGCCCAGCACCTATTTTGAAACCAATAACCGTGGCGTGAAGAGTTTCACGCTGAACATGAAATCCGCGGAGGCGCGCGAGATTCTGCACAAGCTGGTGGCGCGCGCCGATATCTTCGGTCAGAATTTTCGTCCAGGTGCCGCGGAGAAAAACGGTTTCGGCTATGAAGCATTGAAGAAGGTCAATCCGAAGCTCGTCTACGTGTCGATTTCCGGCTATGGTCCCAAGGGGCCCAATGCTGCGCTTCCGGGCACCGATTCGATGGCGCAGGCGCTGGGTGGCATCGCGCAGGCGTACTCGACACCGGGCATGCCTTTGCGTACCGGTATCGTGTCGGTTGCCGATGAAACGTGCGCCATCCTGGCATTCGGCGGCATGTTGGCGGCATTGCATTGCGCGCGCACGCAGGGTATCGGCCAGAAAGTTGATTGCTCATTGTTGGGAGGACAGGTACGGCTGATGGGCTGGACGTTGACCACGGCGATGTGGCGCAACCGTGATCCGGTTACCGGTCAGGCACGCGTTAACGGCACGCCGGAACGGCCTGGCATGAGCGCGAGTTTCAATGACATCGATGGCAAACCGCTGGTGTTTCAACTCAATGGCGCCGCCAAATGGAAGACAGCCATGACCGCACTGGGTTTTTACGACAGGCTCACGAGCGCGGGGTTCGCTGAACTCGGCGTGGTGATCGGATCGGATGAAAAGCGGGAGACGCTGCTCAGAACGCTCGACGGCCTGTTCGCGACCGGACCGCGCGACAAGTGGGTGGCGATTTTGCGCGCAGCAGATATTGTTTCAGCACCCATCAACACACTGCTGGAAGCCGCGAGCGATCCTGACGTGCTGGCCAATGGTTACATTACCGAGGTCGAGTATCCCAAGCACGGCAAGAAACTGAAAGTGCATGGCTCGCCGTGGCAGTTTTCCGAAACACCGGCGCGGGTTGGCGTTGCGCCGGAATTGGGCGAACACAACGATGCAGTGCTGAAAGAGGTCGGCTACAGCGCGGCGGAGATCCAGGGATTCCGCGACCGCAAAGTGATCTGAGAGGTCCGGGATCGGTGATGAACAATGCGTGACGAATTCGATTTCATCGTAGTGGGCGCGGGCAGCGCGGGTTGCGTGCTGGCAAACCGGCTGAGCGCATCGGGGCGTCACAGTGTGCTGCTGCTCGAGGCGGGCGGAGAAGACGACGACCGGTGGATCCATATTCCGCTCGGTTACGGCAAGCATTTCTCGAACCCGAAGGTGAACTGGCTCTACAAAAGCGAGGCGGACGAGAAAACGGGCAGCCGGTCTATTGCGCAGCCGCGCGGCAAAGTGCTCGGCGGAACCAGTTCTATCAACGGAACCGTGTACGTTCGCGGCCAGCATGAGGACTACGACGAGTGGCGCGATCTCGGCAACGCGGGCTGGGGTTACGCGGACGTGCTGCCGTACTTCCGCAAAGCCGAGGACAACCAGCGCTGGTCGAACGAGTACCATGGTGTGGGCGGGCCGCTCTGCGTGTCCGATCCGGCTGACACCCACCCGCTGTGCGAAGCGTTCTTCGACGCCGCTGAAACGTGTGGTTATTCGCGCAATCCCGATGTTAACGGTGCTACGCAGGCCGGCTTCGGTTACAACCAGGTGACGCAGCGCAACGGACGCCGATGCAGCACGGCAGTGGGCTATCTGCGGCCGGCGCGCCGGCGCGCCAACGTGTCCGTCGCGACGGACGCGCACGCAACGCGCATTCTGTTTTCGGGAAGGCGCGCCACAGGCATCGAATACCTGCGCGGTGGCGAGCGGCAATCGGCGCGTGCGCGGAATGAAGTCATACTCGCCGCCGGCGCGTTCAATTCGCCGCAGCTCTTGCAACTGTCGGGGCTGGGGCCCGCGACTCACCTGCAGGCGCTGGGGATTCCCGTGGTTGCCGATATGCCGGGCGTCGGCGCGAACCTGCAGGACCACTACAACGGGCGCCTGGTTTTCGAAAGCGCTGAAGCGTTCACGCTGAACGACGTCGTCGGCAGTCCGTTGAGAAAACTCCGCGAGGGATTGCGTTATTACCTCACGCGCAAGGGCTTCCTGACCATGGCTGCGTCGACCGCGACAGGATTCGTGGCGACGGAATCCGGCGCTTCCAGGCCAGACGTGCAAATCGGGCTGGTGTTGTACAGCACGGACAAGTTCGGCGATACACTGCATCCCTTTTCGGGCTTCAGCATACTGGTCAGACTTCTCAGGCCGGAGAGCCGGGGAACGGTGCTGGTGAAGAACGCCGACCCGCTGGACGCTCCGGTAATCAGGCCCAACTATCTGTCTACTCCCAAAGACTGCGATGTCCTGGTGGCCGGTATGAAGATCGCGCGCCGCCTCGTCGATGCGGACCCGATGTGCCGCTATGTGGCGCGCGCGCACGAGCCTGCGCAGCCGTTCGCAAACGACGACGAATGGCTGCAGTACCTGCGCGCGCGCGGCGGCATCAGCTTTCATCCCGTAGGCACCTGCCGGATGGGCAGTGACGCGGGTGCGGTCGTCGAGGAGCGCCTGCGTGTTCGCGGCATCGGCGGTTTGCGGGTGGTCGATGCTTCGATCATGCCGATGCTGGTGTCCGGCAATACCAACGCGCCCACGATCATGATCGCAGAGAAGGGGGCTGACATGATCCTCGAAGACGCGGAATACAGTGTAAAGCGATAACGATGAAGCACATGAGCAAGAAAACCTGACCGGAGAAAATATTATGGCAAGACTGACTTCCATTACCAGCAAGAACCAGGTGCCCGCGGAGCATCATGCGATCGTGGATGCCGTGGTGAAGAGCCGCGGCGCAGTGCAGGGACCGTTCACGATGCTCCTGCATTGCCCGCCACTCGCCGGCCACCTCGTGGATCTGGGCGCCTACGTGCGTTTCGAGGGCAAGCTCGACAAACGGGTGCGCGTGCTTGCGGCGATGACGGTCGCGCGCGAGTTCGACGCCGTTTACGTGTGGGGGGCGCAGACGGGTTCGGCCCGCAGTCAGGGCGTTCCCGAGGCAACCATCACTGCGATCCGCGAGAAACACTCGCGCGGCATGCCGGCGGAAGACGCACAGATCGTCGATTTCACACGTGATCTCATTCACAAGCATCGCGTTGATGCGGCGACGATGAAAGCGCTGCAGCAGCGATTCGGCGACTATCAGTTGGTTGAGTTGACCGGCACCATCGGCTACTACACCATGCTGGCGATGACGGCGAACGCCTGCGAACTCGAAGCCGCCCCCGGTGCGGAAGTGTTGCAGCCGTAGCGAGCTGCTTCTTAACGTGCCAAATCCCCTGTCCCTTCCCTTGCGCATGGGTTTTGCGCGGGGGAGGGTTAGGTTGGGGGCGACACAGCACAACTAACCAACTAACAAAAGGAAACCATGCTGATAGTCGATTCACAGATTCATATCTGGCAGAACGGGAAAATGAGCGCGCACCATCGCCAAGCTCCCACCTATTCAATCGATGATGCGCTGGCCGAAATGGCCTCGGCCGAAGTCGATTGCGCGGTGATCCATCCGCCCGGCTCGCTCGGCGAGGCGGTCAATGCTTATGCCGTCGAGGCAGTGCGGCTCCATCCGGAGAAATTCTGCATCCTTGGTCATTTCGACCTGCAAAGCCCGGATCGCGAAAAGATCGTCGCGCGTTGGCGCGAACGGCAAGGGATGCTCGGCTTCAGGTTCACGTTCGGCGAGCCGCATCAAAAGTCGTGGTGGACAGACGGCTCGCTCGACTGGTTCTGGGCTGCTTGCGAGAAGGAAGGCCTGAACATCGGCCTCCTCGCCAGTGGAAAAAACATTGCGGCGCTGGGCAAGATTGCCGAACGTTATCCCCGTCTGAAACTCCACATCGACCATATCGGACGCGGAGGTGGCAGAAGCGCGGTAAAGGACGACGCAGCCTATGCTGACCTTCCAGAGATGCTTGCGCTCGCAAAATTGCCCAATGTCGCAGTTAAATTATCGGGTGCGCCGAGTACTTCGAGCCAGCCTTATCCGTACAGGAATATCCATAAGTATCTACAACAGATCATTGAAGCGTTCGGACCTGACCGCTGTTTCTGGGGTACCGACATTACCCGCATGCCGATTTCGTATCGACAATGCGTGACGATGTTTACCGAAGAAATGCCGTGGCTGAGGGGCCGCGACCTCGAGCGCGTGATGGGCGGAGCCATTGTCGACTGGCTCGGGTGGAAGCGCCCCGCGGCTGCCTGATGCACTGAACGCTATCGATCATTCTCGATTTTCTACTAATCCACCACATCAAGGGCAAGCCTATGCGTCTTCCAAAATTGAGTTACGAAAAGTATACGCCGCGGCAGAAAGAGGTTGCCGACAAACACACCGCCAGGCGCGATCGCATCGGAGGGCCGTATAACGTCTGGATTCACAGCCCGGAGCTATTCGAAAAAGCGTCCGCCATCAGCAACTATATGCGTTTTGATTGCGCGCTGCCGGTGAAGCTGCGCGAGTTCGGTATCCTGGTCACGGCCCGCTACTGGGATGCGCAGTACTCATGGAACGCGCATGTCGACAAGGCGGTGGCCGCCGGTATTCCTGAGGACGTCGTTCGCGATCTTGCTGCTGGCAAGAGGCCCAATTTCAAGGCCGACGACGAGCGCGTTTACTACAACTTTGCGATGGAAGTGCTGGAAAATCATTTTGTCAGCGATAAAACCTTCAGCGAGGCGAGAGCGATTTTCGGCGACAGCGCCGTCGTGGATCTGATCGGCTCGGTCGGTTATTTCTCCATGCTGCAGATTTGTCTCAACAGCGCTGAGGTCGATTTGCAGGCTGACCGCAAGCCGCCTTTTGCGAACGTGAGCGGCTATAGAAAGACGGCTTGATCCGCGGGAACGATAGGGTAGGTATTGAAGTACACGCAAGTCAGATGAACTGTTAATTATTTTTTGGGGAGCTATAAAAATGGATCTTGGACTCAAAGGCAAGAATGCTATCGTTACCGGCGGCAGCCAGGGCATAGGCAAAGCTATTGCACGGGAACTGGCGAGAGAAGGCGTGAACGTGGCCATCGTCGCGCGGAAAAAAGATCAGCTCGATGCGGCCGCAAAGGAACTGAGTGCTGAAACCGGCGGACGCGTCATCGGGCTGACGGCAGATGTCACCAGCAAGGCGGCGGTAGAAGCGATGGTTGCCGAGGCTGCCAAGCAATTTGGTTCATTGCATATTCTGGTGAACAGCGGCTCGTCGCCGGGCGGTTCGGCCACCGCCATTGGGCCCATAGAAACCGTGGTTGATGAAGACCTGCTGCTCGACTTCAACACGAAATACGTGGGGGCGTTGCGCTGCGCCCGTGCGGTGATTCCCCACCTGAAAAAACAAGGTTGGGGCCGCATCATCAATATCAGCGGCACCAATGCGCGCAACGCCGGCAATCTCAGCGGCGGCGCTCGCAACGCGTCGCTGGTGCACATGGCCAAGACCCTGGCTGTGCAACTGGGCCGCTTCGGCATCACGGTGAACTGCGTTCATCCTGGCACGACGCGCACGGAACGCACGCCCAGCCTGCTGGCCAAGCAGGCAAAAGAGCTGAATATCACTCTGCAGGAAGTCGAAAAACGTAACTATGCCCCCGATGCACCGCGTGGCAATGCCATCTGCCGCATGGTTGATGCGACAGAGGTTGCCTACGTTACGGCGTTCCTCGCTTCGGACAAGTCGTGGGCCATCAGCGGCGAACTGGTGGTGGCGACGGGTGGTGCGGGGCGGTCGGTTTATTACTAGTGGAATGCATTTTCGCTCGTTCAAATTTAAGGCGAGGTAATTATGTTTGATGTCAGATTGTCCGACGAGCAGCGTCAATTCCAACAATTGGCGCGCGATTTTGCGCAGAATGAGCTCAAGCCCAAGGCGATGCCGCTTGACAGGGAGCCGGAGTGGGAGAAGCGCATACCATGGGATTTGCTCAAGAAAGGCTCCGAACTCGGTTTCCGCACCTTCGTGCTCTCGGAGGAAAACGGCGGCTCCGGCATGTCGGACCAGCTCACTACCTGCCTCGTCGCCGAGGAACTGGCCGCCGGCGAGATCGGCACCGCCTACTACTTCATGCTGACGGCCCGGCGCGCGCGCGACTGGTTCGAGATCCGCATGACGCCGGAGCAGAAGGCCTACTTCCTGCCGAAGTTCCTGAACGACCCGCTGTTTTTTACCACGGTCTGCATCCACGAGCCCGACACCGACTACGGCTTCGACTACTTCATGGAGACGCCCGAGGACGCCAAGTACAAGACGCGGGCGGTCGAGCAGCCCGACGGCTCCTGGCTTATCAACGGCGCGAAGAACTTCCAGACTGTCGGCTGGCTCTCGAAGCTGCTGGTCGTAGGCGCGCAGACGCCCGCCGGGCCGCGCGCTTTCCTCGTCGAGGGCGACGCCAAGGGGCTGGTGCGTCATCCAATCGCCAAGCTGGGCCGGCGCGTCGGCGACAACGGCGAGCTCTTCTTCGACGACGTGCGTGTGCCGAAAGGCTTCATCATGCCGCCGTCGCCCAAGGGCCGCACCGACATGGGCACGCACATGACGATCGCGGCGATGACACTGGGCCTGGGGCGCGCGGCGCTCGAGGAGACAATCAAGTACTGCCAGGAGCGCACCTCCGGCGGCAAGCTCATCATCAAGCACCAGGCGGTGGGCCTCACCATCGCCGAGATGGCAATGCACATCGAGGCGTCTCGAAACCTGATCTGGAAGGCCGCATGGCTGAAGGACCATCCGGAGGCAATCGCGGAAGGTGGCGTGCCGGACCTGCCCTACGAGTACATGGCGATGGCCTTCACCGGCACCGCGGTGCAGCGGGTGACCGAGCTGGGCATCGAGCTGTTCGGCGGCATGGGCATCGTGCAAGGCATGCCGATCGAGAAATACGTGCGCGACGCGCACATCCAGAAGCACATCTCCTTCCCATTCCCGACGCGGTTCAAGATCACCGAGACGCTGGCGGGGTTCAAGCGGAAGATTCCGCCGTTCATAGGAGCTAACTAAGACCCGTTGAGGCTCACAGGATGGCGAGTTTAACGGTGGCGAGTTACAGAAAATCGCCCATCAGCAGTTCGACATGTGGAGAGCCTCATTCGTTACCGCTGCCGTTGGATTCTTCAACGCAAATACGTTATAGTTATTTGCGCGGTATTCACGTCTTGCAAATGGTCGATGATTCCAGAAGAAGAACCAGGAACACGCCGCACTCTCATTTCTCATCTACACGTTTCAGGCGTAACTCCACTCAACTCTCACATAAGGAGGCGCAGACAGTCTGTATCCAGGACACGTCTCGCATAATATTATGGCAAAAATAAATGGCGGCGAAATCATGGCGCGTGCCTTGAAAGATCAAGGCGTGGAGTACATGTTTGGTATCGTCGGTTTTCCAGTGCACCCCATCGCGCGCGGGGCGCAGAAGGTTGGCATCAAGTTCTATGGCTGCCGCAACGAGCAGGCGGCCTCCTATGCTGCCGGGGCCGTCGGCTACATGACGGGCCGGCCCGGCGCCGCGCTCGTGGTGTCAGGCCCGGGCGTGGTGCATGGGCTCTCCGGCCTCGCCAACGCCAAGGAAAACTGCTGGCCGATGATCCTGATCGGCGGCGCTTCGCCAGTGAGGCAAAACGGCATGGGCGCATTCCAGGAAGAGCGGCAAGTGCTGATCGCCACACCGTTTTGCAAGTTCGCGCATGCGATAGAAGCTCCCAAACGCATTCCGTTTTATGTCGAAATGGCTGTGCGCAATTCCATCTACGGCCGTCCCGGCGCCTGCTATCTCGACATGCCGGACGACATCATTCTGGGCGAGGAAGAAGAGGACACCCTGCGGTTTCCCGGCCGTTGCGCCGATCCGCCGCGTATCGCTGCCCCGCAGGAGTACATCGATCAGGCGATCAGCGTTCTGAGAACTGCAAAACGTCCGTTGGTGATCGTCGGCAAGGGCATGGCGTGGTCAGGCGCCGAGGAAGAAGTGCGCGCGTTTGTCGAGCGCACCGGCGTGCCGTTCCTCGCGTCGCCCATGGGCAAGGGCGTGATGGACGACAGCCATCCGTTGTCAGTGGGCGCGGCGCGCAGCCATGCGCTGCAGGAAGCCGATGTCATCGTGCTGATGGGCGCGCGGCTCAACTGGATCATGCATTTCGGCCTGCCGCCGCGCTTCAACAAGAATGTGCGCATCGTGCAACTCGATATATCACCGGAAGCGATCAGCCAGAACGTCCCGGCCGAGGTGGCGCTGGTGGGCGATGGCAAGGCCATCGTCGGCCAGATGAACAAGGCGCTGGAAGGCGTCGAGTGGTTCTATCCCAAAGATACCGACTGGCACAAGGCAATCGCCGAGAAATCCGCTGCGAACGCGAAACAAATCCAGTCGATGATCGACGACGAGTCGGCGCCGACTAATTACTATCGCGCGTTCCGTGACATCAGTCCGTGGATTCCCAAGGACGCGATCATCATCGGCGAGGGCGCGAACACGATGGATATCGGCCGCACCCAGATGCCGAACAACAGCCCGCGCACGCGTCTGGATGCCGGCAGTTACGGCACCATGGGCGTGGGCATGGGCTTTGTGCTGGCTGCTGCCGCGGTGCATCCCGACCGGCCGATTGTTTCGGTTTCCGGTGACTCGGCGATCGGCTTCTCCGGCATGGAAATGGAAACCGTGTGCCGCTACAAAATGCCGGTGAAGATCGT
>JAKFYK010000156.1 GCA_021730905.1 Betaproteobacteria bacterium | reverse complement strand
TTGCCGAGCGCATTCAGAGTATCGCGGTCAGTACCGAGATGCAGGTTGATATTGCGCGTGAGGTGGCGAAGAGCATGCACAACTCGTTGACGCTGACCAGCGAGGCGACCATGGGCACCAATGAAACAGCGGTCACCATCAAGGAACTCGCGGCACGTGCACGTCAACTCAAGGCGTCGGTTTCGCGCTTCAAAGTCTGATCGCATATATATTAAAAAATCATTTAAAAACAAATACTCACGTATAAGATGTCCTCGGCTTCTCCCGTCATGATTAACGCCTGTTCCACGGTGCGGGCCGTGGTCGGCGAGGCTTTGCATAGCGCGGCACGCGCACTGGCCGCGGGTGCAGCCGACGCGCCGACGGTTGCGCATGCGCAGTGGCAGTCCGCGCACGCGGCGCTGCGCATGGTGAACCACAAGGGCCTGGTGCAGTTCAGTCAGGAACTGGGCAACCTGATATCCAGCGCCAGCGGCGTGCAGCCGTTGCGTGCCAAGGCAGTCGCCGCAGGCGCGGATGCACTGGTCGGCTACATGGACGAACTGATCGCGGGTCGCCGCGATCAACCGTTGCGGCTGTTGCCCGCGTACCGCGAGGTGCAGCGCGCGCGCGGCGTGGAGCAGGTCGCCGACAGTGATCTATTTTTCCCCGACCTGAATGTCGGGCCGCGAGATCGTCCGGATGCAGTGGCGATGAACGCGGATGCCCTGCGCAACACGCGCCGCCGCCTGGAGACCGGGCTGCTGCAGTGGTTGCGCAAGGCAGACGATCCCGCGGGATTGCAGCAGGTGTACGACGCCGTCAGCAGCGTCGAGGCCGCGCAGAGCGGCAGCCGTGACCGCGTGCTGTGGTGGGTTGCGCAGGCCGTGCTCGATGCGGTCATCAACGGCGGATTGAGCGCGGACAATGCGGTCCGCCGCTTTATCACGCAACTTAATCTGCACCTGGGACGCATGGTGCAGGGCCCTGCCGAACTGCCGGAACTGTTGCTGCGCGATGCGCTTTATCTGGCGGCGCGCGCGCGCGCAGTGACACCGTTGCTGGAAGACGTGCAAAAATCCTGCGGGTTGCTGGGTGCTTTGGATGTCGGCACGGAAGAGGTCGCCGGATTCAGCGGCGATAGCGTGAACGCGGCGCGCCGTGACGCCGAAGGTTTGCAGGATTTGTGGAGTGCATGCGCGGTGGGACAGGGCGATGTCGGCGGCTTTGCCACGCGCGCGGAGGCACTGGAAAAATCAAGCCAGCCACTGGGCCAACCGGCGTTAAACGAGGTGGTGGCGCAGCTTGCTGCAAGCGCGCGCGCGATAGCCGCATCCGGACGGCACATGAGCGAAGCGGCGGCGCTGGAAGGGGCCTGCGCACTGCTGCTGATCGATCACGTGCTCGCGGATGGTAAAACGCCCGACGCGGGCTTTGCCCAGCGCGCACGGAACATTGCGGCGCGGCTCAAGGTGAGCGTGGAGGCGCCACAGGCGCTGCCGTCAATGCCGCCCGCGCAATTGCTGGACGACGACGCCCGGCACACGCAGGCGAAAGGCCTGTTGTCGCTGGTGCAGGGCGAAGCCGCGCGCGGCTTGCGTGGTGTTGAAGAAGCGCTCGAGGGGTGGTTTCGCGATACCAGCAACGCAGGCGCGATCCGTCCGCTGGACAAACCGCTCGCGCAAGTCGCAGGCGCACTGACCGTGATGGGTCACGGCGACGCTGCGTCGTTGGCGTTGCAATGCCGTCGCGACATCGCGCGCTACGCCGAGGGCGCGGCGTGTGATGCGCAGGCTCAGCAATTTCTCGCGAAACGGCTGACCGCGCTCTCCGCATTTGTGAATGACAGCGGGTCTGCGGATCTGGCCGCCATCATGGCGCGGATGGGATTGCCGGCGCCGCAGCCCGTGGCAAGCGTGGCCACGCCCGCGCCCGCGGCAGCGACAGTTACGCCGATTTCAACGCCTGTCCCTGTTGCGGCTGTAGCCGAGCCGGCAGTCGCCGCTGTCGCCACAGTTGCAACCATCGACGGCGGCGACGACACCGATCCCGAAATGCTGGAGATATTTCTGGAAGAGGCAGGCGAGGTGCTGTCGACCATTGCCACCACCTTGCCGGAGAGCCGCGATCATCCGCAAGATCAGGAACGTCTGACCACGCTGCGGCGCGCGTTTCATACGCTCAAAGGCAGCGGACGCATGATCGGGCTCAAGAATTTCGGCGAAGCGGCGTGGGAAATGGAACAGGTGATGAACGAGCTGCTGCCCGCGCAGCAGCCCGGTACTCCTGACCTCTACCGTCTCATCGAATACGCGCATGGCAACTTTGAGCACTGGGTGACGGAGTTGCGCAGCCATAAGCGCGCCAATATCGACGCATTGCAACTCGCCGACTGGGCGAAGAAAATGCGCGCGGGCGAGCCGTTGCCGCTGGATCGCGTGATCACGCAGCCGGTATTGATACAGCCGCCGCAGGCGCCAGCCGTCGCCGGTGATACCGTGACCATCGGCGAGCTGAGCATCAGCCGCCAGCTTTACGAGATCTTCGTTCCGGAAGCACAAAGTTATGTGCGCGCGTTGGGCGGACACAGCCAGAATGTGCAGTCTGGCGCCAAAGTCGATAGCGAATTCCTGCGCGCGGTGCATACCCTCGCTGGTATCTCCGGCACCACCGGATTCCCGATGGTCAGAAGCCTGGGCGCGAGTCTTGAACAGGTGCTGCAGTCCGCAATGGATCGTGATGTGGCGCCACAGCCCGAGGCATGCGAGTTGATCGCGCGCGCGGTGAGCGCGTTATCGGATCAGATAGGAAAAATCGCGACGCGCGAAATGCCAGCGGAATCCGCGGACCTCGTGACAGCACTGAGTGACATGGCGCCGCGCGTGGGCCAAGTACCGCCACAACCGGAAGCACCGGCGGCATTGCTGGCAACGATGGACTTTACCGGCACGTCACCTTCTGTAGCGCCTGCAACGTTGGCTGCGGATGTGCCTGCGCCGCCACCTCAGCCGCCCGCGGCGGCAGCGCCTGCATCCGATACGCAGGTGGTGTCGCTGGCCGCGGCGGAAGACGAGGACGGCATTGAGCGCCGGCGCTATCGCCTCAGCGACGACGTCGACAGTCAATTGCTGCCGATATTCCTGGCGGAGGCGCAGGAACTGGTGCCGCAAGTCGGCCAGGATCTGCGCGACTGGCGTGCGCGGCCCGACGACAAGCTGGTGCCGCAATCGCTCAAGCGCCTGCTGCACACACTCAAGGGCAGCGCGCGCATGGCGGGCGCCATGGCGCTTGGCCAGTTGACGCACGGCATGGAATCGCGTGTCGAGAACGCGTCATTGCTGCCGGTGGTGCCGGACAGTTTGTTCGATGATCTGGAAACGTCGTTCGACCGCATCGGCGTGCTGATCGAAAGTCTGCAGGGCGCGGAAGAGGCCGATGAGGCTGCCGCGCACCCTGCCGAGCTGACGGAAGCCATGGATCAGATGGCGAAGTCGATGCGCATTGCCACCGCGACGGTGGCGATGCCCGCACAGCCTGCCGCGTCCGCGCCGGGGGCGCCGGTGTTTATCGTGCAATCCGAGGCGGTGGTCAGTGTACAGCGTCCGCTGATCCGGGTGCGCGCCGATTTGATCGACCGGCTGGCCAACCAGGCGGGCGAAGTGAGCATCGCGCGGGCGCGCGTGTCGGCGGAGTTGCGCAGCGCGCGCGGCACGTTGCGCGACCTTGCCGAAAATATCAGCCGCTTGCGCACGCAGTTGCGCGAGATGGAAATCCAGGCAGAGACGCAGATGCAATCGCGCTTCTCGGTGTCGCCAGAGCGCGCGGACGGAAAATTCGATCCGCTGGAATTCGACCGTTTTACGCGCTTGCAGGAACTCACGCGCCTGATGGCGGAAAGCGTCAACGACGTCGCCACGGTGCAGCAGAATCTCACGCGCGATCTGGACGAAGGCGAGAAAGCGCTGTCCGCGCAGGCGCAGATGACGCGCGAGGTGCAGCAGGATCTGATGGCGATCCGCATGGTGCCGTTCTCCAGTCTCACCGACCGGCTGTATCGCGTGACGCGTCTTGCCGCGAAGGACAGCGGCAAGCGCGTGCAACTCGATATCAAGGGCGGACACGTGGAACTGGATCGCGGCGTGCTCGACCGCATCGCCGCGCCGATTGAACACCTGCTGCGCAATGCCATCGCGCATGGCGTCGAAGCGCCTGAACGCCGGCGCGAGGCCGGCAAGGCGGATGCCGGCGAACTGGTGATCGAAGTGCGCCAGGAAGGCAATGAAGTTGTTCTTATCATGAGCGACGATGGTGCCGGACTGAACATCGCCCGCATCCGCGAAAAGGCGGTCAACCTGGGGCTGATGCGCGCCGACGAGACATTGACCGAGCAGCAGATCGGCAACTTTATTTTCCGTTCCGGCTTCAGCACGGCGGGCGAGGTCACGGCAGTGGCGGGACGCGGCGTGGGCATGGATGTGGTGATGAGTGAAATCAGCGGCCTCGGCGGGCGCGTCGGCACGGCGTTTGAGCGCGGCAAGGGCACTACGTTTACCGTTCATCTGCCGTTGACGCTTTCCGTGCTGCAAGGCGTGGTGCTGCGGCTCGGCGGTAATCTGTACGCGGTGCCGACGATGATGGTCGAGCAGTTGCAGCGGCTGAAGTCGGATGCGCTGGCTTCCGCGCGTGGCGCCGGCAAGGTCGAGTGGCAAGGCAATCAGTACCCCTTCCATCATTTGCGCGATTTGATGGAGTTGCCGCCGGACGAAGCCGAGCCGACCCGCTTCGGCTCGGTCGTTCTGCTGCGCAGCGGCAGCCACCGCGTGGGCATACAGGTGGACGACATCGTCGGCGGCCAGGAAATTGTCATCAAGAACGTCGGCCCACAGCTGGCGCGTGTGCCGGGCGTAACCGGCGCCGCAGTGCTCGGTTCCGGCGAAACGGTGCTGATACTGAATCCGGTGCAGCTCGCGCTGCGCGCGGAGGAAAAATCACGCAATGCGATTCCGGCGCGCGGCGAGCCGCCGTCCGCGGCAGCCGCGCCGGCGGAGCCCGCCGCCCGTCAGCGTGTGGTGCTGGTGGTCGACGATTCGCTCACCGTGCGCAAAATCACCGGCCGTTTGCTGTCGCGTGAGGGGTACGCTGTGGTGGTTGCCAAGGACGGTGTCGAGGCCCTGGAAAAAATGCAGGAACAGCATCCCGATGTGATGATTACCGACGTCGAAATGCCGCGCATGGACGGCTTCGATCTCACGCGCAACGTGCGCGCCGATGCCGGCCTGAAAGGCCTGCCGATTATCATGATCACATCGCGTACCGCGGACAAGCACCGGCAGCACGCGACCGAACTCGGCGTGGATGTGTTTCTCGGAAAACCGTACGAGGAGAGTGAGTTGCTCGGGCATATTTCGACGCTGGCTGCGCGTCCCGTGTCCTTGTAATACACGTGTGATGGGTTTTAAATAATTAAATAAAAACAAATAGTTACGTAGTTACCGTCCATGCTGCCTTGAATCCGCCTGTGTGACCCCCATGTTCGTTTACATACGAACGAATATGGCGGCACCATGCGATTTGATAAATTTACTTCCAGGTTTCAACAGGCCTTCTCCGACGCGCAAAGCGCGGCGGTAGGCCATGACCACGCGTACATCGAGCCGCAGCACCTGCTGCAAGCGCTGATCAACCAGCAGGACGGCGGCACGGCATCGCTGCTGGCGCGCGCGGGTGCGAATGTGCCTGCGCTGCGCTCGGCGCTTACACAGGCCATCGAGCGGCTGCCCAAGGTGGAAGGCACAGGCGGTGAAGTGAACGTGTCCCGTGACCTTGCCAATCTGCTGAATGTCGTCGACAAGGAAGCGCAAAAGCGTGGTGACAAGTTCATTGCTTCCGAGATGTTCCTGCTGGCGCTGACGCAGGATAAAGGCGAAACCGGCCGCTTGCTGAAGCAAAGCGGCGTTTCACGCCAGCCGCTGGACCAGGCGATCCAGGCAGTGCGTGGCGGCGAAGGCGTGCAAAATGCCGAAGCCGAAGGCAGCCGCGAATCGCTCAAGAAGTACACACTGGATCTCACGGAGCGCGCGAGCGCGGGCAAACTCGACCCGGTGATCGGGCGCGACGATGAAATTCGCCGCGTGATCCAGATTCTGCAACGCCGCACCAAAAATAATCCCGTGCTGATTGGCGAACCCGGCGTGGGCAAGACCGCCATCGTCGAAGGCCTGGCGCAGCGCATCATCAATGGCGAAGTGCCGGAAACGCTGAAGAACAAGCGGGTGCTGTCGCTCGATATGGCGGCACTGCTGGCCGGCGCGAAATACCGCGGCGAATTCGAAGAGCGGCTGAAATCCGTGCTCAAGGAGATCGCGCAGGACGAAGGGCAAACCATCGTTTTCATCGATGAGTTGCATACCATGGTGGGCGCGGGCAAGGCCGAGGGAGCGATAGACGCCGGCAACATGCTGAAGCCGGCACTCGCGCGCGGCGAGCTGCATTGCGTGGGTGCAACCACGCTGGATGAGTATCGCAAATACGTCGAGAAAGACGCCGCGCTGGAGCGGCGTTTCCAGAAAGTGCTGGTGGATGAGCCCAGCGTGGAAAGCACTATCGCCATCCTGCGCGGTCTGCAGGAGAAATATGAACTGCATCATGGCGTGGATATCACCGATCCGGCGATAGTCGCGGCGGCGGAGTTGTCGCACCGTTACATTACCGACCGCTTTTTGCCGGACAAGGCCATCGACCTTATCGACGAGGCGGCGTCGCGCGTCAAGATGGAAATTGATTCCAAGCCGGAAGTCATGGACAAGCTCGACCGGCGCCTGATCCAGTTGAAGATCGAGCGCGAAGCGATCAAGAGAGAAAAGGATGAAGCCTCAAAAAAGCGGCTGGCGCTGATCGAGGAGGAAATAAAGTCTTTGGAGCGGGAATACTCGGACCTTGACGACATTTGGAAGTCCGAAAAAGCACAGGTGCAGGGCAGCGCCCATGTCAAAGAGGAGATCGAGCGCGTGCGCGCCGACATCGTCAAGCTGCAGCGCGAAGGCAAGCTCGACAAAGTGGCCGAACTGCAATACGGCAAGCTGCCGCAGCTTGAAGCGCAACTGAAACAGGCGGAGAAGGCGGGGGGCGGCGAAGTCAGGCACAAGCTGCTGCGCACGCAAGTCGGCACCGAAGAAATCGCTGAAGTGGTTTCGCGCGCAACGGGCATTCCGGTATCGCGCATGATGCAGGGAGAGCGCGAAAAACTGCTGAAAATGGAAGAGCGTCTGCACGCGCGTGTGGTAGGGCAGGACGAAGCTGTGCGCCTGGTTGCCGATGCGATCCGCCGCTCGCGCGCGGGCCTCGGTGATCCGAAGCGGCCCTACGGCTCATTCCTGTTTTTGGGACCCACCGGCGTGGGCAAGACGGAATTGTGCAAGACGCTGGCGGAATTCCTGTTCGACGCCGAAGATCATCTGATCCGCATCGATATGTCGGAATTCATGGAGAAACATTCGGTTGCGCGCCTGATCGGCGCGCCGCCGGGCTATGTGGGCTACGAAGAAGGCGGTTATCTGACCGAGGCGGTGCGCCGCAAGCCGTACTCGGTGATCCTGCTCGACGAGATCGAGAAGGCGCACCCGGACGTGTTCAACGTGCTGCTGCAGGTGCTCGACGATGGTCGCATGACCGACGGCCAGGGCCGCACGGTGGATTTCAAGAACACGGTGATCGTGATGACCTCCAACATGGGCTCGCAGATGATCCAGCAGATGCAGGGGGATGACTACCAGGTCATCAAGCTCGCGGTGTTGGGCGAAGTGAAAACGCATTTCCGGCCGGAATTCGTCAACCGCATCGATGAAATCGTGGTGTTTCACGGTCTTGACGAGAAACACATACAGTCGATTGCAAAGATACAACTGGCGCTACTCGAAAAGCGTCTGGCGTCGATGGACATGAAAATCGATGTCAGTGACGCTGCGTTGCGTGAACTGGCGGCGGCGGGCTTCGACCCGGTGTATGGTGCGCGCCCCTTGAAACGCGCGATTCAGGCGCAGATTGAAAATCCGCTTGCCAAAGCCATACTCGAAGGCCGCTTCGCGGCGAAAGATGCGATACGCGTGGATGTCAGCAAAGGCGGCGGATTTACTTTCGCGAAAGTCACCCTGCATTGATGCCGTAGCAGGTTCTATAGACTTTACGCCGCGCAAAGCGGGCGGTAAGCTCGCGGCGATGAATATCCACCAGATACAAATGGCGTACGACAAGCAGCAGGATCGCATCCTGCTGCGGGTGTCGACGTCGGAACGCGCCGAGTTCAAGTTCTGGGTGACGCGACGCTACGTGAAGCTGCTATGGACTATCCTGATCAAGATGCTGGAACGTGATCCAGTGGCCGCTGTGCATGCCGACGAGAAAGTGCGTCGGACCATGATGGGTTTTCAGCACGCCGATGCCGTGCGCGCCGGCGATTTCGCAAAGCAATACGAAGAAACCGCGAGCGCGCTGCCGTTGGGCACAGATCCGGTACTGTTGTCGCGCATCACCGCCAAGCAAAATGCGGGTGCGCAGCAGTTCCTGTGCATGCATCCGGAACAAGGGCAAGGCATCGACATTGCGGTCAATGCGGAACTGCTGCATATGATTTCCAAACTGGTGGTCGATGCTGTAGCCCAGAGTGGGTGGGATCTCAAGCTGGCGATTGATCCGGATTTTGCGATGCTGCCGCGAGCGCAAGGCATTCCGCCACACAAACTGAATTGACGCTGGCGCGAATTGCCAAGTGTCATCGACCAAAAACGCAGTCTGCTATCATGCACGCCCTATTTCCATTGCCGAGCATCATGCTTGATTACTCCATGAAAACAACCGCTTGCATTTTTGCGCTGATGGCCGCTTGCGGATCAGTGGCGCAGAATGCCTCGGCGCAGACTTTTCCCACGCGGCCGGTACGATTGATTATTCCCTTTTCTGCGGGCGGCGCTGCCGATGTGCCGGGGCGTATTTTAGGACAGCGACTTTCCGAACTTTTCAAACAACAAGTGGTGATTGAAAACCGGCCGGGCGCGGGTTCGACCATCGGCGCGGAAGCCGCGGCCAAGGCGCCGCCCGATGGCCATACGTTGTTTCTGCTCAGCAATACGCATTTTGTCAGTGCCGCGCTCTATAAAAAACTTCCTTACGATGCGCTCAACGACTACACGCCGATTTCGCAGATCACCAATGCACCGAATGTGCTGGTGGTGCATCCGTCGCTGCCGGCGAAGACCATCAAGGAACTCATTGCGCTGGCAAAATCCAAGCCCAATCAGATCGATTATGCGTCCTCGGGCAACGGCAGCACGCAGCATTTGACGGGCGCTTTGTTCACCAAGATGGCGGGTATACAAATGACGCACGTGCCGTATCGCGGCAGCGGCCCGGCGACGGCGGATTTGCTGGCAGGGCAGGTGACGGTGGGTTTTCCGGGTATCGCCGGCATGCTGCAGTTCATCAAGGGCGGAAAGTTGCGTGCGCTGGGCGTGACCGGCGGCAAACGTTCGCCGGAGTTGCCCGAGGTGCCGACCATCGCCGAAGCGGGCGTGCCGGGCTACGAAATGGTAGCGTGGTTCGGCATCACCGGGCCGAAAGGCATGACACGTGATCTGCAGATGCGCCTGCATGGCGACTTGTTGCGCGTTCTGAAAAACACGGATTTCCAGAAAAGTTTGCGCGTGGCGGGACACGAGATTGCGTTCCAGGATCCGCCGGAAAAGTTCTACGATTTCATGAAGGTTGAGGCCGCCAAATGGGCGCGCGTGGTGCAGGACAGCGGCGCGCGGGTGGAGTAGCGCTCAACCGTGAAGCAGTTCCAGTATCGCCGTGCCGTAGCGTTCGAGTTTTTTGGCGCCGATGCCGGAGATCCCCGATAGTTCATCCAGTGTTTTTGGGTTTGCGGCGGCAATGCCGGCGAGTGTGCTATCGTGGAAAATGACAAACGCGGGAACCGATTGCGCCTGCGCTTGCGTGTAGCGCCACGCCTTCAGTTTATCCAATAGCCCGGCACTGGGCTGCGCGACATTTCCACTGCCCGTGCGGCCGCGCGGCTTCGCGGCCTTCCCCTTGCGCGTCATCACGCGGCGCATTTCCACCGTAACGTCGCCCTTGAGCACAGCGCGGCTGGCGTCGGTGAGCTGCAGCGCGCCGTAGGCCTCGTGGTCGGGCCGGGCGTAACCGAGGGCGACCAGTTGCCGGATCACATTGCGCCACGCGGGTTCATCGAGATCGGCGCCGATGCCGAACACGTTCAGCTTGTCGTGATTCCATTGTGTCACGCGCGCGGTGGCGCGGCCGTGCAGCACGTCGATCAGATGTACCGCGCCGAAGCGCTGTCCGGTGCGGTAGATGCACGACAGCGCTTTGCGCGCGGCGCCGGTGGCATCCCAGGTTTGCGGCGGTTCGAGACAGTTGTCACAATTCCCGCAGGGCGTGCTGGTTTCGCCGAAATAATCGAGCAGACGCACGCGGCGGCATCCAGCACTTTCGCATAGCCCCAGCAGCGCATCGAGCTTGGTCAGCAGCACACGTTTAAAGGTCTCGCCACCTTCGGACATGTCTATCATGCGCCGCTGCTGCACCAGGTCGCCCAGGCCGTAGGCCATCCACGCGTCGGCTGGCGCGCCGTCGCGTCCCGCGCGGCCGGTTTCCTGATAATAGCCTTCGATGCTCTTGGGCAGATCGAGATGCGCGACAAAGCGCACGTCGGGTTTGTCGATGCCCATGCCGAAGGCGATGGTGGCAACAACGACAACGCCGTCGTCTTGCTGGAAGCGCGCCTGATGTTCCGTGCGCGCAGCAGCATCCATGCCTGCATGATACGGCAGCGCGCGCACGCCTTGCGTTGCGAGCCAGGCGGCGGTTTCATCCACTTTTTTGCGCGACAGACAATACACTATGCCGGCGTCGCCGTCATGCTCATCACGAATAAAGCGCAGCAGTTGCGCGCGCGCATCCTGTTTGTCGACGATGGTGTAGCGGATGTTGGGGCGGTCGAAGCTGGAGACGAATACTCGTGCTTTATCCAGGGCGAGGCGGGTGATGATTTCATCGCGTGTCTGCGGATCGGCGGTGGCGGTGAGCGCGATGCGTGGAATGTCGGGAAAGCGTTCATGCAGCACCGACAGTTGCAGATACTCCGGCCGGAAATCATGGCCCCACTGCGACACGCAGTGCGCTTCGTCGATGGCGAAAAGCGCGATGCGCGATTCGGCGAGCAGTTCAAGCATGCGCGGCATCATCAGTCGTTCCGGCGCGACGTAAAGCAAATCCAGTGCGCCATCGCGCAACCCGCGCTCAACCGCGTTTACGGCCTGGCCATCGAGCGTGGAGTTGAGAAATGCCGCGCGCACGCCGAGCTGTTTGAGCGCAGCGACCTGATCCTGCATCAATGCGATGAGGGGCGAAACCACCAGCGCGGTGCCTGCACGCAGCAATGCAGGCAATTGGTAACAAAGTGATTTGCCCCCGCCCGTGGGCATCAGCACCAGCGCATCGCCGCCGCCAGCGACGTGGGTAACGATCTCCTGCTGAGCGCCGCGAAACGCGGGGTGGCCGAAGACGGTGCGGAGCAAATGCAGGGCGCGCGAGTCGCCTTCGACGATCACGCCGCCTTGCGCGGCGGCCGCAGCTCGGCCACGCCGTCGGCATCGGTGGCTGCAATGGTGGTGCGGATCATGTAGCGCGGTTTGTCGTCCGGCCACGGCCGGCCGCGGTGCATGCTGGCGCGGTTGTCCCACATGATCACGTCGCCGGCTTTCCAGGTGTGTTCGTAGCTGTGTCCCGGCGCGGTGGCAATGGCGGCGAGTTCGTCGATCAATGCCAGCGCTTCCTTGTCCGCCATGCCTTCGATGGCATACGTGTGCGACGCGATGTAGAGCGCGTCGCGGCCATTGACCGGATTGCGCCAGCGCATGCGCCAGCACGCAGGCGGCAGCGCATTTTGTTCGCGCTGCGATGCCAGTGACGGATCGATTTTGCCGCGCGAATGCGCGTAGCTGTGCCATGCATAGCTATTGGCGAGTTTGGCGCGCAGCGATTGCGGCAGGCGATTCCACGTGGCGCGCTGCGATACGAATTCGGTTTCGCCACCGACGCCGGGTATGGTGCGCGCCGCCAGCACCGAAGCCAGCGCGGGCGTTTCGCGAAAAGAGCTGTCGGTATGCCACAGTTGATTCGCCTTCGCGCGCAGCGCTTCCTTGTGCGTGGGCGGCACCAGATTGCCCGTAGCCTTGTCGACATTGGTGAGGATGGAAAACGGCGTGCCTTCGCCGAGTGACGCGACTTTTGCGGTTTCGAGCGGGCCGAATTTTGCCGAGTAGCCGACCTGTACCTGATCATCGGTGGGCTGATCGCGGAACACCAGCACGGAATGTTCTTCAAACGCGGCGCGTACTGCGCGATACGCGTTGTCGTCATGGGCGACATCGGCCATGCTGACGCCGCGTATCTCGGCGGCGATTTCCGGGTGTAGTTTGATGATTTCCATAATATGATTTTAAAACAGATAGTTATAAAAAATTCATCTTCTTCCGCTGCCATCGGCGCTATAGGGTGGACAGGCGCTGATCGCGATACGTTCTTCGCGCGCCGGGTCGTTCACCAGCCGGCAGTCGTTGTCGAAGATCATCGTCGGATGATCTTTCACGTCATAGGGTTTCCACTGTGGCAGTCCCTTGTGATTAGGGTTGCCGGTCTTCATGAATGCGTGCCATGCATCCATCATGCGTTCCTGCAATGGGTAACGGTCAGCGCCGTTGCCGGTAAGCCCTGCCGCGATATCGACATTGCCGAACGAGAACGGAATGCAGATGGTATGCGGCGACCTGAGCAGACCGTCGAGCACCGGTGTTTTCCAGGTGAACAGGTAATGCCATGACGGCACCTTGCCCTGCGCGGACTTGAGTTCGGATGCCCTGATGCCGTTGCGGCGATACTGGTGATCGGTGCTGATCATCACCCACAGATCGCTGGGCGACGCGTTCGGGCGCGAGGCGCGATACAAATCCATCAATGCTCTGGCTTTTGCGTCGTCCACGCCGACGAAACCCTGGATGCGATCCAGCGCCTGCTCTGCGGTGTAGGAAAAATTCTGCATCGCCTGCGAATACGGAAAGGTCATTTCGGTTTCACACGAGCCGATCATCAGCGGCACCTGGGACGAAATCGCCGGCGCGCCAGGGTCGAACGGGTGTGTTTTCAGCGAACGTCCGTCGACCACGGGCCGGTAGTTATCGATGCGTCCCGCGGCGGCGACTGCCTTGGGCATGGCTTGCAGCAAGGTTGCCGCAGGCATATCGAGCAATGCGCCGACTTTGCCGGTATCGAGGCCAAGCTGTGCGAGGAAGTGGTGGGTGTTGCGTGCCGCAGCTTCCGGTGTGGCCATGCGCAACAACGACGACGCGCTCTGGATGATCGCCTTGTGAAACAGCCCCTGTGCTTCGGCCATCGCCATCAGTACCGCCACTTTGGAGGCGCCGCCGGATTGTCCGGAGATGCTGACGTTGCCGGCATCGCCGCCGAAACTGGCAATGTTCTGACGCACCCATTTCAGCGCCTGAATCACGTCCAGCATGCCGACATTGCCGGAATCGGCGTAGCGTGCATCACCCGTTTCAATCAGCGAAAGATGGCCGAACAGATTCAGCCGGTGATTGAGCGACACCAGCACCACATCGCCACGCCGTGCAAAGTTATGGCCGTCGAGTCCCGGCGCACTGCTAGCGCCGCTGACAAATCCACCACCGTGGATGTACACCAGCACCGGACGCTTGCGGTTGTCATTGACACCGGGCGTAAATATATTGACGAACAGGCAATCCTCACCATAAGCGCGCGTGTCGCGTATCCATGCCAGGTGAGGCTCTTTCGCCGGGCGCTCGTTCTGCGGCGCGCGCGGACCGTATTCGAGCGCATCGCGCACGCCCGGCCACGCCGGCACCGGTTGCGGCGGCAGCCAGCGGTTTTTACCGCCGGTGTTGGCGCCGTAGGGTATGCCCTTGAAACTGTGGATACCCTCGCGCGTCGCGCCGCGCACGCTGCCCGACGTGGTTTCGACTACCGGGCCTGTTTCGGTCTGAGCCGTTGCGGGTATCGCTTGCGCCAGCATGATGCCTCCCGTCAGTTTGATGGTGTTGGCCACCCAGTCACGCCGGCTTAACCGTTGATCGAAAAGCGGAGTAGCGGGTCGTGATTTATCGTGCATGATGACTTTCCCTGCCGCGATGGGGGCAGGATTTCTCGCGGCTATGCTACCACCGCCCATCACGGTTTGCGGTATAAAATCAGCGCAATATTCCAGGGTAGACCACATGATAAAAAACCGGTTGATTGTCGTTATTTGGCTGGCGGCGGTGCCGTTTGCAGCGAGCCATGCGCAGCAGAATCCTTCGACAAGCTCAGGACAGGCCTATCCGGCGCGTCCGGCGCGTTTGATCGTCACCGTGCCGCCGGGAGGCGCGGCTGATCTGGTGGCGCGGGTGATGGCGCAAAAACTTGGCGACGTGATGGGGCAGACTTTCGTTGTGGATAATCGCGGCGGGGGCGGCGGACAAATTGCAGCAGAACTGGCGGCGAAATCCGCGCCTGACGGCTATACCTTGCTGCAGTGCTCGATCACCACGCATGGTATCGGGCCGCATGTGTACGAAAAACTGTTGTTCGATCCACTGAAAGATTTTTCGCCGATCGTGTTGTACGCGACGATGCCGATGATCATCGTCGCCAACGCACAAGTGTCGGTGAAGTCGATCAAGGACATGATGGCGCTGGCGAAAGCGAAGCCGGGCGGGTATGCATTTGGCTCGTCCGGTTCCGGCGGCGCGCCGCACCTGGTTGGTGAATTGTTCAAAAGCGTGACAGGCGCCAACCTCCAGCACATTCCCTATAAAGGCAGCGGCCCGGCGGCCACGGATGTTGCGGGCGGGCAAGTCGCATTTGCTTTCGACGCCATCGCGCCACATTTGCCGCACATCAAATCAGGCCGCACACGCGTGCTGGCAGCAATCAGCCCTAATCGTCTGGCGATGTTTCCCGAGGTGCCGACGATGAAGGAAGTCGGTTATCCGCAAGTTGCCGCGTCCATCTGGTACGGCATGATGGCGCCGGCGGGTGTGCCCAAACCCATCGTGGCCAGGCTCAATGCCGAAGCCAATCGCGTGCTCGGCATGCAGGATGTGAAAGATCGCATGGCTGGAGCGGGCATAGACGCGGCTGCACCCAATGCTCCGGAAGATTTCGCCAAATTCATACGCGATGAACTGGCGAAATGGGGACCGGTGGTGAAGGCGTCGGGAGCGAAGGCGGACTGAAGGTCACACGCCGAGTCGTAACACATCCGCTTACTCCGCCTTAATCCCCGCTGCCTTGAGCAGTTTCCCCCAGCGCGGCAAATCCTGTTTGATGCGTTCGGCGAACTGCTCGGGTGAGTTGAGCACGGGCTCCATGCCCTGACCCAGCAGGCGTTGCGTCACTTCCTTGTCGCTGATACCTTTGACCAGTGTCGTGTGCAGACGCGACACGATGTCGCGCGGTGTTGCCGCGGGCGCGACAATGCCGAACCAGGTGTCGGCCTCATAGTTACTCAGGCCCGGCACGCCGGATTCGGCGACGGTGGGCACGTCCGGTAGCAGCGGCGAACGCTTGGCCGACCCCACCGCCAGCGCGCGTATCTTGCCGCTCTTGATATGCGGCACCGAGGTGAGCACGCTGTCGTACATCAGGTCGGTCTGTCCGCCGATCAGATCGATCAGTGCGGGCGCCGCACCCTTGTACGGCACGTGCAGAAAATTCACGCTCGCCATGCTTTTCAGCATTTCGATGCCGAGATGCGTGACCGATCCGGCGCCGGCGGTGCCAAAGCTCATCTTGCCGGGACTGGCGCGCGCAAGTGCCAGCAGCTCCTTCACATTGCGCGCTGGCACCGACGGATGCACGATTACCACGAAGCCGACGGCCGACACGATGGTGATGGGTGCGAAGTCTTTGATGGAGTCGTAGCCGATTTTCGGGTAGAGGTGAGGCACCACGCACAGCGTCGCCATGCTGCCGGCGCCGAGCGTATGGCCGTCGGGCGGCGATTTCGCGACAAACTCGTTGGCGATGGTGCCGCTGGCGCCGGTGCGCGGCTCAACCACCACCGATTGCCCCAGCGCTTCGCTGAGTTTCTGTGCCGCGAGGCGCGCGCTGTAGTCGAGCGGGCCGCCGGGCGCGGAGCCGGTGATGATGCGCACGGTTTTTGCGGGATAGTTGGCTGTGCGATCCTGCGCGGTAGTTGGCGCGGACAGCATGAATAGTGCCAGTGCCGCGCAACGCACGCAGGCGTTCATGGGCATGATATAAATTTTCATAATAAAAACATGTAGTTACGTTCGATCATTATTTGACGCATCATTCGGACGTTGCAATCAACAATACACGACTTCGCGCTAAAATCCAGCATCGCTCGCGACATTTTTCACGGATTTCAATGGAGGCTCACATGGATATGAATACACCCAAAGCTTTTGATCGTGCCGCTGAAGACCTCGGCAATTCCGTAGGGCTTGAGCATGTGAATACCACGGTGCCGGATCAAATCAACGCCACACTGTTTTATCTCAGCGGTATGGGCTTCACGCGCGATCCGTACATCATGACCGGCTTGGAAAACATGTGGATCAATGTCGGCCGCAGCCAGTTTCATTTGCCGGCGAAGGCGCCGCAAGTGCTGCGCGGCCACACTGGCATCGTGCAGCAGGATCGCGCGGCATTGCTGAAGCGACTGTCGGGTGTGAAGGACCGTCTCGCGGGAACGCAATTTTCATTCAGCGAGCACGAAGACTACGTCGAGGCCACCAGTCCGTGGGGCAACAAGATTCGGGTGTATCAACCGGATCCGTCGCGCTTCGGCGGCATCGTGCTGGGCATGCCTTATGTCGAATTTGACGTGCCCGTGGGCACTGCGGACGGCATCGCGCGTTTTTACAATCAGGTGATCAAGGCGCCAGCCACCGTGGAAGACGAGAAGACGGGCCGCGCTGCGCGCGTGCTGGTGGGGCAGGGGCAGCATCTGATTTTCCGCGAGACCGACAAGCCGATTCCCGAGTACGACGGCCATCATCTGCAGATTTACATCACCGATTTCTCGGGGCCGCACCGCTGGCTCAAGGCCAAGGGGCTGATCACCGAAGAGAGCGATCAATACCAGTATCGTTTCAAGGATATAGTTGATACCGACAGCGGAAAGGTTTTATACACCATCGAGCACGAAGTGCGCAGCGCCACGCATCCGCTGTATGCGCGCCCGCTGGTCAATCGCAATCCAGTGCAGACCAATCGCAACTACCGTCCGGGCTACGACGCCGGGTACTGGGCCACGCCGCACGTGAATTAGCCGCGGCGCATTGCATGAAAACCGGGCGTGCCCTCATCATCGGCGGCTCGCTCGGCGGATTGTTCGCGGCCAATCTGCTGCGCATGATCGGTTGGGAGGTGGACGTCTACGAGCGCGTGGCCGACGATCTTGCCGCGCGCGGCGCGGGCATTGCGACGCATGACGAAATGTTCGACACCTTGCGGCGTCTCGGTGTCGTCATCGATGACACCATCGGCATCAGGGTCAGCGACCGCGTGTTCTACGACTGCGGCGGTAAAGTCATTGCTACGCTGCGGGTGAACCGTTACATGAGTTCGTGGGTGCGTTTTTACCGGCCGCTGAAAGACATGCTGCCGGAGCAGAACTACCACTTCGGCATGAACTTCACGCGCTATGAGCAGACGCGCGAGGGCATCACCGCGTATTTTTCCGATGGCACGCAGGCGAACGGCGATTTGTTGATCGGCGCCGACGGCATCTGGTCGGCGGTGCGCTCACAGTGGTTCCCAGAGGTGAAACCGGACTATGCCGGTTACATCGCATGGCGCGGCATGGTGGAGGAGCGTGATTTTCCGCAGGCGCTGCGCGATGAGATCGTGCCTATCCACACTTTTTGCCTGCCTGAGGGCCAGTACATGCTGACTTATCCGGTGCCGGGGCGCGATGACGATACGCGCGCCGGCCACCGCCGCACGAATTTTGTGTGGTATCACCCGGTTACCGAAGAGAAACTGAAAGACCTGTGCACGGATGTGACCGGAAAATGCCACGGCGTGGCGATAGCGCCGCACCTGATCCGCCCTGAACTGCTCACCGAAATGCGCGTGCTGTCGCGCAGCCTGTTCGCGCCGCAAATCGCGGATACGGTGGACCTGGTGAAGCAGCCTTTCTTTCAGGCGATTTTTGATTGCGCATCGCCGCGCATCGCGCACGGCCGCGTCGCGCTGCTGGGCGATGCCGCGTTCGTGGGTCGCCCGCATTCCGGCATGGGTACCACCAAGGCGGCACTGGATGCGCAGTACCTGATCGATGCGTTGATTGCTGCGGATGGTGATCTGGAGGCAGCGCTTGCGGACTTCGATGCCTCGCGCAGCCTGTTCGGTTCACGCGTGGTGGAGCGCGGGCGCTGGCTCGGTGCGCATATGTCCGCGCATCTGACCAAGCCCAAGCACCTGCGCACGCCGGAAGAACTTGGGCATCGCGCACCGGATATCACCATGCGCGAGTTCGGCGCGAGGCTGTGTGATATTCCCGATTTGGCGCCAATAGCACGCAGACAATAAAAAAATAATAAAAACAAATAGTTATCGTATACCGATATCTGGGAGGGCAGCGTGTTCGCGTACGGTGCTTTATCCCGCAGGCCGTGTTTTGCCATCGGCTTTGAGTTTTTCCGCGCGCTGTGGCGACGAACAGTATTTCGCGACTACCGCAAACAGATTGCCGCAATAAGGATCCGAAAATCCCTGCTGCACGCAACTGGTTGCAGCCCAGGTGCCTACCGCGAGCAGACTGTCTTGCGCGGGTACGCCTTCGCAGAATTTGTCTTTTGCCTTGCTCGCTTCAAGACACGCGGTCAGCCACAGATTGTTGCGTACCGCCGCGCCCATGCGCTGGCTGCCGTCGGCCTTGTGGCGCTCGACGGCGGCGGTCATGCAACCGCTTTCATCCGTACCGCGTCCCATGACTTGTCCCTCGTTCATGGCGGTGGCGCCGGCATCCAGAAACTCGGAGGCATTCTGGCTCCACCAGTACCAGATGCCGCCGCCGATGAGCAAGGCCATGCCCAGCACGGCGGCAACAATGATCAACAGAATTCTGGCGTTGGGAGACATGATGAATTCGCAGTATAGCGGGTGAATACGTTCGTGGATCAATCCAGTTGCAAGGGCCCGGAGCCTCGTTCGCCGGTCGAGTTGAAATAAGCGCCGACGCGAAACCGCCCTGCCAGTCCGGCAACAAGGCTTGCGACCATGATCTTCAAACCGGATCAGCCGCGCAGCGAATTTTCTTCCGGGCGGCTCAAGATGATTTGTCTTCCGTATTGCCAGCACGCAATTTTGCAAGCAAGGCGCCCGCGATCGCACCTCCAGTTGCACAGCCAAAACCCACCACCAGCGCGATGATGATTTCGAATGGCCACAGGTTGTGCCGGGTGGGATTTTGCGCGACCTCGACGAACACGCGCGTGAGCACGGCAGCGGGAACGGACGCGCCCATGGCACCGCCTGCGGTCCACAGCGAGGTTACGCCGCCCAACCGAAGCATCATGGCTGCCAGTGCAACCGCCAGCAATCCCGGACCGATCAGGGCACTCGGCAGATTCACTTTGTTGTACGGCATCAGCCAGTAAGGAACGCCGACCACAAGAAAGCACCCGATGAATCCGATGATGACCCACAGTGCGCGTCTGTTATTCATGGGCTTTGATGCGGCGGATAACCGGGTGCTGGCAAGTGCTGCAGGAAAATGTCTGCATCACCATGGATGGTGCATGACTGTGTCAGTCATGGCGCGTGGCTCCACTCCCTCACTCCGCTTTGATGCCAGCCGTTTTGGCGATCTTCCCGATCCTTGCGATCTCCGTCTTAATGTAATCGGCAAACTGTTCGGGCGAGCCGGACATGACTTCCGATCCTTGTGCCGCCACGGTGGACTTCATGTCGGACGTGCTCAATGCCTTGATCGTTTCCGCATTCAGGCGGCTGATAATCGCTTGCGGTGTTGCCGCGGGCGCGAGCAGGCCGAACCACGACAGCATTTCGAAGCCCGGCAGTCCTGCTTCCGACAATGTCGGCACATCGGGCAGCAGGCTCGAGCGCTTGGCGGCCGTCACGCCCTGCGCCTTCAGCTTACCGTTCTTGATATGTGGGTGAAGCGCGCTGACGCTGGAAAAATGCATCGACGCCTCACCGCCGAGTACTGCCATGGTGGACGGCGGCCCGCCTTTGTACGGCACATGGACGATATTGATGCCCGTCATCGACTTGAGTAGTTCGCCGCATAGATGATGCGTGCTGCCGTTGCCCGCCGACGCGTAATTCAGCTGACCGGGTTTCGCTTTCGCGAACGCGATGAACTGTTTCAAGGTCGTCACGGGTAGCGACGGGTGCACGGTCATTACGTATGGTGTGCCCACCGTCAGCGTGATCGGCGCAAAATCCTTGACCGGATCGTAGGGAAGCTTCGCATACAGCGCCGGATTGGAACTGTGTGTGGAATTGGTTGCCATCAGCAGCGTGTAGCCGTCGGGCGCAGCGCGAGCAACCATTTCGGCCCCGATCGCTCCGCCGGCGCCCGGGCGCGGGTCGCTGATCACGGATTGGCCAAGGCTTTCGCCGAGCTTTTGTCCGAGCAGGCGGGTGAACAGATCGGATTGGGCTCCCGCTGCCTGAGCGACAACGATGCGCACCGCTCTGGTCGGGTAGCTCTGGGCGAGAGCTGAATCAGCGCTCGATCCGGCCAGCGCTGCGATGCAAATAAATCCTGTCGTCCGCGTTTTCATCTCTTTCTCCCAAAAGGAAGTGCCAGCACGTGTGTGCCGCCATATCGCGCAGCATCCGGTTAACAGTACAGTTATGCATTGTGGCGAAGGCTGAGCCAGAAGGAAAAATCATAGTCATTACTCAGGCCTTCTGCTATTTCCGGTATTGTCCAGAAATTGCCTTTTGCGTGCTGAATAAACTTGCCCGGTAGCACAACATTATGTGCTTTGAGGTAATGAGACAAACCCTCGGGCCAAACCCAAATACCATCGGTCAAATCTGATGAACCCATTTCGGGTGATGCAAGACAGCCGAACCTGCAAAATGAGAACCCCATGTAGCTGGTTAAGGGATAGCCAGAACCCAGATACGTTGTGAGGCGTTCCATTGCGTGCCCTGATTCGTGCACGCCAACAAAGTCCCTGGGGTGCGGGAACTGCGGCTCTGCCTGTGACACCCAAAATCCGAGTGCTGATAGTCTCATCAGGATTCTCTCTCGCAGCTCCTGCCAATTCGTCAGCATAGCCATCGCCCTTATCTACCGACTCGGCTTATCGCAACTTGGAAAGTGCTTGCTGAACGGCACTGGCCACCGAGCCACCTGACGAATTGTGACCTGCTAAACGCCGGTCAGCATCCCGGCGCGCCGAATAACATTCCAAGCATACACATTCTTAAGCCCGGTGTAGTCAGTCCGCCTCACGCACGCTAAACTCGGTGTCATGTCTGAAATTGAAAACCTTTTGCGCCAGGGGGCACTTGCCGCCGCATTCCTGATACTAAAAAAGTGTTTTAAAACAAATATTTAGTATTTTTTCAGTAAGCAGGCGCCGACAGCCCTTAAAGCATTTTCCTGCGACAGATTCAAAGCCCACCCCGGACTCGATCCAGGAATGAACGGTTTTCTTAAGACACTTATTTTTTCTCATTCTTGATACACAGGAAATCGCAATGGATGCTAGGTTGTTCTCACCGCTGCAGATTCGCAGCATCACGCTGAAGAATCGCATAGCGCTGTCGCCGATGTTGCAGTATTGCGCCGATAACGGCCACGTCAACGATTGGCATCTCATGCACTACGGCAAGTTTGCCGCCGGCGGCGCGGGACTGGTGTTCGTCGAATCCACCAAGGTCGATCCGCGCGGCTGCTCGACACCGCGCGATCTGGGTTTGTGGAAAGACGACTTCGTCGCACCCCTGAAACGCATCACGGATTTGATCAAGCGCAATGGCGCGGTGGCCGGCATACAACTTGGCCACTCGGGGCGCAAGGCGCGCCGCAGCGTGCCGTGGGAAGGGCGCGTGCCGCTGGCGCAATGTCCGGGCGTGGATCACGGCGAAGAATGGGAATTGATCGCCCCCAGCGCGATTGCGTTCTCGAACAAATATGCCGTGCCGCGCGAGATGACGCATGACGACATTCAGGAAGCGATTTCAAATTGGGGGCAGGCAGCGCGGCGCGCACGTGAAGCCGGCTTCGACGTGCTGGAACTGCATGGCGCGCACGGCTACCTGATCCATCAGTTTTTGTCGCCGGTGGCGAACCAGCGCACCGACGAATATGGCGGCACGCCGGAGAAACGCCTGCGCTTCCCTCTGGACGTGATACGCGAGGTGCGCAGGTACTGGCCAGAGGAGAAGCCGTTATTCCTGCGCGTGTCGGCGGTCGATGAAGCCGGCTGGACGATAGACCACAGCATCGCGGTCGCGCGCGTGCTCAAGGGCAGCGGCGTGGATGTGATCGATTGCAGCGCCGGCGGCATGGCGGACGTCAACGCTTCGGAGATCACGCCAAACTACGGTTATCAGGTGGATTACGCGCGCAAGATCAAAGCCGGCGCCGGCATCAAGACGATGGCGGTGGGCATGATCATTCACGCGGATCAGGCCGAGGAAATCATCAGTTCCTCAAGCGCGGATCTGGTCGCACTGGGGCGCGAGTTTCTGCACAACCCCAACTGGCCGATAGACGCCGCGCAGAAACTCGGCGTCCCGTCGCCCTTCGCGCATGTGACGCAGCAGTACGCTTATTGGTTGGAGAAGCGGGCAAACAACAAGATCGGCATCAAGTCTTCTACGTGGCAGCGGGGCATTCACGATGGTGCCGGCGAAAAAGTAAGTTGAACGCGATCAGTGCGAGCGCAGTATTTCACCTGAGATCACACCGGTGTGCTTGCCGTTCTGATAAAGAATCCGCCCATTGACCACAACCTGGGATATGCCCTCGGCCTTGGCGTAAAGGCGCATGCCGCCGGCGGGCAGGTCGTTGACCGGCGTCGGCCGCAAGGGTGATCCTATTTTGTTTTCGTCGAACACCACGATATCGGCGGCGCTTCCTGTTTCCAGCCGGCCGCGGTCCTTGATGCCGAAGAAATCCGCAGGCTCCGAGGTGATGCGCTGAATGGCCCGTTCCAGGCTGAGCGCTTTTTCCTTGCGCACCCAGTGTCCCAGCAGATAGGTTGTATAACCCGACTCGCATAGCATATCGAGGTGCGCGCCGGCATCGGACAGACCGATCATCGTGCGCGTGTCCCTCAACGCATCTGCGAGTGCCACGCGATCGGTGTTGGCTCGCGGCACGACGTACTTGACCTGAAGCTGATCTTCCACCGCAATGTCGAAGAACACGTCGTCGGGCTCGGCGTTGCGTTGCTTCGCGACCTCGCCGACGGTCATGCCTTCATATTGCTTGAGTAGCGGACTCTGCACCGACACGATGACGGCGTTTTGCGAGAGACCGGCCCACTTGCGTCCGAGTTTCAGTTCCTCCTTGAATGCTTTTCTGAAGCCGCTGTCTGCGTAGAGCGCCATTTGCGTTTCAAACGAAGCATCGAACACCGACTTCGCGGCATGCATTTCGGTGAACATGAATGGCCGCCGCAGATTCATGTCGTAGAGCAGGGGGCGCGTGAGTATTTGCGGTATGGCGCCGCGCTTGATGAGGGGCGCAACGCGGTCGAGAATTTCCGCGATGGCATTCGGCTTCTCGGCGAGATTGTGCAAGGACAGCCAGGTCACCGGGCGTTCGCTGGCATCCAGCAGGAACTTGAGCAATTCCTCCTCGTCGCCGGCAAGTTCCGAGTAGCGTTTGGTCAACGCGAGTTCAATGGCGCCGCGTCCGAGTTGCTTGAGCACGTTGCAGTAGGCGCCCAGTTCCTCACGGCTTGCCAGCCGCGCTGAAAGCGGCTTGCCGCCGTGGCCTATGTGCTGGCGGCTGGCCGTGGTGCTGAATCCCCACGCGCCGGCCTGCATCGCGTCGCGCAACAGGCCAGCTATCGTCTGCGTTTCAGCGGCGGTGGCGGCGCGTTCGTTGGCTTCACTACCCAGCACATAGGTGCGCAGGGGTGCCAGGGGGACCATGAACGCCAGGTTCACGGCGGAGCCGCGTTTCGCAGCGGCGTCGATGTATTGCGGAAAGGTTTCCCAGTCCCAGCGTATGCCTTCGGTCAGCACCTCGTGATCGATGCCTTCGACCGTAACAAGATCCTCGGTCAGCAATGCGCGCGCGGGCGGCCTGCACGGCGCTATGCCGACGCCGCAGTTGCCCATCATCACCGTGGTGATGCCGTGCTCGCTCGAACTTGACAGCAGTTGGTCCCAGGTGATTTGCGCGTCGTAGTGCGTATGTGGATCGACAAATCCCGGACAGACTATTTTTCCGCTGGCATCGATAGTACTGTCGGCGGCGTCATCGATCTTGCCGATGGACGCTATCCTGCCGTTTCGCACCGCTATATCGGCGTGAAAGCGCGGTTCGCCCTTGCCGTCGATGACAGCGCCGTTCCTGATGATCAAATCGTATGCCATACCAGACGCTCCAGAAAAAGCGGAATAGTGGATGGCGGGGTAATGGGTAATCCAGCATTACCGGCTCCACGCCAGCGCGCTATGATAACCCTGCGTCCCGGTTCGGAGCAGAATTGTCATAGGCCCGCACTTGGGGCCATACTACCGCCGGCAGTCGAGTCTGACCTTGCGGTATTCCGTGTGGCTGATCCACCAAAGGAGGAGTGAATGAAGTCGAGCCTTGCAACGAACGTGGTCCTTATCCTGACATCCTTGTCTGGCGTGCATTCCGGCGTGTGCGCGGCACAACGGGTAGCAGCAGATGCGAACTATCCCACCAAGCCCATCCGCCTCATCGTGCCGCAGGCGCCCGGCGGCAGTAATGACGTGTTTGCCCGATACATCGGGAGCCAACTCGGTGAGCGCATCGGCGCCCAGGTGGTAGTCGACAACCGTCCCGGCGCCGAAGGCATGATCGGCAGCGAAATCGTCGCGCGCGCGGCGCCCGATGGTTATACGATGCTGATGGCCTCGACCGCGTTCACCATGAATCCGGCAGTGATCAACAAGCTGCCCTACGATCCGATCAAGGATTTTGATTTTGTCGCGACGCTCGGCCGCGGACCCGTACTGATTATCGTCGGGCCATCGCTGCAGGCCAACTCGGTGAAGGAACTTGTGGCGCTTGGTAAATCCAAGCCTAACCTCATCACCATGGCTTCCGCGGGCGGATTCATGCACTTTGTGTCGGCCATGTTCCGCAGCGCTGCCGGCTTCGATGCGGTTATCGCACTTTACAGGGGCGGCGCGCCGGCACTGATTGATGTGACGGGAGGTAGTGCACACATGGCGGTGGCGACGATCCCCACAGTGGGTCCGTACCTGCGCAGCGGAAAGGTAAAGGCGCTAGCGATCGGCAGCGCCAAGCGGCTTGCGATGATGCCCGACTTGCCTACCGTGTCCGAGGCGGGAGTACCGGGTTACGAAGCGTCGATCTGGTGGGCGTTTGCAGCAACGGGCGGTACGCCGACGACTGTGATTAACAAACTCAACAGCGAGATTTCGACCATACTCAAGCGCCCCGAGATCGAAAAGCGCTTCGCCGCCGAAGGTGCGGAGGTCGAGCCCCGCACCCCGGCTGAAATCCGCAAAATGATCGCGGCTGATCTGATCAAATGGGCCAAGGTCGCGAAGGACGCCAATATGGCGAAGCAGTGACCGGCGGCGTGCCTTCCTCGCCGGTTGCCGCCTAGTTCATCAGCCCGTAGAATTTTCCTGCATTCTCGCAGGTGATCTTGCGCACGAGGGCGGGCGATACTTCCACAAACTGCTCGGCGATGAATTTCGACGACTCGGGCCACACGCCATCGGTGTGCGGGTAGTCCGAGCCCCACATCAGCGTTTCCACGCCGAGATCGTCGATGAGTTTCGCGCCGATCTTGTCGAACTGGAACGTGGCCTTGCACTGGCGCTTCCAGTAATCGCTCGGTTTCATTTTCAGTCCCAGATCGCGGAAGCGGTCCTCCCACTCGAAGTCCATGCGGTCGAGCACGTAGGGTATCCAGCCGATGCCGCTCTCGCCGAATGAAATACGCAGGTTGGGATAGCGCTCCAGCACACCCGCGCCAATGACGCCGGCGATAATGTTGGAAAGGTTCAACTGAAAGCCGCTGACGCGCGTGAACATCGCCGCGCGCTGCACTTCCTTGGGTGTGCGCGCGCGCTCTTCCGGCGACACCGAAGGAAAGGTGTGAAAGTGCAGCGGCAGGTTGACTTCACTCACCGCCTGCCACAGCGGCTCCCACATCGGGTGGAACATCGGTGCCATATCCCACGAGCAAGACAATTCCAGCCCGCGCAGGCCGATTTTCGCGGCGCGATGGACTTCGGCCACCGCGTCATCGACGTTGCCATAGGGCAGGCATGCCAGCCCGATCAGCCGGTCCGGCGCATAGCTGCAAAAATCCTTCAGCCAGTCGTTGTAAATGCGAAACATTTCCTTGGCGGCTTCCTGGTCGCCCAGGCGCGTGGCGGCGCCAAGGATGCCAAAAATAACCTCGGCATCCACGCCGTCCATCTCGGCGTCTTTCAAACGCAGCGCGGGATCAGTAGGGCGGCGTTTGCCGTGCTTTTTGTAGTCATCAAAAAGCCCGACTTCGGCCATGCGGTCGACGCGATGGTTTTGCCCCGGCACAAGCTTTGCACCCGATGGCCCTACGCCACACACCAGTCCGTACGATTGCCCGCTTTTGGAAGTCCAGTGCGGCCCGTCGGGGCCATCCGCGACATGCGGCATGCGGTCTTTCAGGCGGGCGGTTGCGTTCGATGTGAACAGGTCCACGGGCAACCAGGGCATATCGATGTGACTGTCGGCGGAAATGCGGTTGTAGTTCATGTGGGCTCCTCCCTGAGAGACGTTGATACGATGCTAAACCTCCTCGCGCAGAGCGGCAAGGATTTCCCGATTTTTGCGAATTTTCATACCCCAATTGAGCGTAGCCGCTACTTTCGCCAGTCTATCCACCTCTGGTTTCGCGAACGCGCCGAACGCCCCTTCGCTGTCACTTTGCCGCATGCGATGCGATGGATACTACCGCAGGCTTGCCCGAGCGATTGCTCCAGGCGTGGTTGGTGCCGCGCTGCACGACGAATTCACCGGCCTTCAACGTCACTTCCTGCGTGTCGAGCACCAGCACGATTTCACCCTCCAGCACGATGCAAAAATCGAGCGTGCGGGTTTTTTGCATGTAGAGATGCGGCGCTTGCAGCGAGTACGTCGATGCGCCGGGCGCGCCCACCGACTTGAAATACGCGGCGACTTCGGCGGCACCCACTTTGCCTTTCCACGCGGCGTCCGGCGGGAACGTGAACACATTCAGCACCGATCCCTTAGCAGGCGGCTCGAGCACGTTCGGCAGATGCAGCGTTTCATAAACAAGTTTTGCCGGCGCGCTGTCAACCACCCACATGCGCTGCAGCGCGAAACCGGGCCGCGCGGGATCAGTGCGCACGTCGGGGGAGGGGCCGTCACCCACCAGGCTGGATTTGCCGGCTACGCGATCCACGGCAACGATACGGCGCTGCGGTTTCACGCCCGGTGGAAGTTGCTGATTTTCCGGCGCGCGCATCGGCTTGTCGTTACCCTGCACGGTACCCGCGGGCCCGTCGACGAATTCCGCGTCGAACATGTCGAAAGCCATCATGCAGCCCATCTTCGAACTGTCCCACAGGTGCCACGCACCGACGTCGATGACGATGTCGCCGGGTTTCAAGGTGAGCGTGCAGTCGTCGAGCTCCATCACGCGTTCGCCCGACAGCATGATGCCGTAGTCGACTGACTTGGTCTTGTGCATGTAAGAGCGGTTGTAGTGATTGCCGCCACCGCGATCCCACGTGCGGCCGTGCGGTTCCGGCGCTTTGTACGGTTCGTTGGGCGGGGATTCGCTGGTCTTTGCCAGCCAATGCACGACACGCTGATGACCGCCGCCGACCGGATTCGGAAACTCGTCGTCCCACGTGCCCGCGTCCTCCTTACCGTCGAGCGGCGGCGGCGTCTCGCGCCACACCCAGAAATCGGTGTGGCCCCGGCCCTTGAAGTTGGCTTCGTGCGTGCCGGGAGCGGGGCCGTCCCAAATCACTTTTGATTTTCCTTGCACGTCAGTGCCGGTGACTACCCGGCGAATCGGTGTTAATGCCATGACTGTTACGCTCCAGGTAAATTAACTAAAACGCGACGTTGTCGCCGCCTTTTAACGCCAGCATCTTGCGCGCTTCGGCGGGCGTTGCGATTTCCAGCGACAGGTCTTCGAGGATACGGCGGATCTTCGCTACCTGCGCCGCATTGCTCTTCGCGAGTTCGCCTTTGCCGATATAGATGCTGTCTTCGAGACCCACGCGCACATTGCCGCCCATCAGCGCGCCCATAGTGACGAGGCCCATCTGGTGGCGCCCCGCGCCGAGGATCGACCACAAATACTGATCGCCAAACAACTTGTCGGCGATGTTCTTCATGTGCATGAGATTTTCCGGATGCGTGCCGATGCCGCCGAGTATGCCGAATATCGTCTGCACGAACAGCGGCGGCTTCACCAGCTTGCGGTCGAGAAAGTGCGCCAGGTTGTAAAGATGCCCGACGTCGTAGCACTCGAACTCGAAGCGCGTGCCGCAGTCTTCGCCAAGATGTTTCAACGAATACTCGATGTCCTTGAACGTGTTGCGAAAGATAAAGTCGCGGCTCGCTTCCAGATACTGCGGTTCCCACGGGTACTTCCACTCTTTGCGCTTGTCGAGGTTGGGATACAGACCGAAGTTCATCGATCCCATGTTGAGCGAGCACACCTCAGGCTTCGCCAGCAGCGGCGCAGCGAGCCGCTCCTGCACCGTCATGTTGTGGCCGCCGCCGGTGGTGATGTTGATGACGGCGTCGGTGCCCGCCTTGATTTGCGGTAGAAACTGCATGAACACCTTGGGATCGGGCGTGGGCCGCCCATCCACCGGATCGCGCGCATGCAGATGCAGAATCGCCGCGCCCGCTTCGGCCGCACCGATGGCGCCGGCGGCAACCTCATCCGGCGTGATCGGCAGATACGGCGTCATGGTCGGCGTGTGTATCGATCCGGTTACGGCGCAGGTGATGATTACTTTGCGGGCTTCAGCCATTTTCTATTCCTTATCGGGTTTGCACGTCCGCGCGC
>JAKFYK010000050.1 GCA_021730905.1 Betaproteobacteria bacterium | reverse complement strand
ACACTTTCGGGATCAAAGGCTCCAGAATCGCCCATTGTTCGTCGGTCAGTTCTTCTCGTTTGGTCATCCAAAAAAAGTAGCATGACCATCTCGAAAAGTACAGAACCTATTTATGAAATGACTTCTAAAAACAAATGTTGCAGTAGCGGTGAAGGCGTATTGCGATGAGCGCCGCACCGACCCGGTCGAGTGCGGCGGGCGCATCCACCGCCGCGCTGGCGCCGTTCGCGGTGAAAAGTTTCCGTTTTCAATGGCCGGCCGACCTCGCGACCTCGTGGGCGCTGGAGATGGAGAACATCATCCTGGCGTGGTATATCCTCGTTGAAACGCAGTCGGTGGTGATGCTCACGCTGTTTGGCTCATTGCAATACCTGGGCACGATGTTCGCACCGGTGCTGGGCGTGACCGGTCAGCGCATCGGCAACAAAAAGACCTACTGCGGTTTGCGGCTTGCGTTTACCACGCTCTCCGCCGTTACCATGACGCTGGCGGTAAGCGGCCTGCTGATGCCGGTGCATGTGTTTATTATCGGTGCGGCGATGGGCGTGGTGCGGCCTGCCGATATGGTGCTGCGCTATGCGATGGTAGGCGAGACCATGCCCGCTGCCGGCATCATCGGCGCGACCAGCATCTCGCGCACCACGCAGGATTCCGCGCGCGTGATGGGCGCATTGACGGGGGCTGCGCTTGCGGCGTGGCTGGGCATGGCAAAGACCTACATGGTGATCGTGACCCTTTATTTCTGCTCGCTGATGCTCAGCCTTAACGTCGCGAACAAGCAGGTGACGCAGGAGGCCAAGGAAGCGCGTCCCGCGTCGGCGTTTGGCGATTTGCGCGACGGGCTGGTCTACGTATGGCGCACACCGCATTTGCTGGCGGCGATGGCAATTGCGTTTCTGGTGAATCTAAGCGCGTTTCCGCTGACCAACAGTTTGCTGCCGTATGTCGCGAAGGACGTGTATCACACCGATCAGCGCGGTTTGAGTTATCTCGCGGCGAGCTTTGCGTTTGGCGCGCTGATGGGATCGATTATTCTTTCGCGCATCGGCTACCGGCTGCCGCCCGCGCGCATGATGCTCGTGTTCTGCGCCATCTGGTATTCCATGACGCTGCTGTTCGCGCAAATGCCGGGCTTCACGGCCGGCATCCCGATGATCATGCTCGCGGGCTGCGCGCAAAGCATGAGCATGGTGCCGTTGTCGGCAATGCTGTTGCGCACCACGCACGAGGGTTTCCGCGGCCACGTCATGGGCACGCGCACGCTGATGATCTATGGCGTGCCGATCGGCCTGATGATCGCAGGGCCCCTGATAGCCCATTACGGTTACCGCGTGACGGCCACGCTGTACTGCGTGTCGGGGCTGCTATGCACCGCGCTCATCGGCTGGTACTGGCGCGAACACATCTGGCGGGCGGATGCGCCCGCCAATCGACGATAATCGCAGAAAAAAGCGGCGTTAAATTCTGTATGATGTTGTATCCCTAGATCAAGGAGACGGTCATGAGTTTTGTCGAAGTCGAACGCAATGATGGCATCATGGTGATACGCCTGAATCGCCCGGAGCGCATGAATTCTCTGGGCACGGAGATGCGCAATTTGTTGGCGGACGCCTGGTGCGAGTTTCGCGACAGCAAGGATCTGGAGGTCGCGATATTCACTGGCACCGGCCGTGCCTTCTGTGCCGGCGAAGACATGAAGGAGTCCGTGGAAAAAGGCCGCGTCGGTTCCTCTGCAGAATCCGCGCAGCGCGAAAACCCCTACAACGACGGCACGCTTTACAAACCCGTAATCGTCGCCATCAACGGCTTTGCCATGGGCGGCGGCTTCCTGCTCACGGAGCGTGCTGATTTGCGCTTGGCGGTGCGCGGTGCGACGTTCGAATCGTCCGAAGCCAAGCGCTGGCTGCTCGGCGGCCACGGCCACGGCATCGTCAACAATCTGCCGCATGCGATTGCCACCGAAATTGCCTTTGCCTTTCGCTTCACTGCCGAACGCATGTATGAAGTGGGCTATTTGAACCGCCTGGTCGATGCCGATCAACTGATGCCCGCCGCACGCGAAATGGCCGAGCACCTGATGAGCCTGCCGCCGGCGTCACGTGTCAACACGCTGCACATGACGCGCGCCACGCGCGGACGCGTGTCCGAGGAATTGGAAGCCTATGCCAAACTGCTGCATAACCATGGCGCGCTGTCCGATCGCGTGGAATCGCGCAAGGCGTTCGCGGAGAAACGCAAACCCAACTACAAAGGCTGGGATAACCCCGGTGATCGAGAACGCACGCCAAAATTTCGCGCAGCGCAGAAATAGCAGGAGCCGCAAATTTTTTGATGTAAATACCGGAGCGCAGGCATGTACCAAACCATCAAGTGGGAAGTTCGAGAACACACCGGCATCCTGACGCTCAATCGTCCCGACCGGCTGAATGCCCTCGACACTGCCATGCGCAACGAAATTGCCGATGTGGTGCGCAAGGCCGAATTCGATCCGGAGGTGTGGACGCTCATCCTCACCGGCACGGGGCGCGGTTTTTGTTCTGGGGCGGATCTAAAAGCGCGCGCTGCGGCCGAGGACGCCGTCGGTGCTGCCAATGCCAACAGCGTTACCGTGCAGCCGATGTTTGACGTGCAGTATTACTATCCGATCGCGTTCGGCGAGTTGTCCAAGCCGGTGATCGCGGCGGTCAACGGTGTGACGCGCGGCGCGGGCAACAATATGGCGTTCGCGGCGGATTTTCGCATCGCCAGCGAACAGGCCAACTTCGGCTGCAACTTCGTCGAGCGCGGACTGATGGGCGAGGCCTCGGCCTACTACCTGCCGCGGCTGGTGGGCATGGCGATTGCCACCGAGATCTGCATGCTGGGCGAACCCTTCGATGCCGCGCAGGCCAAGGCGTGGGGTCTGGTCAACAAAGTGGTGCCGCATGACAAGCTGATGGACGAGGCGATGGCGCTGGCGCGTAAATTGAACAGCAAGGCGCCGCTCGCGGTGCGCATGACCAAACTTGCGCTGCGCCGCGCGCACGGTCAGAGTGCCGAGCAGTTCGTTGATATGCAAAATACCATGAACACCAAATTGCGCGTTACGGCAGACGCGAAAGAAGCGCTGGCTGCTTTTATTGAAAAGCGCCCGGCGAAATTTACCGGGACGTAACGACAGTCCCTAGCGTCCCGCAAACACCGGTTTGCGCTTCTCCATAAACGCGGTACGGCCTTCTTCGTAATCCTTGCTCGCGAAGCAATGGTCAACCACGCGCTCGCACAGTGCGTGATCGCGTTGGGCATCGTCTTTCGCGATTTCGTTCAGGCACACCTTGACGGCTTTCAGCGTGAGCGGCGCGTTGCCGCCGATGGTTTTGACGTAATTTGCAACATATTCTTCAAGCTTGTCCGCCGGCAGCACGCGGTTGACGAGCCCCATGTCTTTCGCTTCCTGTGCATCGAACTGGCGCGCGGTGTAGAAAATTTCTGCGGTGTTCGCCGGGCCGACGATATCGGTGAGGCGCTTTAGCGCCGTGTACTTGTAACCCACGCCGAGCTTACCGGCGGGGATGCCGAAGCGTGAATCATCGGCACAGATACGCAGATCACAGGCGAGCGCGGTGCCAAGGCCGCCGCCCATGCAGAAACCGCGGATCATCGCAATCGTTGGTTTCGCGCATTCGAGCAGTTTGGTGACGGTGGTGACAGAGACCTTGTTGTATTCGGCAACGGCTTCAACCGTCGCGCGCTTTTCCTTGAATTCGCTGATGTCAGCGCCCGACACGAATGCTTTGTCGCCCGCACCTTTCAGCACTATCACTCTGATTGCCGGATCGGCGATGAAATCGTTCAGCGCAATGTCGAGTCCCAGCCACATGTCGAATGACATGGCGTTGCGCTTGGCGGGGTTGTTGAAAGTGATCCAGCCCGCCGCGCCGTCTTTGCGCGCGAGCAGCTTTTCGGTGTTGGTGGTAATGTTCATGGTTATCCTAAAAGATGTTTAAAAACAAATGGTTATGATTTGTCAGTGGCGATGGCGGTGCCACGGGCTATCCAGGCATCAATCTGCGCAGCAGAAAAACCTGCTTCTGCCAGCACCTCGCGCGTGTGCTCGCCTTTGCGCGGCGGCTGCGTGCGTATCGACAGTTGATGATTGCTCATTTCGAGCGGCAACCCCGGCACGTTTGCGCGCTTGCCGTTCTGGAAATGCAGATCGAGCATGTGCCCGCCCTGATTCAGATGCGGGTCGTCGAAAAGGTCAGATGGCTTGGCGAGCGGTGCGAACGGAATCTTCAGACGTTCAAGTATTTTGCTGATCGCGTCGAATGTGTGCTTGCCGACGATGTCTTCAACAATGGGCGCGAGCCGATCGTGTTCTGCCGCGCGCTGCGGATTGGTTTTGAGTTTGGGATCGGTCAGCAAATCGTCGAGCCGGAATTCACTGCAGAACGCGCGCCAGTGATTATCGCTGGTGATGCCGATGAAGATGGTCTTGCCATCGGACGTGGTGAACGTTTCATAAATCGCCCACGAGCTTGCCTTGTGCGGCATTGGCGGCGGCTCCTTGCCGCTGACGATTTGACCGGTCATGTGCTGCGCCACCATGAACGCGGTGGATTCGAACAATCCGCTGCGCACCATCTGGCCGCGTCCGGTATGGTCGCGCTCCTTGAGTGCTGCCATCACGCCAATAACGCCGAACATGCCACCCATCAAATCAACCACCGACGCCCCCGCGCGCAGCGGCTGGCCGCGCGGCCCGGTCATGTAGGCAAGGCCGCCCATGAATTGCACTACCTCATCGAGCGCAGGACGATGCTCGTATGGCCCGTGCAGAAAACCCTTCAGCGCGCAGTACACCAGGCGTGGGTTCATTTCCGACAACGCTTCCCAGCCGAACCCCAGGCGCTCCAGCGTACCGTGGGCAAAGTTTTCCACCAGCACATCGGCGGTGGTGACGAGGTTGCGCAGGATGATTTTGCCATCTTCGGATTTGAGGTCGAGCGAGATGCTGCGCTTGTTGCGGTTGTAGAGCGGAAACAACCCGGAACCGAAGCCGACGTTGTGCCGCGTGCGCTCGCCTTCGGGCGGTTCGATCTTGATGACATCGGCGCCCAGATCGGCGAATACCACGGAGCACGAGGGGCCCATCACGGTGTGGCCCATTTCGAGGATGCGGATGCCGGCGAGCGGCAGGGGTTTTTGCGGTGCGGTCATGATGAATTATTTACTCTGAGGTGATTCCGGCGCGTTTGACGACCTGCGCCCACGGGGTGACTTTGCGGCGCAGGGAGGCCATCCACAATTTGTGACGCTTATTTTCTGAGGCTGAACTCGATTGTATGCGTTTGCGGCAGCGCCGTGAATGCGGCTTGCGGTATAGTGACACAGAGGTGATTATGAAATTCAGGGTGCCTTTGCTTGCGATACTGTTGACGGCCGCGGTCAGCGTAACCGCGGCGCAAACCTATCCCAGCAGGCCGATACGCTACATTGTGGGCTTCCCGCCCGGCGGCTCAACGGATCTCATCGCGCGCACGGCCGCGGGCAAACTGACCGAACTGTTCGGTCAGCAAGTGGTTGTTGAGAATCGCCCCGGCGCTGGCGGCACTATTGCCGCTGAAATCGCCGCGCGCGCCACGCCCGACGGCTACACCCTGATGCACGCGGGCATGACCATGGCGATCAATCCGGCGCTGCGCAAAAACCTGCCGTACGTGCCGTTGCGTGATTTCGCACCGGTGTCGCGGCTGACGAACTTGCCGAACGTTCTGGTGGTGAGCAATTCGTTTCCCGCGAAGAACGTCGCCGAGTTCATCGCGTACGCCAAGGCGAATCCCGGCAAAGTGAGCTATGGCTCGTCGGGTGTGGGCGCGGTACCGCACCTGTCGATGGAATTGTTCAAAAAACTTGCGGGTATCGACATCGTGCACGTACCGTACAAGGGCAGCGCGCAGGTGTTGACCGATCTGCTCGGCGGCCAGATTCCGGTCATGTTCGATAACCTGCCGGCCAACCTGCCGCACATCAAGGCCGGCCGCATCCGCGCGCTGGGCATCCCGTCGGCGAAACGCAATCCGCAGTTGCCCGACCTGCCCACCTTCATCGAATCGGGTGTCGCCGGATTCGAGGTGAACGGCTGGCTCGGCATGTTCGCGCCCGCGGCCACGCCTCGCGACGTGATCGCAACGCTCAACGCGCATGTGGTAAAAGCACTCAACGCGCCGGACACGCAGAAGCGGCTCGCAGAACACGGTGCGGAAGCCGCCCCTACCACGCCGGCGGAATTTGGCGCGTTGCTAAAATCCGAAACGGCGCGCTGGGCGCAGGTGATCCGCGATGCGGGTGTGCCGTCGGAATAAATTCGTTTTAATAATTGGTTACACAGGGAGCATTCATGTTCAGTCTTGCGGGAAAAGTTGCGGTGATTACGGGTTCCACCAAAGGCATCGGCAAATCCATCGCCGAAGAGATGGCGAAGGCCGGCGCCAAGGTCGTGATTTCCAGCCGCAAGGCCGAAGCGTGCAACGCCGTGCAGGCGGAGTTCGCCGCGCGCGGTCAGGAGGCGATAGCGGTGCCGTGCAACGTTGGTGACAAGGCGGCGGCGCAGAACCTCGTCGATACCGTGATCAAAAAATGGGGTCGCATCGACATCCTCGTGTGCAACGCCGCGTCGAATCCGCACTTCGGCCCGATGGCCACGGCGTCCGATGAAGTGTTCGACAAAATCATGGCCACCAATGTCAAGAGCGTGTTCTGGCTCGCCAACATGGCGCTGCCGCAAATGGGTGAAAGCGGTGGTGGCGCGATGATTATCATTTCCAGCATCGGCGCGCTGCGCGGCAGCCAGGTGCTGGGGCTGTACGGCACCTCGAAAGCAGCAGAGGCGGGCCTGTGCCGCGCGCTCGCGGTGGAATGGGGGCCGAAAAACATACGGGTCAACACCATTGCGCCGGGATTGATCAAAACGGATTTCGCCAAAGCGCTGTGGTCGGATGAAGCACGCCGTAAATCACGTGAAGCGACTACGCCGATGCGGCGTATCGGCGAGCCGAAAGATATCGGCGGCGTGGCGGTTTTTCTGGCGGCGGAGGCGGGATCGTTTGTGACCGGACAGATGATTGTGGTGGATGGCGGGGTGACGATTGCGGGGTCGTGACCGCTATACACCGTTGAGCTGATGGGCCGCGATCCCGTCGCACCGCATGAAAACAATACGAGGGAAAATGAATACTCGAATGATTACTCAAGCCATGCTGGTGTTTGCAGCCGCTGCCTTTGCACCGGCTTCATTGGCTCAGACCTACCCTGCAAAATCCGTGCGTCTGGTCCTGCCTTTTGCTCCCGGCAGCGCAGTGGACGTGCTGGCGCGCCACTACGCACAAAAGATGTCGGAGAACTGGAAGCAGCAGGTAGTGGTGGACAACCGTACCGGCGCTAATGGCATCATCGGCAGGAGTTCGTGGCGCACGCGCCGGCGGACGGCTACACCGTGGGCATGGGCAATGTGGCCACGCTGGCGATCAATCCGCATCTCTACAGCAAGTTGCCGTATGACCCGCTGAAGGATTTCGCGCCGGTGTCGCTGGCTGCTGAAATCAACAACTGCCTCGCGGTGCATCCCTCGGTGCCGGTGACGACGGTGAAAGAACTGGTGGCGTTTGCCAAGGCGCGTCCCGGTCAATTGAATTATGGTTCAGGCGGCGTCGGCAGTGCGCAGCATATTCCGATGGAAATGCTGAAAGTGATGACCGGCATTAATCTTTTGCACGTGCCATACAAGGGCCTCACGCCGGCGTTCAACGACGTAGTTGCAGGGCAGATACCGATGATGATTCCCGGCCTTGCGACGGCACTGCCGTACGCGAAAAGCGGACGGCTGCGCCTGCTGGCCACCACCGGCGCGAAGCGCGCTGCGGCCACGCCGGAGATTCCGAGCATTGCCGAATCCGGCGTGCCAGGCTACGAATTCGATTCATGGACCGGTTTTCTGCTGCCCGCCGGCACGCCCGCTGATACGGTGACGCGCCTCAACGCGGAAGTGCTGCGCGTGACGCGCCTGCCGGAAACGAAGGAGCGTTTGTCCGCGCTGGGCTTTGCGTTGATCGGCAGCACGCCTGCCGAATTCACCGATTACATCCGCGCCAACATTTCTCGCATCGGTGGCGTGGTGAAAGCGGCGGGCATCAAGCCCGAGTGATTTTGCCGCATGGTGGAATGTGCCGCCGGTGCGCACGCGCCGTGCGGTATAGTCGAACCAGCAACGCGCAACAGCGCCTGTGATTTTCCCTTGTCCTTCGGTAGGGAGGGAAGGGATGAGGGCCATAGCGTCATTCAGAAACACGAATAATGGAAAAACAACACCGCAACGTCCTCGTTCTTTCCGCCTGTCAGGCCACGCTGCAAACCGGCGGCGTGACGCTGATCGCGATCACCGGGTTGGCGGGTTTTGCGCTGGCGCCGGAGAAAGCGTTCGCCACGGTGCCGCTGACTTGTTATGTGATCGGCTCGGCGTTGACCACGTTTCCGGCATCGATGTTGATGAAGTCGATTGGCCGCCGCGCGGGGTTTCAGGCGGGCACCGGCATCGGCGTGGTGGGCGCGGCGCTGTGCGGGCTGGCGATTTACCTGGCGAGTTTCTGGCTGCTGTGTTTCGGCATGATGGTGATGGGCTGCTATACGGCGTTTGGCAAGTATTACCGTTTTGCCGCCGCCGACGTGGCCGATTCCGGGTTTCGCGCCAAGGCGATTTCGCTCACGCTGGCCGGCGGCATCGTCGGCGGTTTTGTCGCGCCGGAGATGGCCAAGCGCACCAAGGATTTGTTCGCCGATCACGTGTTTTTGGGTTCGTATCTGTCGCTGATCATCGTGTGCATGATCGCTGCGCTGTTGCTGACACGGCTGGAAATTCCCCAGTTGTCGGAAAAGGAGCGTAACGAAGGCGGCCGGCCGCTGCGTGAAATCATGCGCCAGCCGGTGTTTGTTGTGGCGGCGCTGGCGGGCGCGCTGTCGTACGGCATCATGAATCTGTTCATGACCTCGACGCCGCTGGCGATGCACGCGCACGATCATCATTTCAATTCGGCGGCATTCGTGCTGGAGTGGCATGTGCTGGGCATGTACGGGCCTTCGTTTTTCACGGGATCGCTGATTCAGCGTTTCGGCGTGCTGAAAGTGATACTCGCGGGCATCGCGCTGCTGTTTGTCAGCGTGCTGTGCGCGCTGGCGGGCACCGGCGTGGTGAATTTCTGGCTGGCGTTGTTCGTGCTCGGCGTGGGCTGGAATTTCATGTACGTCGGCGGCTCGGCGCTGCTTACCGAATGCCACACACCGGCGGAGCGCGCAAAGACGCAGGCGGCGAACGACTTCATGGTGTTCGTCACCATGGCGATTTCCTCGATGTCGTCGGGCATGCTGCTCAACGCGAGCGGCTGGCACGCGGTGAACTACGGCACGATTCCTTTTCTGCTAATCGCGCTGGGCGTTACGCTGTGGCTGATGTGGCTGCGGCGGAGCGGAAATACCGGAATTGCGCCTGTCACCGAGCCTTCGCGGCACCCTTGATGGGCCTGAGCGGGTAAAACTTTTGTAAAGAAGCTTTACTGCGCTTACTCGCACGTGGCGCCCCTCCTCATAAGTATATGTTTTTAAATGTAGTTTTTAGATAGGCCGCGACTTAAACCCGTTGTAACCAAGTACGCGGAACTGCGTTAATGGATCAGCGACTAAGGGAGAGGTGTCGCAAGGTGTTACGCTTCCCTATATCAAAAAAGGACCCAAGATGATCAAGAAAATCGCGGCACTGTTCGGGGCGCTGATGCTTTTGACGGCAGGCGCCGTGTCTGCGCAAACCGCGACGGACGCGCCGGTGAAACCACAGGCTGTGCCGGAGGTGGCGGCGAAAACCTCAACCGCGCCCGACGCGCTGGTGAAATCCACGGTGGATGAAGTGCTGAGCGTGATCAAAACCACCAAGGACAAGCGCGCGCTGAATGAGGTGGTCGAAAAGAAAGTGCTGCCGAATTTCGATTTTCAGGCGATGACCCGGCTCGCCGTGGGGCGTTCCTGGCGTGAGGCCTCGCCGGCGCAGCAAAAATCGCTGGAGAATGCATTCCGCTCGTTGCTGGTGACCACCTATGCCACGGCGCTGTCGCAATCAACCACTGCCCAGCAGACGGTTGAAGTGCGCGCGGCGCCGGTGAAGCCGGCCGACGAGGATGTGACCGTGAAGACGTTCGTCAGGGAATCCGGGCGTAATCCGATCGCCATCGACTATCGCATGGCGAAAGCGGCAACTGGCTGGAAAGTGTATGACGTAGTGGTCGAGAACCTGAGCCTGGTGACCAATTATCGCGGCTCTTTCAACAGCGAGATCACCCGGTCGGGGATTGATGGCCTTATCAAATCGCTGGAAGCGAAGAACAAGAAAAATGCCGAAGGTTGAGTTTTTCTGCGGCAAGTAGTTCGCGCGGGACTCTTCGGAGTCCCGTGCACTTTTGGAAATCCGGCTATCATGCCGTGCAATCACCTACTGTTCGTTAATCCGCCGGAGCCGGTAAATCGTATGCTGAAAGTAATGCAGGCAATTTGCATGGTGATCACAGCACTTGCGTTCATGCCACTGTGCAATGCGCAGACTGCTGCATCAACGTATCCGGAAAAGCCGGTGCGCGTGATTATTCCTTTTGCGCCCGGTGGCGGCGTGGATGTGGTCGGCAGGCTCGTTTCAGCCAAACTGACTGATGCGTTAAGGCAACAATTCGTCGCCGACAATCGCAGCGGCGCGGGCGGCACGGTGGGCACGGATATGGCGGCCAAGGCGCCGGCCGACGGCTACACCTTGCTCACGGTGAACAGCGGGTTTGTTTATAGTCCGTCGCTCTATCCGAAACTGCCGTACGACACGGTGAAAGACCTGACCGGGATCAGTCGCCTCGGCTCGTCGCCGAGCATTCTCGTGGTGAACAACGCGGTCGCCGCAAAGAGCGTGAAGGAACTGCTCGCGCTCATGAAAGCAAAACCCGGCCAGATCAATTATGGGGCGAGCGTCGGCGGCACGCTGCATCTTGCGGTCGCGTTATTCGAGGATTTAGCCGGCGTCAAAGGCACGCTCATCCCGTACAAAGGTGGCGGTCCCGCATTGATCGACACCGTAGGCGGGCAGGTGCAAATGATGATCGCGCCGCTGACCTCCGCGCTGGTGCATGTCAAAGCCAATCGTTTGCGCGCGCTGGGCGCATCCGGCGCAAAGCGTTCGCCGATGCTGCCCGACCTGCCCACCATTGCAGAGGCGGGGGTGCCGGGTTACGAATACGCGACGTGGTATGGCATGCTGGCGCCGGCAGCTACCCCGAAACCCATCATCGCAAAACTGAATCAGAACATTGCGAAGGCACTGGGCAGCGCCGATCTGCGCGACAAGTTGGGGCAACAAGGCCTGGAAATTGAGTCCGATACGCCGGAGCAATTTTCGGCGATGCTGAAACAGGAAGTGACACGCTGGACCCGGATCATCAGGGCGGCGAAGATCCAGGGGGAATAAGCGCGCTTATTTCGCGCAAGCTGCCATGAGTTCCTTGGCAGAAATGCTTTCCAGCCGGTAGAGCAAATCCTTCAGCGTTTTAGCGCGCGCCACGCCCAACGCACTGCCGGCCAGCTTGTCGAATTTGGCTCCGAGCCGTTCGCCCTGCATGCGCCTATCGGTATCGGGAACACCCGCGTCATAGGCCGCCTCAAGCCGTTTGCCGTCGATAGTCTCGATCATGACTTCGCTATTGACTGCGTGTTGTGGCCAGGTGTTCACGAGTTCCACGGTTATCCTGTCGCGCATGGCAATCAACGCTGGATCGGCGCAGCCGGCTTCGCTGTACGTCGCAAGATCGGCGGTATCGCGCGCCAGCAGTGTGGCGGCTGTTGTGAAGCGCAGGCTGAATTTGGCTTCAAGGCCGGTGTGCGGATTGTGGATATTGCACATGCTGTCGGCGCCGGGTGCGGCGCGCACGACAACACGCCGCACCGCGCTGACTGCAAACCTGTGATCACGGAGCAACTTGCGTACGCACTCGATGGACGAGTGTGTACCGTAACAGGCCGCATGATATTTGAACAAGTTCTCGCGAATGAAATAGCGCTGCGGATCGGCCAGTGCCGCTTCGGGCCGGAAATCCGGGCTCAGCGTGGCGGCAAAACCGCTGCGGCATTCGAGCGCGTCGGTGCGGCTTTCCATGCCTCGCGCCGCCAGCAGTGCCGCCCGCAAGCCGTTTTGCGCCGCGATGCCCGCATGAAAAGGTTTGCACTGTGTGCCGAACTGGCCTTTGAGTCCTGCAGCTTGCGTGGCAGCGATGCCGATCGCGCGCGCGGCGGCCTCAGCGTCAAGACGCAGCAGACGTGCGCAGCCTGCAGCAGCAGCGATCACGCCGAGGGTGCCGGTGGCATGGTAGCCACGTGCATAGTGACCTGGCGCGACCAACAGGCCGGTGCGTGCAGCGGTTTCGTATCCGGCAATAAAGGCCGCGAAAATTTCCGTGCCGCCGGCGTCGCGCGTTTCCGCCAGCGCTAGCACGGCAGGCAGCACCGCGGCAGTGGGATGGCCGTTCATGCTCAAGTTGACGTCATCGTAATCAAGTACGTGCGATGTCGCGCCGTTGATCAGCGCAGCCTGCAAAGGCGCTACGCGCTCGCCTTGAGCGATCAACGTACACAGCGGATTGCCGCCTTCTTCCTTTGCGGCATCGATCAGGATGCGAATCAGCGGATCGCTTGCGCCGGCGAGCGCAACCGCCATCCAGTCGAGCATGCAGCGGCGCGCGGCCTCCCGCACATCGGCGGGAAGTGTCGCGGTTTCTCTGGAGAGCGCCCACTCGACGATGATTGCGGTAACGGCGGACGACGCCGACGGTTTCACAACAGCAGACATGGTGGATGCCTCACGCAGGGTCAGTGGGTTGCGGCACGTGGTAGTACTTACCGCTTTAATACCGGGCAATCTATTCCAACAACACCGGCAAGACAAGCGCAACGGCATTGGCGATGGCGCGCCTGACTGATTTCAGGATGCGTTTGCGGCTGCCCCTGCGTTATTATCGTATGCAATATTTCATTGGAGGCCGCGACTCATGGTCAGACTCACCGATCTTCCCGCCTGGGAACGCGAGCATATGCTCGACAAAGTCAGGGATCTGAAGAGCGCAGGGGGCTTTGACGGTAATCCGTGGGTTAGCGGAACGCCGCTCAGGCAGCGCCGCGTTGCCGTCATTTCCACCGCGGGGTTGCATGGGCGCGACGACCGGCCCTTCGCACCGGGGGCTGCGGCCACCGACTATCGCGTGATTGCAGGCGCTATGTCCGCCGGCGAGCTGGTGATGAGCCATCTGTCGATCAACTACGACCGCACCGGATTTCAGCAGGATATTAACGTCGTGCTGCCGCTCGACCGCTTGCGTGAGCTGGCAGCCGAAGGTGTGATTGGATCGGTGGCCGACTACCACTACTCGTTCATGGGTGCCGCGCCGATACGGCAGCTCGAACCACGCGCGCGTCAACTCGCCGGGCTCCTCAAACAGGACCAGGTGGACGCAGTATTGCTGTCGCCGGTCTGACCAAATTGCACGTGCGCCGTCGGCGCGCTTAGCCACTTTATCGAGAGCGAAGGCATCGCTACCACGCAGATTTCTCTGGTGCGCGAGCACACCGAGGCGATACGCGCGCCGCGCGCGTTGTGGGTGCCGTTCATCCTCGGCAGGCCGTTCGGCGTGCCGAACGATGCCGCGTTTCAGCGCCGCGTGCTGCTGGCCGTGCTGCGCCTGTTGGAAGCGCCGCGCGGGCCGGTGCTGGAGGATTTTCCGGAAGATGCACCGGGGGATGCCGCTGAATTGGAGGGCGATGCCGTGCCGTTTGCGTGTCCGGTCAATTTCGGCCGCGCGCCCGCCAACGACTCTGATGCGTGGCAGCAGGAGATCAGCGATCTTGCGTCGTGGCATCGGCTCGCGGTTGAGCGCAGAGGGCGCACCACGGCCGCATTGAGCGGACTGACGCCTGCCAACGCGGCAAAATACGTTGCTGATTTTATCGAGAATGCGGCGCCGCCGGTTTATCGTACTGATCTCGCGCGCGGATTGTCATTGCGCCTCGCCTGCGAAGACCTCAAGGCCTACTACCTTGAATCGGTGACTGCGCAGCCGGGACGCCGTGCCGCGCAGCAGGTGCAGGCATGGTTCTGGCACGAAACAGTGGCAGGGCACACCTTTATCAAGCTGCGCGACGTTTGTCTTGCCAGCGCCGATGAAACGGTGAAGCAGTTCGGCCTCGGCAATCTGGTGCCGCGCGCGATACTGCACGCGTTGCAGGGCGCACGCTGAACTTTGCCGCGACGACGCGGCCTAATGCCCCATGTCCGGGAAAAAATACCAAGCCCCCGTTATTTTCGGGTGCGTAGCACTGACAGTGCTGCTGGGCGCATGCGCATCTATGCAGAAGGGGGCGCCCAGTGGTGCTGCGGGCACAGCAGGCACTTCTGGCAGCACCACGCCGCGCATCAACCACAATGTCAATCTGTCGGGATATCCGCCGGCATTCAAAGACGGTTTTAGCGACGGTTGTGAAAGTTTGCGCGGCAACTATCGGCGCGACAGCCGTTTCGGCAAGGACAACGACTACACGCTGGGCTGGCAGGACGGCTACAGCATCTGCGGCCGTCAGAAACGCTAGAAACGGGTTTTGCCTGCGCGCGGTGCGGCTACTGCGGCACGGCGTGTCGTTTAATTCCGAACCCGCGTGATCCGCGTGACTTCGGGAATGCGCCGCAGTTCGCGCATGATGCGTGCGAGATGCAGGCGGTTGATCACCTGCAGCGTGAATTGCATGGTGGCGTATTTTCCGCCGTCCTGCGGCTCCACTGCGACGTTCTGAATATTGGATTCCGCGTCGGCAATACTGGCCGCCACTTGCGCCAGCACGCCGCGCTCATTGGCGACAACCGCGCGGATATTCACGTCGTGCAGCTTGCGGGATTCATTGTCCCATTCGACATCCAGCACGCGCTCGGGATCGTGGTGTGACTTCGCCAGCACCGGGCAATCATGCGTGTGGATGGCCATGCCCTGGCCCTTGCTGATGAGCCCGATGATGCGGTCGCCGGGAATGGGATGGCAGCACTTGGAGAACTGCACCGCCATGCCTTCGGAACCATGAATGACCACCGTGCCCATGCTTCCGGCGTTGGTTTGTTCGCCCGGTGCCGGATCGCGTATTGCCAGCAACTGGCGCGCGACCACCACCGCATGGCGCTTGCCCAATCCAATATCGGACAGAACGTCCGCACGTGATTTTGCGTTGGCTTCACGCAGCAGTTTGGTCCATTGCACCTCTGGCACACTGTTGAGATTTGACTTGAAGGTGCTCAGCGCCTGATTGAGCAAACGTTCGCCGAGTTGCACCGACTCCTCAAAATGCATGGTCTTGAGAAAATGGCGGATATGCGAGCGCGCCTTGGCGGTGGCGACGAAATTGAGCCACAGCGGATTGGGTTTGGCGTGCGACGCGGTGATGATTTCAACACGGTTGCCGTTTTTGAGTTCGCTGCGCAGCGGCATCAGCTCCTGATTGATTTTCACGGCGACGCAGCGGTTGCCGATGTCGGTATGCACGGCATATGCAAAATCCACCGCAGTGGCGCCGCGCGGCATCGCCATGATCTTGCCCTTGGGCGTGAACACGTACACTTCGTCCGGAAACAGGTCAACTTTCAGATGTTCGAGGAATTCCACCGAATCGCCCGACTCGGACTGCATTTCCAGCAGGCTTTGCAGCCACTGATGGGTTTTCTTCTGCAGGTCGGTGATCGACTGATCGGAGCTTTTGTAAAGCCAGTGCGAGGCCACGCCGGCTTCGGCGATCTTGTGCATCTCCTGTGTGCGGATCTGCATTTCAATCGGGCTGCCGAAGGGGCCGAACAAATGCGTGTGCAGCGACTGATAGCCGTTCGCCTTGGGGATGGCGATGTAATCCTTGAATTTGCCGGGAATGGGCTTGTAAAGCCCGTGCAGCACGCCCAGCGCGACGTAACAGGCCTGCACATCCTTGACGACGATGCGAAAGCCGTAGACATCGAGTACCTGCGCAAAAGACAAATGCTTTTCGCGCATTTTGCGATAGATGGAGTACAGATGTTTCTGCCGCCCGCGCACCTGTGCCGCGATGCTGCTGTCGTGAAAGCGTTTTTCAATCGCGGCGAGCACTTTGCTCACCACTTCGCGCCGGTTTCCGCGCGCGGTACTCACCGCTTTTGACAACACTCGGTAGCGGTCGGGATACAGGTACTTGAACGACAGGTCCTCGAGTTCCTGATAAATGCTGTTCAGGCCCAGCCGGTTGGCGATAGGCGCGTAGATCTCCATCGTCTCGCGCGCGATGCGGCGGCGCTTGTGCGCGGGCACGGCGTCCAGCGTGCGCATATTGTGCAGCCGGTCGGCAAGCTTGATGAGAATGACGCGCACATCGCGCGCCATCGCCAGCAGCATCTTGCGGAAATTCTCGGCCTGCGCTTCTTCGTGCGTCTCGAATTCTATCTTGTCGAGTTTGGATACGCCGTCGACCAGCTCGGCCACCGGCTTGCCGAAGGTTTCGAGAATCTGGTTCTTGGTGATGGAGGTGTCCTCCATCACATCGTGCAGCAGGGCGGCCGTCAGCGCCTGCGAGTCAAGGTGCCATTCGGCAAGGATGCCGGCCACCGCCAGCGGGTGCGAAATATACGGTTCGCCGGAATCGCGGAACTGGCCTTCGTGCGCCGATTCGCTGAAGTCAAAGGCGTTTTGAAGCTGCGAAACATCTTCCGGCTTGAGGTAGCCGGAACATTCCTTGATGAGTGTCGCGGCTTCCAGCATCGCAGTGCTGCCTCATTGCAATCTAAGGCCGACGGATCGTCATGTCGAGGTCTTGTTGAGAATTTCCGCGCCGTACTTGCCGGCCGCGAGTTCGCGCAGCGCGACCACCGTGGGCTTGTCGCGGTTGGTCTCCATCATGGGCTGCGAACCGTTGGCGATCTGCCGCGCGCGGAACGTTGCCGCGAGCGCCATTTCAAAACGATTGGGTATTTGTTTCAGACAGTCTTCTACGGTAATGCGTGCCATAAATTCTCCGGTCAGTGCTAGGGGTGGAGCTGCCTGGGATGAAGCAACTGGTGGATAAGCTCTTGATGGCGCTCGGTCTGGCGAGCGCGTTTGAGCCGTTCGGCCACCACGATCGCGGCCAGTTCCTGCGCCGCGCGGTCGAAATCTTCGTTGATGATAACATAATCGAAATCAACAAGATGCGACATTTCTTCGCGCGCGTTGTGGAGGCGCTGCGCGATGATTTCGGGCGCATCCGTGGCGCGGCTGTTGAGCCGCGACAGCAGTGCCTGATACGACGGCGGCAGGATGAAGATGCTGATTGCAGTGGGATTCACGCGACGCACCTGTACCGCGCCCTGCCAGTCGATTTCGAGCAGGATGTCGTGGCCGTCGGCCATGCGCGCGCCCATCCATGTGTGCGAAGTGCCGTAGTGGTTGCCATGGACCAGCGCGCTTTCGACGAAGTCTCCGCGCACCCGCATGCGCTCGAACTCATCCACCGTCACGAAATTGTATTCGCGGCCATTGACTTCGCCGGGCCGCGGCGCGCGCGTGGTGAACGATACCGATTTGCGCACCAGCGGATCGGCATCGAGCAGTGCCGCGACGAGGCTGGTTTTGCCGGCGCCGGAAGGCGCACTCACGATGAAGAGATTGCCGCTCATTTGGCCGGAAGGTTACTCGATATTTTGTATTTGCTCGCGCATCTGCTCGATCAAAAGTTTCAGGTCCATCGACGCCTGCGTAATTTCAATATCGGCTGCTTTCGATCCCAGCGTATTGGCTTCGCGGTTAAGCTCCTGCATAAGAAAATCCAGCCGCTTGCCCGCGGCGCCGCCTTTGCCAAGGATACGCCGCAATTCGGCTATGTGGGTTTTCAGCCGCGTGAGTTCTTCGTCGATATCGATTTTACCGGCGTAGAGCACGACTTCCTGGCGAATGCGCTCGTCGTCGGTATTGACCATCGCCTCTTTCAGGCGCTGGTTGAGCTTTTCCTGGAACGCAGCGATGGCTGCCGGCATTCGCGGCGCAACGTCGGCGACGCGTTGTTCAATCGCGGCGGCACGTTCGAGTATCGCGTCCTTCAATTTTTCACCTTCGCGCGCGCGCGCCGCCATGAATTCTTCGAGTGCTGTGGCAGTCAACTCGCGGCAGGCATTGCGCAGCGCTTCGGCGGGCAGCGTATCCGCCCCTAGCATGCCCGGCCAGCGCAGCACGTCGGCTGCGCGCAGGCTGCCGGCTTGCGGAAATACTTTCAGCACACGGGTATTGAGCGCCGCGAGCTGTTGCAGCATGGTTTCGTTGAGTTCCGGCGCCGCTGGAATGGTCGCCGATGCGGCGAGCGACACGCGGCATTCGATCTTGCCGCGCGTCAATTTGGCCGCGAGCATTTCGCGCAACGCGGGCTCAACTGCGCGCAGTTCCTCCGGCAGGCGAAACTGGATGTCGAGGTAACGGTTGTTCACCGCGCGGATTTCAACCGTCAGCGCGCCGTTTGCTAACTCCTTTGCCGCGACGGCGTAGCCGGTCATGCTGTAAATCGTGGGGGGTGCGCTCACGTATAATCCGCCTTCGACAGGTGAACCGGGAAGATAGCATGAGCAACAGGCCCAGCGGAAGAATACCAGAAGAATTGCGCGCGATACGCATCACGCGGCGCTACACCCGCCATGCCGAAGGAGCGGTGCTGATCGAAAGCGGCAACACGAAAGTGCTGTGCACTGCCAGCGTGCTCGAAAAACAGCCGCCACATTTGCGCGGTACCACGCAAGGCTGGGTGACGGCGGAATATGGCATGCTGCCGCGATCCACGCACACGCGCATGGATCGCGAGGCGGCACGCGGCAAACAATCAGGCCGCACCCAGGAAATCCAGCGGTTGATCGGACGCTCGCTGCGCGCGGTGGTGGATTTGAATGCGCTCGGCGCTCGCTCGATCCACCTTGATTGCGATGTGCTGCAAGCGGATGGCGGCACGCGCACCGCCAGCATCACCGGTGCGTTCGTCGCGCTGCACGACGCGGTGAGCGGATTGCTGGCGAAGAAGGTCATCGCCGCAACGCCGATACGCGATCACGTTGCGGCGGTTTCGGTCGGTATTCATGGCGGCACGCCGCTGCTTGATCTGGATTACGATGAAGATTCGACGTGCGACACCGATATGAACGTGGTGATGACCGGCAGCGGCGGCCTGATCGAGATTCAGGGCACGGCTGAAGGCGCGCCGTTTACGCGCGCGGAAATGGATGCCATGGTCGAACTGGCGCAAAACGGTATACGTGCGTTGATTGCGGCACAGCGCGCAGCCCTGGATTCCTTATAAATATTTGTTTTTAAACAATATTTTTGTGAATACCAACAGGCTGGTGCTGGCCTCCGGCAACCCCGGGAAGCTGCGCGAATTCCGGCAACTGTGCGAGCCGCTGGGGCTGACGATACTGGCGCAATCGGAGTTGGGCATTTCCGACGCCGAAGAGCCTCATTGCACTTTTGTCGAGAATGCGCTGGCCAAGGCGCGCCACGCCAGCCGCGCGTCGGGGTTGCCGGCGTTCGCGGACGATTCGGGCATCTGCGTGGCGGCGCTGGGCGGTGCGCCGGGAGTACACTCGGCGCGTTTTGCTGCGCCGAACGAACAACGCGCGCGCTTTGCCGATGCTTCATCCGGTCGCAATATGCAAGACGCGCGCAACAACGCGAAGCTCATTGCGATGCTGACCGGCAAGTCTGATCGCGGCGCGCATTACACCTGCGTGATTGTGCTGGTGCGTCACGCCGAGGATCCCGAACCGTTGATCGCGGAAGGCCGCTGGGAAGGCGAGATCGTCGACACGCCACGCGGTGACTGCGGCTTTGGCTATGATCCACACTTTTTTGTCCCCGCCTGGAATAAGACCGCGGCGGAACTGCCGGCACACGAGAAAAATCTGATCAGCCATCGCGGCAAGGCGCTGGCGGCACTTGCTGCGAGGCTTCACAGCGTGAGGCGTGAGGCGTGAGGCGTGAGGCGTGAGACGTGAGACGTGATGGAGCGCAGCGCGATCCGGCAGTTACGGGTGTGCGCCTCACGCCTCACGCCTCACCGCACTTTAGCGCTCTGCCGCCGTTGTCGCTGTACATCCACATTCCCTGGTGCATGCGCAAATGCCCGTATTGCGATTTCAATTCGCACGAGGTGCGCGGTTCCGGGAGTGCTGGCGGCGACATTCCGGAGCGGGACTATGTTGCCGCGCTGATTGCCGATTTCGAGCAGACGCTGCCGCGCGTGTGGGGACGCCGTATCAGCAGCGTGTTTTTCGGCGGCGGCACGCCGAGTTTGCTGTCGGGCGCGGCAGTGGACGAGATACTTGCTGCGGTGCGTGCGCGGATGCCGCTACAACCCGACGCCGAGATCACGCTCGAAGCGAACCCCGGCACGGTCGAAGCCGGGCGCTTTCGCGATTACCGCGCTGCGGGCGTCAATCGCCTTTCACTGGGCATACAGAGTTTTAATCCGCGCCACCTGAAAGCGCTGGGCCGCATCCACGACGACGCGCAAGCGCGGCGCGCCATCGACATTGCGCGCGAGCATTTCGACAATTTCAATCTGGATGTGATGTACGGCCTGCCACAGCAAAGTCTCGCCGAAGCGCTGGCCGACATCGAAGCAGCGCTGGCGTTCGGGCCGCCGCACCTGTCGGCCTATCACCTGACGCTGGAGCCGAACACCTACTTTTATCGTTATCCGCCAGAACTGCCGGATGACGATACATCCGCCGAAATGCAAATGCGCATGGAGGCCGCACTTGCCGCGCGCGGCTACGACCACTACGAAACCTCGGCGTTTGCGCAATCCGGTGCTCGCTGCGCACATAATCTGAATTACTGGATGTTCGGCGATTACATCGGTATCGGCGCCGGCGCGCACGGCAAGATTTCGTTCCCCGAGCGCGTGATACGCGAAGCCCGTTACCGCCAACCCAATCAGTTCATGGAAAAGGCCATTGCGGGCGATGCGATACAGGAATCACACGAGGTCGGTGTAGCCGATATCGGTTTTGAATTCATGATGAACGCGCTGCGTTTGAATGGCGGTTTTGAGGTGCGGTTGTTTGCCGAGCGCACCGGCATGCCGCTGACTGCGGTATTAAAAGCGTTGGAAGCCGCCGAGCAGCGCGGACTGATTACGCGCAATCATCAGCGCATCGCTCCGACCTTGCTGGGGCGGCGGTTTTTGAATGAACTGCTGCAATTGTTTCTGCCGGATGCGAGTACTCACTCTGATAAAAATATAAATAAAAACATATAGTTACGGTAACAAGACATGGTGCAGTTGAATTAGCTGGCAGCGGCACCCCATCCGCGTGTCGCTTCGGGTAAAGTATGCAAGTCCACATCGCAAGTTGCACACTACAGGAGGAGCAAGGCATGCATGGTTTAATAAAAACACTGGTGGGCGCGTCAGCGCTGGCCATCATGGCGAGCGCGCCGGCAGCGGCGCAAACCTATCCCAACAAGGTTGTAAGGTTCGTGGTGACGTATCCACCGGGCGGCAGTTCGGATGTGATGGCGCGCATCATCGGCCAGCAGTTGAGTGAATACTGGGGTCAGCCGGTCATCGTGGAATCGCGGCCGGGCGCGGATGGATCCATCGGCATGGAATATGCCGCCAAGCAGCCGGCCGATGGTTATACCTTTTTGCTCGGCAATTTCGGCCCGGTGGTTGCCAAGCCGCTGCTGGCGAAAGTCAATTACGACTGGCAAAAGGATTTCGCGCCGGTGTCGCGTATCACTAATTCGGCCAACATTCTGGTCGTGCCGGTAACGCTGCCGGTTAAAAACGCGAAGGAACTCGTTGCGCTGGCCAAAGCGCGTCCGGGCGAACTCACCTATGGCACCAGCGGCCCCGGCAGCATGTCGCATTTCGCCGGCGAAATGTTCCAGCGCATTGCGGGTGTCAAAATGATTACGGTCAATTACAAGGGCAACGCGCTGGCGATTACCGACATCATGGGCGGGCAGATTACCACCATGTTTTCGGACGCGGTGCCGGCGATGCAGGCGATGAAAACCGGCAAGCTGCGCGCGATGGCGGTCACCAGCGAAAATCGCTGGCCGTTCACCCCGGAACTGCCAACGCTGGCGGAAGGCGGGCTGAAGGGTTTCGCCGCAGTCAACTGGTGGGGCATACTGTTCCCGGCAGGCGTGCCGCGTCCCATCATCGACAAGGTCAACGCGGATGTGGTCAAGGCGCTCGCGACGCAGAATGTAAAAACCCGCCTTGGCGACCTTGGCGTCGAAGCAATATCGAGCACGCCGGAGCAGTTTGGCGCGTGGATGGCGAGCGAGACCGCGCGCTGGGGCAAGCTTATCCGGGAAGCGAACCTCAAGCCCCAGTAATTCGGGTCTTTTCGGTTGTTGAAACGGGGCGCCATTGTGCGCCCCTGTTTTTTTGAGTGCCGAAAAATTCAAAGCCGCCGAAACAGAATGTCCCATACGCCGTGGCCCAGTTTCAGGCCGCGGCTTTCGAATTTGGTAAGCGGGCGGTAGCCGGGACGCTCGGCGTAGTCCGCAGCGGTATTGGTCAACGCAGGTTCGGCTGCCAGCACGGCGAGGATTTGTTCCGCATATTCGTGCCAGTCGGTCGCCGCGTGAAAGATTGCGCCGGTTTTCAGTTTTTGCGCGAGCAGCGAAACCAGCGGCGGCTGAATCAACCGCCGTTTGTGGTGGCGTTTCTTCGGCCAGGGATCGGGAAAGAAAATATGCACGCCGTCGAGGCTGCCCGGCGCGATCATGTGACGCAGTACTTCCACCGCGTCATACTGGATGATGCGCACGTTGGTGAGCGCGCGCGCATCGATCTGCTTCAACAGGCTGCCGACGCCCGGTGTGTGCACTTCGATACCGAGATAGTCGTTTTGCGGCTGCGCGGCAGCGATTTCGGCAGTGGTTTCGCCCATGCCGAAACCGATCTCCAGAATTTTCGGCGCGGCGCGGCCGAACACGTGATCGAGCTCGACCAGTGATGTGGCGTAGGGAATGCCGTAACGCGGCAGCAGCGTTTCACAGGCGCGCTGCTGTGCGCTGGAGACGCGGCCCTGGCGCAGGACGAAACTGCGAATTGCGCGCGCGACAGGTTGTGACGGGTCAGGCATGGGCGCCGAGTGTAGCGGCGATACCCGGCTGCCGCAAAGCTTCAGGCAGTACGCTGCGTCGCCGGGCAGGGCTGAGGTTTGTTATAGGGCAGCCGCGCCAGCAGTTGTGCCATCAAGCACGAACCGCTGGCGCCGGAGAAAATGAGGCTCGCGCCGACGACGCCCGGCATTAGCAGAAACCATGGCGACACCAGCACGCCGAGCAGCGTGCCTGCGCAAACCAGCGCGCCGGCGACGATTTGCACCTGACGTGTCAAGCTGATCGGTGCGCTATGATCTTCGACCAAAGGCAGGCCACCGGCTTTCCACGCGGCCAGGCCACCATCGATGTGGGCGACATTGGTGAACCCGGCGGCGGCCAACTTGCGCAATGCGGATTGCGAACGCAGGCCCGAGGCACAGCACACAACAATCGGTTTGCCCCGCGGCAATTGCGCGGCGTTCAGTTGCGCACCAAATTGTGACATAGGCATCAATCGCGCACCCGCGATGTGCTCGCGCGCAAATTCGGATGCCTCGCGTACGTCGAGCAGAATGAGTTGGTTGGCTGCGAGCTGCTGCTGCGCGGTTTTCAGATCCAGAGCATAAGACGTCTGCATGGTATGCCGTTGACCGTGAGATCCTTGTGATCCCTATACGGATGCAACGTACAGACGGCCACATCAGTTGACGCGAATTGATACCTGACTAAGAGCGCATTTCAGAATGAAACCCACGCATGGGCTTTATTCTGAAATGCGCTCTAAGCACGCAACCCAGCACGTCAATAATGATGAAATACGTTCTGGTGATATAAATCCATCAAACCTTACCGATCATGCCTGTGGTAGGCGAACTGGGCGCAGCCGAATACAGTTTCTTCGGCATGCGGCCTGCACGCCAAGCCTCTCGGCCGGCTTCCACGGCTTTTTTCATCGCCGAGGCCATCAGCACCGGGTCGCGGGCGGTGGCGATGGCAGTATTCATCAGTACCGCGTCACAGCCCAGTTCCATGGCGATGGCCGCGTCGGATGCTGTGCCCACGCCGGCATCCACCACCACTGGCACCTTGGCATTCTCGATGATGATTTGCAGGTTCCACGGATTCAGGATGCCCATGCCGGAGCCGATCAGCGAAGCGAGCGGCATCACTGCAACGCAGCCGATGTCTTCGAGCTGTTTAGCGATGATCGGATCGTCGGAGGTGTAAACCATTACCTTGAAGCCGTCTTTGACCAGCGTTTTTGCCGCGCCGATGGTTTCGACTACGTTGGGGTACAGCGTTTTCGGGTCGCCCAGCACCTCGAGCTTCACCAGATCATGGCCGTCGAGCAATTCGCGTGCAAGGCGCAATGTGCGGACAGCGTCGTCGGCAGAGTAACAACCGGCGGTGTTGGGCAGAATCGTGTACTTCGACAGCGGAATCGCGTCGAGCAGGCTCGGTTCGTTCGGGTTCTGCCCGATATTGGTGCGCCGTATCGCTACCGTGATGATCTGCGAACCGCTGGCTTCCACCGCGGCCCTGGTCTCGGCGAAGTCCTTGTATTTGCCGGTGCCCACCAGCAACCGCGAGGCATACGCTTTGCCGCCGATCAGCAGCGGGTCCATGTTTTCGTGAGGGGTCATGATGGGCAGCTCCTTTTATGTTCTTGCGTAACGACCTGCGAGTTTAACCGCCGCCGACGGCAACCACGATTTCAACAATGTCGCCGTTGACGAGTGCCCGTGCTTCCAGCGTGCTGCGCGGCACGATTTCGCCATTGCATTCGAGGGCGATACGCTTGCCCGCCAGGCCGAGCGCCGCCACCAGGCCTGCGCAGGTCAGCGGTGGTTCGAACTGGCGGCTATCGCCATTGACGGTCACGGAAATCAAGGATGACACTTTAGAATAAAACCACGGACAACAACGCAATCAAATGCCACGGCCACCGCTTCGCGGCGCAAAATACGCAAATACGCATTCGCCGTGGCCAATGGGCGGACGCTGCATTTTACCGGGTCTGCGGTTTGTTGGCGAAATGCCACGTCACGGGCGGTTTACAATCACGCATGGAAGCGACAGTGGTTACTGGTTAAAATTTAAGGCCGGGTTACGGGGGCGGTATGCTGAACTGGAAGGGTGGACGAAAAACAACGGGTACGGCGCCGGCAGTCAGGCGCTCGCGCGACGTCATCGCCGCGTTGCCGCAAGGAAACGCCGTGGCGGCGGTGGGTGCCATCACCGAAGCGCTGGAAGCCATCAAGAACGCAGACGCGTTGACGCTGAATGAACGCTACGATGAAATTCAGCAACTGGATATTGCGGTGGTGGCGCATACGCGCACGTTGCTGCGGGAGTACCTGAACACATCCCGCCAGAAAAAACAGCGCGAGGGCGAGCTGTGGAACAGCGCGTACGGTTGCTGGAGCGAGCTGGCCTCGGCGTACGTGGGTTGCGTGCAGCGCTATGCCGCGGACGCAAACGGTGCGGTGACTTTCCGGCTTAAGGTGCCGGTGGCGCTGGCGCGCGCGCTGCGCGCGCTGCGGCGCCAGTTGCAGTGGACGCGCATACGTTATGCGGTGCCCAGCAGGCAGTTGTGGTCGGATCTGGCGAGCCTGTATTCGTTTTCCCCGGCGAGCAGCGTTGGAGAACCGGTGTTGATTTACCCCGGTGAGAGCACGTCCATCAAGCTTGAATTTCTCAAGGCGCTGATGCAATCGGCATTGTCCTGCGAAATACTTCAGCCGCCGGGACAGGATCTTGCCACACAGGTTGTCAGTCATTTTGCGCCGATGTTTGTGCTATCCAGGAAGGCCGACGCGGGTTGCACGCACTGGTTCGATATCAACGATCCGCAGACGCCGGTGCGAACCGCGCGTGCGCCGCTGCCGGACTCGGATGTTTGTTATTTTGGAGCCGGGCCGGCGGTGGAAGCGCTGAAACAGGTCCTTGCCCACCTCGAAGCAACACGCGAATTGCCGCCCGCATTGGTATTGGAAGAGAAGGCTGATCCGGCTTTCGTGAAATCGATTCTTGTGCATGTGTATCAGGACTGGTCGGGCAAAATGCAGTCGCGGCGGCACGAGCGCCAGAAAATAAATGCGCGTGTCACGGTGGTGCCGGGGTTCAAGGACATCATGCGTACGCTGGAATTCGTGGTCAGTGATTCACTGGATTTTACCGATCAGCCGACAGCGGAAAGCTGGGTGGTGAATGATGTGAGCGAAAGCGGCTACGGTGCGGTGATACCGGCGGTGGCGGGCGACTGGGTGGAAGTGGGCAGTCTGGTGGGTGTCGCGGGCGAGGTGCCGCGCGGCTGGCGCGTGGGTGTGGTGCGCCGCGTACTGCGCGTTGAAGGCAACCAGCAGCGTGTGGGGATTGAGCTGCTGGGCCGCAATGCGTCGCTGGTGCGTATCCGTCGCGAGGATCAACGCCACACGCCGATGGGCGTATCGCAGAAGGTTCCGCTCGATTTTGCGATCCTGCTCAGCACCGATGCGATCAACCAGCCGGAAATCGAAGTGCTGGTCCGCGGCGGAACTTTCACCAGTCTGGACAACGTGTACATGGAGATCGGCAAACAACAGGTCGTGTTGCGGCCGAAAGCCGTGGTCGAAAAAAATGCAGCGTGTGAACGTGTGGTGTTCAGCGTGGTGAATCGAAGTCAATGGGCTGAAGCATAGGCTCGACGCGTAACCACTAACGGCGCTGCAACTCCGGCGGTTCAAACAATGCGTTGTATTCACGCGATGCTTGCGCGCCGGGGCTGACCAGTTCAACCAGCAGTTTCACGGCGGGTTCGGTGACCGGCTGAACGGATTCGACGCGAATGAATCGCCTTCCATCGTTACCCGTTTGAATGGCCGCTTTCAGTCCCAGCGCGGCGACCGAGTAGGGTATGTTGGCCTTGCGGTGTGCGTCGACCGACGCGATACGCGCCGACAGTCCCTCAAGATCACGCTTGTCGCGAATTACCAGCTCGATATCCGCGATCAGTGGCTGACCGAGCAGCGAACGCACGGTCATCGGCCCCAGTCCGGCGGCCACAGCGGTTGTCGCGGCTGTGCATGCCCACAATGCCGAGCCAAACACCAGACTGTTCCACCATGCTTTTGCGCGCATACGTTGCCTCCTGTTCATCCTGTTCGCTTCGGGTGTTACGCGCAGCGACCGCTCATGTAAATGGACTGCGCTTTCACGCATCATAATCCAACCGGGTCGGCGTGTGGGGCTGCGCCGCAACGCGCGGGGGCGTAGTGATAGAATCCGCTCGTCGCGCGGGTGTAGTTCAATGGCAGAACGGCAGCTTCCCAAGCTGCATACGAGGGTTCGATTCCCTTCACCCGCTCCATGTTCAGCTCTGCAACAGGGGCGCGCGCTGTGAACCACTTCAGCCGCCGCCTGTCGTACGGCTATGTGACGTGCCCGTGCTATCTGTAATCTGGAAAGTCCGGCGCGCCGGACAATTGACCCACCGTCGCGGTAGCGATATGGTTGGCCGCGAAAGTCTTCCCGAATGTCCGGGACGTGGAGCAAGAATATGAAAATCGTCAAGGTTCTGCTGATCGCGTGCGTAGGGTTGCTCGTCGTCATGGGCGGCGTTGTGGCCTATATCGCGGCGACGTTCAACCCCAATAGCTACAAACCGCAGATCATCCAGATGGTCAAGGACAAGAAGCAGCGCGATCTCAAGCTGGACGGCGATATCAAACTCAAGTTCTGGCCGAGCATCGGCGCCGATCTCGGAAGAATTTCACTGTCCGAGTTCAAGAGCGACAAGGAGTTTGCCGCGATCGAAGGCCTGCGCGTGTCGCTGAAATTGATGCCGTTGCTGTCGAAGAAGGTGGTGGTCGATGAAGTCGAAGTGAAAGGCGTGCGCGCTACCATCGTCAAATACAAGGACGGACGCATGAATATCGACGATCTGCTGTCGAAGGACGACAAAAAACAGGAGCAGTTTGAGTTCGACATTGATCATGTGGTCTTTGAAAACGCGGCGTTGACTTATCGCGATGAAGCGCAGGGCACGCAGGTGGCGCTGTCCAGTGTCAACCTCAAGACCGGTCGCATCGCGCCGAATGTGCCGGGCAAGATCGATTTGTCGATGACGATCAAAGGTAACAAGCCCAGGCTTGATCTCGGCATAGCGCTGAAAACAAAATTGACGTTTGATCTCGAACAGCAGGTGTTTTCGTTTCAGGACATGGGACTGGAGAGCAAGGGCGCCGCGGCTGACCTCAATAATCTGAACGTCAAAGCGTCGGGCAGCGTCGTGGCGAAACTTAAAGCCGGCGAGCTAACGACGGACAAATTGACGGTGGCAATGACCGGCGTGAGCGGCAAAGACAATCTGGATATCAAGCTCGAAGCGCCCAGGCTGCAAATTACCAAGGACAAGGCGAGCGGCGACAAGGTGACAATAGCCGCGAAAATCACTGATCCGCGCGGCGTGACGATAGCCAACGTGGTGCTGCCGGGCATTGAGGGTACTGCTGTAGCGTTCAAGTCGGCGGGCATGACACTGGACCTCGACATCAAGCAGGGCGACCAGACTATCAAGGCGAAAGTCACCTCGCCCCTGTCCGGAAATTTCCAGACGCAACAGATCAGCTTGCCGCAATTGGGCATTAATATCACGGCCGCCGGTCCCAATCTGCCGGGAAAAAGTATCAGCGGCAGTCTCAACGGAAGCGCGAGCATCAACGGTTCCAAGCAGCAGATTCAGGCCAATTTGGCGGGCAAAGTCGCCGACAGCACGATCAAGGCGCAGGTCGGCGTGAATGGTTTTGCGCCGCCGGGACTGACCTTTGATGTGGATATCGATCAGCTGGATCTGGATCGTTACGCGCCGCAGGGGGGCAGTGCGCAGGCCAGCAGCGGCAAAGGCGGCGGCGCGGACAAGCCGATCGATGTGTCGGCATTGCGTTCGTTGCGCGCCAACGGCAAGTTGCACATTGGCACATTGAAGGTTTCCAATCTGAAAGCTTCCAATGTCAGGCTCGAAATCAAGGCCGGCGGTGGACGCGTCGACGTAAGTCCGTTGTCGGCCAACCTGTACCAGGGATCGATGAACGGCGTACTGTCGGTGAATGCCGTGGAGGCAACGCCATCGTTCGCGATCAAACAGAATCTAAGCGGTGTCGCCATCGGGCCGTTGCTTAAGGATCTGGCCAACAAGGATACGCTCGAAGGACGCGGTACTGTCAATCTGGATGTCACCACGCGCGGTGCGACGGTAGGGGCGCTCAAGCGCGCGCTGAATGGCGGTGCTTCCGTGAATCTGCGCGACGGCGCGATCAAGGGCATCGATGTCGCCGGCACCATCCGCAACGCCAAGGCCAGGCTGGGGTCGCTCAAGGGGCAGCAGACGCAACCATCCGACAAGAATCAGAAAACCGATTTTTCCGAACTGAGCGGTACTTTCGCCATCCGCAACGGTGTGGCGAGCAACAACGATTTGTCGATGAAGTCGCCGCTGTTGCGCGTGGGCGGCGCGGGCGACATCAATATCGGCGAAGATTCCATCAATTATCTGGTGAAGGCGTCGATTGTCGGTTCGCTGAAGGGGCAGGATGGGCGCGAGGTCAGTGATCTCAAAGGCATCACGGTTCCGGTGCGTGCAACGGGACCGCTGGCCGCGCCGTCGTTTGGTCTGGATTACAGCGCATTACTGACGGACACGGTGAAGCAGCAGGCCGAAGAAAAGCTCAAAGGCAAACTGGAAGGCCTGTTGGGCGGCAAGAAAGGCGCGCCGGCAGATGCTGGCAAAGGCGCCGATGCGCCCAAATCGGGATCCACCCGGGATGCCATCAAGGGATTATTTGGGCGATAAGCAGTTGCTGAGTTACTGCTGATGCGCTCATTTGCGGCGCGGCTCGTTTCGTGGCAGAAACGCCACGGCCGGCACGATCTGCCATGGCAGGGCACGCGCGATGCGTACGCGATTTGGCTGTCCGAGATCATGCTGCAACAGACGCAGGTTACCACGGTCATTCCTTATTTTGAGCGTTTTCTGCGGCGCTTTCCCACCGTGCGGGCGCTTGCCAAGGCGCCGCTCGACGACGTGCTCGCGTTATGGAGCGGGCTGGGCTATTACTCGCGCGCGCGCAACCTGCACAAGGCGGCGCGTCTCATTGTGGAGGTGCACGGCGGACGCATACCGGATGATCCTGAAATCGTGGAGGCGCTGCCCGGCATAGG
>JAKFYK010000001.1 GCA_021730905.1 Betaproteobacteria bacterium | reverse complement strand
ACACTTTCGGGATCAAAGGCTCCAGAATCGCCCATTGTTCGTCGGTCAGTTCTTCTCGTTTGGTCATCCAAAAAAAGTAGCATGACCATCTCGAAAAGTACAGAACCTATTTATGAAATGACTTCTAATGATTCCGTTCAATTTTCGTGAAGGCAAACGGTGATGGAAGACTGGCGACCTCTCGTTCGAGCGCTCATGTACGCGCTCCAGTTTGAGCCTGCGCCGGAAAAGGACATCGAGCGTGTCATGGCACGAGTCATCGATACCGCAACGCTCGGTGGCAGCCGGAGCGAGTACCTCGGCGCGGTGCGCGAAGCCTTGAAGAGTGACGAAGACCTATTTTCTCTAATACCGCAACAGCACCCGGACGCAGTCATCCGTCACTACCTGCGAGCTATCGAAAGCCGAATAGCGAATCCAAGAGCGTGTATGGAAAATCTGCTGCTGCTTGCCGCAGCATCGCACGCCTCGGATCTCCACTTGGCTGCTAGCAAGCGCCCGGTAGTCCGTGTCGACGGCACGCTGCGAACGATTGTTGGGCCACATGTGAATGAGCCAGAGCTCGAGGCATTGATGAACGAAGGGCAGCGTGCACACTGGAGAGCGGCCGGTTACTGCGTGTTTATGTACTCAGTTGCGAAGCTCGCCCGCTTTCGCGTCCGGCTATTCACTCAACATAGTGGGTGGGGCGCCGCGATCCGCATACTTCCCCATGAGGCACCCGAACTCAGCGCCCTCGGCCTGCCTAGCGGGTTCACGGCAAGCGCCCATCGGTCGGGCAATCTTATACTCTTTACGGGACCTGCCGGCTGCGGCCGCACCACAACGCTCGCTTCCACGTTGCTGCGGATCGGTAGTACCGGAGGCCGTCCTATGGCGAGCATAGGTCGGCCGGTCGAATTTGACCTTGCACACCGATTGCCCGAGCTGACTCAGATCGATTTGACGCAGACTGCCGGCGGCTATCCTGCAGCGATCCGTGAAGCGATTGCCTCAGGCGCCGTAGTCATCGCCGTGGACGATGCGTGTGATCCGGCGACGATGATCGAAGCGCTGCGAGCGGCGCAGCTGGGGGTGACTGTATTGTGCGGACTCCGCACAGCAAATGTGCGTCTGGCAGTCGACGAAATCATCAGGCGATGTCCGGAAGGCGCGGCGGCCGGGCGTCGCCTTCTCGCCGACACCCTCAGGATGGCACTCGGGCAACGCTGGATTCCGACGGTGCATGGAGGGCGCACCCTGGCGTTTGAGGTCCTAGTCGGCACTCCCGCACTCCATAACCTGATACGAGAAAGAGGCACGCAGTTCGCGTTTTACTCCGTGATGCAGACTGGCGAGCGATTGGGCATGCAGACCATGGACCAGGACATCCGGCGGCTTTTTCGCGAAGGACGCATCAGCCGCGCCGAGGCAGCGAGCCACGCCGTGAATGCGGACGCCTTCGGTGTAGGTGGCGTTTCCGGCCTTGAGCCGTCCGAAAATGTTGGAGCCGTTCCTGCGATCGGTGCGGGTGTCTTTGCACCAGAAGTGCTCGAGGATCCCAAAGTATTTGAACGGGTTGCGCAGTACCGTCACGGCCTGTTGATCGTTACAGGTCCTCCCGGCTCCGGCCGGTCAGCGACTGCAGCGTACCTTCTGAGCCTTATCCTGGCGAGAGGGCGGCGACATATCATCACGCTGGAATCCCACTTTGAGCATGCCTTAGAAAAAGGCTTGTATGATTCTGGAACTGATACACGGCATAAGGTGCAGGCCGGTCAAATCGATCTCGCCGATGCCGTCGGTGCAGCACTAAATGAAGACCCAGACGTTCTCTTCCTAGCGGTCGAGCCTACTGCCGCGGCGCTGACGTTATTGTTGGATGCGGCGCATTCGGGCGTGCTGGTTCTCATCGTACTCCCCGCGCTATCGGTGGTAGCCGCGGTCAAGTATCTCTTGGATCACGTCCCGGCATGCGAGTGGCCAGACTCGCATCGCCCGTATTTGCTGCGAGCAGCCTTTGCGCAGCGCCTTGTGCCACGGGTGCGCGGAGGCCTTGTGGCGGCCTATGAGATTCTAGTCGGGACGCCGGGTGCCCGACATATGATGGAACTGCGACGTTTTGATCAATTGCGACAATACATGGAGACAGGACAGATGGCCGGCATGCAGACGTTTGCCCAGCACCTTTCGAGGCTGGTGGATGCCGGAACGGTCAGTGCATATAACGCGACACTTGCGCAGCAAGATTAGGGGGCAATTGGTTAACCGGAATTGCGGCCCTCGCCGTTCTTAAACCCTGCTGCTGCGGATATTGTTGGGTTAGAGTGCTTTTTACTTTGTGTTGAATAGTGCGTGGCTAAGAGTCAAAAATACGATTTGAAATTCCGATACTTGTAAAATTGGAGAATCATATGAGCACATTTATCATCGACGGCACTATCGAGGATGCCGTAGTTGCCAGACGCAATGCCAAGGTTGCCGTGTTCAAGACAGTCACGTTTGCCAAGCGTGACGGATCAAAGCAGACCGTTGAAAAGGCGGTCGTCGCCGGGGCAATGATCGACGAGATCAAGGTTGGCAATACTGGACGCTACTACTGGATCAAGGCGTTCGACTTTGGTGGCTTTCATGGCTTGCGCAAGGACGATGGCACTGCCATTCAAGCCTTTCCCGCCGAGACTAATCTAAAGCTCTTTTTAGTATTCGGCGTTCTCACTTTCGCTGCGAACGTTGGCTGGATTGTCCTTGCGGGCAAGATATCGTGGCTGGCAGCGCTTGTTACGCTGGCTTGTATCGCCGGCTATGTCATGACGCGAAACACACGTAGCGAGGCGCATGCGCATTTCAGTGCCGAAGTGTGACCAACACTTTCACGGTTGGCCGCCAGTTGGGTGATCATTGGGTAGACCGTGATCGGCCATCTGCGGTCGGACGGCACCGCCTCCCGATTTCCGGTAAACGCACGGTGCGGGGCAGTTCTTGACGGCTTCAACAATTGGGAACACATTGCCATTCCACCCACTAACAGCGTTGCACGGAGATCCAATTGGCTATGCTCTCTTTGCTCTCTTTAGCTGGACTAGTGCGGTCTGCACTTGGCATTACCTACTCGCGAGCCGTAGGGTCAGGCCTTTCATTGTTGCAAAAAGACTGCCTACCCTACATTCGCTATGATCATGACCGAGGCTGTGGAGTAATCGCGTCTTTTATCAAAAGCTCAAACCTGGAGAATAAAGGGCGCACTTTCATTTTGCGAAGTCTGCTATTTGCAATTGCGTTGCTGCCCGGGCTTTGCCGGGCCGACTCGGCATTTGTGCCGGTCTTCATTGATGCGCAAACGGAAGCGAAGCTGGGTCCGTTTCCTTATGATCGAGCGGTCTTAGCCCGTGCCGTTACTGCATTTGAAAAACTTGGCGCGAAAGGCGTGGTCATGAAGTTTTTTCTCGATCAGGCCAAAAGCCAAGGAGACGACGCTTTGGCCGCAGCAATGGCGAAGCTGCCTACTGTCTTACAGGCTCGGTGCGACGACACCGAGGCGAGACCCAATGCGCTGGATGCACGTTTTTCAAGCATTGCCAACTTGAAAATGCAGTTTGCGGTTTCCTGCAAGTCAGGTTGGATACCGTTGCCTGTGCTCCAAAGCAAGGCAGCCGATGTTTGTTTTATCGACCAATCGGTCCCGGATACCGCACCGATACTCGAGCGCTATCAAGGCCGCGCCGTCAAATCTTTGTATACCTGTGCACTGGCTCTGGCAGGGAAGCCTGGGCCTGTCGCAGATGCCGGAGGTATACGCAAGATAGATTTGGCCAAAGCACCGCGCATTGATGCGATTTCGTTGATCGATGTGTTCGATGGAAAAACAGAGCGTGGAAAGATTGCTGGAAAGGTGGTCGTCTTCGGCTTTGAAGGCCCCAAGGCGCCCATGTTCGACTCCTCCATCGGGCGCCTTACCGCACATCGTCTTTTCATGGCGAACTTGCTGGTGCTGGAGCAATAGCAAGTTTTTGCTTGAACTTTCTAACATATGCTCAACGTATTCCGGAAATGATAGGGATTGTTCTCGTGGATACCGAACTATTTACCTATGCCGAGAATTCGCATTAATTGAGCGGTGCGGCCATTGCTAGTATGGCCTATTGCATCAATCGTGATAGAGACCCAACATGCGTCTTGAGAATCGGCTAAAGAACAAACAAAAGCAATCGAACGCAGGAAGAATGAGATGAGATTCATTGCGCTGATGCTCCTGGCTATCGTGAGTAGCTGCTCCGATCAAGCCGCGAAACCCGCTTGGATTTCAGATCTCAAGACGGGGTGCAAAGTATGGAACCAGTACCCGCAAAACTTCGAGTCGATTTCGTGGTCTGGCAGTTGTACGAACGAACTCGCTCAAGGGAAAGGCGTGTTGCAGTGGTATGAGGGCGGCGGAAGGCACGGCAATCGATATGAAGGTGAGCTTAAGGATGGGAAGGCAAATGGCCGTGGTGTGTATACATGGCTCGGTGGCCGTTACGAGGGCGAGTTTAAGGATGGCAACTGGAATGGCAAAGGCGTATTAACCAATTCGCACTCCAACTTCGAGGGCGAATTTAAGGATGGTAAGTTTGATGGGGCAGGCGCCTATACATGGAATGATCGATACCATTACGAAGGGCAGTGGAAAGACGGCAAGAAGAACGGCCGAGGCGTAATGACATTCGTCGGCGGTGGCCGCTATGAGGGCGAGTTTAAGGACGACAAAGCAAACGGAAGTGGTATTTATGCTGGTGCCGGTGAAAAGTATTCTGGTACTTGGGCCAACGGCTGTTTCCGTGAAGGAGACCGCCGGGCAGTTCTCAACGCCACCCCGAGGGAATGCGGTTTCTGAATAACTGTACTCCGCAATAATTCGCGCTGTCCGAATTTGCGTAGTAGGTGGCTGCAAACTGAAGCCAAAATCGGAGAATGCAGCGTTCAGCCACCACTGTGCCCGACTTGGATATAGGTAAGCAGGAAACTCAAAGTAGACTTTCCGCTCAATCCAACGTGCACCTCGTTGAATTTACGAGCGGAATAGGTTCGGATCCCCGTGGGGACGCCATCTTGAGTTAGTACAAAGCTAACTATTTGATTTTATGAAGATATTATTTTGGCGGATTAGGTTCGGTTTGCTAAATGCAGGGGGGACCGACGCCAACCCCGTCAATGATCTTGAGCCTCTACCGAATTGCAATTGCTTTTGAGTTGATCTCTTTTTGCGACAGGGTCAATCGTCCTCCACAACACAAATATGATCGGCATAGTCAACCGCGAGTGCCGTGACAAATATCCGAACGAGCGATACTTCATCGGCATAACGTAACAACGTCAAACATCTTGACGTCGCTTCCAAGTCTTCCGAACTTGTATAAGAAAAGCTCTCCGCTGATTGATCATTTGATCCAGGATTTCAGGTGGGGCGCCTGTTTTGAAGTGCTTTGCCGACCAGAGAATCATTTCGAGCAGTGTAGGCGCTAGATCAATACCGATTTTGGTGAGTCGGTAGTCTAATTTTCGCGAATCGTTCGGGTCTTGCCTCTTGGCGATAATCGCGAGCGCTTCCAGTCGTTGCAACCTGTCCGTGAGAATGTTGCTGGCGATTCCTTCCTCCGCCTCCAGAAATTCCTTGAACGTCTTGCGTCCCTTGAACATCAGGTCGCGAATAATGAGCAGGGTCCATGTGTCCCCCAGGGCTTCAAGCGCGATGCTGACAGGGCATGACGACCGTTGCTGCTTTGCGCCAGAGCGTTTCATGTTGGTAAGGGTATTCGTATCACTTGCGAAAGGCAAGTGATTGCGGTAGGCTTATATTGATTGCAAATCGCAAGTGACGTATTCGCGCAATAGTAAGCCCCACCCTGAACGAAAAGGAACGACGTCATGAACAAGTCATTCTGGCTGGGTTTTGCCGCGTATCTGTTGCCCACGTTCCCACTGGGTTATGCATGGCATCTGGTTATTTTCGCAGATCAGTATCATCGATTGGAGATGTACCGCCCGGAGGTCATCATTCCCATGGGGCTGGCGTCCATGCTGATTCAGGCGTGTATTTTTTCATGGGCGTATCCGCGACTGTTCAGCACCGATGCCCGGTTGTGGCTTGGCAGTGCATGGCGCAGCAGCGGGATCTTTTTTCTGCTGGCAGGCTCATTTACCATACTTCCGGTTGCAGCCAAGTACCGGATGTCGTCCGTTTCGGATTTTCTGCTGCTTGAAACAGGATTTACCATATTGCAGTTCGCCATCGTTGCGCCGCTGATCGCACTTGCACACCGGAAGCATCAATGAAATCTGCCGTAGCCATCAGGATACTGAACGTGAGGTCACAATGCCCTACGACCCGGAATTAGCGGACCGTATGCGTGTCGCACTGAGGCGGTGGCGCGGTATTGAAGAAAAGAAGATGTTTGGCGGCTATTGCTGGATGCTGAACGGCAACATGCTTTGCGGGGTGGAGGTAGGGCGATTCATGTTCCGAGTTGGCAAGGAATTGGAGGCCGATGCGCTTGCGCGACCGGGGGCGTCGCCTATGGACATTACGGGCCGACCCATGCGTGGATTTATATGGGTGCAGGCCCAAGAAGCGGAGGGAAAGCCATTGCGGGATTGGCTCAAGCTCGCAAAGCGGTATGTAAATACCTTGCCACCTAAATAGTTGGGCGATTTCGGGTCATCGCAGCGCTTTATCGACTCGCAGCTTCTCGACCAGTAAATCAACGAATGTTCGCACTTTTGCGGATACGTGCCGGCCTTCCAGGTGCAGGACATGTATGGGTAAGGGCGGTGGCTCGAATTCATGAAGCACCGCTTTTAATTGCCCTAAGGCGAGGTATGGGGCAATCTGATACGACAGCAAACGCGTAATACCAAATCCCGCCACTGCGGCCACGATGGCGGATTCGTTGTTTGTTACCGTGAGCCGGGGCTTCACTTTAATGCCCATCGCTTTTTTTCCGACATAAAATCTCCAATCGACAGACGCTGTAACCGGGCTGGCCGCAATGATTGTGTTGTCGGCGAGATCGGCGGGCACCTGTGGAGTTCCGTTTGTCTTTAAATAAGCTGGTGAAGCGCATACGACACGGCGCACATACCCAACGCTGATTGCTCTCATCGTCGAGTCGGGCAGTTCCCCTATACGAATTCCGACATCCATGCCTTCTTCAATCAGGTTGACTACCCGATCGAGCAGTAACGCAGAAATATTCATATCCGGAAAGCGTCGTAGATATTCAACGATGCTGGGCATCACGAACATGCGCCCAAATAGCACGGGTGCGGTGACAGCCAGTAGACCTTGTGGCACGGCATTGACACCTGCGGCAGCCTCGTCAGCTTCGTCGGCCTCGGCGATGATGCGTCGGGTGTGCTCCAGATAGCGAAGTCCGGCATCCGTTGCGCGGACGAAACGGGTGGTGCGGGTCAGCAGCTTGATGCCTAGGCGATGCTCAAGCGACGAGATCGCGCGAGTGACAGCGGGTGGCGACATGCCCAGCCTGCGCGCGCCACCCGCGAAGCTTTCCTCTTCCGCCACGGCGAGGTAAACGTCCATTTGATGAAAGCGATCCATAGATTATTCCTTTAAATGGAATAATAAATTGTAAATATTGAATATTCTTCTTTTAACTGGAACTTGGCAAGATGCCGCTCATTCGCAGCGCATAGGGCGATGCGAACGGACATCAAACCCCTTTTAAGGAGAACTGCCATGAACCGAATCACGATACCTGCCGCTGAACTGACACCCGCCGCATCCCGCCCGCTGCTGGAAGCGGTAAACAAGCAACTGGGTGTAGTTCCCAATTTGATGAAGGTGCTCAGCAACAGCCCGGCCGCGCTGGGCGGCTACCTGAGCCTGAACGGAGCCATTGGTAAGGGCACCCTCGGTGCCAAAACCGGTGAGCGCATTGCATTGGCAATTGCTGAAATCAACCGCTGTGGCTACTGCCTTGCGGCCCATACATACCTCGGCAAGAACGTTGCCAAACTGGACGACGCTGAAATTGCAGCGAATCGCGGTGGAACCTCGACCGATCATAAAGCAGATGCGGCGGTGCGCTTTGCGGCGAAAGTTGCTCAGGCGCGCGGCCACGTGTCAGATGACGACGTGCAGATTGTGAAGGACGCCGGCTATAGCGACGCTGAAGTCATGGAGATCGTGGTTCACGTTGCGCTTAACACGTTGACGAACTACGTCAATGAAGTGGCGCAAACCGAGATCGATTTTCCGGCGGTTGAATTGTTGCGTGTGGCGTGATGCATCGGCGGGGCGATGCTCATAGTGAGACCGGTGAATGGCAACCACTGGTGTCCTGTCGCTTCACGATTATCGTGACTCCATTCAAGAATTAAGGTGCTCTCATGACTCAAAACGCTTACAGTGCCAGCGATATTGCATTTACGCCGACCGTCAAGGCGATTCAGGCTCGCAAGGGCTCACGCACGGCATATGCCAGGATGGAGGCGGGGGCTGGCTGGAAAACTACGATCACATCAGACTTGGCGGCGCTGCTTGCTGAGCAAACCAGCGTGTTTCTCGGCACGGCCGACGTTGCGGGTCAGCCTTACATTCAACACCGTGGCGGCCCGCCGGGTTTCTTGCATGTGATTGATGACAAGACCATCGCCTTCGTGGATTTCCGGGGCAACCGTCAGTTCATCACCCAGGGCAATCTCGCCGATAATCCCAAGGCTCATCTATTTGTGATGGACTACGCGCATCGGCAACGGGTAAAGATTTGGGGCGAGGCACGCGTGGTTGAAGACGATGCTGCTTTGTTGGAGAAACTGATGCCCTCAAACTACAAGGCGCGGGGCGAGCAGGTGATCCTTTTCACGGTCCATGCTTGGGATGCCAACTGTCCCCAGCATATTCCACAGCGCTTTGAAGCCACGGATGTGACGCGCCTGCTTGAGCAGCGCGATCAGCGCATTGCCGAACTGGAGGCAGAGGTTGCGAGTTTGAGGGCCAAATAGTACAAAGGAAACTCAGTTGCTATCCTAAATGAAGTCTCGTGCGACCCGGTAAAGTGCAATTGCAATAATGACCGTGCCGAACAGGTATCGAAGATGCCTATCAGGAACATTGCGGCTGGCGATCCAGCCACCGGCAAACGACCCCATTGCCCCCGCAATGAGCAGAGGGATCACCATCGCATAGTCGAGGTTTACGTGCGCGACATGTGGCAAGACCGCTGCGAATGATGCCGGGGTGACAGCACAGGAACTCATGCCGGCTGCCCTTTTTGCGTCGAATCCATAGACCATCAGGGCTGGCACCAACAGGAATCCGGCACCTACTCCCAGGAATGAGCTGAGCACTGCGATGGGTGCAGACATCCAAAGGACGAGGCGAAAGTTTTCGCGGATATTCAGGGCGCTGCGAGGACGAAACAAGCTGTAGGTGACATAAATTACTGACAGAAGATAGACCGTCCAAATGAGTCCATGGGGTGCCGCTCTTGCAAGGAGTGAGCCGAGCGGTGCTGCCAGCGTCATGATGACTGCGAGTATCAATGCCTTGCGCCAGTCCACATAGCCCGCACGTGCAAAGGCCGTACAGGACAGCAGTGCAGTGACACCATTGAGCAGTAGGCTCAGCGGCTGCACGCCATTGACGAGATCGGGAAGATAGAGCGACAGAAACGGCACGGACGCCATTCCGACGCCGATTCCAAGCATGCCCGAGATGATCGACAGCACAAAAAGGATCGCTGTAAGGGAAATTATCATTAGGATATTTCTGATCCATCACACGCAATCAATATATGCAGACTCGGATTGCGGAATTGATTGGCACCTAGAACGCCTGGTCCCATCTTATCGATAGTCGAATTGCGGCATTGATCAGCCCGACCATGCTGTAGGTCTGTGCAAAATTTCCCCACTGTTCGCCGCTCCGCGGATCGATATGTTCCGCCAGTAAGCCATGGAGGTTGCGGCAGGCCAGCAATTTCTCGAAGAGCGCACGCGCTTCCTCGCGTCGATCCAGCGTAGCCAGGGCATTGACATACCAGAAAGTGCAGACGAGAAAGGCATTCTCCGGTTCACCGAAATCGTCCTTCTCGACGTAACGGAAAATGAAGTCGCCGTGGCGCAAATCCTTTTCGACGGCGCTGACCGTGGCGGCAAATCGCGGGTCGGTGGCGTCGAGGAAGCCAACCTCGGACAGCAGCAGTAGGCTTGCGTCCATTGCCTCACCCTCGAAGGTGGAGACGAAGGCCCTACGACTTTCGTTCCACGCGCGCCGGCTAATCGTTTCGTGTATCTGACGTGATTGTCCTTGCCAGTACGCCGCGCGTTCGGTCAGGTCTAGCCGACTAGCGATCCGGCCCAAGCGATCGCAAGCCGCCCAGCACATCACGGCTGAGAAGGTATGCACGCGCGCGCTGCCGCGCAACTCCCACAGGCCAGCATCCGGCTGGTCATGGGAGAGCCTAGCCTGTTCGCCCAGAGGCTCGAGGCGATGGAACAGGTCTTCGTTGCCACGGCGGGTCAGGCGCTGGTCAAAGAAAATATGAGTGGCCGCGAGGACGGCTGATCCATAGACGTCATGCTGTACTTGGCGGTAAGCCAGGTTGCCGATACGCACCGGTCCCATGCCACGATAGCCCTCCAGAGCCGGGAGCTCCCGTTCGTCTAATTCCGCCCGGCCATCAATACCGTAAACCGGTTGCAGCGGACCGCGTCCTGCATTGGCAGCGATATTCACGATGTAGCCAAGGTAGCGCTCCATAGTACGGGTTGCTCCAAGACGGTTCAGTGCATTCACTACGAAATAGCCATCGCGCAGCCAGCAGTAGCGGTAATCCCAGTTGCGACCGCTGCCCGCAGCTTCGGGAATGGAACTGGTCATGGCGGCGACGATAGCGCCCGTGTCGTCGTAGGCATTCAGCTTGAGCGTGATAGTGGCGCGGATCACTGCCTCCTGCCATTCGTATGGAATGGCGAGATTGCGCACCCACTCGCGCCAGTACTGCGCGGTTTCCTCGAGAAAGCGACGGCCCACCTCGCCGGCAGCATCGTGCACCGTTTCGTCTGCTCCCAAGAGCAGTGTCACGGTATCCTCGAGAAAGAACGGCGTTTCCTGCAGTATCGCGGTCAGCGAGGCATCAGTGGTAAGCCGCAGTGTGAGTGCCGCCGCTACATAGCGGATATGGTTACTGCCCCAAGTAACCTCCGGACGGCCTTCTCCATTTGCGGAGGCTGGGCGCAGGCGCAGGGTTATACGCGGGCTGCCACAAAGTCGCCGGATGCGGCGGACCAGCATCATGGGCCGGAACATGCGTCCGTATTGACCGAAGCGAGGTGCAAAGTCCGTAATTTCCACGGCACCGCCTTGACTATCATAGAGGCGTGTCACCAGGATCGCAGTGTTCTCCAGATAGTGCTGCTCGGTCCGTTGGCAATCCACGAGATCAACGGCGAAAAATCCATAGTCCTCGGAATTCTTGAGCAGAGCGCAGAAAAGCGGGTCGCCATCAAAACGGGGAAAGCAACCCCAGACAATGCTCGCACGCGTATCGATCAGCGCACCTACAGTGCAATTGCCGATCAAGGCCAGATCCAGGGTTCTCATTCCTTTCCTTTCAGTGCGTCTGCCAGCCAGCGCCTGACTGCCACCACGTCCCGCAGGCGGAAGCGGGCGCAACTTATCCCTTTGCCCACCTTGATGGAAATTCCGTTGAGTTTGTTCACTTCGGCGAACCCGTGCTCGTCATTGAGGTCATCGCCGATGAACACCGGCCGCCGTTTCCGGAAGGGCGGCTCTGCCAAGTATTCTGCCACTGCGGTGCCCTTGTCTATGCCGGAGGGTTTGACCTCCACCACCCGCTTACCAAGCTGTATTTCAAGTCCTGCGTCGGCGGTGCCCACCAGGCGGAGCATAAGGCGATGTGCGTACGCTGCCAGATGCGGCACCCTTCGATAATGCAGTGCCAGCGTTAGTCCCTTATCCTCCAGCAGAAGGCCGGGATGGCGCACAAGGATCGGCGCCAGCGCTTCCTTGATCGCGCACTTGGCCGCCGCAGGCGCTGCATGAATCCACAGCCGCCCTGCCGCATCGCGACGTTCTAGCCCGTGTTGCCCTGCAAGTGGCAGATGCAATGTACCGAGGTGATTTTCCAGGTCCGACAGCGAACGGCCGCTGACCAAGGCTACGGCGCCACCACTCTCTCGGTGCAGACGTGCTATTAGGTCGAGTAGCGCGGTATCGATGCGGGCGGCACCCGGCGTGTCGGCTATCTCGATCAGGGTTCCGTCGACATCGAGAAAGTAGCCCCAATCGACGCAGGGTATCGGCGGGATATCGGGGCGCATCGTCACGTATCGCGGCGATTCGACTTATCGAGGAGGTGGCTGCGACGGCGCATGGCGGCCGCATCAAGCAGCATGCGACCGGCCCAGCGGAAGACATTGAATTCAGCTACCAGTCCGCGCATCAGACGCATGCGGTCGCGTTGCGCCTCCGGAGGCATCGTTAGTGACAGTTGCAGGGCGGCAGCGCACTGGTCGGCATCGTATGGATTGACGATCAAGGCCTCCGGCAGCTCCCGCGCGGCACCTGTGAATTGAGAAAGGATGAGTACTCCGTGCTCGTCGTCGCGGGCCGAGACAAATTCTTTAGCGACCAGATTCATGCCATCGTGCAAGCTGCTGACGAAACAAAGATCGGCGGCGCGGAAATACTCGTATACCTCGCGCGGTTCGTGGTGTTCGACCCTGAGCACGATCGGCGGCGGACCCTGGCGATGGAAGCGGCCATTTATGCGCGTGGCCATGGCACGTACCTGGGCCTCATGATGTTGGTATTCTTCGATGCCAGCGCGCGTCGGTGCGGCAACTTGAATAAAGCTGAAGCGGCCGACCCACTGTGGATTCAATTCCAGCAGGCGCTCTATGGCGCGGAAGCGTTCAATGATGCCTTTGGTATAGTCGAGACGGTCGACGCCGATGCCGAGCTTGTGTTCGGGTGGAAGGTCGTTGATCTGTCGGATGCCGACGCGACAATCTGACACACTCTTTTCCACCAGTTCTTTTTCCGGCGGCCAGGCGATGGAAATCGGGTAGCGGCGCACGGCGGTCCGCTTGCCGCGAAAAGATACTGTGAAGGAATCCCGGTCAACGCGCGCTTCTAGAAAACGATCCACTGTGTCAACGAAATTGTTGCAGTGAAACTGAGTATGGAAGCCCAGAATGCTGCTTCCCAGCAGCCCCGCAATTAATTCGTCGCGCCATGGACAGATGGCGAAGGATTCCGGGTTCGGCCACGGGATATGCCAGAACGTGATAATTATGGCGTCCGGTAGCTGCTCGCGGATCATGTTCGGCAGCAGGGCGAAATGGTAGTCCTGCACCAGCACGATAGGGTTCCTGGTTTTAGCCTCACCCGCGACTGCTTTGGCGAACTTGCGGTTGACCGCCACATATTGCGCCCAGTCGCCCGAACGAAAAGTGGGCCGCACATGGGCAATATGACAAAGCGGCCAGACGCCTTCGTTGGCAAAGCCGTAGTAGTAGCCCGCCTCTTCCTCGGCAGACAACCAGACGCGCAGAATCTGGTAGGCGGGATTGTCTGGCGGTACCGCGACGCGGTCGTGCCTATCGACTACCTCGTGGTCGGCTGACCCGCTGCCATGAGCGATCCACGTACCCGAGCAGGCTCGCATGATCGGTTCCAGTGCTGTTACCAGCCCGCTGGCGGGCCTCTGTACCTCAATACGGTCGCCGCGGCGTTGGTGGATATAGGGTTCGCGGTTGGAAACCACAATCACATCCTCGCCGCGCAGTTCGCCACGAAGAATGGCGCGCAGGGACTCTGGTGTCCATGTAATCTGGTCTTCATCCCGTGTGCGTGAATCGAATTCCAGTTCTTGAATGAGGCGCTGCAAGTCTCGCGCTATAGGCTTGAACTCCGGCAAGTTGGATTGCATGCCTGCCCCTGGCTGTCGCAGAAGCCCTTCGCCGCGCAGCAGAGCGCGCATTCCGGCCATCCAGCCACGCCATGAGAGTTGGGCAATGATCACCGTGATCAGAGAGACCACGGCCGCCAAGCCCATGAAGAGGTAGAAGACGTAACGTTTGGTTTCCTCGCTACGGCGTGTTACGAAACTCATGTCATGCACCAGTACCAGGCGGGCGCCCGGGGCTGCTTCGCTGCTCATCGCTTTCACCGCAACATGCAAGGGGCCCTGGGTGCTCTGCAACAAGTGGTCAGTTGTTACCTCCCAGCGGTCGAGTCCAGCACAGTTGATCTCCTGCGGAAGTGACCGACTGGCCAATACTTTTCCCGTCGGCGAAGCACAGTAGCCGACGGCATACAGGCGCTCATCTTGAGTGATGCGAGCGAAGAAATCTCCAATCTTCGCCTTATTTCCGGCTGAAAGCCGTTCCTGCAGCGGCTCTTGGATGGTGTTGGCGATCAGTGAGGCCCGAATGTCGAGATCGCGCACGAACCAGTTCAGGGTCAATCGGTCGACCAGTGGTGCAACCGCGTAGGCGATACCTGCCAGAATTAGCATCAAAGGCAAAACGAAACGTAGGGACAATCTCATACGGTTACTCTTCCGGGCAGGTTAACCTTAGTATACGGTACGTTGTGTGGCAAAAAAAACGGGCGTCCTCGGGTATGGTTCGCTCCAATGAAAATCTTCATCATCAGCATGTGTAAGGAGTTCATAGACAAGCAATGAAATAATGCACCTGAGTATCAGTAAGCGTCATGATTACTCTACCTCTATGAGTTTTTGTACCGGGACCCAATGTGTAGGAAGCATCGTAGCCATCGTGATAGTCTCGATACTGCCGATAGCGGAAAACAATTGACACAAATGAACATGATTTTGGCCGGTGATGTAGGCGGTACCAAGACGCTCCTTGAAGTCGGATCCTTTTTTGACAGGCGCTGGCAGCCTGCGTTCAGCGCTCGGTACGCGGCCACTAACCACCCGAATTTGCACAGTGTGCTGCATCGTTTCTTTCAGGATTGGGGGGCCAAACGCAGATCGCCGGACACAGTCACCCATGCCTGTCTTGGCGTTGCGGGACCGAGATTGGATAACCGTGTGGAAATGACTAATTTGGCGTGGATAGCCGATGCTAATGCCATTAGTGTTGAATTCAACATACCGTACGTAAGGATAGTCAACGATTTCTTTGCTGCAGCAAGTGGCGTCGAATTGCTTCAGGCTGGGGACATAGTAGTTCTGCAATCGGGCGAGCCGGTGCATGCGGCGCCGCGGTTGGTAATTGGTGCAGGGACGGGCCTCGGCGTCGCTTATCTGATACGGGAGGGAGCCAGCTATCATGTAATTGCGGGGGAAGGTGGGCATGTCGCGTTTGCCCCGGCGACGCTCGAGCAGCTTGAGCTGTGGCGTGACATTTACAAGAGGCATGCCCGTGTTACCGTCGAAGACGTGGTATCGGGTCCGGGGTTGATTCGCATCTACGAATTCATCGAACGTACGGCTGGCAAGCGTGCGACGTCTGCCGATATTACTCCTGCTGAGATCGTGCATAGTGCCCTCAATTCAGACGATTTACAAAGCGTACACGCGATCGAACTTTTCATCGCGTGTTATGGCGAGGCCGCAGGAAACTTCGCGCTTGCAATGCTTGCGCATGGTGGTGTCTTTGTCGCCGGTGGCATCGCTCCCAGAATAGTTTCGCGTCTGCAGATGGGCGGATTTCTAGCGGCATTCAATGCCAAAGGCACCCACTCCGATATTGTCCGGAAAATCCCGGTATCCGTGGTTACCAATGATCGGCTCGGCTTATTGGGATGTGCGCTTATCGGGGAGCGCTGGCAGAACTCTGTCGCATTTGAAATATAGTAACAATCCAGTTATCGCGTCGCTTTTCAGGAAAGATAGTTATGCCATCGAAAAAAGGAATGCACCACAATCAGAATGCAAAGCCCGGCAAAGAAATTATGCGAGTTGCGAGGTTATCCAGGGAGCGTGATGTGCTACGGAAATTCAGGGTCATTTTTAGTTCTGCGAAAAAACACTTTCGCAGCGTAGAACTACAATGCGGGGTCAGCGGCTCCCAATTGTGGGCGCTCATCGAGATCCGGGATCGGCCTGGTCTAAAGGTGTCGGAGTTGGCCGAGCTCATGTCGATTCACCTTTCCACTGCCAGTAATTTGCTCGATAAACTCCAGACATGTAGGTTAGTACGGCGTGCGCGAGGCGATAAGGACCAACGGGTGGTGCGCTTGCATCTCACGCCAGCAGGAACCCGCGTGGTGGCGAAAGCGCCTAAACCCGCACGGGGGGTTGTGCCGGACGCCCTCAGGAACGTTCCAATCACGACGCTGGCGTCCCTGGAAAACGGTTTAGATGCATTGATTGCCCGACTCAAGATAAGGGACAAACGCGCAATTACAAAGCCGCTGGCGGATATTTGAGTTCGAGACGACGCTCCCGTATCGCGCTACAGCTGAATAGCCCGGATTTGATATTCTCCCCGGAAATTCCATTTGGCACGTAGTCACGATACTGTTCAAAAAAATGCCCCAAAACACGGGGGATAAGACGTCGATTGCTCGACGCACCTTCGAACTCCTCGGAGGACGTCTATCGTTTCTCTTCTCACTTCGTAAGCTAATGCCGCAGTAGAATGCCAAATGCCGGCCGGAGGCTCACGGATAAAGCCATCGCCGATTTTCTACTCCTCCTTCGTTATTCTATTTTCGGTCGCTGTTAGCGATCGATATTTGAATTTCGTGCAATATAGTATTGCACAAAACTATTGTCAAACTATTCTTTCTGTATAGTCGTGAGGCTTTATAGCGAGACTAGCGTCTTTGGTTTCGAATTGCTTCATGGGAGAGCAACCTCATTCGAGAATGGAATGCCTATATAAGGGCACCGGACAATCAACCTCGAGTAGGTGATTGTGTGACGCAATAATTGGCGTTCATCCAGTGATGTCGTACGGAAAGCAGGCTGTTTGCTAAAAACCAAAATCCACTATTGAACGTGTACCCTAACGCGATGTCATATGCCCGGTATGACCTTTATCGGAACATCTTCGGGTAAACAGGAGGGGATATGGACCTTACAGTGATTCAAAAAGATGCGAAGCCGTTTCTGTTGGGTGCGCTCGCGGGAGCGGTGCTACTTGCATGGGTGGGCTTCCAGTTGGTCGGTTGGAAGTCGCCTGGCAATGCAGAAAGGCTGGCAAAGACACAGACAGATACTGCTATGGTCGCGGAGCTTTCTAAGATTTGCAGCGTACAATTTAATAATGCACCGAATCTTCCGGAGCGACTGGCGGAACTGAAAAAAACAGAACGTTGGTCTCGTGGCGGAGTGATAGCCAAGGCTGGATTTGCCACCATGCCCGGAGAGAAAGAACCGGCGAACGGTGTCGCCGAGGCCTGCGCTAATCTGTTGGTACCAGAGAAAGAGTGAGGGCGTTTAATTTAAATTCGAGATATGCAGTTTAAGAACCCGCTACGGCAGATTCTTTTATGGGCCAGCTGATAGTAAGATCGCCACTAAGCGGGTTCCAGTTTACAGGCGCTCAAGCGACTCCTTCGCAGGTACTTTTTGCTGGCAGCTTATAGCGATGGTGCAAAATACTGGAGCGCCAACCAGCATTTGCCGAACAGGCGCACAAGGCAGCAGTTTACGCTGGTAGGCCGTAATTTACGGTCAGTCCGTGATTCCTTCTATGGAGCGGGAAATTCCATTCACTTCCACCATGCTTTTCATTGGAACACTGGCTTTGATCATGCTTTCGGCAAAGCTGCCCCGTTTGGCATTGCGGATCAGCAGATTGACGCGGCCCTGGTTCTCCTCTTCGGTTTCTACACGCAGCAGAACACGTGTTTCCGTACATCCAGATTCGACCGTGCCCTTGAGCACCGATCCTCTGAGGAAATAGTCCATTTCAACCCGTCAGCTCGCCTGCTTAAAAGGGGCAATAAGTGGCTGTTTTTAAACGTAATGTGCCTGCCCTCACTCGTGCGTATTTCACGTCATCGTGACCGGTGATTTCACCAAAGCGTGACCGACGTTTCACGGCATCGTGACCGCGATTTCACGCTGAACGTGACCGATTTGGGGAATGTTGCATGGATAGTTAACGGTAGGCTTGCCGCTTTTTTGAAAGCGAGCGGGCATGCCCCAGGACAAACTATCTATGCGCAAGATACGAGACGTACTTCGATACCGCCACAGCACCGGTCTGAGCCTGGATGCGATCGCCCGGGCACTGAGTATCTCCAAGGGGGTGGTTGCCAAATACCTGAGATTGGCGGCAGATGCCGGTCTGGGTTGGCCGCTAGCCCCATGACGATGCGCCGAAATGTATACCAGTTTGTACAGTTCAGCGCGCGTCTTTTGCATTCAAAATAGCGTAGCCGAATGGCTGCGCAACAGATACCTGTGGTGATCCGAAGGAGTGTACGATAAGAGCATCGCGATACAGCACGTACATCTGAAGCATATGGCTTTGCGTTAGTTAGTGGTACAGCCCAGAATATTTATCTGTATCCATTTGAGATCAATTTCCAATCTTGTATCCCATCGCACGGTATCCGCGCTGCCGCTTATCCCACATTCGCAGCAGCGCTGGGTGGCCTGTATCTACAAAATCGATGATGCGCACGTCGGTCTTGGTGGCATGTTCGCGATGGAGTCGACCGGCGTACTGCTGAAGTGTGCCCTTCCATGAAATTGGCATCGCCAGCACCAGGGTGTCCAGCGGTGGATGGTCAAAGCCTTCGCCGATCAGTTTTCCTGTGGCAATCAAGACGCGTGGAGCATCTGGTGACAGCGCATCCAATTCTGCTATCAGTTTGGCGCGTTGCTTTTTCGACATCCGGCCATGCAATACGAACGGAAATGACCCCTTGTCCGTAAGTGCTTTAAGAACTGCATCCAGATGCTCGGTGCGTTCTGTTAGAACCAGCACTTTCCGTCCTTGACTGAAAGCGCTTCTAATTTCGACGGCAATCGCTTCCGTTCGGTTGAGGTCATTCGCCAAGTGCCGGAATACATCCTGAATACCGGCATCCGTGGACAAGTCGATACGCGTGTCCAGCTCATACGACACTACTGAAAGGTCCTGCGGTGCATTTGCCGGCTTTGCTGCCGTGTAACGGATGGGGCCGCACTGCATGAAGATGATCGGCTGTTGGCCATCGCGGCGAATCGGTGTGGCGGTGAGCCCGAGCACGAATTTCGCCTTTACCCGCTTCAAGATAGCATCGAAGGACGCGGCACCAACATGGTGACATTCGTCCACAATGACGTGGCCGTAATTTTCGACCAGCGGGTTGACTTCACCTTGTCGTGACAGAGACTGCATCACAGCGATATCAATTTTTCCGGTGGGCTTGGCTTTCCCGCCGCCGACGGTGCCAACCACACCTTTTTCAATATTGAGGAAAGACTGCAGACGTTCCTGCCACTGCTTGAGCAACTCAGTGCGATGTACCAGCACCAGCGTGTTGACCCCACGCCGAGCGATCATTGCAGCGGCAGTCACCGTTTTGCCAAACGCAGTGGGCGCACAAAAAACACCTGCATCGTGAGCCAACATCGCATCCGCAGCAGCTTCCTGATCAACTCGCAGTGTTCCAATAAAGGTCACGTCGAGTGGCTCACCTGCGAATCGCTCGTCGCGCAGTTCACATCTTATGCCATTCGCTTTCAGCAAAGCTTGCGCTGCATTCAGGCACCCGCGCGGTAGAGCAATATGGTTTGGAAAGTTTTCGGCACATCCAATGACCCGGGGTTTGTCCCAGACCGGGAAGCGCATTGCCTGCGCCTTATAGAATTCCGGGTTCTGAAAAGCTGCGAGACGAATCAGCCGGTTAGCCAGTGGCTGCGGTAATTGCGCTTTTTCAAAATAGATGAGATTGGACATCGTCACCGTAAGTAACTTTGGCATGAACCCCGGTAGTTTCTCGGACTTGGTCGCGATCCGTTTCCATGGCTCCTTGAGATCCTCCTCATCGATGAAGGTCACATCCAGCGGATGTGTGCCGCCGGTAGCGCGCAAAATGGTTGGTTCGATCTCTTGAGGCGGCATCGGCTGGATAGATGCCAGGTAAGCCCATTGGTCAGGATACCGGCGCAAGTCCTTGTCCACGAACACACTGCACCCGTGGTCACGAGGCGCTTTCTGCAACGGCAGGGCGATCAGATTCCCGAACCCTCCCTTTGGCATCGTGTCCTGATTCGGGAAAAGCCGATCGTATGATTTGAGGTTCAGTTGCCGCATGCGTGCGCAGGCATGACTAATGATGGCGGTCCCGAGCCGCCGGGCATCGCGGGCAGACACGCTGCTTGCGAAAAACACCCAGGCATGTGCACCCTTGCCGGAACGGGAAATTTCAAGCGAGACGGGCACCCCCAGTTCCTGACACGACAGGGCAAAGGCCCTCGCGTCCTCTTTCCAATCGGCTTCGTCGAAATCTGCGGCAAGTAAATAGCACGAGTCATCAGCCAGCAGGGGATAAACGCCGACCGTGGTTTTGCCAGCGAGGTGGTCGTAGATCACCGAATCTGACAGGGGAATCAGCAGGCGCTTGCTGCAATCCGAGCATTTGATTCGCGGCTTTTCGCAAACGCCGGCGCGCCATTCATTCGCGCAGGCCGGTGCGTAACCGGATTTTCCAGTTGTTTTGCTCTCCCACCGGATCGGGTAAACGTCGGTACGCCCGCGGAAAAGTTGCCGAAAGAGCGCCACTTTCTGGTTGGTGCTAAGCCTTGAGGCCTCTGCCTCGGAGGTATCGGCCGCTGCAGGCTCTGCCGGCAAACGCCATTCAACCCCGTGGGCATCCAGCAATGCGACAAGTCTGGCGTTTTCTGCCCGTAATTTTGTGAGGGTTTCCTGGTTAGCCATCGAAATGGATCATTGACTTCTGCAAGCCGGAAAATCTAGTCGCTCAATATACTTCTAAAGTAATCTTGGATGACTCACCAACGTGTTAAGAAATCTCACCCTTTGGCAGCACGGAATGCTGCTTCCACGGCACGCACCAGCGATGGATGTAGGGTCCCGAGTTTTGGGGTTTGACCATGCGGCGCAGCCGGCGGAACGGAGAACCACTCGGACGTGTAGGGCAGGTCTAGCACCTGTGTGAGATCGAACTTGGTGTCGTAACTAATGCCCGCTACGGTGTAGGCTGCAGCGTTTCGTTCTCGCAGGATGGAGAACTCACCGCGATGCAAGGATGTCGTACGCTGGCTGGTGCCGTATGCTACGCGAACATCGAACTGCGGCGCGTTGTCGTCAAACACGGCAAGGATTAGAGCAGGGCGTGGCTTCGGGCGCGGATGAATTTGGTCGGGGAAATGGCACCACACAATCTCACCAGCCGTTGGTTCGCTCCAATACTGATGGATCACGCAGTCTCCACCTCAAACAAGCTCGAGCGTACCGAGCGTCTACCGCCTTGCGGAACACGCTTCTTGATCTGGCGAACCTGGGCTGCCGTCAGCGGGCCGTCGTCGGCCTCATACTGCGGCAGCAACTTGACTGCCAATTCATGCAACGCATGATGAATGGCCTGTGTTTCGTCAACGCCTAATCGTTCTGCTAATTTCTTTGCAGTCTCACGGGAGACGCCCGTAGCGCTGTCGGTCGAACGGTAACGAAATGCGATCTGGTTGGCGGACGTACGGGTTGGCATATTGGATACCTATAAGGTGGATATCTATAAGATATCCATTAGCAGGCCGGCTGTCAAGCTACATGTAGAATCGGCGAAAGGATTCTGAGTGCTAAGATGCCGACCACTGCGGGTTAAGCGGCCCACGGCAATATTACTCCGCTCGCATAAGGCGCTAATCCCCGTGGGGACGCCAGCTTATTCCGTCTAGAAACGGAAATGCGGTAATAAAGCTGGTACGGCGTTGTGACTTTGCTTTGTATAGGTTTGGTGCTTTTGGTGTTTGGGCCAATTTTCTACGCGCATCAATACCGCAGGTCACCACCAACTCCAGTCGGCTTCGTGTTTGTGCCACACCTGAAATATTGGCTCGAACTCCGGATTATTCAGCCAGCGCCTATACATGCGATCGTTGCTGGTGCGAATTTGGTGATCGGAGGCTTTCCGGTACCAGCGCGGCGCAGTTCTGCCCACGATAGCGGCTTTGTCGGAATGAAAACGGGCGATGGCCTTGCGCCCGGCTTTGGAACGAGGGTCGAGCAATACCCGATGCCGGAAAGAGAGATTAAAGTCCCAATCGTGCAACACCCAGTAATACTCGTGACGCTCCCGTTTGCGGCGAAACGTACGTGACATGACATAGCTCCCAGTGTTTGGTAGTTACGTCATGGCAATCTCCTTTCTCCAAAATGCTGTGCAAAGTAAGTCGTTTGGTATGAACGCCTGTCGAACAAATCCGCTGACAAAGTCGTGAGCAAATTCGAGGACAGTAGTGCGGGCATCCCAGCCGAAAAATAGCTTATCGAAGCGAGGACAAAGCGCCCAGGAAACTACCCAAGAAACTACCCAAGAAACACCCACGAAACTACCCAAGAAAAATCCTTGCAGCGTTGCGTGGCGAGCTAACGGCGCACGTTTTGCCGTGCGCGGTACCAGACATGAACCCGCACTGCTACCGGCGTAACGCGATAGACGATTACGTGCCCAGTGTTTGCAATCGGATACCGGCGCTCGCCGCGCCGGGCTATGGGTACACCAATTCCTGGGTGTTCGAGGATCAGGTCGAGCGCGTGCTCTACGCGCTCGCGGACAAGCTCTGCAGTGCGAGGGTCTTCGTCAGTGATGTGGGCAAGCGAATCAATGTAGGCTTGCAGCGCCCGCGGCGCCCACTCAAGCCGCCTGACGGCGCTTGCGGGCATGGGCGGCGTCGATCACGGCACGTGTTTGGCGTCGCACTTCTTCATGCGGTACATACCCGTGATGCATCGCATCGCGCTCTGCGGCGATGCTTTCGTTTACCTCCAGCTCGCACAAATCAAAGCCATCGCGAAGCACGAAGCGCAACATGGCTTGTGGGGTGCGCCCGGCGTCGTGGGCGAGTCTTTCAAGGCGACGCTGCTGCGTCGTGGTAAGTGCCAAGGATCGCATATGCCTTGCTCCCAACTTAATCAATATAATTAATTGTAGCATCAGCGCGCTTCGCCGGTTCTAACGGCTGGCAATACCTGTAAAGAGCGCAAACTACTGAAGCCGAATTTGTTTCAATTTTGCCATCGGTAGGGTTTTTCCAATACTACGCGGCCCAAGGTAATAAAACGGCACACGCATAAGGCTCTAACCCCCGTGGGGACGCCAGATTGAGTTAGCGAAAAGCTAACCATCTGATTAAAAAAACAAAAATTCTTGGCGAATTAGGTTCGGTTTGCTAAATGCAGGGGGACCGACGCCAACCCCGCCAAACTTCTAGTTAAGGACGTCCTATCGTTGCGATGGAGTAGTTCATGCTGCGATTGCAGATCTGATTCCGTGTGGCAAGAAGCGCGGCCACCACGATAACAATGCACCGATGCTAACCTCGCCATGAGTTTGTGTTTTCATCTACGTACACTAGCTTCGTTTTTTCAACTGCACCTGCGCAAGCTGGCGGAGACAGATGGCCAGTGCCTTGACGCGCATTGCCGCCTCGAACGGAATCTTGAGGTGGCTACGCGCATAGGCGGCCCGCAGGGAGTTGTCGTCGAGCGCATTGAACTCGAACGGTAGCTCGGGCTGGCGATTGGAGACCAGGTTCATGCGTTCCTCCACGATCAGATGACCAGTGACCGCCCTGTGCAGGCAGCGGTACACCCGTCCGTAGGATTATCGGTGACCGAGGCGGATTCTTATGGCAAGAATAAGCGGGTTTTTCCCCGCCATACCCAGTTTGGCTCACTAAGCAGTTTTGGCGGAGCGCACCCGTAACGCGACAAGCGCTGAGCGACCAACACCGACGGTCCACGCGGTGTTGACACTATAGATCGTCGGTATCTTCGAAATCTGGATCCTGCTCGATAGGGTCGACTACGCTGCTGACTGTGCTTGGCGGCTCCTCAAGCAGTTCTTCTTCCAGGACAGGCGACAGTTCAACCGCGGCGTCATAGGCGGCCAGATCGGCACTGACTCTAGATCCGACATAACGATCCAGTGGGCGGCAGATGTGGCGCGGCAGATCCCATTGCGCTGCACGTTCCGCGACCGCCCGGGCAACCATTGGGTCGAACAGCATCGCGTAGCTGAATTGCTGGAGCGGGGTATGTTTCATAAAGTCTCCGTTGAGGTGAGTGGAAAAGTGCAGCTTGTTTCAACGGTTCCCACTTTATGATAGCGACCCTGGACGGGGAAGCAGATACTGCGCCAAATTTCATGTAGGAATGATACCTACAATCGAGCCTGTTTCAATTATTGATAGTGATGGTTTATCAGCGGCCAAGTACTTCGTAGTTTTTGTTCTGGCGAGTTTAGTTTGTGCTGGGATGAACAAGCTTGGGCATCATGCTGAACGGCTGACGCAGTCGTTGAGTAGCGCCGTGATTCATCAGGCCCTTCAAGCAACCCGTTGTATCGCAAGCAAGCCGCGCTCATGCAGATACTGATCGAATGCCTTTTCATGCATCGGTTTGCCGTAAAGGTAGCCCTGCGCTTCGTCACAGCCGAGCGCCGTGAGGTACTTGGCGGTTTCCTCTGTCTCGACTCCCTCGGCGATCACCTGCAAATTCAGGCTGTGGCCCAGCTTGATGATCATCTCGGGGATGCTTGAAAGATTGCGTCGTCCTTCTTCGCCGCCATCCATGGCGCGATTCAGTCTGTTCACGAAGGTCCGGTCGATCTTCAGGCGATCGACGGCCAGTTGCTGCAGGTGCCCGAGGGAGGTGTAGCCGGTGCCGAAATCGTCCACCGCGATGGCTACGCCGACCTGTTTCAGCTTGCGCAGCGAATCCATCACAATGTCGATGTTGTCCATAGCCATCGATTCCGTAATTTCCAGCTCGAGTAATTGTGGATCCAGCCGGTGCTCGGCGAGTACCGAACAAACCAGGTCTGTGAAGTTGGGCATGCGGAACTGCTCGATCGAAACGTTGACTGCTATACGAAACCCTTGTAGCCCCTTGTCGCACCAGCCACGCAGGTGCCGGCAGGCCGTTCTTAGTACCCATTCGCCAATAGGTCGGATGAGGCCAGACGATTCCGCCACGGGTATGAATTTGTCCGGTGGTATGAACTCACCGTCAGCGGCGCGCCAGCGCATCAGGGCTTCCGCGCCGACCGTACGTCCGGTTGCGAGGTCGATCTGTGGCTGGTAGTAAAGCAGTAGCCTGTGGGCATCGATGCTGCGGCGCAGTTCATGTGCAAGCTTCACGCGCTCCTTGGTATCCGCTTCCATTGCCCGAGTGAAATAAGAGTAACTGCCGCGCTTGGTTGCCTTGGCCCGATTGAGTCCTATGCTGGCGTTCTTGACCGCGTCCAAGCCGTTGCCAACGGTTTGCTCCAGCAGCACCAGTCCTATCGATGCCGAAACATGGATTGAGTGTTCGCCAACATCGATGGGACTCGCGAAGAGGTCCAGCAGGCGATCAGGGTCCACTTTCTCATTGGGGCCGAATATTCCGAAGCAGTCTCCCGCGACGCGCGCCAGCGTAACGTCCGCGGACAGGGCATCGCGCACGCGCGCGGCGACGCCCCGCAGGAGCGCGTCACCGCAGTTGTGACCGAGCGCATCGTTGGTCTCGGCGAAGTGATCGATGTCGAGGATGCCGACTACCCACCCAGACGGTTTGTTGGCAATCTGTTCATCGATAAGTTGGACAAACCTCACGCGGTTCGGCAGATCGCAGAGTGAATCGGTAAAGGCTAATGCCTGCAGGCGCTCGAAAAGGGTGACATTCTCGAGGCCGACAGCGATGCTGGCGCGGAACAGATCGACAAGCCGGCTGCGGACTTCACCCAGCGGTTTGCGGGTGTCGAGCACCACGGCAAGCGCAGGCCCCGCGTGTGCGGGCAGGTAGAGCGTGGTCAGTTCCCGGCCGTTATGACTGGAGCGCGCTGTGAGTGCCTGCCAAGCTGCGTCTACAGCCGGCTCGCCGGCCAAGGCGGCGAGCGACGTCCCCTGATAGCGGCGAAAACGCCCTGACGCGGCAATGAGCTCCAATTCGCCCGCGGAGCCCGGGTTCGGCGTTTCGTTGCTTGTCGCCGAACATACGAATCCCGAGGGCTCGATCTTCAGCACGCCACAGGCCTGCTCCAGAACGCCCTCGCAGAAACTAGCTAAACCCCGTCGCGCAAACAGATTCGAGCCTGCCGCCGCGATCCGCACCATTCCTTCGCGGCCCATATCGATCGTCAGGATCTGCGCGAATGAACGGATCGAAGCGGTGATCGCGGTGGCAAGATGCGTGCGGGTCAGTTCGGTCTTGGTCTTGTAGTCATTGATGTCGTATTTCTGGATGACCTCGAGTTCGGGGGCATAACCTGGCTGTCCGGTGCGCAGCACAATGCGCACCGCTTCCATGCGCAGTTCTTCACGGATGAACTCCACCAACCGCAGGCCCGAATCGTCGGCCTCCATTACCACGTCGAGGAGAATGACAGCGATATCCGGGTTGCGGCGGAGTATGTCCTGTGTCTCGCGCTCATCATGCGCGTGCAGGAAGGCGAGTTCGCGCCCCAGCACCTTCAAGTCCGACAGGGCGAATGCGGTTGCCTCGTGCACCTCCGGCTCGTCGTCGACGATCAGTAGCTGCCACGGCCTGTTGCGGATCCCTTCGGAATTGTCCAGGTCTGCTGCTTCGTTCGGTTTCATAGCAACCTCTGCACAAATCGAACTTCTTTCCAGGGATTCGGGGTGTTCCACGTAAGAATTTGGAGTTTGACTGTGGTCGGTAGAATCCAGGATACTTTGTGTGAGGTCGTTGGGTTTCCTGTCTTTTGAATCTTCCATGGGCATTCCAAAATTACGCGCGATAGGAGAGGCCGCCACCGTAGCCGACGGTCATGCGATCAATCGTATGGAATTTAATTTTTATATAAATCATATACTTATGAATGTATTGCATGTCGTCAACGAAGGAAAGCCGCATCCGGGATTTTCGGTGGGCGGCCCGCTCGGATACTCCGGCAGGTTGCTGGTTTCCGGCAATCCATACCAGGATATATCGGACGAAGGCCCCGGTTTCTTGAGGTTTAGTTGATAATGAACTGGATATTGCTCGAATATCAGTTGCCGTTAGTGAGGATGATGAATCACTGGCAATAGATGGTTGTCCCGATTGCATTCACGACGTTGGTTCTCACTGCTCAGAGAGGCGCTTATGAAGAACTACAGGAATGATCTGCATGGCGGGATAGAATCGCGCTGGTCACCTTCGGTCCGTTCTGAGTGGTTTGGCGGCGAGCAAGAACGCGACGGTGATTCGATCAATTTCCGAGACGATGCAAACGACGCGAACGTGAGCGCGAATGGCAGTGCTCCCCCCTGGGTCGTGCTCGTCGTCGACGATGACCAGGATGTTCACGACAGCACGCGCATTGCACTTGACGGCGAGCGTGTGATCGGCCGTCAGCTCAAACTCCTGCATGCGTACAGTGCCGGACAGGCACGCCAGTTGCTGGCTTCCAAGGCGGAAATCGCTGTATTGCTTCTGGATGTAGTGATGGAAACGGACGACGCCGGGTTGCGCTTGGCCCTGGAGATTCGCGACGACACGGATCGCCGTGACGTTCGCATCATCATTCGTACCGGACAACCCGGCTACGCAACGGATTCCCGGATTGTGGGCCACCGGGAGATCGACGGATACCTTACCAAAGCGCGGTTGACACGCGCCATGCTTTTAGAAGCTATTGCCGACGCGCTCGCTCCGGGAAGTCGCGAAACAGATACGTCGCGGACGCGTGGCTGACGAATAAAGTTGCCTCCGAAGGTGGTCGTGGCCACCCGAGGGAATCGCCAGCTCTGTAGGCACTCAAACAGGACATACAGTCATGACGAGTCGAGGTGGCGGATCGTGATTGACAACATGTTCGCAAACGCGCGGAAGTTTCCTGACAAGCGGGCCGCCGCAGGAATTGAATCGGCACCTGCAATAATCGGCAGCCGGCGCGCATGTTTCGCGCTCATTCTGTACCGATGCGCTCGTCTTGCATGGCTGCTGGTGGCCGCATGGTTCCTCGTGGCGGGCGCTGTGCTGGCGCCGGCTGCCGACCTCGGGCCGCTCTCCGCCGTGGGCGACCAGGATTATCCGCCGATTACTTATCTGGAAGATCAGGTGCCGCGAGGGTTTGACGTCGATGTTCTCAAGGCGCTGGCGGATGTGATGGGGCGGGAGCTCCGGCTCGAACTCTTGCCGTGGGAACTGGCGCAGAAGCGGGTACAAGAGGGTGTCGGCGATGTGCTGACCGGGATGAGTATTACTGAGGCGCGCAGAAAATCCTGGGATTTTGCGACACCGACGCTAGTTCATAGGTTCAATTTGTTCGTCACCAGCAAGGAAGTGGCGATACATGGCGTGGGAGATCTACAGGGTAAGCGCGTCGGGGTAAAAGCAGGTGCACTGCCAGAGGTATTTTTGAAGGCACGGCCCGGTGTGAATCTGGTGTTGATCTCCAGCTACAAAGAGGGGTTCGAACTCCTGAAGCAGGGGGGTATCGATGCGGTTGCCGCCGATCAATGGGTGGGCGGTTACATACTCAACAAATATCGTATCGATGGCGTGGTCATTGCAGGAGAGCCGTTTGCCACGCTGGAAGCTGCTATCGCAGTGCGCAAGGGCAACACGGCATTGCTGCGGGAAATCAACAACGGTCTGGAAAAGCTCCGGCAGCGAGGAACGATCGAGCGTATTCGCCGGCAGTGGGAGCCGAAGCAGGTCGTGTACTTCCTGAAGGAAGAGGTCACATGGATTATCGTGTGGTCGGCCAGCGGCGCGGCGTTGCTGCTGTTCGCGGGCATGGGAGTGTGGATTGTCACCTTGCGGCGCGAATCGCGCGCGCGCCGCAAAATCGCGGCGGAAATGCGTGCGATGTTTGAGCAGGCCGCCGTGGGTATGTCTGTGACCGATCTCACCGGCCATTACATCAGAGTCAACCAGAAGTATGCCGACATCGTCGGGTATACACCGCAGGAACTGGTGGGCATGAACTTCCGGCAGGTCACTCATCCCGACGACCTGGTGGCGAATCTGGAGTTGGCTGAACGCCGGTGGCAGGGTCAGATCGAAAACTTCTCCCTGGAAATGCGCTACCTCCGGAAAGACGGCTCGACCACCTGGGTCGATATGACTATCGCAGCCATACGCGGGAGCGACGGCATACCGCAGCACACGCTGGGGGTCATCACGGATATTTCGGAGCGTAAGCGCGCCGAGCAGGCGCTTGCGGAAAGCGAAACTCGCTATCGCACGATCATCGATGCCATGGCCGAGGGCGTCGTGGTCAGGCGTGCCGCGGATTCGATGGTACTGCTGAGTAATCCGGCGGCGGAACGTATGCGCGGCGGCAGCGTGCGGAAGGTCATTGACTACGCGGAATTACGGCGGCGAGGCTGGAGTGTAATCCGCGAGGACGGTTCGCCGTTTCCGGAGGAGGAACTTCCGTTTGAAGTAACGCGGCGTACCGGCAGGCCGCAGTACAACGTCGTCAGGGGGAGGAAGCAGGCGGACGGACAAGTCACGTGGACCCTGTCCAACTCGCAGCCGCTGTTCGAGCCAGGGGTAGCGGCCCCGCATGCCGTGGTAATCACGACAGTTGATATAACCGAGAACAAGCGTTTTGAGGCGGCGCTTGAACGCGCTGTGCGAAATACGGCAAAGACGACAGGCGCGGATTTCATGCGCGCCCTGGTCGTGGAAATGGCGTTGGCGCTGGGTGTCAGATACTGCTTTATTGCAGAGATCCTGCCTGATAATCCGGGGCGGGCGCGCATGTTGGCATTTTGTGTTGACGGTGCGATCGCCAAAAATATCGAATATGATTTGGTTGGCACGCCCTGTGCCGAGGTTAGAGGAACGGCGCTGTGCCATTATCCGCGCGGGCTGCGGCAGTTGTTTCCGGATGATCCCGCACTGGTGGAACTGCAGGCCGAGAGCTATCTCGGAACTACTGTATGCGCGACCGACGGTACTATCCTCGGCTCGATGTCGGTGATGGACGACAAACCAATGGAGCGGGGAACGATGGGCCGGGCGTTGCTCGGCCTGTTTGCGGCGCGTGCCGGCAGCGAACTGGAACGCATGCGTCTGGACCAGCAGGTCCGCGAGTTGAATCAGGATCTGGAGCAGCGTGTGCATGTGCGTACTGTGCAACTAGAAGCAGCCAACCGCGAACTTGAGAAGGCGAACGCGGAGTTGGGAGAGAGCTTGTATAGGCTGAGGCTGACACAGGGGGACCTGATCCGTGCGGAGAAGCTGGCGGCCTTGGGCTCGCTGGTGGCGGGCGTGGCGCATGAGATCA
>JAKFYK010000133.1 GCA_021730905.1 Betaproteobacteria bacterium | reverse complement strand
CCGGCTGCGGATGGATTGCCGCCCGCGGAGAAAATGTCCAAAAAACGCATCGCGCTGATTATCGTCATCATCGTAGCGTCAGCAGGACTGGGGGTCGCCAGCGCAATATCACCGACGATAATGGCCAAGGTTGAACCCGTCATGGCGCTGGCAGTCATGCTGGGATTGGGCGTGTACGCCGTGGCAAATATGGTAGCAGCGGTAAACCACTTTCGCGCCCGGCGCTTTGGATGGTTCGCACTTTTGACGCTGATGGCCCTGATTCAGGCGGTTCTAGCCCTGGCTGCGCTCGGATGGGCGATTGGCGGTTAACTTGCGACGAACCTGAATCACTGGCCCGGTTTGAAATTCGTGTCGCGTATGAGTTTCGTCAAGCGGTCGCGCTCGGATAGCAATGCCTTGCTGGTCTCGGCGGGCGAGGTGTAGCGTGGATCGGTGCCCTGCGCCGCAAGCTTCTGCTTGAGATCGGCCATTGCCAGCGCCCGGCTCATTTCCGCATGAAGCTTGGCGACAATCTCGGGGGGCGTTGCCGCCGGCGCCAGCACGCCTTGCCACGACCCGGTAAGGAATCCCGGCATGCCCGATTCAGCAATGGTAGGCGCATCCGGCATGCTCGCCACGCGCTTGTCGCTGCTCACGGCAAGCAACCGCAGCCTGCCACTCTGGATGTGCGGCACGGTCGGCAGCATGCCATTGAAAAACGCATCCGCCTGCCCCGTCACCACATCCATGATGGTTTGCATGCCGCCGCGACCGGTGATGTAGGTCCACTTGATGCCGGCGCGATTTGCGAAATCGACGCCCGCCATCAGCGGTGCGCCCGCCAGCGATGCGGCAAAGTTGAGTTCTCCCGGACGTTGCTTCGCCAGCGCGATCAATTCCTTGGGTGTTTTTGCCGGCAAACTCGGATGCACGCACAGCACGTGCGGCGAATAGGCAACGACCATTACCGGCGTCAGGTCGCGCAGGTAATCGAAAGCCGGCTTCGGATGCACCAGCCAGGAAATCATCACCGATCCCATATCCGTCGCCACCAGGGTGTAGCCGTCGGGCGCCGCGCGGGCACCGATTTCGGTGCCGATCAAACCGGCGGCACCAGGTCGCGGTTCAATTACGATTTGTTGCCCCCATTTTTCCGTCAGCTTCTGGCCGATCAGGCGCATCAGAATGTCCGAAGTGCCGCCCGCCGGGTAAGGCACCACCACGCGAATCGCGCGGTTGGGATAATTCGGCGCGGGATCCGGCGCGGTCTGCGCAATGGCTGCCGTTGAAAGCAGCGGCGCAACACTCGCTGCGATAATTCCGAAAGCCGCTGATAAAAATTGCATTGCCTCTCCCATTCAAAAGCCGCGCAGACCTGTACGCGGGCGCATCGCTCAATCGATCTTCAATCCAATCGCACGCACGATCTTGCCGTATTTGTCGATTTCACTTTTCAGATAGGCTGCCATCTGCTCGGATGTTCTGCTTTGCGGCTCGACACCGAGCGCGGCGAAACGCTCGCGTATGTCGGGCGCACTGACCACTTTGACGAGTTCAGCATCGAGCCGCCGGATGACCTCTCTCGGCGTGGCGGCCGGCACGAACACGGCATTCCACAACAAGTGTTCGTAGCCTGGTACGCCCGCCTCGATCATGGTCGGCAGTTCCGGTGCTATCGCGGAACGTTTGCCACCCGTCACAGCCAGCGCGCGCACGCGACCCGCTCGCACATGCGGCAGCGCCTGTGCCATGCCGGAAAAATACGCGGACATTTGTCCGCTGATCACGTCCACCGTCGCCTGTCCGCCGCCTTTGTAGGCAACGTGCGTCATTTCAGCGCCGGTCATCGAGCGAAACAACTCGTACGCGAAGTGATCGGAATTGCCGGCGCCCGATGAGGCAACATTCATCTCGTGCGGCCTGGATTTTGCGAGCACGACCAACTCCTTCACCGACTTCACCGGCAGCGATGGATTCACGATCAGCAGATGCGGCCCGGCTGCCGCCTGACCTACCGCTGCCAGGTCCCGCAATACATCGTAGCCCAGCTTTTGGTACGCGCTGATCGCGACCGCAATGCCGGTGTTCGCGTAAAGCGCGGTGTAGCCGTCGGGCGGCGACTTGGCGACCACTTCAGCGGCAATATTGGCGCCTGCGCCCGGACGGTTCTCGAACACCACCGTTTGCCCCAAGCCCTCGCCGAGCTTTTGCGCCACCAAACGGCCCACCACGTCGCTGGAACTGCCGGCGGGAAAGCCGATGATCATGCGTACGGATTTCGCTGGGTAGGCCTGCGCTTGCACCGCTATGGGAAATGCCACGGCACCGATGATGCCGATAGCACCGGCCAGCGAATAGCAATGCCTCATGTCCTTCGCCCCCACCGGTGCAGCAGAACGCCGGCGCGCCTCATTCCATCGCCCGCACATTGGTTCCAGCGACAAGTTCCATTTCGGTCATGGCAATAATCTCATCGGCAGTGAAGCCCGGCGCCACCGCGTCGATCACAAATCGCTTGCCATCCCAGCGCATCACGGCGAGGTCGGTCACCACATAACTCACGCAGCCCTGACCGGTGAGCGGATAGCCGCACTTCTTGCGCAGTTTGGGGCGGCCCTTACTGTCAGTATGCTCCATCACGATGATGAGATCGCCCTTGCCGGAGAGCAAATCCATGGCCCCGCCGATACCACCGCGCTTGGCGTCTGCCGTACTCCAGTTGGCCACGCTGGCAGTCTGATCGACTTCATACGCGCCGAGTATCACCGTGTCGATATGCCCGCCGCGCGCCATTTCGAACGAAGTCACGCTGTCAAAAAACGACGCGCCGGGCTGCAACGCCACAAATTGTCCGGCGGCATTGTAAACATCGGGGTCGATGTCTTTCTCTTCCGTCACCATCTCGCCATAGCCCAGTACGCCGTTTTCCGCGTGTAGAATCACGTCGCGGCCCTTGAGATAGTTCGACACCATGGTCGGAATGCCCACGCCGAGATTGACGTAAGTGCCTTCGCGCACCAGCTTGGCGGCGTTCTTGGCAATATGCTGACGTGTCACCGCGGGCTTGTTGTTGTAAAGCCGCGGCTTGTCGGACGGCCGGCGCTCCGGGCGGCGGTACGCTTTCTCATCCATCTTCTCCTTGGTGAGTATGACGCGCTCGACAAAAATACCGGGCAAATCGATGAGTTCCGGCGGAATCACGCCGGGCTCCACGATTTCATTGACTTCGACGATGGCAATGCGTGCCGCTTTGCCGAAGGCCGGATTGAAATTCTGGCTACCGCCGCGAAACTGCACATTGCCCAAACGATCCGCGCGATAGCCGCGCAGCAGCGCATAGTCGAGGTGTATCGCTTTTTCGAGCACATACTGCTTGCCATCAAACTCACGCAACTCGCGGCCGGCAACCAGATCCGTGCCCACGCTGGTCGGTGAATAAAACGCAGCAAGCCCAGCGCCGCCCGCGCGGCAACGCTCAACCAGTATGCCCTGCGGCACCAGTTCAACCTCCATTTCGCCCTTGGCGATTTGCTCCTCGCTCGCCGTGGGTGTGCCGGGCCGCACGGAAAATGCCGCGATCAGCTTCTTGACTTGCCTGGCCTCAGCCAGAATCTGCCCACGTTGCGCGCCTGGATCGCCGAGCGAATTGCAAACGAGGGTGAGGTTACGCGTGCCCTTGTCGCGCAGCGCCAGTATCAGGCTGGTGGCAAAGCGGTGGGCCACGCCAAACCCGGCGATGGCAACCGTTGCGCCATCCTGAATGTCCGCGAGCGCCGCTTGCGGCGAGTCAACTACCTTGTTCATTTTGGTTCTCTCTTGTGGATTGGAAGTAACTGGGAACAATTGAAAAGCGCAGCTGCAACGGCCTGCGGTTCTTTTTTATGACTGCCCGATACCAGTGCCAGCCGTATGCGTGCGACCTTAGCAGTCTGGTTTTGCCGCGTCAATGTGGAGTCCATACTGATTTCGGACCCGGAGCGGAAGCATGGGCTTTCCGGTCCAGTGAACCCTGCTATGGCCGATATCCCGTGGCGGGATACTGCAGATGACGTGTTCCATGCGCCGGGCGCATCCAGCCCTCAGGCGCATCAATCATGCAAGCCAAAACGTTCCAAAATCCAACGAATATGTTCGGTGACCCGGCCGGACTTATCTGACCACACACCCCAGTATCGGCATGGCGTCCCGTTGCGACACTAGAACCTATTACGCTTGCTTTTCAGGACGGCTATAGCCACGCAATGGCGCTGTCGGAACCTTTATCGGCAGCATTGATTACCCGCACGGGGGCGCCCTCGTGGCTCCACAGCGCATAGTCGTCTTGCGGACCGCGACGAAGCGCCGTTGCAATATCCTCTTTCGTTGCCAGCACCGGGATAATCCTGGCGTGAGCAGCGAAGCAAAGCGTATCTATGGCACGCACGTCCAGCGGATCCTTCATCGCAACGACGAGATCGTTTCCCGACCAATACAGTGGTATCGCATTGTTCTGAAGCATGAGCAGCGCCGGAATCGCCCGAAAGGCCTTGGTCTCAATGCCAAACCGGGCAAGGTCTACATACGGAATCCCCAATTTCTGCGCCAGCACTTCCCGGATCATGTCTTTCCCAACCAGGCCCATTTCAATGAGAATTTCTCCCAGCGGCACGCTGCGCCGGCGTGTCTGCTCTTCCAGCGCCTGACGAAGCTGCAATTCACTAATAATGCCCGAATGCACCAGCACTTCGCCTAGTTTTTTGATGGGCTTGGCAGACTGATCACGGATAGCCTGTTCCAGTTCGGATACGCTGACCGCGCGCTGCTCTACCAGCAATCCACCAATCTGTTGTTCACGCAACTCGCTCTGGCGGTTCAGCGCAGCCTTCAGCCCGGTCTGCGTCAACTCACCTTGTTCAAGCAGAAGGGCGCCGAGCTTTTCTCCGACACTGAACGTGCTGACGTTACTCGCCGGAAGGTAGCAACAAATCCCCTTTGACTCATTGTTGGCTCCGTCAACCACCAGGTAGACGCCAAGTCCCTGTTGGCCTGCGCCATAACCGCGAAGGACCCCCTTAAATTCGAGACCATCGCGATACATGACTTTGAATGGGGCCTGGTGATCTATGGAATAAACAGTGATGCCGTGCCGCTTAAAATGCGCCGCCGATCGCCTTAGGTCTACCGGGTCGGTAAGCAGTACCGACCTGATATCGTCAAACGCAAAATTCACACTGATGTTGGTGTGATTCTCCTGAACCGTCAGCGTGCGTTGATCGGGCAAGAACGCGATGAGTTTCCCATGCCGCGCGGGACGATCGAAAAATGACACGACACACGGTTTCGGTTTCGCGGCATCGCCGCAAACCGGGTCGTCCATGTACGGAGAGAACCCGTATCCTGTTATTGCGGTCATTCTCGTGTCTCCGCGCCCTGGAAGCGGCCTTTGCCCTCCTTTTGCCCCGCGTAGATGTCTGACTCGCGCTGCTGGAAGTCGGGCATGTCACCCAGCACGCGATCGTTGCGGGAAATCCACCTTTCTCCTGTCAGGCCGCCCTGGGCGACAATGGGAATTTGTGTCAGCCCGCCGTGACCCTGAAATACAACAATGCTCCTGCTTGATTGGTACACGGAATCCATCCAGAATTGTCGTGCGCTAAGTCCGTTTCTTGAAACAAGGCGCGTCACCATTTCTCCATTCGGCAGTGTCTGGATTTCAATGTCGTCCGCGACATTCCGGCCGGCGCCCGGTATGGAATCAATCCCTGCGGCCATTGCGGGCGCAATCAGGGCGAGTAGTAACGTCATCATGTACTGTTTCATGTGAAATCTTTCTTACGATTGTCATACCGCTTTATTTGGCAATCCCAAATCGGGAAAGCGCTCAAGTCACCCGGGTTTCTCGTGCTTTTGCCAATTTTTGCGTTATGAGCAATGCACGCTCGTCCCAGTCCTCGATCCACGCATGCAGCGATTTCGCAGGCATGGGCCTGGCAATAAAGTAGCCCTGGGCGAAATCGCATCCGGTGCGGCGCACGAAATCCCAATCCGCCCGGTCTTCAACGCCTTCGGTCACGGTCTGCATGCCTAACTGCTTTGCCAGCATCAAGCTGGCGTCGAAGATCGCGCGCACGGTCTCGTCAGCCCACGCGCGGTGCACAAAGCCACGGTCGATCTTCAGTTCGTCAAACGGCATGTCGCGCAATTGCGCCAGCGAAGAATGCCCTGTGCCGAAATCGTCAATCGAGATGCGGAAGCGCTTGAGCCGCAGCCGGGCTAGCACTTCGAGCGGCACGCGCAAATCCTGAACCAGGCGGCTTTCGGTCACCTCCAGCGTCACATCCTTCGGTGGAACACCCGCGGCGGCGGCCTCCCCGGCAACATAATCGGCAAAATCCAGCGATCCGAGGTCGTTCATGGATACGTTAATTGCCACCGACAACGCCAATCCCGATTCCTGCTGCCAGGACCTGGCATCGACTAACGCGCCGACAATCACCCCACGAGTCAGGCTACAGATCAGCCCATTTGCTTCTGCCACGCCGATGAATTGGTCGGGAAACACCATACCGTCCGCCGGGTGCTGCCAGCGCGCCAAACTCTCAACCCCCACGACATGCCCGGTGAGCAGCGACACCTTGGGCTGGTAGTAGTTGACCAGTTCGCCGTTAGCAATGGCTGCGTGCACCTCCTCAGCGGAGTAAGTTTTTTGTATCCTGGCAGTCTTGCTCAGTTCGAGCGGGGACCAATGCTCTGTGGACACCGCAGGCTTCCATTTCTCCAACAACGCAGCCAGCATCTCTGGCTTGACCGGTTTGCGCAGGTAGCCCAGCGAAGTGATCTGGTGCGCCTGCACCAACCTCTGGGCAGCTTGCAGCATGCGCTCGTCCTCCCCGCTGACCAGAATAAGGCTGCCGGGATAGCCGCGCTCGACCAGATGACGCACGAACTCAAGCCCGTCCACATCCGGCATATTCAGGTCCATTAAAATCAGGTCAGGAGGGTTGGCAGCGCAATCGATCGCCTCCAGCGCGCGCACAGCGCCCTCGCAGGTGGTGACAGTGGTATATCCCAGGTTGGCCAACGCGCGCATATTCAGTTTGAGCATGAACGGTTCGTCGTCCACCACCAGAATGCTTACTGCAGATTTATCAATCATGATTTCACTCGCTGTCTACTGTTTCTGGTTCATCTTTTGCCGGCGTGACGAGCGCGACTAAAACAGCTCTATCTCACCGGTCTGGAGATGTAGTTCCTGTAACAGTCCTTGCTGCACCAAACTCTCATAATCACGAATTTGATTGCGGCCATTCTGCTTGGCGAAATACAGGGCCTGATCGGCGCGATCCATGGTTGTCCGCGGTATTTCGTTCAACAGGATCAACGCAATGCCAATGCTCACGGTGACTTGCCCAATCCGGGGAAACTTGTTGTTTTCGACCACACAACGAAAGCGCTCGAGGGCGATATGGGCCTGCGCGACATCAGCATCGGCAAGAAGAACAACAAATTCCTCCCCGCCAAAACGGAACAATAAATCGTTGTCGCGAAAAGTATTTTTCATCAGATTTGCAAACAGCAACAGCACTTCATCCCCATACACATGCCCGAACGTATCGTTGACGCGTTTAAAGTGATCGATATCCAGCACAGCAAGGCAAAAGTTGACGGGTGCGGTCTTATCAGTAGCGCGATGGTTCTGGTTTTGCAGGGCAGTCAGTATTTTGGAAATACGCGTATCGAAGGTCTTGCGATTGAGTAACCCGGTCAGCGTATCCCGCTCGTTGTCATCAATCAGAGAGAGAAAGTTCGTATAAAACTCAAGCAGCAGGGGAAGCATCCGCCGGGTGTTGGCATCGTTGCGGGCATTTTCGATTTTGCAGAAAACAGAGACATCGCCTTTTGCTCCCTGCAATGGCAAGATCAGTTCTTTCTCTATTTCTCCGGTCCCGTCAGAAATACGCGCTTCATAGGGTTTGCGCAGGCAATCGGCAAGCAGTGCGTTGCCGGAAAGTGCAAAAGACTTTACGTTCGCACTTCTGGTAGAAACATTCTCGCCGTCAGCCAGGTGCAAGTCCGGCACAGCATAAATTTCACCCTCTCTTGGCTGCAAATGATAGAGGGTCAGGGACTTTGCATCGGTCAAACGGCTGATAGCACGGCCAAGGCAATGTTCCAGTGCAATTCGTTCACGCTGCTTGGTCACGTCCACAATGGAAGCAATAAGCAGCTCCAGCCGCATATTTTCGTCAACGGACGCTAGTGCAGGGGGGCTGGCCGCGCACTCTATCGTCTCGGGCGCGCGCAGCGCGCCATCGCGGCTGGTAGCAGCGGGGATTCCCACGTTGGCTAACGCGTGCATATCGAAACAACGAGCACGACGACCAGAGCGCTGAAACGCGCAGTCACAAACGAACGCGGGTTTACGAATCGAGACATGTTGATAGATCCCAAGCGTCCTCGAAGCATGGCTGCCCTTGGAGGCTGATCATGCGGCAAAAGGCACTGAAAGCGCGCAGGAAAACCGCCCAGGACAGGAAAATGGTCGTATTCCGACCCTTGGCAGGGTGCCCGTGTTCACTGAGGTAGTCTGTACGGTAGGACACATAAGCCGCCGTAGCGTTCAGGCGACCGGGGACAGATAAAAGGAAATTTAACTTTCAGCTTATCCAGATAGTCTTCTACAGCAGCCCGCATATTCTGTGAGGCACGCTCGCGTGTCGCGCGCGCTTCTAATCCGCCAACACCACCCGGTTCCGGCCAGCGACTTTGGCCTGATACAGCGCGGCATCGGCCCGCGCGATCGTGTGTTCAATGAGGTCCGGCGCGCGATGCTCGGCCACGCCAATCGAAACGGTGATTCGCTTTTCCGCAGGCAGACAGGGGATCGTGCTCTGCGCAACCCTCTCGCGAATCCGCTCTGCGACCAGCACCGCTGGCGCCCCCGGCGCCTGCGACAGCCCCACGACAAACTCCTCGCCGCCATACCGGCCCAGGAGATCGACCGCCCGCAGCGCGCTTTGAATCGTGGCGCAAAAGTATTTTATTACTTCATCGCCTGCCCCATGGCCGTAGGTATCGTTAATCGACTTGAAATGATCGATGTCCATCATGCAAATGCTCAGCGCAGTACCGCGTTCGGCGCGCTCGCCTTCGCGCTTCAGCAGCGCCATCAAATGCCTTCGGCCGTATGCTCCCGTCAGGCCGTCGTGGTTGGCCAGGACTTCTACCCTGTCGAACGCGATCTTGAGCTCGTCGTTGGTCCGTCTAAGCCTTTGCCGCAACGCGCTGATATTTCCACCAACGTAGGCAAACCACACCAGCACCACAGCCAGGAAACCCACGCGGAAAATTTCGTAGCGCATGTCCGCCGCCATACGATAGGGCCACACCGAAGCGCCCATGGCGACCGCATAAAAAGCGGAGAACAGCAGCGCCATCACGACAAGCGCCCGGCGCGCCAGGTGAAACACGCCGAACATGAATGCAACCGGGTAGAGCAGCATCAGATCGTCACGCGCCTCGCCCGCATTCGCCTGCACGAAGGAAATAGTCAGTCCGGCCGCCACCATCATCGGCAGGGTCAGGCTGGGATCGGACAGCCGCAGGTTAAGCCCGCTGCGGAAGCACGCGTAGAAACCGGCCACGAGCATCGAAACGATGGCCGCGAGACGCCAGAAGGTTGAATAAGGCACGAAATTTAGCCACGCTCCAACCCCGGTCAGAGCCACCACCATCGCCGATGCGACGCTCGCCATCAGCATGCGGCGAATCCGCACCGACTGTACCGGATTGTCTTTTGGCAACAACGACCAGTCCATGCGGCGCCCCGGCCCTATTTTATGCGCTACCAACGTTGCTGGCAGCAGCAGACGTAGCGTCAGCCACCACCGTATGCGGCATACAAACTGACAGCCCCACCGTAATCGCTGGTAAACGCTTCACTGGTCCTCCTGCGGTCTCGTCTGCAAAGTCATGAGCACACCGCGCGCACCCGTTCAATCGTGGTAAATCCCTGCAGCACTTTTTCGATTCCATCCTGCTTGAGGGTACGCATTCCATTCGCCATCGCTACCGGCACGATTTCAGATACAGGTGATTTCATGCGGATTAAATGCCGGATTGTAGGTGTGACGACGAGCAATTCGTGTATGGCGATGCGCCCGCGGAAGCCGGTTTTACCGCACTCTTTGCAGCCGGCCGCGGCGTTGAGCATGATCCGGCCTTTGGTTGCATAAGCCTTGTTCCACGTTTCGATGACGGTTGCCGGTTCCAGTGCCGTGCCCAGGCAATACTCCTGCGCGAGCGCGGCGACCGCAGCCTCGTCCGCCGGACGGCTCAACTTGCAGTCCGGACACAGGCGGCGCGCGAGCCGCTGTGCCAGCACGCAGAGAAGCGCATCGGCAAAGTTGAAGGGATCCAACCCCATATCGAGCAGACGGGTCACGCTTTCGGCAGCGCTGTTGGTATGCAGGGTAGACAGCACCAGGTGTCCGGTAAGCGAAGCCTCAACACCGATCTGCGCAGTCTCCTGATCGCGCATTTCCCCCACCACGATCACGTCCGGATCGGCGCGCAAAAACGAGCGCAGCGCCGTGGCGAAGGTCCAGCCGATTTTTGTGTTGACCTGAACCTGCGAAAGACCCGGCTGGGTAATTTCCACGGGATCTTCAGCCGTCCAGATTTTGCGCTCGGGTGTGTTGATGTGACCCACAATTGAATGCAGTGTCGTGGTCTTGCCCGATCCGGTAGGGCCACACACCAGGATCAGGCCATAGGGCGTCTCTGCCAGCGTGCGCAGGCTTTCGAGCACATGCGGCGCAAGCTGCAGCTTGTCCAGCGGCAGCGGCTTTGTGCTGGTCAGAATGCGCAACACTACACTTTCGAGGTTGTTGTTGGTGGGAATGGTAGCAACGCGCAACTCAATCCGCGCAGGGCCAAAACGCTTGAAATCGATCTTTCCGTCCTGTGCCCGTCTTCGTTCCGAGATATCCAGATTGGCCATGATCTTGACGCGCGAGATCAGCGCACTGCGGAATCGTGACGGCACTTCGAGATAGTCGTACAGAATGCCGTCCCGCCGGAAGCGTATTCGCGTGTTCTCCTTGCCGGGCCGGGGTTCGATATGAATATCGGATGCACCCTGATCCTTGGCATCGAGTACGATCTTGTTCACCAGTTTGACCAGTGTATTGTCCGTCTCCTTACCCAGCTTCTGCGCCAGCACTTCTCGAATGACATCCTTACTCACCAGTCCCATTTCAGTCAGGATTTCACCCAACGGCTTACCACGCCGTCGTCCCTGTTCGTCCAACGCGGCGTGCAACTGCTCCTCGCTAATGAGACCGGTTTCGATAAGCACTTCACCCAGCCTGCGGACCGGCGCAGTCGCCTGCTCCCGAATCGCTTGTTCAAGCTGTTGCTGATCGACGACGCGTTTTTCGAGCAGAATGTGGCCCAGTTTTTGCGCGCGCAGCTTACGCTGCACCGCCAATGCAGTTTGAAGGCCGGCTTCGGTTAAATCCTTCTGTTCGAGCAGCACCTTGCCAAGGTGCTCGCCAACAGTAAAGGTATCAATGCTGCTCACTGGAAAGTAGCAACGGATCCCGCGCTCAGTCTCGCCGCCATTTTCGTGGACCAGATAAATCCCCAATCCTCCTTGCGCCATACCATAGCCATGCAGCTCTCCGGCTAACATTTGGCCATCGCGGTATTTCAGATTGAATGGCAGCCTGCGGCCGATAGCGTGCACCGAGATGCCACGCTTGCGAAAGTGATCCACTGATCGCTTGATATTCACGGGAATAGCAAGTTTGATCGACCTGATACCGTCCAGCGAAATATTTTCGTTGGCGCTTGCACCAACCGGCTGCACAACCAGGGCACGCTGTTCAAACAAAATATTGATCAGATTGTCATCGAGGTTTACGCGATCAAAGAAGGACACCACGCAAGGCTCGGGCGTGCTCCTTTTGTCACTGATAGTGTCCTCGATATAAGGCGAAAAACCGAAATCATGTAGTGTTGCCATTATCGTGCCTCTTTCTCTTAATCTCGATTAGAGGCGTCGCCTGCAACGTCAGCGGCTTTCATCATGATCACCCATGCTTTTGAATAGTTCAGACAACCTCGACTGGCAAATTTGCATAGGTATCCAGATAATTTTCTACAACCGTCATTTCCGCCTCGAAGCGCGGTAGAAGCACAATGAGCGCATCGCTATTGCCGGTCTTACCCTCTTCCTCCATGGCCGCGCACAGGTCGCCCAAAGCAAGCGCCCCCACGGCGCGGGCCGAGGACTTCAGCTTGTGAGCGGCAGCTACCGCAGCCTTGGTCTGGCCCGCTGCGCATGCTGCGTGCAGTTCCGCCGTGATCTTGGCCGCGCTGGCCCGAAAGTCCTGCAGAAATTCGTGGACCAGCGCAGGGCCGTCCCCCACCAACCCTTTGAGCACCTTCACATCCACAGGCACGACCCCTGCGGCCTGTGGGACCGTCGGTTTGGGCAACCCGGACAAAGCCGATTCTTCGGGTACGCACTTGGCAACGGGCAGCCATTTATCCAGCACACTTTTCAGTTCCACCAGTGGTGCCGGCTTGCTACGGTAATCGTCCATGCCCGCGGCACGGCAAATCTCGGCTTCGCCCTTGAGGGCGTTGGCGGTCAGTGCAATGATCGGCATGCGTCTGCCGTCTTTTTCTTCGGCGCGTATGGCCTGAGTCAACTCGTAGCCGTCCATATGCGGCATGTGCAGGTCGGTGATCAGCAGCGCATAGTCACCGCTGCGCCAGCGCTCCAAGGCGTCACGGCCATCGGCAGCGACATCCGCGGTGTACCCGAGCAGGGCAAGCTGGCGCACGATGACTTTCTGGTTGGTCTCGTTGTCTTCGGCAATCAGAATCAGCCTGCCCTGGCGCAGTGCCGTTTCACGCGATGGCGCGATCGCGGTGAGCTTGACGGACGGAAGCTTTGCGTCTTCCGGCTCCAGTGACGCCCGCCCGGCAGCAGCGGTCACCGCCTTGAGGAAAGTCCGGCGGTTGAGGGAATTCCCGTCCACCGTGATCATATCGGGGGCCACCATGCGTGGCCGGCGTCGCTTCCCGCGTTCAATCAGAACGACAACAAGTCGAACGTCCTGATTGATTTTCGCATGCGCGGCAGCGCGTATTTGTTCTGGTGACTGTCGCTCATCGCCGGCGTCAACAACCCACACCGATAGGCCGCTACTGCTGGCGCTCCGCATTCCGGCACTCGCCAGGTCCGGTGCCCGCTCGACCACTGCGTTCGCGTACTCGAGATAAATGGCGAGATCATCGGCCAATCCTCCCCGACTGCCCACGACGATGCAGGAAAGTCCGGCGACCTCGGATGTTACTTCCACGGCGCCGGGCTTGGCTGGCGCCCGTACAAACGGCAGCCGCACCTTGAAGATGGCCCCCTCGCCCTGTGCGCTCTGTATCGTAATCTCCCCGCCCATCAATTCCACCAGATTGTTGGCGATCACCAGCCCCAGCCCGGTGCCGCCGAAGCGCCGCGTGGTGGACACGTCTGCCTGGGTGAATGCGCTGAATAGCCGTGCCTGCGTCTCTTCGTCCATGCCGATGCCGTTGTCGGTTACCCGAAACTCTACGGTCACCTGCTCTGCACTTTGCTCAACCAACAATGCACGTAGCGACACCCGCCCCGCATGCAATTGCCCACACGAGAACTTGATCGCGTTGTTGGCGAGATTGATCAACACCTGGCGCAGACGCAGCGCATCGCCCAGCACCTCCGACGGGATCGCCGGATCGACGTACAAGGTAAGCGCCACTTCTTTTTTCTCGGCCATGCCGTTCAACAGACTGCACACACTATCCACCACATCCGCCACCGCGATAGCCTCTCGATCCAGTTCGAGCTTGCCGGCTTCTATCTTGGAGAAATCGAGTATGTCTTCGATGATGCCGAGCAGTGAAAACGCCGATTCACGGATGAGTTTGACCATCTCCACCTGATCACCCCGGAGGCTGCTCTGGTGCAGCACGTCGATCATGCCGACCACGCCGTTCATCGGCGTGCGAATCTCATGGCTCATGGCGGCAAGGAAAGATGATTTTGCTTCGTTGGCTGCTTCGGCCTCGTGCCGCGCGCGCTCCAGATCGGCGGTGCGCGCTGTGACTTTGTCTTCCAATTCCTCGTTGAGCCGGAGCAGTGCCGCCTCCGCCTGCTTGCGGTCGGTAATATCACGGTTTACCCCGACCAATCCGTAGACCTTCCCGGCTTCATCCTTGAGCGGAATCTTGGAAGTGAGATGCCAGTGGGTCTGGTCATTCACTAAGGAGGGCGAACCAAAAACTGTCGTCCCCTCGCGATTGAGCAACGGCACCCCGGATTCCATCGCGGCCTGATCTTCCGCATGGAGGCGTTCCGCGATTTCGCGCGGGAAAATATCGAATACTGTCTTGTTCACGATATCATCATGGTTGGTTATACCGCGGACCTTGAGATTGGTCGCGTTCTGCAGAAGAAACCGTCCTTCACGATCCTTGACATAGATGCGCTCCGGTATGGCATCCACAACGGCGCGCAATAAGGCCCGCTCTCTCTTTAAGGATTCTTCGGCACGTTTGCGGGCGGAGATATCTTCGATCGTATTGACGAAATAGTCTGGCGCCCCGTGCGCATCACACACCAGGGTAGTAGCTACCGCAACCCAGATCGGGATGCCGTCCTTGCGCAGATAGCGTTTCTCATGTGCTGCGGCAATTATCTGGCCGGCGGCTATCAGACTTCTGTACGCCACGCTCTGCGCGAGATCTTCAGGGTGGGTGATTTCCTGTAAGGTTAGCCTGAGCAGCTCCTGCTCCGGGTAGCCAACAATATCGCACAGCTTCTGGTTGGCTTGCAGAATACGGTCGTCGAGCGCTGTCAGGCTGATGCCGACGGCGGCCTGATGGAAGGTGGAGTGGAATCGGGCCTGGCTGCGAACCATATCGGCGGCGGTTCGTCGCTGTAGTACCCACGCAATCATCAGCAGTACGGAAAAGCCGACAATCGCTACACTCGCCAGTCCTGCGGCCCAGAAATACCGGGTCTGCCGTTGATAAAATTCGGCCATCACATCGGACTCCGCAGCTCCGACGGTGGCCATGATCTGATAATCGGCTAACGTCCTGTAACTGAAAAACCGGGGCACACCATCCAACTGGCCTTTCGAGAAATAGTTACCTGTGGGACGCTTTGCCCGTTCGGTAAACAGCCGGCTCTTGCCGATATATTCTCCTGAAGATGCTGCCGCCCCCCTCAACCTGGCGCGCGTAATGCCGTCCAGTCCCACCAGTGAAATTATTTCGAGCGGCCGCGTCCTGGCGTCGCGCAGCAAGTCGGTGAACCGGGCGGGTTCGATCAACGCCATCGCGACCCCGCCGAACGTGCCATCAGCCTTGTTGATGCGCCGGGTGATGGGAATAACTGCTTTACCGGTGACACGCCCTGCCACTGGTTTGCCGATGAAAACCTTGCCGCTGTCTCGCTCGAGATGGACTGTGAAGTGTTCGCGGTCCGCCACGTTTAGCTTCACCGCTCCTTTGCCCGTGGCGGTAGTGAGGCCGTTGCCGTGCTCGTCCACCAGCACAACCCCCGTCAACACCGTGTTATCGACGGCATGATCCGCAACGAATTGGAGGAGGTCCATCTTCCGGCCACTGCGTGTGTATTCGAGGGCCAGGTACTGAGTGACTGCGTCGGCGCTTTCGATGGTGCGGATGGCGTAATGCTCGAACGCAATGGCGAGATTGTCATTTCTGTCTACCGCGGCGTGAATCGTATTGTCGCGGTCGACTCGCATCACTCCGATCACGGCGTACCACATGACCCCGATGAAAATCGCGTTAAAAAGCAGGATGGCGGCATGAACGCCGATCGACTCAAGCCAACGCTTCCATGCACTCCTGCCATGCACGTGGTGATGTATTTCGGGAGCCTTACTCATCACTTATCCAGATAGTCTTCCACCAAAGCCATTTCTGTTTCAAAGCGCGGCAACAGCACGTTCAGGGCATCCCTGTCGCCAGCCTTGCCCTCCCCCTCCATTGCCTCGCACAGTTCGCCCAGCGCAAACGCACCTACGGCCAGAGCCGAAGACTTCAGCTTGTGAGCCGCCGCGACCACAGCCGTGGTCTGGCCCGTAGCGCAAGCGGCACGCAGTTCCAGCGTGATCTTGCCCGCGCTGCCGCGAAAATCCTGCAGGAATTCACGGACCAGCGCAGGGTCATCCCCCACCAGTCCTTCGAGCACACTTACATCGATGGGCATGGCTGTTGCGATATGCCGGGCTGTCGCTGCAGGTAATCGGTGCGATGACGCGACATCCGCACTGGGCACGGCGTTGGGCAGCCATTTCTCCAGCACGGATTTCAGTTCCGCCAGCGGCGAGGGTTTGCTGCGGTAATCGTCCATGCCTACGACACGGCAATGATCGGCCTCGCCCTTGAGGGCGTTGGCGGTCAGCGCAATGATCGGTATGCGTTTGCCGTCTTTTTCTGCGGCGCGTATCGCCTGCGCCAACTCATAGCCGTCCATCTGCGGCATGTGCAGATCAGTGAGCAGCAGCGCATAGTCGCCGCTCTGCCAACGCCCCAATGCTTCACACCCGTCGGCGGCGACATCCGCGGTGTATCCGAGCAGGGCGAGCTGGCGCACGATGACTTTCTGATTAGTTTCATTGTCTTCAGCAATCAGAATCAGCCTGCCCTGCCGTAGCGCCTCGTCGCGCGAGGGTGCTATCGCCGCGAGCTTGCCGAAAGCAGACTTTACTTCTTCCACTTCCAGCGACGCGCGACCGGCAGCAGCGGCTACCGCCCTGAGGAAAGTCCGGCGGTTGAGGGCGTTGCCATCCACTGTGATCATATCGGGGGCCACCGCACGCGGGTGGCGCCGCTTGCCGCGCTCAATGAGAACTACGACAAGACGAACATCCTGACCGGCCTGGGCACCGGCAACTGCGCGTATTTGCTCCAGACTCTGCGGTTTGTCGCCGGCGTCAACGACCCACACCGACAGCCCGCTCCAACCTGCTGTCTGCACTCTGGCTTTTGCCAGGTCCAACGCCCGTTCGACGTCCGCGTGCGCGTGCTTGAGATAGGCGGCAAGATCGTCGGCCAGTCCCCCCGCTTCGCCCACCACAACGCAGCAAAGTCCCGCTACTTCGGACGCCGCCTCGACCGTATTGGCTTTGGCGGGCGGCAATGCAAACGACACTTGCACCTTGAAGGTGGACCCTTCGCCCGGCGCGCTCTGCACGGTGATCTCCCCGCCCATCAGCTTCACCAGATGATTGGAAATGGCCAGCCCCAATCCGGTGCCGCCGAAGCGCCGGGTGGTGGACACATCAGCCTGGGTGAAGGCGGTGAACAGCCTTGCCTGCGTCGCATGGTCCATGCCGATGCCGTTGTCGGTTACCCGCAACTCCACCGTCACCTTCTCCGCGCCCTGCTCAACCAGCAGCGCGCGTACCGACACCCGCCCCATTTGCGATTGTCCGCTGGAGAACTTGATGGCGTTGTTGATGAGGTTAACCAGCACCTGGCGCAGACGCAGGCCATCGCCCAGCACCTGCGCCGGAATGGCCGGATCGGTGTATACAATGAGTGCCACGTCCTTTTTATCGGCCATGCCGTTGAGCAGACTGCACGCGCCTTCCACCACGTCCCCCACCACAACGGCTTCGAGTTCGAGTTCCAGCTTGCCCGCTTCGATCTTGGAGAAATCAAGGATGTCTTCGATGATGCTCAGCAGAGAGAATGCCGATTCACGGATGAGTTTCACCATCTCCACCTGGTCACCCCGGAGGCTGCTCTGGTGCAGCACGTCGATCATGCCGATCACGCCGTTCATCGGCGTGCGTATCTCATGGCTCATCGTCGCCAAAAACTCCGACTTGGCGCGGTTCGCCGCTTCGGCCTCGTGCCGGGCGCGCTGCAGATCAACGGTGCGTGCCGCCACTTTGTCTTCCAGCGCGTCGTTGAGCCGCAGCAGGGCGGCCTCCGCCTGCTTGCGCTCGGTGATGTCGCGCGTGGATCCAACAACCAGGTCTACCGTACCATCGCCTGCAACGACCGGCGAAAAGATATACTCATAGTACCCTTTCACCCCGGTTGAACTGGTATAAGGCGTCTCGTCGGTAACGCGCTGCGTGGTCTTGAATACCACTTGCACTTGCTGCAGTAGTTTTCCGGCCAATTCATCAGGGTATCCCAGATCGTGGAAATTCTTGCCTACCACTTCATCCAAGGTGAGTCCCCACAGGGTGAGCTGCGACTGATTGACAAACAAAAGCCGTCCCTCCCGATCATAGACTTGGGCGAAATCGCTCATGGATGAGAGCGCAGTGTTCAGGATTAGCTCCCGCCGCCGCGTTTTCTGCGATAGCTCGTCCAGCGTTGCACTCGTTTGGATCAATTCCAGCGCAAAAGAAACATTGCCAGCCACCTCATTCACCAGCGCAATTTCCTCCGCGGTAAAAAAAACAGGCCCCTTGGCGAACAGCGATAAATTCCCCACCGCTTTGTCCTCTACTATCAGGGGCACTACGATCAGGGAGCGATAGCCACGCCGCAAGGCTTCCTGCCGGCGCGCACCGCCTTCGCTGGTTTCAAGCGCGAGGTCATTGCTGAACACCGCGTGCTTTTCCCGGATCGCGCGGCCAGCGAAGCCCTGCCCCAGCGGCGTGTCGGGGTGCACGCTATTGCGGCTCGTCGCCATCAACGACTGCGCCTCAACTCCTGCGTAGGCTTGCGGAATGATTTCCAAAGACTTCGGGTCCAGCGCGCCAATCCAGGCGATGCCGAAGCCGCCTTGTTCTACCGCAATGCGACAGACCTCATCGAGTAGTTTCTGCCGGTCGCGGGTTCGCACAATCACGGCGTTAATGCTGCTCAGCAAGGCATGGATGCGACTCAGGCGGGCGATCCGTTCGAAAGCGTGATTCAGCGCTTGCACCATGTCCCCGATTTCGCCACTCGGGTACGGTTTTCCAACACGTGCCTCCAAGTTTCCCGCACCAAATTGCGCAACCGCGGCAATGATGCGTGCCACGTGGCGTCGTATGCCCCACTCCATCAGAGACCACGCACCGGCAAATACCAGCAGCCAGACCAGGACCACAGCCGAAAGCGCACGGCGCATGTTTTGATTCGCCACAGCGAGCAAATCCGCTTTGGATATCCCCACCAAAACGCGAAGTCTGGATCCGGCGAATTCGGGCATCGCACTCACTGCCCAGATGCGAGACGCATCCCCGGCTTCAGTGTACTCCCGCGCAACAACGTCCTTCTGCTCGCTTACAAAGCGCAGCAGTACTGAATCCGCAATAGACGTACCACGCAATTTACTGCCATCGGGATGCCACGTGAGTATGGTTCCCTTTTCATCAATGAACGCGACCATTACATTTTTTCTTTCCAGCAATTTCGCGACGGACTGCATGTACTTGTCGAGATCAAGCGATGCCAACAGCACGAAAGCGGGTACGCCACTTTCATATCGCGCGGCATAAGCGATTTGCAGCACTGCACTCCCGGTCAGCCGGCCGAAGGCCGGTTCGACGGCGAGCGGATTTCCAGAGTTGAGCGCGCTTTGGAAATAGCGGCGATCGGTGAGATTCAACTGCCTGCCGCTGCGCAATGAATCGCAAAACAAGCTGCCATCCGGCTTGATGGTGAGTATCCCGGTGTATTGAGGATGTTCCCTGAGCACGTCGGCAAGAAAGTCAGAGCAGGCGGCCCTGTCGCCCGTAACGAGATCGCGTGCCCGCGATAAGCCAAAATGCAACTGCGCCGTAGCGCGCACCGTATCCTGCAGACCCAGCGCTACGCGTTGAGCGATAAGTGCTATATCGCGCTGCGCGTCGGCAATCTCGGCTTCACGGCGTCGCAAAAACTGGGTCGCACTCACCAATGCCGGGATTAGCGTTGCGAACAGGATCAGGAGCAAAAGGCGTGCGCGAATGCTCAAAGGACATCCCCTTAAGGATTACGCGACGGCGTTTCGGTGATGTGCACTGTCATTTTTATCGACCAGGATTGCTTGCGGTTTGCCCTGTTTCAGATAACGCCAGAAGGTGCATTTTCAATCTGCTTATCGAGATAGTCATCCACCAAAGCCATTTCCGTCTCAAAGCGTGGCAGCAGCACATTCAGAGCATCGCTATCGCCAGCCTTGCCCTCCTCCTCCATGGCCGCACACAGTTCACCCAATGCAAACGCTCCCACGGCGCGGGCCGAGGATTTCAGCTTGTGGGCTGCCGCAACCACGGCCGCCGTGTGGCCCGTAGCACAAGCAGCGCGCAGTTCCAGCGTGATCTTGCCCGCGCTGCTGCGGAAATCCTCCAGGAATTCACGGACCAGCGCAGGGTCGTCCCCCACCAGCCCTTCGAGCACACTGACGTCGACCGGCACGGCTGTTGCGATTTGCTGGACCGCGGCAGTTAATGGAGTCGCTAAAATGACATCCGTACTGGGCCCGGTGCTGGGCAGCCATTTCTCCAGCACGGATTTCAGTTCCGCCAACGGGGAGGGCTTGCTGCGGTAGTCGTCCATACCCACAACGCGGCAATGAGCGGCCTCGCCCTTGAGGGCATTGGCGGTCAGCGCGATGATCGGTATGCGTCTTTCGCCTTTTTCTTCGGCGCGTATGGCCTGCGTCAACTCATAGCCATCCATCCGCGGCATGTGCAGATCGGTGAGCAGCAATGCATAGTCGCCGTTCTTCCAGAGTTCCAGCGCTTCGCGCCCGTCGGTAGCGATATCAGCGGTGTATCCGAGCAAGGCGAGCTGACGCAGGATGACTTTCTGGTTGGTCTCGTTGTCCTCGGCAATCAAGATCAATCTGCCCTGCCGTAGTGCCTCCACACGCGATGGCGCTATCGCCGCGAGTTTGCCGAAGGCAGACTTTACTTCTTCCACTTCCAGCGACGCCCGCCCGGCAGCCACAGCCACGGCCCTGAGGAAAGTCCGGCGGTTGAGGGCGTTGCCATCCACCGTGATCATATCGGGGGCCACCACACGCGGCCGGCGCCGCTTGCCGCGTTCAATCAGGACGACGACAAAGCGAACGTCCTGGCTGGCCTCGGCATGGGCGGCAGCGCGAATGTGCTCTGGTGACTGCGGCTCGTTGCCGGCGTCCACCACCCACACCGATAGGCCGCTGCGGTCCGCTCTCTGCGCTCGGGCGCTCGCCAGGTCCGGCGCCCGCTTGACATCCGCGTGCGCGTGCTTGAGATAGGCAGCAAGATCGTCGGCCAATCCCTCCGCTTCGCCCACCACAACGCAGCAAAGTCCCGCTACTTCGGACGCCACCTCAACCGTATTGGCATTGCCCGGTAGCAACGCAAACGGCAAGCGCACCTTGAAGGTGGCCCCCTCGCGCGGCGCGCTCTGCACAGTGATCTCCCCGCCCATCAGTTCCACCATTCTGTTGGCAATGGCCAGCCCCAATCCGGTGCCACCGAAATGCCGGGTGGTGGACACATCGGCCTGGGTGAAGGCGGTGAACAGTCGTGCCTGCGTCTCATCGTTCATGCCGATGCCGTTGTCGGTCACACGGATTTCCACTATGACCTTCTCCGTGCTTTGCTCGACCAGCAGTGCTCGTACCGACACCCGCCCCATTTGCAATTGTCCGCTGGAGAACTTGATGGCGTTGTTGATGAGGTTAACCAGCACCTGGCGCAGACGCAGACCATCGCCTAGTACTTGCGCCGGGATCGCCGGGTCGGTGTACAAAATGAGTGCCACGTCCTTTTTATCGGCCATGCCGTTGAGCATGCTGCACACACCTTCCACCACGTCCCCCACCGCAAAGGCTTCACGTTCGAGTTCCAGCTTACCGGCTTCGATCTTGGAGAAATCCAGTATGTCGTTGATGATGCCCAGCAGCGAAAACGCCGACTCGCGGATGAGATCGACCATTTCCACCTGATCACCCTTGAGGCTGCTCTGGTGCAGCACATCAATCATGCCGATCACGCCGTTCATCGGCGTGCGTATCTCGTGGCTCATGGCGGCAAGGAAAGATGATTTGGCCTGGTTTGCATCTTCGGCCTCGTGCTGGGCGCGCTGCAGATCGGCGGTGCGCGCCGTCACTTTGCCCTCCAGTTCCTCGTTAAGCAGGCGCAGGGCATCCTCCGCCTGCTTGCGTTCGGTAATATCCTCGACAATCCGGATAAAGTACAGCGGCGCGCCAGCCGCATCCTTTACCAGCGATACGGTCCGCTTCGCCCAGACCGCGGAACCGTCCTTTCGCAAATAGCGCTTCTCCGACGAGTATTCCTTGACCTCGCCCGCCAGTAAAAGCCGGTTCGCAACACCGAGTTGATCCCGCTCGTCGGGATGATTGGTGTCGCGTGTATTCATCGTCTCTAGCTCTTCCCGGGTATAGCCGAGCAGTGCGCAGAACTTGGCGTTAACGCGCTGATAGCTTCCATCGAGTCCGGCATGCACAATGCCCACTGCCGCGTTCTCGAAAGCGGCGCGCATGAGTTGTTCACTCTCTTGCAAACGGCCTTCGATCTGCGTGCGCTCGGTGATGTCGCTGATGGTGCCATCAACGTGCATGACTTTCTTCGCCTCGTCACTCCGCACGCGCGATCTGGATTCCACGGTACGTATTTCACCATCGGCGAGCACGATTCTGAACTCATGGACCAGCGTGCCTTCGTGCAGCAGCCTGCGTACGGCGCGGCGCATGGGCGCGCTGTCATCGCGATGGACCATGCTTTTCCATAGCCCGGGTTGGGCGAGAAAGTCAGCAGCCGGCCGCCGGGTGATTTGTTCGACGGCGGCATTGATGTACAGAATTTGACCGCTGCGCGGATCCATTGACCACACCACCTCTTGCAGCCTGCCGAGGATGCCGTCGAGTTTTTTCTCGCTGTCTGCCAGTGCCTTGCGCTTCCGGATATGATCCAGCGCGAACGAGACGTTGGCGGCAAGCTCGGTCAGCAGCCCGATCTCCTCATCGGTGAAGAAATCAGGCTCCTTGGCAAACAGCGAGAGACTTCCCACCGCGTTGTTTTCCACGATCAGCGGCAGCACGACCAGCGAGTGATAGCCGCGCCGCAGGGCTTCCTGGCGGCGCGCGCCTCCCGGACTGGCTTCAGCGGCGAGTTCATTGCTGAATACCGGGCGCCGCTCCCTGATAGCGCGACCTACCATGCTGATGTCGGAGGGCGCGGTGTTGCGACTCGTCGCCGACAGCGAATCCGCATCTACACCTGCGGAGGCCGTGGGAATGTTCTCCAGGGTCATCGGGTCCAGCATGCCGATCCAGGCGATGCCGAAACCGCCCTGCTCCACCGCGATGCGACAGGTCTCCCCGAACAGTTGTTGCTGGTCACGCACGCGCACGATCGCAGTGTTGATGCCGCTCATCACCGACTGGATGCGGCTGAGGCGGACGATCTTTTGCTCTTTTTCGATATGCCCAAGCGCGAAGGAGATATTACCGGCCACCTCGGCGAGAAGCGCGAGTTCTTCATCGTCAAAAAATCCCGCTTCCGGCGCAAACAGCCCAATGAGAGCCACCACATTGCCGTCAATCACCAGCGGCAGAGACACTGTAGAACGGCAGCCTTTGAGCGCCGCCTCCTGCCGCAATTTGCCCACCGGTAGTGCAACTCCGACATCGTTGCGCACCGCCGGTTTGCCGGTCAGGATCGCCTTGCCCAGCGTTCCCTGTGCGGCATTGATGCGCGACCAGTCCAGCGCATGCGCGGCCTCCGGCGAGAATCCTGCCCACGCAACGGCCTGGACTTTCTGTTTTACCTGATCGATCTCCGCGATCCAGACCAGTTCGAACTCGCCGTGCGTGTTGGCGATACGGCAGGTTTCGCGCAGCAGCGCCGCGCGGTCATGGATGCGGACGATGGCGGCATTGACCTCGCTCGAAATCGAGCGAATTCGCGCCAGCTTATCGAGCTTCTGCTGCTGGTTGATATTTTCGAGGGCAAACGCGATGTTCCCAGCCAGATTGGTAAGCAGGTTCAGTTCAGCGGTATCGAAAAAGTTTCGTTCCCGTGCGAACAACGAAAGGTTTCCCACTGCGGCACCCTCCACTAGCAGCGGCAGTGAAATGGTCGAGCAATAGCCGCGGCGAAGCGCCTCTATCCTGCGCCCGCCGCCCGTTTCTGGTTCGGCGGCAAGATCGTTGCTGAACACGGCGCGCTTCTCCCTCATTGCGCGGCCGATGACGCCTCGCCCCCCCGGTAAGTCAGGCCGCGCGCTGCTCTGAACGTGTGCCAGAAGCGCCTCCGCCTCGACACCAGCCCAGGCCGCCGGTGTAATCTCCAACGTGTCCGGGTTCAACATGCCAATCCACGCTACGCCGAAGCCGCCCTGCTCCACCGCAATGCGGCACGCCTCGTTCAATAGACTCTGGCGATGGCCGACGTGCACAATCACGGCATTGATGCCGCTCATGACCGCCTGGATGCGGTTAAGGCGGACGATCTTCTCCTCCTTGCTAAAATTTTCAAGCGCTAACGAGATGTTAGACGCCAGCTCGCTGAGCAGATTCAACTCATCCTTGTTGAAAAAATCAGGGTCCTTCGTATACAAGGAAAGCTGCCCCACTGCGGCATTTTCGACGATGAACGGCAGCGCGGCCAATGAGCGATATCCGTGCTGAAGGGCCCGCGCCTGGCGCTCACCGCCCACACTCGACGGAGAGGAAATATCGTTATCGAACACCGGTCGCTTTTCTCTGATCGCGTGGGCGATTACCCCTCGACCCGTCGCAACATCAGTCCGTGTCGACACCCCGTCCGGGTCGAGACGCACGCCTGCCCACGCAACCGGGGAAATTTCACGGGCGGCGGCGTCGAGCACGCCGACCCAGGCAGTTCCGAACTTGCCGTCTTCCACTGCAACACGGCATGCCTCGTCGAAGAGTTCCTGACGATTGTGAACACGCACGATTACGGCGTTGATGCCACTCGTGACCGCCTGGATGCGGTTAAGGCGGACGATCTTCTCCTCCTTGCTGAAATTTTCGAGCGCGAACGAGATATCACCCGCCAGTACGTTGAGCAGCGTCAGTTCGTCTGCGTTGAAAAAATTGCGTTCGCTTGCGTACAACGAAAGACTTCCCACCGCAGCGCCTTCCACCAGCAACGGCAGCGAAATGCCCGAGCGATAGCCGCGGCGGATGGCCTCTTTCCTGCGCTCGCCGCCCGCGCCGGGTTCAACAGTAATATCGTTGCTGAATACGGTGCGCTTCTCCCTGATTGCGCGGCTGACCACGCTCTGGCTCTGCGGCACGTCAGGCTGCGCGGTGTTCTGGCTGTGGGCAACGAGCGATTCCGCCTCCAAACCCGCGCAGGCGACGGGCGCAATCGCCAGAGTTCTCGGGTTCAGCAGGCCGATCCAGGCTATGCCGAAGCCGCCTTGCTCCACCGCAATCCTGCATGCCTCGGTGAACAGTGCCTCGCGGTCGTGGATGTGCACGATCGCGGCATTGATACCGCTCATGACCGCCTGGATGCGGTTGAGACGGGCGATCTTTTCCGCCCTGCTGATATGCGCCACCGCAAACGAGATGTTCCCGGCCAGTTCGGTCAGCAGCCTGAGTTCCTCCTCGTCGAAGTAACCTTGTTCTCTGGTATACATCGTGAAGGTTCCCACGATCGTCTGCTCATCGAGTAAAGGCAGCGTGATTTGCGAGCGGAAGCCCAGCCTCAGGATTTCCTTCGCACGCGGCCCGCCAAAAGTATTGGCGCCGATTTCATTATTGAATATAGGACGACGCGCCCGGATAGCCCGCCCAACCGCGCCCGCTCCCTCCGGTATGTCGTCGCGGGCGGAAGACTTGGCTCTGGTAAGCATTTCCGAGCTTTCGCCCGACCAGGCAACGGGAGTCACGTCCTGTGTAACTGGATCGAACGTACCTATCCAGGACATTGCAAAACCACCATGCTCGACGGCGATGCGGCACGCTTCGTTGAACAACTCCGGGCTATCCCGGACGCGCACGATCACGGCGTTGATGCCGCTCATCAGCGCCTGGATGCGGTTGAGACGGGCAATCTTTTCCTCACTGCGGATGTTCCCGAGGGCGAACGAGACGTTCCCGGCCAGTTCAGTCAGCAGGCGGACTTCTTCTTCGTCGAAGAAGTTTTGCTCAGTCGCATACATCGTGAGGGTTGCCACGACAGTATGGTCGTCGAACAGAGGCAACGAGATTAGCGAGCGACAACCCATCCTCAGTATTTCTTTCAGACGCGGTCCGCCAAAAGGATGGGCCGCGACGTCATTATTGAATACGGGGCGCCGCTCCCGGATCGCCCGCCCAACCGCGCCTTTTCCCTGCACCGTATCGTCCCGCGCGGAAGACTTGCCTGTGGTCAGGGCTTCCGAGTGCTCACCCGCCCAGGCGGCTGGCGTCACGTCCTGCGTCGCCGGATCGAATGTGCCTATCCAGGACAATGCGAAATGGCCATGTTCGACGGCGATACGGCACGTTTCGTTGAACAACTCCGCTCGCTCCCGAACTCGAACAATCGTGGAGTTGATACCGCTCATGAATGCCTGGATACGGCTGAGACGGGCGATCTTTTCCTCCTTGCCAATATTGTGGAGGGCAAACGCGATGTCGCCAGCGAGTCCCGTTAGCAAATTCAATTCTTCTTCATGGAAGAAATCGAGCTCGCCGGCGTACAGCGCGAGCACGCCTACCGCTTCATCCGCAACCATCAGCGGCAAAATTGCCACTGAACGGATTCCAAATTCGACGTATTTCTTGCGGAACACAGCCTGGGGGTTGCTTTGCAAATCGTTGGACACGATAAATTTTTTCTCCCTGATCGCCCGCGCGGCCATGGTGTTTCCCAGGTGCGCATCCTCGCTCAATGAAAAGCGGTCTTTGATAGCGGTCAGGATCTCCTCATCCGCGCCTGCCGAGGCGACCGGGACAATCTTCATCACACTCCGGTCAACGATGCCTATCCAAGCCATACGGAACCCGCCTGCCTCGACCGCAATCCGACACGCTTCCCGGTACAGCTCGTCACGGTTACGCGCGTGCACGATCAGCGTATTGATACCGCTCAGCATGGCGTATACGCGGTTGAGGTATACGATCTTGTCTTGCGATTTCTTGCGCTCGGTGATGTCGCGGGTGACGGCAAGCAGCAGCGCGCCTTCGCCGTTAGCGCCGCTCATGGGGGCGGCGTGGGTTTCGAGCCAGCGCCGCCCGCCCTTGAGTCCGATGACCTCGTACTCCAGAATGCCTTTGTCGCCGCGAATCACGCGCTTAAACAGGGCAGTGAAAGCGGCACGATACTCGGGCACGACGAAATCGAGCAGCGGTCGTGACTGCACCGCGGCAAGCGAGTCGGCCTCCAGCATAGCGAGGCCAGCCGCATTCATCTCCAGAAGCAACCCCTCCTTGCTCATGACGTGCACGCACTCGGGTTCGGCCTCGATGATGGTGCGCAGGCGCTGTTCACTCTGCACAAGTTCACGCTGCGCCTGGCGGTGGGCCGCACGCATTTGCGTCTCTTTCAGCTCGCGTTCCAGCACCGGCGCAAGCCGTGCCAGGCTCTGCTTCATCATGTAGTCGCTGGCGCCGGCCTTCATCGCAGCCACGGCGGTTGCCTCGCCGATGGTGCCGGAAATGAGGATGAATGGAATGTCGAGGCCGGTGGCACGGAAAATCCCGAGCGCATCCACGCCGGTGAAGCCGGGCATTCTGAAATCCGAAATGACCGCGTCCCAGCGCTCCTCCACCAGCGCGGTTTCCAGTTCCTTCGCAGTCTGCACGCGCCGGTGCGTCGGGTCGAACCCGCCCTGGCGCAGCGCCCGCAGCGCCAGCATTGCGTCGTCTTCGGAGTCCTCTACGATCAGGATTTTGACCGGCTTGTTCATGCGGGATTGCGCTCCGGCGGGGGGTTATTCATCATCAACCAGTAGACGCCGAGCACCCGCACTGCCTCCAGAAATTCGGCGAAGTCGACGGGCTTGCGCACGTAGCTGTTCGCACCGACGGCGTAGCTCTGAAGCAGATCCTGCTCCTCTTTGGACGAGGTCAGGATCACTACCGGAATGAGCCGGGTGCGCTCGTCGCCGCGGACTGCCTTCAGCACGCCCAGGCCATCGAGCTTGGGGAGTTTCAGGTCGAGAAGAATAAGCGTCGGCAGCGGCTTGCCGGCACGCCCGGCATGGACGCCCCGCGCAAACAGGAAGTCGAGTGCTTCGATGCCATCCCGCACCACATCGATCTGGTTCAGCATGTTGTTGCGTTTGAACGCACGCAGCGTCAGCTTCTCGTCGTCCGGATTGTCTTCAACCAACAGGATGGTCTTGTTCATCTGATCCATGTTCGGATGCCTTTACGTTAAAAAAGAACGTCGCGCCTTCGCCTTCTTTTGCCTCAGCCCAGATTTCTCCGCCGTGCCGGTGGATGATCCGCCGCACGATGGTGAGGCCGATTCCAGTACCGGGAAAATCGCCGACGTGATGCAGGCGCTGGAAAGCGCCAAAAAGACTGCCGGCGTGCGCCATATCGAAACCCACGCCGTTGTCGGCGACGAAATGCACCCGTTGTGCATCGCGTTCCAGCGCGCCGACGCGGATCACCGTCCGCTCCGTCCTGCCGGTAAATTTCCAGGCGTTCTGGAGCAGGTTTTGCATGGCGATCCGCATCAGCGCCGGATCGGCGCTGACACTCAGGCCGGGATCGATCGCCCATTCCACAGAGCGGCCGGGCTGCTCCCGGTGTATGGCGTCGGCGATCTCGCGCGCCATCGCACTCAGGTCGACGCGCTTCACGTTAAGCGCGGCGCGTGTCACCTGCGACAGCCGCAACAGGTCATCGATGAGCCAGCCCATGCGCTGGCTCGCGGCGCGGATGCGTTGCAGGGCGTCCTTGCCCTCGTCGTCCAGTCTGTCGCCGTAGTCCTCGATCAGCACCAGGGAAAAGCCATCCATGCTGCGCAACGGCCCCCTCAGGTCGTGCGACACGGAATAGCTGAAGGCTTCCAGTTCCTGGTTGGCCGCCTCAAGCTGCGCAGTGCGTTCCACGACGCGGCGCTCCAGCTCGGATTTGATCTGGTGGTCTTCGCCGGCCTGCCTGCGTTGGACGACCATGCGGTACGCCAGATACGCCATCGAAATACTCAGGAGCAGCAATAAACCGTAACCAAACAGCAAACGCCTGAGTTGGTGATCCCTCGCCAGCAGGCCAGGCGAAGCACGCCCCGGCTGCTGCGTAACCACGCTCCATCCGCTAGATTCGGCCGCCGCGTATGCAAAAATAGTCTCTTCTTTTCGCGCCGGATCGACAGCGACATGCACTCCCTCTTTCCCTTGCTGCGCTTGCTGCCACACTTGCTGTGCCACCGGCATGGCCGAAAAGTCAGCGATTTCTCCACGTACTGCAGATTTTGAGTGAAATGCAACCTGCCCATTCTGATCCACGATGTAGGCCACACCTTCGGGACCGGCATCGATGTCATTGGTCCATGCAAAAAAGGTGCTGTTAAGCTGAACCTGCAGCACCAGGATGCCCGCCACCCCGCCACCTTCCTTCGCGATTGGCACCGCTACTGCGAAAACATTGAGTCGAGGTGCGCTGGCTCTCGTGTAAACGGGGGAAACAAAAGGTCGCCAGCCCAGGCTTACCCCCTTATACCAATCGCGGTAGGCAAAATTTTGCCCTCTGGCGCCTGCAAGCGCCGGGAAATCCGCCATCAACGTACCTTCGGCATTGGCGAGGAACACACGATCGACGACCGGAAGGTCGCGCGGCACGTCGCGCAGAATTACCATTGCATCAGCCCACTGTCCTTCAGCGACGAGCTGGCGGAAGCGCACACGGGTGGCGAGTGAAACGCCGATATCGAGCAGGCGTGCGAATTTTTCCGACAACGTTGCAGCGGCAAGATTCACCACCGATGCCCGGCGCATTAACGCGATGTTGGTAAGCTCCTGATCAATCGATTTGTAGATGAACAGCGCCAGCAGGACAAGCGTTAAAAAAATGGATCCCAGAATGGCATGGACCACCCATTTTTTTCCGGCTGGCCATGGTTTCGTCAGTATCATGCTTTTCTAGCCCGATCAGAGTCATCCGAACCACGTCTGACACCGGAATCCATGCTCAACTGGATACCCGGCTCTTTGCAATCCCGCGCCACGCAACGGGAATCGCAGGGCAACCCCGACAGGTGATCGAAAAGGTCGCAATGTGGATTGGCTACAGACTCGTGCCGCCTCCTACCTGGACATGGACTGGTCTTGGAGGCAGATCACGCAGGGAAATCACGGGAAGAGCACAGAAAAACCAACTCGATCAGGGAAATGGTCATACCTCCCCAATATTGTCAGCATCTGCCTGCATTACTATGCAGTCTGTACGGTAGATAACATAGGCCCCTGCCGCGCCGCACTCGTTACGATGCTGATCGACAAAGCGGGGCTACGGGATGTATTTACTAACGGTTCGGAGCGAAAATAGAATATCGCTCCCAATTCTGCCATTTGCCAAATCAAGAAAAAACACCCATGACCTATGAAGCCCAAATTGCCGAAACCGTGCTGCTGCGCGGACACAAGGGCGATCAGATCGACGCCTATCTGGCACGCCCATTGGGTGCGGGGCCGTATCCCTGCGTGGTCATG
>JAKFYK010000086.1 GCA_021730905.1 Betaproteobacteria bacterium | reverse complement strand
ACAGTGCCGTTGCCGCCGAAGGCCCTGTGCTGGTGGGGAATTCGCCGCTGATGCAACAGGCGCGACGCATGATAGACAAGCTTGCGCGCAGCCAGGCGCCGGTACATGTGACCGGCGAATCCGGCAGTGGCAAGGAGCTGGCTGCGCGCTTGATTCATGACAAAGGGTCGCGGCAGGCGGCACCGTTTGTGCCGGTCAATTGCGGGGCGATCCCGGAAAATCTGATGGAGTCGGAATTCTTCGGTTACAAGAAAGGGGCGTTTACCGGTGCTGCTGCTGATCGGGATGGTTTTTTTCAGGCAGCCGATACGGGCACGTTATTTCTGGATGAAGTCGCTGATCTGCCGCTGCCCATGCAGGTTAAACTGCTGCGCGCGATTCAGGAAAAAAAGGTGCGCAAGGTAGGCTCTACCACCGAGGAGAACGTCGACGTGCGGATTATCAGCGCGACGCATCGCAATCTGGCCGATGAGGTCAAGAATGGCGTGTTCCGGCAGGATTTGTATTACCGGCTGAACGTGATCGAGTTGCGCATGCCCAGTCTGCGCGAGATGCGTGAAGATGTCCCGATGCTGGCGGCGTTGCTGCTCGGACGGCAGGTTGCTGGCGGTGTGGTGCCGCGGCTCTCATCCGGCGCAGTGGCAATGCTGCAGAAATACGATTTTCCGGGCAATGTACGCGAGCTGGAAAACGTGCTGGAACGCGCGCTGGCGCTGGCGAGCGGCGACGAAATCACCGAGGAAGATCTCGGCCTGACGGGTGCTTCCGAGAAAGACGGGCATACCGAGGGCGTCGATTTGTCGAGCCTGTCCTTGCCGGAAAAGCTGGAAAGCATCGAACGTCAGGCCATCATGGCAGCACTCGAAAAAACGCGCTACAACCGCACGGCGGCCGCAAAACTGCTGGGGGTGAGTTTCCGCGCGCTGCGTTATCGCATGGAACGCCTGGGCATCAAAGACGAACTCGACGCCAAGAGCTGACGCACGGTGCGCATCGCGGAAGACGGTCTGCTGGAGGGGGCGCGCTATCTCGTGTCACCCAATTGCGATGCGCGTCCAGCGGATGCGCAGGTCGAGCTCATCGTCATCCATAACATCAGTTTGCCGCCGGGTGAATTCGGCGGGCCTGCCGTCATTGATCTATTCCTCAATCGTCTCGACCCGACTGCGCATGCCTACTTCGCCGGCATCGTTCACCTGCGGGTGTCGGCACATTTTTTGATACGCCGGGACGGCGAGATCATTCAGTTCGTGCCCTGCACGCAGCGCGCCTGGCATGCGGGGGTGTCGCAGTGGCGCGGGCGTGAACGCTGCAATGATTTTTCAGTGGGTATCGAGTTGGAAGGCGCGGACGAAATTCCGTTCGAGGATGCGCAATACGCACGTCTGGTGAGGCTGATCGCTGCTATCAAGACTCGCTATCCCATCGTCGATATGATCGGCCATTCCGACATCGCTCCCGGTCGCAAGACGGATCCTGGCGTGGCTTTTGAATGGGATAGAATTAAATAGTATTTAAAAACAAATACTTAATTTTTGAGTGAGCGCGGGCGGATGGCGGTTGTTAAGCCTTTGCCATGCGGACAGCCAGCTCCACTCTGCTTCATTCTCCGTCGTGACAAGCCAATGATGGATATTTCATCAGATTTTCACCCACGCACCGTTTTAGGGCGCAAAGCAAGTCAATTAATTGCCTAAAATTTGTGCAATGAATCCGTCTGTTAGCGCTGGTTCTTGCTGTTTTTCAAGAGCTTTTCAGAAAACCGTAAAAACCTGTTGCGTTATCAAAACCCCGCCACTAGAATTCGTTGGAAATCCGGTTGAAACCACAACATGTAGTGGTCTATGGTGCGGTTACAGCGGAGGGGCGGCGCGACTGCGTGTAATCGAGCGCGTAACTTAAAAAACCTATAACTATCAAGAGGTCACCTATGCAACTGGCAACCGAAACCGCTCAGTCCGATCCCGTTTCGACCTTCACGGTTGCCGAGGCTGCGTCTGAACGGGACGCCGTCTATGCGCAATACAAGGTGATCCGACGAAATGGTGCGGTGGTCGGTTTTGAGCCGCCGAAGATAGCTATAGCGATGACCAAGGCGTTTATCGCGGTCAACGGCGGGCAGGGTGCTGCGTCCGCGCGCGTGCGCGAATTGGTAGCCCAGCTTACCGACAGCGTCGTCAACGCGCTGATGCGTCGTCAGCCGTCGGGCGGCACTTTTCATATCGAAGACATTCAGGATCAGGTCGAGCTGGCCATGATGCGTGGCGGCGAACATCATGCCGCCCGCACCTACGTGCTCTATCGCGAGGAGCGCACCCGGGAGCGCGCGCGCCAGCGCGAGGCGCAGCAGGCGGTGGCAGCGGTGGCTCCGCCGACGATCAATGTCACCGAAAATGGCATCGCCAGGCCGCTGGATGTCGCCCGCATCAGTGCGCTGGCTGCCAGCGCGTGCGAAGGGCTGGGACGCGAGGTCAGTCCAGAGCAGGTAATGCAGGGCATGCAGCGCGATCTTTACGATGGCGTGCCGATGGAAGAAGTGCGCAAATCGCTGATACTCGCCGCACGCGCGCTGATCGAGCAGGATCCGAGTTACACCTATGTGACCGCGCGGCTCTTGCTGCATACCCTGCGCATGGAGACACTGGGTGCGGAGGCGACACAGGCGGATATGCAAACGCGCTACGCCGAGTACCTGCCGGTGTTTGTCAAAAAGGGTATTACGGCGGAATTGCTGGATGAACGTCTTGGCGCGTATGACCTGAAAGCGTTGGGCGCGGCGCTCGACGCCAGCCGCGATCTGAAATTTACCTATCTCGGCTTGCAGATTTTGTATGACCGCTATTTCCTGCATATCGACGGCCAGCGCATCGAGTTACCGCAGATTTTCTACATGCGCGTGGCGATGGGCCTCGCGTTAAACGAGCCCGAAGGCAGCCGCGAAGCGCGTGCCATCGAGTTCTACAACGTGCTGTCGTCTTTTGATTTCATGAGCTCCACGCCGACGCTGTTCAACTCCGGCACCCGCCGCTCGCAGTTGGCAAGCTGTTACCTCACTACCGTGGCGGACGACCTCGACGGCATCTACGAGGCCATCAAGGAAAACGCCATGCTGCAAAAATACGCCGGCGGCATCGGCAACGACTGGACGCCGGTGCGTGCCATGGGCGCCTACATCAAGGGCACCAACGGCAAGTCGCAGGGCGTGGTGCCCTTCCTCAAGGTGGTGAACGACACCGCTGTGGCGGTCAATCAGGGTGGCAAGCGCAAGGGCGCGGTGTGCTCGTATCTGGAAACCTGGCATCTCGACATCGAAGAGTTTCTGGAACTGCGCAAAAACACCGGTGACGACCGCCGCCGCACGCACGACATGAACACCGCCAACTGGATACCCGACCTGTTCATGAAGCGGGTGATGGAAGCCGGTGAGTGGACCTTGTTTTCGCCGTCGGATGTGCCGGATCTGCATGACAAATTCGGCATTGCTTTCGAAAAGGCTTATGTTGACTACGAGAGCCGCTGCGCGCGCGGCGAAATGAAGCTTTACAAGAAAATTCCTGCGGCGCAACTATGGCGCAAGATGCTTACCATGCTGTTCGAGACCGGACATCCGTGGATTACTTTCAAGGATCCCTGCAATTTGCGCTCGCCGCAGCAGCATACCGGCGTCATTCACAGTTCCAACCTTTGCACCGAGATCACGCTCAATACCGGCCCGGACGAAATTGCCGTATGTAACCTCGGCTCGGTCAACATGCCGGCACATCTTGATCTGGCGTCGGGGCGGCTCGACATGGAAAAGCTGAAACGCACGGTGGGCACGGCGATGCGCATGCTCGACAACGTGATCGATCTCAATTTCTATTCGGTCAACAAGGCGCGCAACTCGAACTTCAAGCATCGTCCGGTGGGATTGGGCATCATGGGCTTTCAGGATTGCCTGCAAATGCTGCGTATTCCGTACGGATCGCAGGCGGCGGTGGAGTTCTCTGATCGCTCGATGGAGCAGATTTGCTACACCGCGTATCGCGCGTCTACGGATCTTGCTGAAGAGCGCGGCCCTTACTCGACGTTCAAGAACTCGCTGTGGGACCGCGGCATACTGCCGCCCGATACGCTAAAACTGCTTGCGGATGAGCGCGGCGGTTACGTTGATTGCGATAATTCATCCACGCTCGATTGGGAGGGACTGCGCAAACGCATCAAGCAAGTGGGCATGCGCAACTCGAACTGCATCGCGATCGCGCCCACTGCCACCATTGCCAACATCACTGGCCTGTCGCAGTGCATCGAGCCGACCTACCAGAATCTCTATGTGAAATCGAACCTGTCGGGCGAATTCACGGTAGTCAATGAGTTTTTGGTGCGTGACCTTAAGAAATTGAATTTGTGGGACGAGGTGATGATCGCCGATCTCAAATACTTCGACGGTTCGCTGGCGAAGATCGACCGCATTCCGCCCGACGTGCGCAATCTCTACGCGACGGCGTTCGAGATCGAGCCTAAGTGGCTGGTCGAGTGCGCGGCGCGCCGTCAGAAGTGGGTGGATCAGTCGCAATCGCTCAATATTTATATGGCGGGCGCCTCGGGCAAGAAACTCGATGACACTTACAAACTGGCGTGGCTGCGCGGCCTGAAAACCACCTATTACCTGCGCACGCTGGGCGCGACCTCGGCGGAGAAATCCACGGGGCGCGCGGGCCAGCTCAACGCCGTGAACTCGGACGGCGGGCTTACCGCGCCGGCTACCGACGCCAAATTTTGTGCCATCGACAATCCGGATTGTGAGGCGTGTCAATAACGCTGCCGGAATCGAATAGAACAAACGCTCAGGGTTAGCAGTAACGGTGCGAATAGCCGCGACACCCATACAGGTCAATAAAGTCGCAGCCGCCGCACCGCATAGTGTCCACCCAAAACGCCAATAAAGGAGACTGAAGATGTTGCAGTTTGAAGATGCAGTGCCTGCAGGTGCAGGTGCAGGATTGGGGTTGCCGTCGGGTCTGCAAGCGGGCCTGCAACACGTGGTGCCTGATGGCGTGGCTCATCATGTTACGCGTCCCGTGTGGCCGCAGCCGGGCGCGCTGTCCGATACGGGCAAGATGCGCCGCGTTAACGTCGCCGACAAGCGCATCATCAACGGCCAGACCGACGTCAATCAACTGGTGCCGTTCAAGTACAAATGGGCGTGGGAAAAGTATCTCTCGGCCTGTGCCAACCACTGGATGCCGCAGGAAATCCAGATGAGCCGTGACATTGAGTTATGGAAAAACCCCAACGGCCTGACCGATGATGAGCGCCGCCTGGTCATGCGTAACCTGGGCTTCTTTGTTACTGCCGACTCGCTGGCGGCAAACAATATCGTGCTCGGCACGTATCGCCATATCACGGCGCCGGAATGCCGGCAGTACCTGCTGCGGCAAGCGTTTGAAGAGGCGATCCATACGCATGCCTATCAATACATCGTCGAGAGTCTGGGACTGAACGAGGGTGAGGTGTTCAATGCCTATCATGAGATCGCCTCGATCCGAGCCAAGGACGAATTCCTGATTCCGTTCATCGATACGCTGACCAATCCGCTATTCAAAACCGGTACGCTGGAAGCGGACCAGGCGCTGCTCAAAAGCCTGATCGTGTTTGCGTGCCTGATGGAGGGGTTGTTCTTCTATGTCGGCTTCACGCAGATTCTCGCCCTGGGCCGTCAGAACAAGATGACGGGCGCGGCCGAGCAGTACCAATACATCCTGCGCGACGAGTCAATGCACTGCAATTTCGGTATTGACGTCATCAACACCATCAAGCTTGAAAATCCGCATCTGTGGACGCCGGAATTCCGCGACGAGATCCGCGAGTTGTTCAAAAAAGGCGTCGAACTCGAGTTTCGTTACGCGGAGGACACCATGCCGCGCGGGGTGCTTGGGTTGAACGCAGCCATGTTCAAGGAGTATCTGCGCTTTATTGCGAACCGGCGTGCCCAGCAAATAGGTCTGGATACACTGTTCGAGGGGGCGACCAATCCGTTCCCGTGGATGGCGGAGATGATCGATCTTAAGAAGGAAAAGAACTTCTTCGAGACTCGTGTCACGGAATACCAGACGGGTGGAGCGCTGAGCTGGGATTAGACCTTTTCATGCCAGAATTCCGGCGGCGCCACCTCCCGCACGATGTGCGGTGGGGTGTCGCCGCCGGTTTTTTTTGGCACCACGCTTTGTGAAATGCAATCAACCAGGAGGTCGATCCCATGGCATACAGTCTGAAAAACCGGCGCTATCGTAGCCGCAGGGCGGGGCTGCGCACCGTGATGGAACTACGGGCGGAGCGCGATTACATGCTATGGCTGCGCTTTGACGATGGTGTGGAAGGCCGTGTCTACCTTGGCGATCTGATGACCACGGCGGCTTTCGGCGCGCAAGTCGATGAAAGCGATTTTTTCAAGGTCGTGGTCGATCCCATTTCCCACGCGGTGATATGGGAGGGGGGGGTGCATCTGGACCCTGATGTGCTATACCGCAATCTCGCAAGCAAGGGCGGCGTGCCGCTGCATTAATGCAGGAAGTAGGGGTAGAATCTACCAGCGATCTCCCGGTGCCAGTAGCCTGAATCGTACACGCAATCGGAGGTAGTCATGGCAAAAGCAAAGAAAAAGGCGGCGAAGAAAAAATCATCACGCAAAACGCCGGCCCGCAAGAAAAAAGCGGCTGCAAAAACAGCAAAAAAACCCGCAGCGCGAAAATCTGTGGTCAGCCGCAAGACTGTCGCCAGGGGCACTAAGGCGGCCAAAAAAAAGCCGGCTAAAAAGCCGGCTGTAAGAAAAGCAGCAAAGAAAAAAACAGCTAAACCTGCCGTCCAGCATCGCACGGCACTCAAGCCCGTTACAACAACTCCAGTGCCTGCAATGCCCAAACCGGTTGCCGTGCCCGGCGCGTGGCCATTTCCTATGGCCAGCAGACCGTAGCGACTGCACAATCGGCGGTCAGCAGGGGGCTAAAGATACCCAATCCATAAGGCGCGGGCAAGGTACAAATTTTTTTCGCTCGCAGGATATAGTAAAAAAATTGTTTAAAAACATGTGGTTGCATTATTAAAAAATCTAATTGTGAAGACGCGATAGTTAGCGCACGCTGACTAGCTATTTTGGCAAGGATAAGCGGGTTCGAGAGGTCTCAGGGCAAGCATCCGAAGGTTATCGGTAATTTTTCAGGCCGCATTTACCGTACACTCTCGTGTGCGGTTGGCTGCAATGCATCGTTGGATACTATTAAATCGGTTTCGCGCAAATGTGTGTATCGGTGTGATCGTGCGCAATCGGCTCAATGGCTTTTAAAATTCACTGTTTTCAGGAGTGATGCTTTATGAATACGCACAAAAATATCTGGTGGAGCGCGCTGACCACGCTCTGCAGTTTGGTGTTGGGTTTTGCCGTGCAATCGGCTTATGCGCAAACTGATTGCAAGAATCGCGGTGAACTGGATGCACTGTATTGCGACGAAAACAAGGATCTCGTCGCCGATCCGCCCAAAGATGCGAAGCGCTACAAGAATCCATCGACGCTGGTGTTTACCTATACGCCGGTTGAAGACCCCGCTGTTTACGAGAACATTTTCAAGCCGTTTACTGATTACCTCGGAAAATGTACCGGCAAACGCGTGGTGTTCTATCAGGTGCAGTCCAACGCCGCCGAGATCGAGGCGATGCGCTCGGGCCGCCTGCATGTGGGCGGCTTTTCAACGGGTCCCACCAACTACGCGGTCAATCTGGCGGGCGCGATACCGTTTGCGGTGAAGGGCGGCGAGAAAGAGTTGCAGGGCTACAACCTGATCATGATCGTCAAGAAAGACAGTCCTTATCAGAAAATAGCCGACCTCAAGGGTAAGAAAGTCGCGCATGTACAGCCGTCGTCCAACTCCGGCAATCTCGCGCCGCGCGCGTTGTTCCCCGCATTGGGTCTGACCCCCGACCAGGACTACAAGGTGCTGTACTCCGGCAAGCACGACAATTCCGTCACGGGTGTCGGCACCGGTGACTATGATGCCGCGCCGGTGGCCTCCGACGTGTTTAAACGCATGGCCACGCGCGGGCAAATCAAGGAAGATGATTTCCGCATCATCTGGCGCAGCGAGATGTTTCCCACGTCGTCCTTCGCCTACGCACATGATCTTGAGCCGAAACTGCGCGATACCATGGTCAAATGTTTTTACGATTATCGTTTCCCCGCCGAGATGCGGAAAGCATTCGATGGTGCCGACCGCTTTTTTCCGATTACCTATCAAAAAGACTGGGCTATCGTGCGCAAAGTCGCCGAAGGCAGTGGTGAGAAATTCAACAGTGCCGCCTTTGACAACCTGAAGAAAAAAGAAGCGGAAGCTTTGGCTGCAAAAGCGCAGAAGAAATAGTCCATATAGTTCATACGGGCCGGGATGCCTATGAAGATCCCGGCCCTCCTCGTATCACTTAAGCCCGGTAGTACCTGACGAGGTTCGGCGTTGCCCGAGAACACCACCCACGTGCCGCCCGGCGCGGGTAACGAAACCACCGCTGCGCTTGCCATCCGTGGTTTGGTGAAAGCCTATGTGCGCGGCAAACCCGTGCTCAATGGCATCACGCTGGACATCGCGTCAAACGGCATTACGGCGATCATCGGCCCATCGGGTACCGGCAAGTCCACGCTGATCCGCTGTATCAACCGGCTGGTCGAACCGACCGGCGGCGAAATTATTTTCGAAGGACGCAATCTCGTTACGCTCAATCGCGGTGAACTGCGCGCCGCGCGCCGGCAGATCGGCATGGTGTTTCAGGAATACAACCTCGTCGAGCGCCTGACCGTGATGGAAAATGTGCTGTCCGGGCGGCTGGGCTATGTTTCGCCGCTCAAGGCGTGGTTGCGGCGCTTTCCGCCATCGGACATCAACGACGCCTACGCGCTGCTGGAGACGGTAGGGCTGACAGCGCACGTGCATGCGCGCGCCGATGCACTCTCCGGCGGGCAGCGCCAGCGCGTGGGCATTGCGCGTGCGCTGATGCAGCGCCCCAAGCTGCTGCTGGCTGACGAACCGACCTCTTCGCTTGATCCCAAGACCTCGGTTGAAATCATGACCTTGATGCGGGATTTGTCGAATGAGCGCGGCATCCCGGCTATCGTCAATATCCACAACGTCGAACTCGCGCGACGCTTTGCCACGCGCATCGTGGGCCTCTCCGGTGGCGCGGTGGTGTTCGACGGCGCACCCGATGCGTTGAGTGATAGCTATCTCAAACAGATCTACGGTGGCGAAAGCTGGCTCGATGGCGACGACGGTTGACAGCACTCTCATAGTGCGCGCGGCGATACGGCCGGCAAACTGGCCGGCGCGGCTCGCATGGCTGGTATTTGCAATTTATTTTGCGTACGCGCTTTCCCATCTCGAAATCACGCCCGCGCGCTTTGTCGCCGGACTGGACTACGGCTACAAATTTCTCACCAAACTGTTTCCGCCCGATTTTCACCGCTGGGAACTGCTGCTGAAGGGGCTTAAGGAAAGTCTCGAAATCGCGATACTCGCTTCGGTGCTGGGGCTGCTGATCTCGCTGCCAGTGAGTTTACTGGCCGCGCGCAATCTGATGCCGACGTGGGTGACCTGGCCTGCGCGTCTGCTGATGGTCGTCTGCCGCTCGTTTCACCCGGTGATCATCGCGATTCTGTTCGTGAAGGCGGTGGGCTTCGGCGCGCTGGCGGGGATACTTGCTTTGACCGTGGCGTCACTGGGTTTTCTGGGCAAACTGTTCACCGAAGCCATCGAGGAAATTTCACTGAAGCAAGTCGAAGCTGTGCGCGCGACCGGCGCACCGTTCATGAGCGTGATCGCGTTTGGCGTGCTGCCGCAGGTATTTTCGCGCTTCATTGGTTTTGCCTCGTATGAACTCGATTCCAATCTGCGCAATTCGACGATGGTGGGCATTGTCGGCGCGGGCGGCATCGGCGGCACGCTGTTCGCAGCGTTTCAGCGTTTCGACTATGACTTCGTGTGCGCGATCATCCTTTCCATCATCGGCATGATTATCGTCGGCGAAATACTGACCAACGCGGTGAAAAAGGTGTTTCGCGCATGAGTACCACCGGCGCCGTAGCGGTGATGGACCGTGAATGGAAACGCTACTCGATGGGCGAACGACTTGCGCGTTTCGTGGTGTACGTCGCTATTGTTGCCGCGGTGGTGTTGTCGGTACGTACGGTGGAAGTCATTCCCGACTTCATAATCGATGCGCCGGAACAGATCATCGATCTTCTGAAGCGCATGTGGCCGCCGGATGTTGCGTCGTATCCGCAAGAGATACACGCGGCACTCCTTGATTCGCTGCATATCGCCACGGTCGGCACGGTGCTGGGCGTGGCGATGGCACTGCCGTTCGGATTTCTCGCGGCACGCAACGTCACGCCGTGGCCGTGGCTCAACTGGCTGGCGCGGCTGGTGCTGATCTCCACGCGCTCGATCAACACGCTGGTATTCGCGCTGTTTTTTGTCGCCGTGTTCGGGCCAGGCGCGCTGGCTGGCACGCTGGCCATTGCGTTTCACTCGATTGGATTCGTCGGGCGTCTGTTTTCCGAGGCGCTTGAAAATACCAGCCCGGGCCCGATTGAAGCGCTGCGCGCGGCGGGCGCACCGGGCGCCAGCGTCATCAGTTTCGGCTACTGGCCGCAGGTGGTGCCGGCGTTCTGGTCGCTGGTGTTGTTTCGCTGGGACATCAACGTGCGCGAATCCATCGTACTCGGTTTGGTCGGGGCAGGCGGTGTGGGCATGGCGCTCGACAATGCGCTGAACCTGTTTCAGTGGACGCGCGTGGCGATGATATTGCTGGCCATCCTTGGGGTGGTGATTGCCGCCGAGGTGGCGGTGACTTATATCCGCAAGAAAATCATATAACCCGTTTTCACCCTGGCGACGCCTATTTCACAGGCGCTTTGCCATTGGAAATATCCATGATCATGCGCGTGGCGAGATACAGCCGCGGTTCAATCGACGGAATCAGGATATATTCGGCGTTGGTCGAGTGCGATCCGAAACCTTGCAGGCCGAAGCCCTCGATCACCGGCGCCTTGGTGGAGAGCGCAGCGAAGGCAGCGTCGGTGCCGCCGCCCGTGGGCGGTTCTCGCACGATCAGTTTGCGGCCGATTTCTCCGTAGATCGTGACGGCATGCGCGCTTAATGCGCGCGAGGCGCTGGTTGCCTGCAGCGGGGGGCGGCGGTTCTCGAACTCGAGTGTCACTTCGGATTCAGGCAGCAGCTTGTTCTTGATGCGTTCGCGCAGCGTCTGCTCGATGCCATCGAGTTCCGCGACGCGGTTAACCCGTATGTCGGCCTGCGCCTGCGCACCGGGCGGAATCATGTTGCGCACGATACCGGCGCGGGCGAGCGTCCAGTTCACCTGCGTCCCGATGGGCGGGTTGGACAGGTCGCGCGCCTGCAAGACCTGGTGCGCAAGTTCATACAATGCATTGACACCGCGCTCCGGGGCCGAGCCTGCGTGAGATGCGCGGCCGCGCACGGTGATCGTTGCAGCGCCGATGCCGCTGGTGGAGAGCCGGATCTGGTCGGCCTGTGGTCCTGCGCCCTCGAACGACATCACCGCATCGTGTTCGCTGCCCATCTTCGTGATCAGGAAGCGTGAACCGGGCGAGCTGACTTCTTCGTCACCGTTGATGAGCACGGTGATTGTCCCGTAATCGCGGAAATTCATTGCCCGCAACATTGCCAGTGAATGAAGAATAACCGAGATGCCGTGCTTGTCGTCAGCGATACCCAGGCCGTACGCGCGATCTCCCTCGATTTTGAAAGGCTGCTGCGCCAGCATGCCGCGCGGATACACGGTATCCATGTGTGCGATCAGCAGAATTTTCTTGGTGCCGGTGCCGCTGAACGTGGCGCGCACCATCTTGCCGATTTTTGAGGGGGTGTCGAACATTTTGTAAATTTCGGGGCCGGTCTCGACCAATTCGACTTTGGCGTCGAGTTGTTTCAGCTTGGCCGCAATGACGCCGGCGATTTTGTCGAGCCCTTCAATGTCGGCGCTGCCGGACTCGATCTCAACCAGTTCCTTCATCGTTTGCAGTAGCGCCGATTGCTCCTTCTTGGCGAGCGCGAGTAGCGGTTCGTTGGCGGCAGCATACACGCCAACGGATGCCGCCAGCCATAGTGACACCATCAATATACTTATATAACTATTTGTTTTTAAACAATTTTTCATGTAGGCCTCAGTTAGCTCTTGGTCCAAAGCGCGGCCACTGCGCCGACAGTGGCATCGATATCCGTATTGCCAATATGCCGATGCGTCACAAAGCGCAGTGTCGATGCGGATGCGGGACTGACACGTATGCCTTTGCGCTGGAGATCGTCCGACCATTGTGCGGCGCTGCGTTTGCTTGCGCTCACATCCACGCGCACGAGATTGGTTTCCACTTCCTGCGGATCAACCAGACGTGGGTTGATGTGGTGCAGGCCTTCGGCCAGCCGCTTGGCGGATGCGTGATCTTCCGTTAGGCGATCGACCATGGTTTCCAGCGCGACGATGCCGGCGGCCGCCAGCGGTCCTGCCTGGCGCATATTGCCGCCGACCATGCGCCGAAATGTCCGCGCGCGTTCGATAAAGGACGCGCTGCCGCACAGCACCGAACCGACGGGTGCGGAAAGGCCCTTCGACACGCAAAAACCCACCGAGTCGGTATGTTGCGCAATGTCGCTGGCGGCCACACCGAGCGCTGCTGCCGCGTTGAATAGTCGCGCGCCGTCGGTATGCACCGGCACGCCATGCTCATGCGCGAGATCATGCACCGCCCGCATGTGCGCCAGCGGCAGCACGGCGCCGCCCGCCTGATTGTGTGTGGTTTCCATGCATACCAGCGCGGTGCCGAGATTGTTGCGCGTCATGGGGCGAATTTTTTCGCGCAAGGCGTCGATATCCATCGCACCGCGCGTGCCCGGCACGCCTCGGTGAAACATGCCGGCGAGTCCGGCAATGCCACCAATCTCCGAAACCAGGATGTGCGCGCTGGATTCGAGCAACACTTCGCCGCCGCGCTGCGCGTGCGTGAGCACCGCCACCAAGTTGGTCATGGTGCCACTGGGCATGAATGCGCCTGCTTCCTTGCCGGTGCGTTCGGCGGCGAGTGCTTCCAGGTTCATCACCGTTTCGTCGCCGTCGCGCGAATCGTCGCCGTAGCTCGCCTCGCGCATCGATTCAAGCATGGCTTCGGTCGGTCGGGTGATGGTATCGCTGCGTAGATCAATCATGTCAGTGACCTCAAAATTTTTCTATAGTTTGCGTGCGAGCAGCAGGCCTTCGGCCACCTCAGCGAAACCTGGCCCGCAGCGGCTTTGGCTCACGTAAGCAGGAAGATGCTCAACGCGATCACCAAAATCAAGAATATTGGCGACCCCCACGGCGTGCGGAAAATAACCGAACATCGGCGCATCGTTTGGCGAGTCGCCAACGAAAACGTAGTTACCACGTGCAGCATCAAGATCGACAGCGAATGCCTCGCGCATCAGTGTTTTTGTCATGCCGAGCTTGTCGTAACCGCCAAACCAGCCGTTCACATGGATCGAGCTCACTTTAGCGGTGAGACCGTGCTTTTCCATGCGCATCACGATTTCATCGATAGCTGACGACGGCAGCGGAGCGACATCTTCGCAGAAATCGATTGCCAGATCGGTTTCGCGGTACTGTTGATCGGACGCGATGGCTGTGCCGGGAACGGCCTGGATGATCTCCTGTGCGATCTTGGTAAACCTCGCGCGATGTTCCGCGCGTGTCGCGGCATCATCTACAAAATGCCGCCGCATTTTTTGTTTGGTCTTGTCATAACGAAAATAAAAAGCACCGTTTTCTCCTATCACGCCATCCACCGGCCACATGCGTGCAATATGATCGCACCAGCCTGCGGGCCGGCCGGTGACGGGGATTACCAGCAACCTGGCCTGCTGCAAGCGTTCCATCGCGCCGTACGCTTCGGCAGTGATTCGACCTCCAGTGCTCAAGGTGTCGTCGATGTCGCAAAACACGCCACGTATGGCGCGCCGTGCTTCGATTGAAAATTCCGTCAACGGCTTCATGCCAGGTGCGTGTTATTCCACGCCTTCGATTTCAACCATCGCCCACACGCGCTTGAACGGACCGCGGCTTTTCAGGAGCTCCTGCCTTGCTGATTCCGCCATGTCGGGGTTGATCCATTGCGGCTTGCCGAGTGTGCAGGAGAGATAAGCGCGATGCGCGTTTTCCTCGAGGAAGAACGCGCCCGTCACCGATTCTTCGATGTCACCGCCGGTGACCGCGCCGCCGTGCGCATAGAGTAGCGCTGCACGATGCGGCCCCAGCGCCTTGGCGAGTGCCTGCCCACGCTGCGGGTTGCTGACCAGCCGAGGGTCGTCGTAGATTGGCAGTCCATCGGCGAACAGCGTGCCCATCAGGTGTATCGGCTTGAGCGTGTGCGCCCCGCTTGTCGTGAATGAAGTTGCATGCATGCCGTGGTAGTGAATGATGCTGTTCACATCCGGCCGCACGCGATAAATTTCGTGATGAATCGGCGCTTCGCCCGGCGTGACGCCGATGCCCGCGAGTTGGGCGCCGCTCATGTCATACACCAGCATGTCGTCTGGCCCGATCACCGGCCCCAGCGAGTGGCGCGTCAGCATATAGTTGTCGGTGCCCGGAATGCGCACGCTCAAATGGCCGAAGCCTTCGATAAAGCCGCGCCGATACAGGAAGCGCCAGGCTTTCAGGCATTTTTCCATCAGGGTGGCTTCTGCAGAGGGCATGCTGGTCCTTATGAAGGTTGCTTGCTCGAGTCGGGAGCGATCGGATGTGGATCAAAGCCGAAGCGCTTTGGCACGTCGGCGCTGCGTATTGGTTCCAGCCGCACATTACTATCGCGGAATTTGAGCCACAGCGGAATTGGGCGCTGGTGTTCGATGACTTCCAAAAGTTCATCAAACGCTCCTTCTTCGATGACATTGCCGTTGACGTCGATCATCGAGGCAAGCAGCAGCGGGTCAAGGTCCTGGTCATGCACGATGCCGATGCCGCGATCGGTTTGAACGAGCACCGCGCCCAGTTCATCGATCCATGCACCTTGAACGGTGTTGACTGAATCGCCAATGTGTGTGACTAACGCGAGCGGCGTTTTCAATTCGTTAGTTGCGCGATAAACAAACGGCGTGTAATCCAGATCGACAAACACGCGCTGCGGGCCATTCTGAAAAAACCAGCGACCTGCGTCGTCGTGGAGGTAGTTTCGGCCGATATAGGCGTTCAATGCAGCGTTGCTGATGGTCTCGCGCTTGATCAGCCAGTTGCCGCGGCGATCCAGAGCCAGCCAGCCGTACACTGCCGGCACATTCGGCCACTTGGCCATTGCGCGCAGTACAGTTTCATCCACAGTGCTTTGCCCGGTTGGTAGTAGCCGCTGCGCGCTTTAACCTCAATGCATGAACGCCTTGATCCATTGCTTGTATTCGCCGTTGTGCGTCATCTTGTCCATTTCTTCATTGGACGCGATCTTGGATTTGAGGTCGGCAGGCGCGCCGCCGTTGTAGAGGTGCGAATACACCTCGCGCAGCACTTTCACCGCCGCCGCTAGCGCTTGATGGCCTTGCAGCAGTACGCGCGCGCCGGCTGCTTCTAATTCCTCGCGCTTGATCGACGCTGGGGCGGAGCCGACGATGATCGGCAGCTTGGCCGCCTCGTGCACGGCTTTGACCTGTGCCACGGTTTCCACGCCCACCACGAAGATGCAGTCCACGCCGCAGGCCGCGTAGGCCTTGGCGCGAGCGCAGGTGCCTTCGACGCCTTCGACTTTCAGCGCAGCGGTGCGGCCCGCGATCACGGTCGTTGGATCCTTGCGCGCTGCAACGGCGGCCTTGAGTTTGCCAACCATTTCAGCGGTGGAAATCAGCTCGTCTTTTTCCTGTCCAAAGCGCAGCGGCAGAACAGGGTCTTCGATACTCATCGCCGACACGCCCGCATGCTCGCACTCGATTACCGTGCGCATCACGTTCAGCGCATTGCCGTAACCGTGATCGGCATCCACCAGCAGCGAAATATCCGACGCGCGCATGATGCGGCGTATCTGGTCGGCGAATTCCGTGAGCGTGAGCACGATCAGATCGGGTGACGCCAGCGTGCTGTTCGACGACACCGAGCCGGAAAGTATGCCGAGCGTGTAGCCCACATCCTGCGCGATACGCGCCGACAGGCCGTCATAAACGCTGGCGGGCGAGAGACACTTGGTGCCGTTGAGGATGGCGCGCATGCGCTGGCGCTGTTCGGTGGGGGTCATGGTTTCTCCAGAGAAGGGCATTAAATATTATTAAAAACAAATGCTTGCGGTATCGTGAGGTTCGGCACGAACAGGATCGTGCAGCTTTTGAGCGGCTGCATGCTCATCCCGGCGGGTGCGTGATTGTAACGTGCCCGCCGCGATTATGACTGCCGCAGCGGCGGATCGCGGCGCGCGGTCGTTACAGGGATTTATGCGTGCCGTCGCAAAACGGTGCGTTCTTCGTGCGCTTGCAGCCGCACAGCCATTTTTTCTCGGCCTGCGTGAGGGTGAATTTTATCGGCGTGAATTCTGTGGTCTTGTGCGAGCCGTCGCAGAAGGGCTGCTTTTTCGACAGTCCGCAGGCGCACCACCAGTAATCGCCGGGTGCGAGTTCGACGGCGTAAGGTGCCTTTTGCGCGCAATGAGGATCGGCCATATCACCCTCTTTCGTTGACGGAATTGACGAACGCGGATCATGGCATACTGGCAGCGTTCTGTCTTACTCGATGGGGGCGCGTCATGAATACACTGCGGATTACCGTTTGTGCGGCTGCACTGGTACTGATTGCCGGCTGCGGCGCCGAAGTCGCCACCACAGCGGCTACTGGTGCTGCGATCAAGAAACAGGAAGTCGATGCCGCGAAGCAGCTAAAGGAATCGACGGACAAAAAAATCGACGCAGCGGCACAGGCGATCCAGCAGCGCGCCGAGCAGCAGGGCAACGCCGTCAAGTAGCTGTTGTCGCTGCCTGCTTGTGGTTATGGTGTGCTGATCAGTTGCGCAAATCGTGTCAAATCGCGCCCATCGACATCCGACACGGCCGCGAAGCGCAGCCCGTCCCTGGCCCAAGTGGTTACGCTGAAGCCGCGCACACCGGCAGTCGCAAGGGCATCCGGTGCCTGATCAGTGGCGCGCCACACAAACAGGTTGATCACATGCTTGCGGATTTGGTACACCACCGCAGCAGCCGGTTTGTCGGCGACTTGATCCAGCCGCGCGCCGAGTAACGTGTAACCTTCACCCGTCAGGTCCTTCACCGGCGGTGCAAAATCAGTCTTGCCCTGAAACCACGGCTTTACCGTGTGCCGGTCAGATGAGGCGATTTCGATCAACTGACGTTTGGGTGCGAGCGCGGCGACGTGGCTTGCTACGGCGTGATCGCGCAGCGGGTTATTGGGCAGCGGCTGGGCGAGCCAGTAGCCGCTGACCAGCCCCGCCAGCGCCGCGACCGCGGCGAATGCCGTCACGTGCAACCATGACAGTCCTGCTGCACGCGGCCTGGCCGCCGGATCGGAATGAACGTCCGTCGATTGAGCCAGCGCGCGGCCGAGTGTACGCCGGATAGCGGGCGCGAGTGTTGTCGGCGCCTTGAAGTAGGTCGCGTGCGCGCGCAGTTCTTGCCGCAGATCGACACGTTGATCGCGCAGTGAGGCGCAGCCGGCGCATTCCGCCAAATGCGTGGTGATCTCGCCGGCGGTGGCGCGATCGAGTTCGCCGTCGATATGAGCGTCGAGCACCTGTTGTAAACGCGTGCAATTCACGATCTTTTCCTCTCGCGGGATTCCAGCAGCCGTTGTTGCAGCAAATCGCGGCCGCGCGACAAGCGCGACATCACGGTGCCGATGGGCACATCGACGATGGCGCTGATTTCCTTGTACGACAATTCTTCCAGCTCGCGCAGCACCAGCACCTCGCGATACTCGCGCGGCAGCGCGGCAATGCCTGCGTGCACCCAGCGTGCGTCGGAGTCGCGCGCCACGGCGTTTTCTGTGGATTCCACGACGTTTGCGGCATGCAACTCGTCGTCATATGGTTCTTCTGCGCCATGCACGCGCTGATCCTTCAGCCAATCGAGGCAGGCGTTACGCACCACCGTCATGAACCACGCTTTGGGGCTGGGGCCTTGCAGGCTGTCGAAGAAACGGAACGCGCGCAGGCAGGCCTCCTGTACCGCGTCGTCGGCGCCGGTGGCATCGCGCGTCAGCCAGCGCGCGAGGTTGTATGCCGCGTCGAGGTGCACCAGCACCACGGTTTCAAAGCGCGACAGCTTGCTTGCGTCGGACAAACCAAAACTCCTATCGATACAGATTACACAACACACCGTTCGGGCTGAGCTTGTCGAAGCCCTGTTGCACAACTTAGCCCTTCGACAAGCTCAGGGCGAACGGGAGCGGTGTGTCCCAGAATATCCCTATCAAGACAGGACTCTACCGCAAGCTGTTTTATTCCACGACTTTGAAGTTTCAATTAAGGGAATAAACCACGCGCCGCGCCAGTCTTCATCGGCTGAGGCAGGCATTGCATCGTTTTATTCACTCAACGGGAGATTCGCATGGACGACAAACACTACAGCAGACGGGATTTCTTGACTATGGCGGGCGTGGGCGGCCTGGTGTTTGCATCCGGCCTGCCGGGTTGTGCGAGCACTGGCGCGGGCGGACAGGGAGACTTCAGTTTCGTGCAGTTGACTGACATCCACTGGGGTTATGGTAATCCGAAAGTGAACCCCGACACGCGCGGTACCCTGACCAAAGCGCTGGCCGCGGTGAATGCGTTGGAGCAAAAACCGGATTTCGTGGTGTTTACCGGCGATCTCACGCAGACCACCGATGATCCCAAAGTGCGCCGCCAGCGCCTGCGCGAATTTCAGGACATGTCGCGCGGCCTCAACGTGCCAGTGCGTTACTTCGCGGGCGAACACGATGCCTCACTCGATCGCGGCGAAGCGTATCTCGAAGTGTTCGGCGGGCAGTTGCACTATACCTTCGAGCACAAAGGCATCCACTTCATTGTGCTCGATAACATCTCCGATCCAGCGCCGATACTGGGCGCGAAACAGATCGCGTGGCTGAAAGACGATCTTGCCAGGCAACGCCCCGATCAACCGATAGTCGTGCTGACACACCGCCCGCTGTTTGCCATGTATCCGCAATGGGATTGGGCAACGCGCGACGGCCAGCAAGCAATCGATCTCTTAATGCCGTTCAAGAATGTCACCGTGTTCTACGGCCACGTGCATCATGAGCATCATCACAACACCGGACACATCCAGCATCATGCGTCGAAAGCCGTGATGTTCCCGTTGTCGCCGGTGGGTTCGATGGCAAACAAGACGCAATTGCCGTGGAACGCCGCGCAGCCGTACAACGGTTTGGGCTGGCGCACCGTGCGCGCCACTTCCGGCGGTGCGGCGCAGCAAATGCGTGAATACAATATCGGCTGATTCATGAAACTTCTGTCGTGGCGGCACGCGGCAACTGCGACGGTGTTGTGCGCCGCTACCGCTATGTTTTACCTGAATCTTGCAGCACACGCCGCCGATGCGCCGGCGCAACGCATCGAAGTAGTAGCAAAGAAGTTCGAATTTGGCCCCAAGGAAATCCGTGTCAAAAAGGGCCAGCGCATCACCATCGTGCTGACCTCGCCGGATTTCGTGCATGGATTTTCGGTGCCGGATTTCAACGTGCGCGCCGACGGCATCCCCGGCAAAACGATTGAAGTGACTTTTGTCGCCGACAAAGCAGGCAAATTCATTTACCTGTGCGACAACTTCTGCGGCGAAGATCACGACAAGATGACGGGGTTTTTGATGGTGACTGAGAGTTAGATCGATATTATCGTAAGTATTTGTTTTAATTAATAAAATTAAATATCGATTAAAAACTGCGCCTGTCAAATTTCGTGACTTTGAGCGCGGAAACATCCACGCCGTCGATGCAGCGCGCGTTGATCGCCGCAATCGCCGCGCCGGTTTTCGGAGGTGTAAGTGGAGAGATTCGCCTCCGGCGTCAGCAGCTTTAGCTTCTCGCGCGGCTCAAACCAGCGCAGCGCACCCTGCCTGAGCAGATCGAGCAGTTGCATTCCATCACACTGTCGAGCGTGCCTTCCACTTCAAATTTGATCTGGCTGCAATGGCAACGGCCGGTGTAGTTCATGGCGTGTCGGCTGGTTCTACGAAGCCAAGAATATAGCCGTCCGGATCTCGGATATAGCATTCCCTGCCATAGGGCATGCTCCGAAGCCGAACAGAGAATTCTGCGCCGGACGATGCAAATGCATTTGCAAGAGCCTCGGCATCATCCACACCAAAACAGGCATCCAAATGTTCCTCAGCCTCGAATGCTTTTTGATCGCGCTTGGGCGGTGCAGCACAGTTCAGATGGACACGGCAGCCGTCACGAATAACACTGGCATAGAAGCCCTCGTAGTCGAACTCCAGTTCAAAGCCGAGTTGATTGCGGTAGTACGCAAGCGAGCGCTGCAGGTTCTCAACTTGCAATACTGGGGCGACGTATTTGAGCTTAACTGCTGAGTTGCGCATCTGCTCTCCTGTCCAATCAATAGATTAACAAACCAGACGCGTCCGGAATAGGTTGGGCAAACCCGTCAGTTTTGCGCATTCCCAACAAAGGTTTAACCCCTTTATCCGCGCTCCACCGTTTACACCTCCAGCATCGCAGCGATGCGAAAACTTACAGGAGCGCGTCATGAAATTACGTAATAAAATCATATATTTATCAATACTAGCTGGATTCTCCAGCGCGGCGGGTGCGGTGGGCAATCTCGCCGATGTGACGGTGTATGACCGTATGGAAAACCGCACGCTGCCGATTCATCAGCACAACGGGCGCTATTACGTGGTGGGCAAGCCGGGCAACGAATATCAGATACGCGTGGCGAATCGCAGCCGTCAGGAAATTCTGTCGGTGGTGTCGGTCGATGGCGTGAACGCGGTGTCGGGAGAGACGGCGAACTGGGAGCAGACCGGCTATGTACTGGGCAACTATCAGGCGTTCGATATTCGCGGCTGGCGCAAGAGCATGGATCGCATCGCGGCGTTTTATTTTACCCAGCATCAGAATTCGTATGCCGCGCGCACCGGCCGTCCGCACAACGTGGGCGTGATCGGCGTCGCGGTGTTTCGTAAGTACGAGCCGCCGGTGAGGATCGATCCGCCGGTGCGTCCGTGGCCCCGTCCTTATTCGCGTTCGGATTCGCCATGGCCGTCTTCGAATGAAAGCTCTGGCAGCAGTTCGTCGCTGGACAGCGCGCGCTCGGAAGAAGCACCCGCCACGCGCGCCGCGCCTGCGGAAGCGCAATCATCGGCAGGCGCGCCTTCCGGTGCGATGGAAGATCGCGCCATCGGCCGCAGCGAGATTGCGCGCCCGCCGCGGCAAGCCGCCAAGCTGGGCACCGGCCATGGCCGCATCGAAGAATCGCATATTACTTACACTAACTTCGAGCGCGCCACGTCGTCGCCGGCGGAAATCATCACCATCCACTACGACACCTACGAGAATCTGCTGGCGCAGGGCGTGATCTATCAGCCGCCGGTGGTTGCGCGGCCGACGCAGCCGACGCCGTTTCCGGGGCAGTTTGTGCCTGACCCCCGCTGAATGAGTGAACGGGTGAACGCGTGAACGGGCAAAAGCTGGCTCTCGCGTTCACGCCGCGTCGCCGTTGCGCGAGTGCAACGGCTTCTGCATACTCGCATCCGTTATGGTTACGGATGCCGCCGCCAGCGACGAACAGCTCATGATTGCCTATCGCGACGGCGACGCGGGCGCGTTTGATACGCTGTATCGACGCCACAAGGGCGCGGTTTACCGTTACATGCTGCGGCAGTGCCGCGATGCGGGCGTGGCCGACGAGCTGTTTCAGGATGTGTGGATGAATCTGATTCGCGCGCGCGCGAGCTACACCGTTCAGGCGAAATTCACCACTTATATCTACAAGCTCGCGCATAACCGGCTGATCGATCACTATCGCAAACATGGGCAGGCGACGATGGTGTCTTTTGATGATGACAGCGAGGATGCGCCAGTGATAGCCGAGCCGCAGGCCGCGCCGCGCGACGAGCCGGAGCGTCATCTGGATATCAAGCAGCAGGCGGCGAAGTTGCTGGAATTGCTCGGCATGCTGCCGGAACCGCAGCGCGAGGCATTTGTGATGCAGTACGAAGGCGGCATGAGCGTGGAAGAAATTGCCGATGCCACTGGCGTCACGCGCGAGACGGCGAAAAGCCGGCTGCGCTATGCCATGGCGAAGATCAGACAAGGACTGGCAACGTGTCAGTGAACGATAACCACAACGACGGCCTGGAGCGCGATCCGCGGCTGGCGCGCCTGTACGAGGCCGCGTCGGGCGAGGAACCGCCGGCAGCGCTGGATGCGGCGATACTCGCGGCGGCACGGCGGGAAGTCAGCGCGCGCCCGCAAGTTGTGGGCGGCGGCGGGCAGACATCGATCCCACCGGTGCGCGCGAAGCGCAACTGGTATGTGCCGGTGTCGATCGCGGCGGTGATGGTGTTGAGCGTGAGCCTGGTGATGACCCTGCATCAGGAGAAGGGAGACGAGTTGTCGCAGCCGCCCGCGGCTACGAGTCAATTACCTAAAGCGCCGGCACCTGCTGCCGCGCCCGCAGCCGAACCGCCTGCCGCGTCATCTGAAAAACCGGATGCGAAGCTGCGCAATGACGCGCCCGCCAAACCAAAGGTTGCAGAAGAGAAGCGGGTTGATGCGGATCGGGTGGCAAAGGCGACGCCCACGCCCGAAGCCTACGGCGAGCTTGCGAAGAAACAGCGTACTGAAAAATTGGAAGCTGCAGCAGACAGCGCAGCCGCGATAGCCAGTGCTGCGCGCAAAGATCAACCTGTCGGCGGCGCGGCGCGCGAGCAGGGACCCGCGAGCGAAACGGCTGCAGCGCCGCAGGCGCGCAGGGAGATGCAAGCAGGTACGCTGGATCGTCCGTACGGGCCGGCAGCCGGCGTACGTGGCGCAGAACCGGCGCCCGGCGCGACCTTCGGGGGATTGGCTTCGGGTACGCGGCGGCCGGATCCGTTCCCCGCAGCCAGTGAACGTGAAGCGCCGGTGACGTCACCGGCGCCAGCGCAGGCCAGCCGCGATGCTGTGGATGGCCGCCAGCGCAGTGAAGCCGATCGCAACGTGACGCGCGGCGCGATGCAGGATGCGCCAGCCGCCGCCGCACCAGCGCCACCTGCCAAAGTCGCTGCCGCGCCGCGCCGTGCTGCGCCCGCCGAGGATGTTCTGGCGCAATCCGCGCCGTCGATAGCCGAAGGCCGCGCTGCAGCAACGCCGCCACCGCCACCGCCGGCCAAGCCCGCGCCCGCGCCTGTAGCCAAACCAGCGCTGCGCCTGATGGAGAAGCGCGCGCTGCTGTGGCGCGGTCTGGAAGATCAGCCGTCGGAAAAATGGCTGGAGCGGCTGGCCGAGTTCAAGCGCGATGGCCGTCAGGCCGATGCCGACGAGTTGCTGGCAGAATTCCGCCGCCGCTTTCCCGATCATCCGGCCAGTGCGCGCTGACATGGATGCCGAAGTGACATCCGGCGCTTCGCCGGACCCGAAACCGGTGCCGCCAGACCAGGACGATTACACGGGATGCTGCGATAGCGGCTGTTCGCCGTGCGTGTATGACCTCTATTGGGAAGCTCTGGCTCGTTACGAAGTAGCGCTCGCAGCGTGGGAGCTGCGTCATGCGGCTGATGCAGGCTAAGTCCTTGTCACATAAGCCTATATTTATAAGTACTTGTTTTTAAATGAATAATAAATTAGTGGGCGCTGACATTGTGACAGTCAGCCAAATAGATTTCATCATATTGCGATGCAGCTATAAGTAGTTATAAATAATAAAGTAATATAAATAATACAATTAAAACAAATATTTATATTATATTGCGTTGCAATATATCCTGTGCGAGAATGTACACCGTTGTTACATGACCAGAGATTTGGGGTTGCGCACGCGCTAGTCCGTCACTAGAATTGCCCCACTTTTTTGGAGTCCCCATAATAGCCACTATAGATTGTGGTTTTGGGGCGATCGAACCACAAGGGAGCAACGTTACCTACCGAGCATTCCAAGGTAACCACACCGGTCCGCTAGAGTCCGGCTGACCAAGGAGGTTTTGCATGTACGCAAAATCGATCATCGAATACGCACGAGAGCGGATAGCCGCCGGCGCGTGGACGCAGCAACTGAGTTTCGTTCCGGTCGTCATGGCCCTAGCCGTGGCAGCCCTGCCGTTTGCGCTGGAGTTCCGCCTCGGCTCGTCTGAGGTATCCAGCGCACCCGGCGCCGATGCCTCGGTTGCCGAGACGCCTGCCAGCAGCATGGTTAAAACAGCCGCAAATGCGCGTTTGGTGTTGCCCGAAGACCGCCGCTATGCGGTGGTGGCGGAATACATGGCGCGCAAGTACTTCGTTTCGCGGCAAGTGGTGCTTGATCTGGTTCGAACCGCGCACGCGGTGGGCCGCCAGTACAACGTGGATCCCATGCTGCTGGTGGCGGTGATCGCGGTGGAATCGAGCTTTAACCCTATCGCCGAAAGCGTTGCCGGCGCCAAGGGCTTGATGCAGATCATCCCGCACTTTCATCAGGAAAAATTCACCGAATTCGGCGGCGAACAGGCGGTGTTCGAGCCGCGCACGAATATCACTGTTGGCGCGAAGATTATCCGCGAATACCTGCAGGCGTCGTCGGGCAACCTGTTTACCGCTATGCAGACCTATGCCGGCGCGCTGCCTGACCGCGACGCCTCGTACACGCACAAGGTGCTGAACGAGAAAGACCGGCTCGACGCCATCATGGGTCTGCCGAAGACCGATCGCGGCGGGCGCGCGTCGCAAGCGCCTGCCGTGCAACCGGCGCCGGGCGGACGGGTGCAGATGATTATCCCTGCCAAATCCGGCGCTGCCGGCGAGCCCGTCGCGCCGCAGCCGGATGCGGCGGTCAACCTCTCCGAGCCGCTGGCCTCACTGCCAGTCAATATCGCCACCATCCGCCGCGCGGAGTAGTCGCCCGCGCAGTTGCAGCGTGGCTGGGGCCCGCGACGTACTCCGGTGCGGTTTCGCTATATAGTATGGCCTATTCCGCCGCCATTCGCGCGGCGCGGGAGTGCGCCATGTCTACGCCGGATCTGCCCAAGGATTTCATGGAGTTCATGCAGAAAATGTGGAACCCGATGTCGTTTCCGGTTCCCGGCATGTTCATGCCCACCGCCAACGTCGAGGATATCGAAAAGAAAATCGCCGAACTCAAAGGCGTGGAAACCTGGCTCACCATGAACATCGGCTTCATCCAGATGACGGTGAAAACGCTGGAAATGCAGAAAGCGGCGCTGGCGTCGTTCAGTGCTGCTACCAAAAAAGACAAGAACGACGGCAAGTAACTAAGGAGCCAAGGGGAGAGGGCGTTTCATGGCACACGGGTCACTGTGGGAGCGGTGCGCGCTTGCGCTGGCGGGTCTGGCGATTTCGGGCGGTACTTTGGCGCAGGCCTATCCTGCCAAAACCATACGCGTCATTATTCCGGCGGCGGCGGGCGACTCTTGCGATGTGTTGTCGCGTCTGGTCGGCTATAAGGTAGCCGAAAAACTGGGGCAGCAGTTCGCGATTGATAACCGTCCCGGCGCCGGCGGGCAACTCGGTCTGCAAATGATCGCGCAGGCGCCGACTGACGGCTACACCATCGGCTGCGGGCAGGGTGGCAACATGGTCGTGGTGCCGATCGCCTACAAGAAAGTTGCGTACGACACGCAAAAAGATTTCGCCCCCATTGCGCTGATGGCGTCGAATTTTCTGGCGCTGGCGGTGCATCCCAGCGTGCCGTTCAGGAACGTGCGTGATCTGATTGCCTATGCCAAGGCGAATCCGGGCAAGCTGACGTTTGGCACTACCGGCGAAGGCGCGTTCCTGCATTTTGCGACCGAGTTGTTTCGCAAAGAGGCCGGCTTCACCTACTTGCATGTGCCATTCAAGAGCACGTCGGCGATTTTTACCGACATGATGGGCGGGCGCATCGATGCGACGCTGGGCTCGTTCATTTCGGTGCAGCCGCATGCCGTGTCGGGCCGGCTGAAGATACTGGGCGTGGCCAGGGCAACGCGCGCGCCTAATTATCCTGACTACCCGACCATCGCCGAAACGGTGCCCGGCTACACCTCGGGCGGCTGGTTCGGCTTTATCGCGCCGTCTGGCGTGTCGAAAGAAGTGGTCAGCCTGCTCAACCGCGAAATGAATGCGGCGATGAAACTGCCGGACGTGCGCGAGAAGCTGACCGCTTTCGGGCTGGAGATCCACACCGAAACACCCGAATATTTTACCGACGTCATCCGCCGCGATTTTGCGTTGTGGGGCAAGCTGGCAAAGGACATCGGTTTCAAGCCGCAGTAACGCGGCGCTTGATGCAACCGTTCGGAAGGAGGTTGTCATGCGCGCAAGTCACCTTCGTGTCTACGGGGTTTTAGCCGGTCTGTTACTGTTGGGTGGCGAAGCGCTGGCGCAGAAGCCCACGCCTGCCGCGATGGCCGGCTATCCCGCCAAGAGCATACGCGTCATCATTCCCGGCACCACGGGCGACACCTGCGACACCATGCTGCGGCTGATCGGCCACAAGTTCATGGAGAAAACCGGCTACGCGTTCGTGATGGACAACCGGCCCGGCGCGGTCGGCCAGATCGGTTTGCAATTCATCGCACAGGCGCCGACCGACGGTTACACCATCGGCTGCGGGCAGGGCGGCAATATGGTGATCGTGCCGCTGGCCTACAAAAAAGTGGCATTCGACAGCCTCAAGAATTTTGCGCCGATATCGCTGATGGTGTCGAACTACCTCGCGCTGGCGGTGCACGCCAACGCGCCGCACAAAACCGCGCGCGACCTGATCGCCCACGCCAGGGCCAATCCGGGCAAGGTGTCGTTCGGCACCAACGGCGAAGGGGCTTTCCTGCATTTTGCGACCGAGTTGTTGCGCAAGGAAGCGGGCTTCACCTATTTTCATGTGCCGTTCAAGAACGCGGGTTTGAGCGTCATCGATCTTATCGGCGGGCGCATTGATGCCGTACTGGGCGCCTTCATTACCGTGCAGCCGCATGCAATGTCGGGGCGCTTGCGCATCCTCGGCGTGGCGCGCGAGACCCGCGCGCCCAACTATCCGCAGTTTCCGACACTGAGCGAGGCGGGGGTTCCGGGCTTCACCTCCGGCGGCTGGTTCGGGGCCATCGGTCCTGCCGGCATGCCCAAACCCGTCGTCGCCTTTTTGAACCGTGAAATGAACGCCGCCATGAACACGCCTGACATACGCGACAAGGCCTCGACGCTCGGTCTTGATTTGCACATCGAGCCGCCCGAGTTCTTCACGAAAACCCTGCGTGACGACTTTGACAAGTGGGGCAGGCTCGCGCGCGATATCGGCTTCAAACCGCAGTAGAAAAACAAAAGCCCTTCACCCGCGGGCGGGTGAAGGGCCGAAGCCGCTGTAGCCGGGAGATCAGAACCGGCGTTGATGATCGCGCGCTTCGAACACAATGTGCCGCGACGCGGCGTCCAGCCGGCGGTGCAGTTCCATGCGCTCGCGCGGGTGCAGGAAGCCATCCGACACGAACGCACGCTCCATGCCTTGTATGTCGTTCTGTTCGGCCATCAGGCGGCGGAACTCGAAGCGCGTGATGACGCCTGCGCGGAAACCGTGGTCGATGCGCGCGCGCTGCTCGTTCTGGCGCGCATTGATTTCACGCAGACCTTCCAGCGGGTGATGGCGTACGCCGTAGCCGGGCTGCACCGTGACATAGCCATAACCGCGCGGGCCGTCGGCTTGCGCCGTGCCCAGGGTTGCCACCGCCAGAACCGATGCCGCTGCCAATGTCTTGAGAGTCGTTTTCATGTTGCACCTCCGTTAGGTTGACCGGGGCAAAACTGCGCGCCCGTGACAACAATAACGCCGCGGTAGGGTGGTTGACTACGGCTGGCGGGGCGAGGTTGTAAGCGGTTGTACGGAAGGTGTAACGGAGTGTTACAGGGAGGCGGGGGGTTACACGTTATTACAATTGGTGGGGAAAGCGTTGTTTAACGTTCGCAGTCATCAGCGCGCAGAGCTGTTGTGCGCGTCCGATGCACTGTACTGTTAGGCCGCGGTCGGTCCATTGGGTGCTAATTCTTAACCTTAACTATGTCCTCGACCCGCAATGCCGGACTACCTGGACATGAGAATGATGAAGGGTGAAAAGAAATTAAATCTCCACCGACTCGAGAATAGTCTACGTGCCTGGCGATCGTCCTACCATCCGATCGCCTAATCGCGGACTGCTCAAGTCTCCACACCTCGGGGTTCCATTCGTTGATGGACTTCTTGGTTATCCGCCTCACCACTGGAGCAGCCCCAGAGTATTGTTGCGGTCGAACTACGTAATGCCCAAAAGAGTCCCGGAGCAGTTCGTATTCGACCCGAGGCATCTCAGCGACTTCATATACGGTCAACCCGCCATCCACTGCGCATAGCCGCTTTACCTCTGAATCCCAGTAGCCCTTCCGCAGCTCGAAGACACCAAGCGCGAGTATTGGCGTTGCTATCACACCGGCAATGACGAAGACAGCCACTTTCAATGCGGTCATGACTTCGTGGAGATCGGACGCAGCTCGCAGCCTAACTAGTTTTATACGACATAAACGCCGTATAACATCCCGGCGCGATGAATAACATTCTTGCAAAACTAAAATAATTCATTCTAAAAACAATTATTTAAGTGAAAGTGTGATGGTTAACACCCCAATAAAATGGGCGTGAAAAGCGACTTGATCGAAGACGGGCGGGCGGCGCATAAGTATTGGTGTTTCAAGCCACCAACGTCGCCGCATCAAAAAACGGCTTGTCGCCCTTGATCTGCGTCCTGTGCATCAGTCGCCGCGATTCCGGATCAAACGAATCGCGCCGGTGCATCGCCGAGCGGTTGTCCCACAGGATGAGGTCGCCGACTTTCCACACCTGATACCACTCAAATTCTTTCTGCGTGGCGTGCGCCCACAGGCGGTTGAGTAAATCTTCGCTTTCGTTCAGCGGCAGGCCGATGATGTAGGCGGACTGGCGGCGGCCGAGAAATAACGCATTGCGCCGGGTCTCGGGATGGGTGCGGATGATCGGGTGTATCGCGCCCGGCGCCTCGCGCGGGTCGGTGGTTTCCTTGAAGCCCTTGCGCAGCTCGCCCGCGCTGTTGCGGCTGGAATCATGGCGGCAGGTCTTGCCCATGACCTCGCGCTTCAGTTCTGCCGGTAGCGTGTCGTACGCGCGATACATATTGGCGAAGCCGGTGTTGCCACCGACCGGCGGCACTTCAATCGCATACAGCGCGCTGCCGATCGGGCACAGGTCGTTGTAGCTCATGTCGGTGTGCCACACCGCTTCGTAGTGGCCGAGGTTGCCAATGGATTTGCCGTTGACCTTGATGTTGGACATCACGGTAATCTCGGGATGGTGGTTTACCACGTCCTTGCCGGCGTGGATCGGCGCCTTGTCGAGTTCGCCGAACAGCCGCGCGAAATTCAGGAACTGCGGATCATCGAGTTGTTGCCCGCGAAAACGCAGCACCAGGTGATCGTTCCAGGCTTTGCGGATTTGCGCGTAGATTTCCGGCGGAATAGGCTGCGACAAATCGACGCCGACGACATCGGCGGCGAGTGCTGCACCGGTGGGAATGACGGTAATCTTTGTATTGGTGGCGGTATCCATAGGAGTATTATAAGTATTTGTTTATAAAGAGATTTTATGTTAAGGTGGAAAGGGATTCAGGTGATTGTGCTTTGCTGATAATACCCGCCTTCGCAATGCGTGGCAGCGCAATTCCGGTTTTCGTGCGTTGCCGGCAGGGCGTGCGCTAGTGACGTGTTCCGTTGCCCTGCAACAGTTCCTGCATGATTTCTCTTATGCCGCCAAGCAGCGGATGCACGCGCAGCGCCATGCTGAACGCGAGGCAGGCGGCTTCGATGTTGCCGTGGGAGCGCAGGATTTCTCCGAGGCCGCACATCGCGCCGAAATGCCGCGGTTCGATTTCGAGCGTGCGGTGTATGGCCGCGACACTTTCGTCGTCGCGTTCCAGCACGTAACAGAGGGTTGCGCGCTTGTTCCAGGCTTCGGCCCAGTCCGGGCGGCGCCGGAGCAGGATGGCAAGGCGCGTCTCGGCGATGTCGTAGCGCCGCGCGGCGATGTCGGCGGTGGCGCGCTCCAGCGCAAGCTCGGCGCCCTCGTGATCGTCATACATCCACACGTCCCAGATCGCATCTTCGATGCGGGTAGCCTCGGCGGGGCCGCGGCAGGTATGCAGCTTGTCGAACAACTCGTCCAGACGCGAAGGTAACGTAGCCGCTGGCTGCCGTTGCGGCAGCCGACTGACGAGCTTGAGCGTCTCGGCGTAGAGCAATGTGGTTGCTGGGAACCCTGTCTGACTCTGTGCTCAGTATAGCGCCACAAAAATCAAACCGTCCAGCGAATCCGCCACGTGCGGACTCTTGGTGCCTAGCGCACTATTTTGTTACGCAACAGGCCGATGCTTTCGACTTCGGTTTCCATGATGTCGCCGGGCTTCATGAATTCCGGCGGCGTGCGCGCGTGACCCACGCCCGACGGCGTGCCGGTGAGGATAATGTCGCCGGCTTCCAGCGTGATGCCCGCCGACAGCTCGGCGATGATGCGCGGCAGCTTGAAGTAAAGATGTTGCGTGTTCGAGCTTTGCTTGACCACACCGTTCACGCGACATTGCAGATTCAGATTGTTCGGATCGCGCACGTCAGCAGCGGTAACGATCCACGGTCCCATCGGCAGATGTCCGTCGAGGCTCTTGCCGCGAAACCACTGCTGGCCGTGATGGCGTTGCACTTCGCGCGCGGACACGTCGTTGGCGACCATGTAGCCGAACACGTGCTTCATGGCGTGGGCTTCAGTGATATTTGTGCCGCCGGAGCCAATCACCAGCGCGAGTTCCACTTCCCAGTCGAGTTTTTCGGTGACGCCGCCGTGTGCTGGCACGTTGCCATAAGGGCTGTTCACCGTCAGCGGCTGCTTGCTGAAAAATGCCGGATGTGTTGGCATTTCCTGCACGTGCGGGCGTGCCTGCGCGCCTTCGTTGAAGTGATCGAGATAATTCCAGCCGACGCAGAATACGTTTTTGCGCGGACGCGGAATCGGCGCGTGCAATTTAACCTTGGCGAGTGAGTGATGGCTGGTCTTGACCTTGGCGATGGCTTTGTTGATCGCCGCCAGCCCCTTTTTGCCGGACGCCACCAGCGAAATCATATCGCCGGCGTCGAACGACAATGCTACACGTGCCGATTTGGCAGCGCGCGCGATGTCGATCACACCACCATCGGTGCCGATCACGCCGGTTTTGGCAGGCTTGCGCGCAGATTCTGAAAAAGTGACCAGTTTCAATGGATGCTCCCGGTTTGCATTAGAGGTGTTTGAACTTTTCGCAGGCGGCGACGAGTTGTTTGCAAATGCCGGGTTCCCACGCGGAGTGGCCTGCGTCCGGCACGATGATGTATTCGGCTTCCGGCCATGCCCTGCGCAGATCGTCGGCGCTGACCATCGGACACACGGCGTCGTAGCGGCCCTGCACGATCACGCCGGGAATACTGCGGATGCGGCTCACATAGTCCAGCAGTGAATTGATCGGCAGAAAAATATCGTGCGTGAAGTAATGTGCTTCGATGCGTGCCAGCCCCAGCGCCACCACGTCGCCGCCAAAATAGGCGACGGTTTCCGGACTGGGCAACAGGGTCGAACACGAACCTTCGTAGCGGCCCCACGCGCGCGCGGCGGGCATGTGTATTGCCGGGTCGGGGTTGGTGAGGCGTTTGTAATACGCCTTGAGCAGATCGCTGCGCTCGCGTTCGGGAATGACGCCGGCGAAGGTATGCCACGCTTCCGGGAACAGGTTTTTGAGGTCATATAAAAACCAGTCGATCTCGCTTTTGCGGCACAGAAATATGCCGCGCAGAATCAATCCTGCGCAGCGATGCGAATGTGCTTCGGCGTAGGCAATGGCCAGCGTGCTGCCCCACGAGCCGCCGAACACCAGCCAGCGCTCGATGTTCAGATGCTGGCGCAACGTCTCCATATCCGCGATCAGATGCGGCGTGGTGTTGTCCCTTAATTCGCCCAGCGGCGTTGAGCGGCCTGCGCCGCGCTGATCGAAGATAATGATGCGGTAATGCTTCGGGTCGAAGAAACGCCGGTGTGCGGGGGATGCGCCCGCGCCGGGGCCACCGTGCAGGAATACCACCGGCTTGCCGCTGGGGTTGCCGCATGCTTCCCAGTACATATGATGCAAACCGTCGAGCGCCAGCATGCCGGCCTCGTATGGCTCGGTTTCGGGATACAACTCGGTGCGCAGGGCGGGGGCGTGGTCGGCCACGGTGATGGTCTTTCAGAACAGGCGTAAAAATAACACAAACCGCGGCGATACAGGGTGCCCGCGCTGGGACCACCCATTCGCGTGCTACGATAGCTGCAGGAGGAAAATAC